>CAIQJP010000021.1 GCA_903872155.1 uncultured Actinomycetes bacterium | reverse complement strand
TTACACGTTGACTGATGTTCCTTACTCGGTGACATCGATTGCGTACATCGTGACCCATTCATACAACGAACCAGGATTCCTTGAATGCAGCCAATGCGATTGGTGGCAATACAAAGAACGAGGCCAGCAAACCATGAGCCTAAATAATGGGGCCAACTGCATCACCTGGAATTCAAACGTCGGTGGAAGAACTGAGCAGTACTACATAGCTATCAACCGAGATGCGCCAGGTACACCTCCGACCGGGAACTGCGTCAAGCCACTTCCCACGACTACGACGACGACTACAACAACCCTTCCACCAGCGACAACTACAACAACGACTACCACATCAACGACTACCACAACAAGCACAGAGCCAGAGGCAACGACTACCACAACAAGCACCGAGCCAGAGGCAACTCTCCCGCGATCAACAACAACGCTCCCACGATCAACAACAACTGTCCCAAGAACAACAACGACTGTTGTTGAATTAGTTCCTTCAAGTGGCAACGAGCCGACCGACAGCGGAATCAATCTCCTTACCCCATCAAGTGGTACGACAGCTCCGGTAGTTACGACAACCCCAGTAGTCAGCGACACCCCAAACACGACGGTGGCACCAGCGACCACAGCAGCACCCACGACGACAACTGAGCCAGAGCAAATTGATGAAGTAACGACAACTACTGTCGTTGTTGACATCAACGCTCCCGAAGCTCCAGAAGTTGAAGTTGGCTCAGCAGTAGCAACGATCAACGGCAAATCTGTTGCCGTCAAGATCACGACTAAGGGCAACAAAATTACGTTCAGTGTTGGCGGAGTATCAGGAGAACTCGATGCCAGCTCGCTGGATGGGTCGCAGATTCAACTTGATACCGACAGCAACTTGGTGCTCGCACCCGGTGACGAAGTGAACGTTAACCTTGCTGGTTTCGGATCGGACACACCTGTCGAAGTGTGGATGTTCTCAATTCCAGTCAAAGTCAAAGACCTCATGGCCGATGCCGACGGAAATACCAACGGTTCTTTCTCGACACCGCAAGGTATTGATAGCGGAGCACACCGCATTGTTGTGAAGGGCCGCTCACCAGAGAACGATGAAATTATCATTGCTCTTGGTGTTGAAGTCACCGCGATCGGAAACTCGAGCTTGACGTCAAAACTGGTACTCCCAATTACGGTTGCAGTGGTCGTACTCTTCATCGTGGCCCTCACAATCCGACTCCGCCGCCGATCACGACTCGCCATCTAATACTCTCAACCGATCTGGTCGGAATTAACTGAGGTTTTCTACTACTTCGCCCGACCAGATCGGTGGGTTTCGTCTCGATTTTCTACCTGACGGATACGTCAGCGAACAGTTGACAACAAGTGATTCGGTGCGAACCGCAAGACCACAGTCGCCGCCGAATTTGGCAATGCACGACACGCTTCCTCGGCTGCCTCAACATACATTTCAGCAACTTCAATGGCTGCTTCAACACCACCGTTTGAGCGGACGATTGACAACGCTTTATCGCGTTCGGCTAAATCGAGTGGCTTACCCAAAATGTCAGCCAATTCGCGAGCCGGAACTCCGCCCGATGCCAAGGTGTGCAACACGGGCAACGTGTACACGCCTTCAACCATGTCGTGGCCCGAGGGCTTGCCAAGTTGCGCATCGGTTGCCGACAAATCAAGCAAGTCATCAACAATCTGGAACACCATGCCGTAGGCCTCGCCATAAGCAGTGAGCGCATTCACCATGGGGACATCAAACTTCGAAACCAAGCCACCAATACGAGCAGCAGTTGCATACAACGACGCAGTCTTGCCGCTAATTGATGACAAGTAACTTTCAACTGGACGAGCCACGTTATACGTGTGTCGCAACTCTTCGATCTGACCTTCGCACAAACGACCAATCGTGCGGGCCAACAATGCGGCAACTTCAGTTCCGAGCGATGCAGCGATTTCGGAAGCACGCGCCAACAAAAAGTCACCGGCCAAAATTGCTTGCAGGTTGCCCCACTTGGCATTGACAGTTTCCACACCGCGACGAGTTGGCGATTCATCCATTACATCGTCGTGATACAGCGAACCAAGATGTACGAGCTCGCATGAGATGCCACCTTGCACCGCATCTTCGGTCGTTGGTGCGCCAGCTACTTGTGACGCCACGACCGAGAACATTGGGCGCAGACGCTTTCCGCCAGCGAGCAATAAGTGCGAGGCAATTTCGGTGAGATACGCATCGGGGGTTTGAACTGCTTCGAGTAATGCCTCTTCAACCCGACGACGGTCGGCATCAGAAGACTCGAGATCAAACAAAGGTGTCTGGCTCACGTGGTCAGGCTATGCCACATTTTCACAAGCACCATAAGTCGGAGCCAATGAATTCGGCGTGTCAACGGTTACAGCCCATCATTGCGAGGCGATGCTGGCCCTAATCTGACCGTCCCGCATGGCTTGAAGCACCTCTTCGGGTCGCTCGCCAAGACGTTCAATGGTGACGCCAACGATCTTGCCCGTGAAATCAAATTGATGCGGGTAGGGGCCGACCGGTGCACCGGTATCGACGCCCACGTCAAAGGTTTCACCACTCATCGAAAAGATCACTGGCACCGTGTTCGGCACATGACCCTCAGCGACCAGTGCACCATCAATCGACAACGCCACATCGCCGCCAGCAGCAAAGCCACCGTCGTACGCAAACAACATGTCGATCTCGTGCCGCCCCGCTGCGAGTGCGGTCGGTGCGGCGACCGATGTGTGTTGATGACCAAACCAGTTGTAATGAAAAGTTGGCACACCTACTTCTGACACATACAACGACCAACCGGCCATGTTGCCGCCCTGACACGCAATTACTCCGCGCGCGCCTTCACCAACTTCGACAACTGCAGTCATCCGCCACGACGTGTTCTTGACATTCACCACGCTGAACTCGGGCATACGCACGTGCGCCGAGGTGTACGTCATTTTGGTGAGATCACCCAAACTCGATGGCACTGGTGCAACAAGTTGCGAACCCGAACCTGGGTCGCGCATCGGATACACGCTGTTGCGTCGAGCCTCTTGATCAAAGACCTCCATCAACTCAGCCAACTTCTCGGGAAATTGCGCAGCAATATCGACAGCTTGTGAGAAGTCGGTGCGTAAGTCGTACAACTCCCAACGCTCTTGCTCACCATTAAAGGGCATGCCTTGCCAGCGAATCCAGGGTGGTCGACCATGGAAACACGACGCCATCCAACCACGGTGATACACACCACGGTTACCCATCATCTCGAAGTATTGCGTTTCGTGACGATCAGCGACATCGGCATCATCAAACGTGTAGGCCATTGATGTGCCATGAACTTCCATCTGTTCAATACCGTTCACGCTGCTCGGTTGCGTAATGCCACACGCTTCATAAATGGTCGGAGCGATATCAACCACATGGTGAAACTGCGTGCGCAATCCACCAGCGTCGGTAATGCCCTTCGGCCACGACACCGCCATTGCATTTCGTGTTCCGCCAAAGTGTGATGCAACTTGTTTCATCCACTGGAAAGGTGAATCAAGTGCCCATGCCCACGGATAGTTGTAATGGTTTTCGCAATCGGCGCTACCAAAATCATCCATATGTTCTAGTAACCACTCGGGGTCTTCGGGTCGACCATTTTGAAATGATGGCGCGCTCCACGCGCCATGCAATGTCCCTTCACCCGACGCTCCGTTATCGCCAGTGATGTAGAACACCAGTGTGTTGTCCAACATGCCACGCTCATCAAGTGACGTGAGCAAACGATGAATGTGATGATCGGTGTGCGCCAAGAAGCCGGCGAACGCTTCCATAAGTCGACTTGCTACTGGCTTATAACGATCGGGGTATTCGTCCCATGACACGATTTCTTCGGGTCGCGGAGTTAATTCGGTGTCGGCCGGAATAACACCCAACTCAATCTGGCGTTTGAAAATCTCGGCCCGTAACGCGTCCCAACCTGCATCAAATTGCCCAGCAAATTTGTCAATCCATTCACGTGGTGCGTGATGCGGTGCATGCACAGCCGGCGTTGGTAAATAACAAAAGAACGGTTTTCCTGGTGACGACACGCTGACACGATCAATCCAGTTAATGGTTTGATCTACTAGATCTTCGGTGAGGTGATAGTTCTCGCGACCAAGATGCGGAGACACCGGAGTTGTTTGGTCGTACACCGGTGGTTCGTATTGCGATGACTCGGCACCAAGAATTCCGTAGAAGCGATCAAAGCCCATTCCGGTTGGCCAACGATCAAACGGACCACCGGGACCGAGTTCCCACATCGGTGTGAGGTGCCACTTGCCAAAACATCCGGTGGCATAACCATTCATGCGTAACACTTGGGCAACCGTTGCTGCTTCGGGCGGAATGATCGTGTCGTAACCCGGAAAGCCATTGGCCATTTCTGGAATACCACCCATATGTACTGCGTGATGATTACGTCCAGTCAACAACGCAGCGCGCGTTGGCGAACACAGTGCAGTGGTGTGGAAGCGGTTGTAACGCAAACCTTTTTTTGCAACGAGATCAAGGCCCGGTGTGGGTACTGGTCCGCCGAATGTTCCGAACGAGCCAAAGCCCACATCATCAAGAATGATCACCAAAATATTTGGTGCATCAGTTGGTGCCTTCACTTGCGGAACTGGTGCGCCTTGAGATTCAGGAACAAGTCGTCCGGTCTTTCCAGCAAACGGCGCAGTGGCGTGTGGTAACGAAGTATTCACGAACGTAACCCTTCAACCTCAAAGACTGCTAACGCTGTCTTCACAGTTGCAACGTCGCCGGTAATCACAACTTGTCCCGCATCAATTGCTGTAGACAATTGCGCGCGACCCGTCAACAGATCGGCCCACGTTTCAAGACTGCACGTCACAGTGTTTGGCGCTCCCGAACCATTCGTTGCGCACGCAACACTGTTGCGAATATGCAAGCCAGTGGTTCCACGATCACCAAAATCAAAAGCAATGTGCGTTTTCAGTTGGTGCGCGCGTTCGCTATCTACAAGCACACGCAAAATATGCACCGAACTTTCAATGGGCGACGACAGCACTTGTTTGCGATTGAAACGATGTTGATACAAACGCGATGCATCAACTTTTCCTTCAAGCGACAGAGCCCGCGTTAAACACCACACGCGAATGTTCGCTGCAGTTGTGCGTTGACCAATTGTGCGCAAACAATCAGCGAGTAGTTGACGATCAACTTGATCAGCAATTTCACCGACACCCGAAGAGCGGACCAACCATGTCGACAACTCCGTTGCCCAGCGAACATCATCGGCACTTAATGCAACACGTGCCAATGCACGAACCTTGTCGCGTCCACCAAAACCATCAATCATGCGGCGCGAGCGTTCGTCACTTGGCAACGGAAAGAGTTGCGACTCTTCGCCATCAAACCAACCAAAGAGTCCGTTACGAATCTGGCGGGCGTGATGTTCGGCCACGCCGTAACGTTCGGCCGTGATGAAGTCGTCGTCGCATTCAGGCGGCAAATTCACCAAGTGCCCTACGTCGGCGGCCGTGAAACCCTTATTGATAAACCGCACCGACTGATCCCAGATGAACTGGATGGCGTCACGATATTTGGTGACGCGGTCGGCAATCTCGTTCGACCCCGACATCGGCGGGCCATGAGCAGCAACCAAGTGCTCGGCCTTCAGCGACAGCAGGTGGTCGACTCCCCGAATGAGAACTTGCGGATCGCGATATTCCTCGCCTCGAATGGCAAAAATGTTGAAAAGCACGGGCCAAACCAGGTTGTGCACCGCCACGCCGAGGCTTTTGAACCAGAAAGTCACCGAATCGTCGGCATCTGAGGGGGCATGAGTGACTTCGATGGTCAATCCAGCGACTTGCAGGGTGGCCGAATCACTAAAAGTCCTGGTTGGGGGCACAAAAACTGAGGTAAATGGGGCATGGGCAGGGTTGCGATAGAAGTGCCCGAGGCCCACATTGACCAGCCCGTCGGGGCCATGTGGGGGCAACATCAGGGCAAATTGCTCCACCAGCCCTCGTCCGTAAGCCGTGGCGATCTCGGTTGCTGTGCGACTGCGGTTGTAGGCCACCTTTTCGTGACCATATATATGGATACCTCGAGGGTCGGGAATCCCCTGCGCCGCCCGATCTTCAAAGACTGCCTCGGTCCCGCCCACATAATGAAAGTGCGTGTACAGCACGGCCACAATCGGCCGATCGGTCACCTGACGCAATTCGGCAATGGCCTCACGCATTTCTTCGGTTGATTCGCCCGTATCAATGGCGATAATCCCGTCGGGGCCTTCGATAAAGGTCTGATTCGACAGTCCGTTTCCGACCAGTGTCCACACACCTTGACAAACTTCATAAAACTGACGTCGCAAAATCTCGGATTGTTCGGCATGTTTCACGTGTGTGATTTGCCCGCCCGGAAGAGTGATCGTTTGCGAATGATCTGGAGCAAAAGATCGTTGAAAATTCCCGCGCGTCGTTTGTGTCACCTCCGCACTTTAGATCGTTTATGACATGGAGATTTCCCTGAAGAAATCTTTGATTTATTCCCATTTTTCGGGATTTTCTGAGACAAACACTGAGTCATGTCTCACACATTTTTTGGTGTGCTCTGCCACCTCTTCACCCCACCCGCCACAGATAGAGTGATTTTCAAGTCAGAACTTCAAGCCTCTGACTTCGACGAAAGGCTAAGCATGTTCGAACGCTTCACAGACCGGGCCCGACGAGTTGTTGTGCTGGCCCAAGAAGAAGCTCGTTTGCTCAATCACAGTTACATCGGCACCGAGCACATCTTGCTGGGTCTCATTCACGAAGGTGAAGGTGTTGCTGCGAAGGCACTCGAAACTTTGGGTATCTCACTCGAAGCAGTACGCGCGCAAGTTGAAGAAATCATTGGTCAGGGTGGATCGTCGCCATCGGGTCATATTCCTTTCACGCCTCGCGCCAAAAAAGTTCTCGAGCTTTCATTACGTGAAGCTCTGCAGTTAGGCCACAACTACATCGGCACCGAACACATTTTGTTGGGTCTCATTCGCGAAGGCGAAGGAGTTGCCGCACAAGTTCTCGTGAAGTTGGGCGCCGACCTCAGTCGTGTGCGTCAGCAAGTTATTCAGTTGTTGTCGGGCTATCAGGGTCCGCAAGGCAAAACCGAAGGTGCACCTGGCGGCGGCAAAGAAGCCGGCAGCGACCGTGCTCCTAAAGGCGAAGACGGCGAAAAGGGCAACAGCCAAATTCTCGATCAGTTCGGTCGCAACCTCACGCAGCTTGCTCGTGAGAAGAAGCTCGATCCCGTTATCGGTCGTGCTCGCGAAATGGAACGCGTCATGCAGATCTTGTCGCGTCGTACCAAGAACAACCCGGTCATCATCGGTGAGCCTGGTGTTGGTAAGACCGCAATCGTTGAAGGTCTCGCACAAAAGATTGTCAACAACGATGTTCCCGAAACTTTGCGCAACAAGCAGTTGTACACACTCGACCTCGGTTCACTTGTTGCCGGTAGCCGTTACCGCGGTGACTTCGAAGAGCGCTTGAAGAAAGTTCTCAAAGAGATCAAGACACGCGGCGACATCATTTTGTTCATCGACGAAATTCATACTCTCGTTGGTGCTGGTGCAGCTGAAGGCGCCATTGATGCTGCAAGCATTCTCAAGCCGATGTTGGCTCGTGGTGAACTGCAGACCATCGGTGCAACCACTCTCGACGAATACCGCAAGCACCTCGAAAAAGATGCTGCACTCGAACGTCGTTTCCAGCCCGTGAAAGTTGACGAGCCGTCGGTTGCCCACACCATCGAAATTCTTCGTGGCGTGCGCGACAAGTACGAATCACATCACCGTGTCACCATTACCGATCAAGCACTTGTTGCCGCCGCCAACTTGGCCGACCGTTACATTGCCGATCGTCATCTTCCCGACAAGGCCATCGACCTCATTGACGAAGCCGGTAGTCGTTTGCGTATCAAGCGCATGCAGACTCCTCCCGATCTCAAAGAGATGGAAACTCGTCTGACCGAAGTGCAAGAGGCCAAGAAGAAGGCTGTTGAAGATCAGAACTACGAAGAAGCCAGTCGTCTGCGCGACGAAGAGAAGAACATTCAGGCTGAAAAGGCGGCGAAAGAAGCCGAAATTAAGGCCAGTGGTGTTGATCTATTCGACGAAGTTGACGAAGAATGTATCGCCGAAGTGCTGAGCATCTGGACCGGTATCCCCGTCTACAAGTTGACCGAAGCCGAAACACAGAAGCTTCTCAACATGGAAGGCGAACTGCACAAGCGCATCATCGGTCAAGAGAACGCGATCAAGGCTGTCTCGCAAAGCATTCGTCGTACGCGTGCAGGTCTCAAAGACCCGAAGCGTCCGAGCGGTTCATTCATTTTCCTCGGACCAACCGGTGTTGGTAAGACCGAACTTGCCAAGACACTCAGTGAGTTCTTGTTTGGTGACGAGAAGTCGCTCATCACACTTGACATGTCTGAGTACATGGAAAAGCACACAGTGAGCCGTTTGGTTGGTTCGCCCCCCGGTTATGTCGGTTACGAAGAAGGTGGCCAACTTACCGAAGCTGTTCGTCGCAAGCCGTTCAGCGTGGTGTTGTTCGACGAAATCGAAAAGGCTCACCCCGACGTGTTCAACACGTTGTTGCAGATTCTTGAAGAAGGTCGCTTGACCGACAGCCAGGGTCGTTCGGTTGACTTCCGCAACACCGTCATCATCATGACGTCAAACCTTGGAACCGCCGACTTGCGTAAAGCCAATGTTGGTTTCACCAAGGTCGACGAAGCCATGAGCTACACGCGCATGAAGGACAAGGTCATGGATTCGCTCAAGAACCATTTCCGTCCCGAGTTCTTGAACCGCATCGACGAAGTCATTGTGTTCCACGAGTTGGCCAAAGAAGAAGTGATTCAAATGGTCGATCTCATGTTGGTGCGTTTGGCTGGTCAGCTCGAAAGCCAGGGTCTTGGTATCGAACTCACCGTTGCTGCCAAAGAACACTTGGCCGAGAAGGGTTACGACCCGCAGTTGGGTGCACGTCCGTTGCGTCGTGCCATTCAACGACTCATCGAAGATGCGCTTAGCGAGAAGATCTTGTACAAGCAGTTCACTGCCGGCGAGATCATTGTTGTTGACGTTGAAGACGATCCCGAGCGTCCCGGTGAAAAGCAGTTGGGCTTTAAGGCAGTCGAAGGTTTCCAGCCTCCGGCCGCGATTGAGCTCGCTGGTGTTGGCGATGGTGGATCAGCCACCACCCCCGACTCTGACCCCGAGTGATGTAAGACGGCGACAAGTTCGCCGTACATAGGTGTGTCTTTCCCACAGTTGTGGTGGCCGGTCATTACTTTGAGTTTTACTGCGCCTTGAAATCACTGCAGAAAGGCGACACAATGACACTTGATGAAACAACTCGGTTTCGCATCACGAACAAATTCGTTGGCATCCTTGGCGAAGAAGACGCGGCCAAGCTGATGGACTCCATTCCGCCCATCGACTGGGACCGCTTCGCGACCAAAGACGACATCGCCGCAGCCACCATTCTCACCAAGGCCGAGATGGAACTCGAGTTCGCCAACTTCCGTACCGAAGTCGCCATGCAGTTTGCCGAAGTACGTACCGAATTCGCCAATGTTCGCAGCGAGATGCGAACCGAATTCGCCGACGTACGCACCGAGATGCGCACTGGATTTGCAAATCTTCGGGCCGAATTTGCTCACTCCATGAGAATGAATACCTTGACAATCATCGGCAGTATGGCCGCGCTGATGACGGTTTTCTCGGTTCTCACTCCGGTGTTGAAGTAAGAAGGGACTTCTACACTTTAAAACCATTCAAGGCTTGCCAAGCATCGTAGGTCTTATTTTTAGTTCCCATGCAACAACTTCTCGCCGAATCTATAGGACTCTCCAAGTCTTGTAAGTTAAATTTTTCGGTCCCCTGTAAAATTAGCGAAGCATCCAGAAGAGCGTTTCTAAGATTGATATCTGTCTCTCCCATTAGTGTCATAATATCTCGGAGCCATTGTTCCAGTTTTCGTACTCTCTCATTAATTTCCCCAGCGTTATTGCTTTTTTTTGACATTATGTACTTCCTTTCATCGATGACAACAGAATCTTCAACTTCAATAACTAAAGGCCTATGGACCGTCCATATACTTCTTGATGGCTTGTTGTGCCTCACCAATAGGTCCCAAAGTGCTTCTCGCTGTCGGTTTGGCTTCAGATATCGCAGCTAGGGCCTGGACTAGTGCCTGCGTGTCACCTTCCTCTGTTTTTCCCACCAGCGCAATTAACTCCTGTGCCTCTGTCTGCAGAGCATCTAACTTACTTGCACATTTTTGAACGATGTCGGCACACATCGTTAACTGCATCAAAACGCGCGACAAATCTTGGTAATAATCACCCATCGACAGTCTCCTTTAAATCAATAGTCAATTTGAACGTTCATTTACAGATAACGATTCATCAACAAATTTGTGACAGCAATATCAAAGATTTCTAAATTTCCCCTAGCAATATGGCAATGACCAGCCATAACAGCCCGAGGCCCAGCGAATTCATCAGGCCATTAGAAACATTGATCGATAGCCCATCACTCTTTTTCTGAATAAGCGATGGATGAAAACGACTGGCTGAATTGAGCACCATTTCAAATCTTTGACGATCAACCTGCCCACCGATACGACGAATCCTTTTTGACTGCACATTGAAGAGTGTCGAAAGCTTCACGTAACTATTTCGCCCCTGTGGGTCCCAAGAACCGCGGCCAAGGCTAATCACATCATCGCGATAGGTGTGGTCTTTGCTCGTTAACGGCAAGACTTGCAGATTTGATCCGTTACATACCACGACCAAGGCGGGACGGTCTTTCCCAGATACTCCGTATTCATCAACCGAGTCAAAATCAATCCAAGTCCAAACAACCGTGCCCGGGCGTATTTTGCCTAAGCCGAAAGTTGAACCAAATTCTAAGGCTCGACGAACCACCACACCAAAGAGCTTCCTCGCCATGAGTCCAACAGGACGGACAGCCGCGGCCAGAATCATCGTTCCGATCGCAACCCAGACAAACATGTCGTTATTTGAAGTCTTTGAAGTTATGAGTGCTGGAACAAAGAGAAATGCCCCAATCGCTAGGCCGCTCCATCCGTCCCAAAGGTGTGGTGCCAAAATCTGATTCTGCTCGTCTTTCATTCTCACGACTGGCAAAACATCAAAGGCAACAACCATCAAGAATGCGCCAATACCAACTTCATACGCCGCCGCCGAATAGTCCGATTTAAGAAACACTGCGCCGATTCCTGTACCCATCAAACCAAGCCCACAAGCTGAAATAAATCCTGCAAGCCAACTCGGTTTCGCACGAGTAGTGCCACTCCATTCACAAGTGATGTGCACAAATATAGAAACTGGCTTCCCAAATAAACCACCCAGGATTATCCCAGTAGCCGCAGCGAGGAGATACCAATCACCACGCTCGTTCTCCAGTATGTACTGAGCCAAAAGAAATGAGCTGAGCAAAATGACAAACTGCACAACACCACCGAGAATTAATTGTTGACGCGCAGTCGCTCGGAATTTTGCTTCCTCTTCTGCGATTCGCCGTCTCTCAGCTTCGAGTTTGCTGTCATTCATGTGATTCTTATTCTGATACCAACTATTTGCCGCACGTTCTAAAGACTGCAATGCTGCCTGTGGTTGAGAGGACATATTTCTATTCGTGACTTCAGGTAGATCTGAAGAAACAAGATCCTTCAAACCGACTTTTTCAACAACTTGGCGAGCCTGCGATAAATATCGCCGCAACTGATCGTCAAGTTCTTCGACCCGGACATCAATGGCCTTAATCTTTTCTTGGCTTTTCTGTTCACACTGTTTGAGAGCCTTAGTCTCAGCAGTACGTAACGTCGTCAATTTGTTTGGCACCGCGACAATTGTCTTAATAGTCTCTAAAAGATTTTGATAGCTCGTTGACTCATTTGGCATTGGCTATCTACTCCTCGCTCATTGCGGAATAGGGAATCAAAAACTCAGCTGAAGCGTCGCCAGACGCATCAAGAAACAACGCACGGGCAGAAATGGTCCGAAGTCCGAAGTAGCCCGAGCCAAGTACCTCTCTAATTGTCGACTGTTCTGTTTTGAGAACGATTCGCCCGAGCAACTGACGATTCCATTCATAGCCGAATTGTCGGGTAAGTGGCGCAATATTTTGCCACCAGCCAAAAAATGTAATCCCGTTCTTGTGGCCGTTGGTAGCAATTTCTTTCAGAATTTCTGGGGAAGTAATCCTCTCATTTTTTGTGTCCTCTGGAAGATCGTGCATGCCAAACGCGAGAATCACAGTAGTAGTTCCGCGCTTTCTTTCTATGAGGGATTCCACTTCACTAATGCATTCGATTTCATCAACATCACTTCCATGACTGCGCAGATTTTTGAACCAAAGACTTCGATTCAAATGTTCCTCTGCCGCA
Source organism: uncultured Actinomycetes bacterium (assembly GCA_903872155.1). Lineage (GTDB taxonomy): Bacteria > Actinomycetota > Acidimicrobiia > Acidimicrobiales > Ilumatobacteraceae > Casp-actino8. The sequence continues at coordinate 33,269 of CAIQJP010000021.1, read as the reverse complement.
TCATGTGCTTTGTTCAAAACAATGATCTGCAAATCACTTTTCATTCTGAAACTCAGTGAGTCCGTGAATGCATGAATTATTCCGACTGCTTCGCGATCACCATCGCCAACCATCACGATGTGGCGTCCTGCCGAACCAATGTCACTGAACTCAACTGGACCTTCGGCAAACAGAAGTGACGATCCGATGACCCCCGACTTTGATGAATCTTGGGCATCAAGTAGGCGTTTGTAATGCTCTGGGTTTGCAAGAACACCACGTTGCAAGACTCTCGGTTGTTCTGATTTTCCACGATCGTGGAAACGCTGAGTCAATTGATTAACTGTCTGGTCAGAAGCGTATGCGACTACAACGTGTCGATTCCCCACAAGTTGGCCTGTTTCGGTATTCAAAATTGCTTCTCCACGATTCCTCAATTCACTGGCTCCAAAATTTTGGCGTTCGAGAATAACCTGAGATTCATCACGATTCAGGCGAAGCGCGATCCTGACTCTGAACTGATCAAAGATTGCGTCTTGATTTCTGGCCATACCCTTAATTCCAGAAATTGTCTGAGAAGCTAAGACAACGTGAATACCGAATGATCTTCCGCGCCGGACGACACTCTCTAATAGGTCGGCATTTTCGCTCGCCACATTTTCGTCATTGAATAATTCTTGAAACTCGTCGATGACGACGAGTATTCGTGGCATCGATTTGTTTGTCTCTGCTCGATAGTTCGCGAGATTCGTGACGTTATGTTCAAGAAGAATCTTTGATCGCTTTTCAAGTTCTTTCAGAATTCCTTTTAAAACTCCTTGCCCTAATCGTGCGTCGGCCTGAATTCCGACAATCTTTGCATGCGGCAGATACGAATCTTTCCTGGCGAACCGTGCGAACTCAACACCTTCTTTGAAATCCAGAAGGTACATTTCGACCTCTTCAGGCGAGTAATTCGCTGCTATCGAATAAATCATTGTCAGAAGCAGATTTGATTTACCAGTTCCGACGGTGCCACCAATGAGCACATTGTGCAGGTTTTCTTTGGAGTCTCCCAAAGTGAATGCAACTGTCTCTGCGCCACCACGTCCTACCAACACATCAATTCGATCAGCAGAACTCTTCCGCCAGATCTCTCGATCGGGTGGAATGAGTTTGTCAAGGTCAATGAGTGGAGCACTTTCTACTAATGCAGATCGGGCAACAACCTCACACGCCTGCCTGATTTGGGAGTTTGAAGGCGCTTGATCAGGTGAGTACTCCAACAATGGGAAACGCATCCACCGAGCGTTTCCTCTGAGGTCGATGACTTCCGAGTTTGTCTCGTCCAATTCAAGATTCTGTTTGTCACCAACATCGGCTGAATCCACCACAATGGTTGATATCCCAAGCTTGGGTCCTTGACGAAGAATGATCTGCAGCAATTCGTCCCTTGATTTATTGCGCTGCTTTTCGCGTCCCAAAATAACCAGGACTTGGAATGGGACTTTTTCTTCGCCACGTCGGTCATCAATAAATTCGCCTAGAGAATCCCATCCTCCTTGCAGAACCTGACTGTTCTGAGTCATTGATTCTTTGATTGACCGTAATAGTGCGTCAATTTCTTGATCAGTTGACGCAATTTTCGGGGCAAGAGCGGTGTTGATATCGCGTAGACGTACGAAGGGGGAACAAATGGACGTCACGTCAGGGTCTATGACATTCAATAAAAGTTGACCGGGCGTATTTTGCACGAGGAGTCTGGTCAGAACTCCTTGGATTAGGTTGGCCGCTTGTTCAGTTCGTTGAACTCGAATCACAAGATTACTTGCGTTGAGTAAAGGTACTATGCATGCAGTTCTACGAGAATTCTCGGCATTGGTGCCGACAGAAATACCGCCCACTCTGACCAATTCGGTTCTTGGCCGAGCACCTATCGATTCGTAATTGATTTCCTCTTGCGTAAATGTTCCGGTGCCTACATCGCTTTCTATTTCATTCAGTTGTTGATCAAGCGCAATAAATGAAGATACGGCCTGTTCATATAGCTCTTTCCGTAAATCAGCGAACTGGTTTCCTAAGATGGCTTTTTCTCGCTGAACTCTTTGATTCTCCGAATCAAGTTCTCTCTGTCGCTCTAACGTTTTATTCCAACGTGCTTGAGACAGTGAATCTGTGAAATTTCGTGCTGCTTCCGTCAGAACTTGATATTCGCCTTCAACGCTTGATTGTGGAGTCGTGTCTATGAAATCAGTTGTTTTTGGAGGCACAACAACTACTGGGGGTAATAACTTACTGACTACTTCTTCTTGTTTGTCTGCTACTTGTTCTTTGTCTGCGACTTCTTCAGTGTCTGCGACGGCCTCAGTCTCAAATGTGAAATGTGTGCTCCCACACTTGAGGCAGCGGGAACTTGATGCACGTTTAGAGATCGCTCCACACACCGAGCATTGTTTCGCTTGCGGATTCACGATTAGTTCAGGTCCACACCAATTGGCTTTTGTGGCCAAGTTACGCGATTTTCCAGCCACGTAAATTTGATTCCTGCATGAACATCTTGGATGTATTTCATCTCGCTCAGGGCATAGAACTCAAGTTGTCCGTCTGATGGTCCATTGAGAACAATTTCCCAAAGACGCTTATTGGCTTGAGCATTGTGAATTGGCAACCAAATGAACAGAGTAATGATCGAGACAAATGAACGCAGTCGATGGCTTCCGGTAAACATTTTCTCATCACATCGTTCGGCCCACATTCTGAACGGCCGAACGAGCACTTCCACTGATGCAACCCCATGCGCACACCAAGCGGCCACCGAAACCGCCTTGCGGAAATCAGTTACTTTTTCAGCCGAATCGATCGGAAGAAACTTACGCGTTGCTTCTAATGCAATCATTGCCGACTCGAGTCGTATCCCCGCATCGGCGGGATCACTTTCAACTGCTCGAAGAGCCATCTCTAATCCTCGCCACATATCTGGAGTTCGTATAAGGGCTCGGGCAATGACCAATAGTGTCGGAACTGGTATGCCGCCAAGTTTCCGAACAATTTCTGCTTCAAGCAAGAGAATTTCTTCATGCCTACCAGATGCCGCAAGCAGAGTGCTCAATGTCCACCAAGCCGTGACATTTGTTGGCTCGTTTTGAGTCACTATTTGGCTCGTTCGAATGGCTTCATTCAAATCAGCATTCGACACTTGAAATTCAGTGCCCGCAGCAGAAGCGACGGCGAAGGAAAACAAGATTGCGACTTCTGTTGATTCGGGCCATTTGTTCAGACCTTCTCGAGCCGTTTCAATTGCTCTTTGATATTGCCCACGCGAAGTTAGGGCCTCAACTAGTTCAAGCAATTGTTCAATCGATGAGAAATTCGGTGGAGGGAGTTGACGCGACTGTTGTTGTGCTTGCGAACCTGCAACGACACCTTCGGGGAATGAACCACCCTTCAGTAAGTAGTCCTCAAGTTGCCGAACAATGTCTTTAACTAGTTTGGCTATTTCTGCACCACCCGGACCGTTTGACCGACTATGCCATCTACGCCGTTTTGTGTTGATGTTTGACGCCAACTCAGTTTCAGAACTAGGAGGCACACCGAAATACTTGAGCGCCTCTATTCGCGTCGCAGCAGACGGTCTCTCAACAAAAATCCAGTCGTTATTACTTTCACTCATTCGAAATCAAGTCCTTTCAAGAAATCTCTCGCCTTGTCGCGTTCACTTGTGCTCAATAATGTTTCGTGTTTCAGATTGATCTCACAAATGAAGTCGCCAGTTTTCCCATCAAAGGCCTTCACTTGGATCATCTGATCCGCGTCATACGACATGGAAATACGAATCGGATGACTAATCGGTCGTGGTTTGGGAAAGTTGCCTAATGATTCACCGAGTTTGCGCACAAATTGAATATCGACTTCGTCGCCCTCGTTCAGTTCAAGTTGAAGTTGCATTTGGTCATCAGTGATCGTGAAAGCTTCAATCTCTCCAGACGCCGGGATCCGTGAACCCGATGGAATGATCACTCGGTTGACCATTTTCTCGCCTTCCAAAAGACTGACGCCTAAGCCGTGGCTCGCGACATCAACAGGTAGTGGAATCGAATCAATGAACGATTGCGGACTTGCATCACCACGAAGTTTTGCCGCAAGAATTGCTGCTCCCTTGGCAACATCTTCGTCAAGATTGCGGGAAAAGATTGGTTCCTTGCGAGTTATCTCTTTCAGTAATGACGAGAAGATCGGAATTCGACTTGAGCCTCCAACCATGAGTACTTCATCAATACCACCAGCCCCGCCTCCAGCCATTTCTAAAGTATTCAGAATTGTGTCTCGTATATCGCCTATTTGTTGAGCAATCATTGATTCAAAATTGGCTCGACTCAACTGGAACATGAAAGGCTTTCCACCAATAGTGAGCGGTCGCTGAGCCGTTTGCATAGCCGACAGATCCTTCTTGATTTCTTCGGCTTTGTTACGCGCGTCGACAAACGCATACAGATCTTCCGTCAAGTCCAAAGCGAACTTGAGATCAATTTCATCGGCCATCCGCTCGAGAATCATCGCATCAAAATCAGCGCCGCCCAGTTGGCGATCACCGCCAGTTGCGACAACGGTCATCCCACCATCAGGTGCGATATCCATAACAGTCACATCGAAAGTTCCCCCACCTAGGTCAAAGACCAACATTCGACTCTGTTGTCCACGCTGATCAATCCCATGGGCGATCGCCGCCGCTGTCGGTTCGTTCAGTATTCGGACTACTTCTAATCCAGCAATCTCACCAGCGAGACGAGTTGCTGCTCGTTCCGGTTCACCAAAGTAGGCCGGAACGGTGATGACGACGCGTTTGATTTCTTGGCGCAGATGACTGGAAGCATGTGTCACAAGTTTCTTTAGAACCAAACTTGAGAGTTCTTCGGGGCTCCACGTTTTTCCATCAACTGTGAACTTTTCGCCGTTGTTTAGGAAGGAGTTCAGGCCCATCCCGCGTTTGAATAATCTCGCTGATCGCGTCGGTTCAATCACCGAAAACTGAGTCGCTCGTTCTCCGACGATGATTCCGCCTTCCGGATCGAAATACACAACTGACGGAACAATTCTTGAACCTTCTGGCCCTGCGATGATTTCAGTTCGTCCATTTTGGTCAGTCCATGCGACAACCGAATTCGTGGTTCCTAAGTCAATGCCAACTATTTCACTCATTTGCTTTTTCTCCTTTGACTGACCACAACGTCTGCTTTCAAAACCACTTTTTTCATCCAGGTCAATCCGGGAGAGATCACTTGATCGACAAACAGATCGGATCCTTGGTCGTCATTCATATCGACGACTCGGTGATGCAGTTCGTTGAACGGTTCTCCAACTTCTCCAAATTTTTTGAAACCTTGATTGTCTAGAATTTTGGTGATTTCTTCATTGATGGACTCTTTGAGATCATTCGGCATCGACGTGTGCAACATTCGAACCCGAAATTTGTGAATGTCTGCTGCCATCTTCCATTGGGGATAAGCAGAACGTTCTGCTTCCAATTTTTTGAGCCGGGCGTCCATCGCCTCAAACGAACTATCGCGCGCAATTGCGGCTCGCAAGGCCGGGATCATTTTGTACATGTCGTCACGAATTTCCTGAAGCAATGACATCTCTGCTGTCATCTCGATGAGATCTTGTGGATCATCATCGTTCATGTCAAGATCGACTATTTCTTCGGACATCTCAGGCTTTTGCCATGAGAATCGGACGTTCTGGAGTAACGAACGCATTGGTGATTGCGGCCTTGGTGAGTCGCGCTGATATTCCTGAGAGCGTGAATTCAACGAGCACGTCATCTGGATTCTGAGAATCGACTTTTGCTCGGGCCTCAATTTTTGAACGCAAGGCCTTCTTGATCACAAACTCGATGATCGTGACTTCGACAAATAGAAAACTGAGTGGCGCAACAGTGACAAACAAAAACAAGGCAATAGTAAACATGAAGACTTCAAAAAATCCAAAGCCAGACGAGTCGCCTTTCATTTGCCGGTATATTCGCCCGACAACTTTAAAAGGTGCCAAGAAGCTGTACTTCGCCGCTTGAAGTCCGACCGTCCCAAATACGACTTCCCTAAATATTGCCCGATCACCCTCGACTTTGTCTTCGACAAATACTCCAGAAGGAAATCCAAACTTCGAGTTGGTCAGGCCATTGGTGTAGCCGACTACCTCACGAATCGCTGAGGATGTGTCGATTGAGCGAAATCGAATCGGCTCTGTTTTTGCGGGACGTATTTTGGCCCCTAATCCGACCAGGACGACTATGAGACCCATCCCAAGAATCAAAGGGAACAGACCACCTATTAGAAGAGGAAAAAATTCCATTATGCGTCTCCGCTACGTTGCTCTGACATGGGGCTAAGTCCCCAATCAAGACCTATAACGATGGTCCTCAAATTTTGTGACAAAGAAAATGTCTGTCATTTCTGGCAGCACTTGCCTGGGGAATATCCAGGGGGTTCCATCCTCCAGCCGCTATTGAGCTAGTTTTTCTCGGTTGTCACTCCGCTACTGAACTAAGTCACTGTCAATCGGCGGGTCGTCGGATCGAGTTTCAACTTCCACCCACCTTCGTGGGCAGCATGATGATGTTGCGAACACAACGGAACCATGTTGCTGAAATCGGTTTTTCCGCCGTTTTCCCAATACTCAATGTGATGCACATTGCACATATGAAAAGCACGGTCGCATCCATCAATTGCGCACGTTTCGTATATCGCTTCTAATGCTCGACGTTGATGAGCCGTTGCCAAACGTTTGGCGCGCCCCACATCAAGCGGAACCGATCGGCCATCAAGAACCACCGGAATCACCTCGGCTTCACACGAAAGCCGGCGCACGGTTTCGATAGGCAAATCAGACCCGTAACTGGTCCGACAGACGTTGTTTCGTGGCGACCATTCTGCAAAGTTGCAAGATCGACATGCACAACAAGTTCGGCACGCACCGGTCGCTCATCGGTATCAAGACAACCGCTCACCAAACCCACAAGCGCAAGAGCGTTGCGGTGATGATTGGGTTCAATTCCAGGAGCAACTTCCATCTTGTTGTCATTGTCTCCGGAATGGAACATTGATTCAACGCGACGAGCGATCAGCGACTGCACGACAGCACCACGTTCAGGATCAAATTGCCCTCGAATATGCACCATGCCGTCAAGGTCGTTCCATATTTTGAGATGTGTTTCACGACGTTGACGTTCAAGTACGCCGATGCCGTCATCGGCCATAATCGATTTCGCGGTGTCGCAAGCATGACGACCAAATTCGTCAGGAGTCATATGGCAAGCAGCGCTGGCTAACGACTCAATCTTCTCCAGCAATAGCGCTTTGTCTTCGCCGACAATTTTGAGTGCTCGCGAGAGACCGTCAACATGAGCAACCGAAATATCGCCATGCGAAAGAGCTTCACCAAATAGTGGTGCCGCCTCGACTGCAGAAGAACGACTGACTACATCACGAGCCTCACGCCGCGACATCAGACCTTCGCGCGTCAATGTGATTTCAGGGTCAACAGTTCGTAAAGTTTTGAGTTCGGCCAACAGCTCAAATCGCTCGGAGGCCAGGGCCGACTCTTGTCGCTTGATTTCGCCCAGTCGTCCGAGAATCTCTTCAGACCTCACACGCGACGGCGAGGGGATCGATGACGGACCACAAGTCTCATCTACCAATTTCATATTCACCTCCAACAGTTTTTGAGTTTTCAAATACACATGCGGGAAGTACTTGCCACCTTAGAAAGAGGGTGTGGCAGAGTTTCCGACCGTCAGAAAATTTCGCCACATTGGTGCCAATATGGTTGATAGTTCAATCAATCACGGCCAAAAATACACCATCACGACGCTTGAACCGCGTTGAACAATTCCATCCGGCACAACCATCTGGTTCTCTTCTAATTCCTCTGGCGAGGACATCAATACACCGACATAAATAGATTCATCATCGGGATTGTTGAACCATTGCGGGTCAGTCACCGGATCAGCGCTGTCACCCTCTTCATACACCCAACCGTTCGCCGCAAACGCAGCCTTCACTTCGTCAAACACATCCGTAGCCGAACCTTCAATCTCGAAGAACTCGGCATAACTATCAACTGGGTCTGAACCAAAGTAGTAACCCATCGCGTCTTGATCGATGCCACCACCATCAAGCGTGACCACGTCATCCCACCAATCTGGCTTTGCCACAGGCACATCAGCATCGCATTCAACATCACCACTTGGTTTGCGGCCAAAATTAAATAGCTCTTTAGCAATGTCATCAACGCAACGCGAAATGAAAATTTGCGAATGTCCTTCACCGTTAAATGTCAACAGCGATGTCCGCGTTCCCATATGCGAAACCAATTCTTCGGCCCAACGCAAAGGAGTCGAAGGATCATCGGTACCGCCCAGCACCACGATCGGTGCGTCTCCCTGATAGTCAACCTCAAACAACTTTGCATCATCAAACACCGGCTCGCAGTATCCGCCACTCAACCAATTCAATTCGTAGTCACGCGAATACCAAGGGGCAACTTCTTTCATCTTCTTCAACAATGCTCCTGGATCTTTCGATTCATCATCATCGGTTGCGCTCGCACAGTTGATGATGTTGAACGAGTCGTATCCATCACCGAAAGTTCCATCTTCATCACGGCCCGTCCACGAGTCGGCCATTTCCAAAATCTGAGTCGCGTCACCATCGCGCAACGCTGTTAAAGCATCGGCCAGCGGACCCCATTCATCCCTCGCATACAAAGCTGATGTTGTCGCTGTATCGATAACAACCCCATTCACCTCACGACCGTCATCAGTAAAAAACGATTTCAGGTCATAGGCGTTATACATATCAAGCCAATCAGCCTTCACATCATCTGACGAGTATGAACACTCATCTGGAGTCGACTCACACCAATCAACCCAATTGTTAAAAGCATTTTCAAAACCCTCGGCATTGGTGAGATAGTCCTGCTCGGGAGTATCACCTTGCGGATCGTACGCACTATCTAAAAACATCGACTCAACACGATCAGGGAACAACGTCGCATACACGCCACCCAAATAGGTGCCGTATGAAATTCCGAGATAATTGATTGTCTCAAATCCCATTGACTCACGAATCAAGTCCATATCGCGCGCCGTGTTTTCAGTTGTATAGAAGCGGAGTGCCTGGCCAAACTTTTTGGTGCACGGCTGTTGGATCGCCATCCACTCGTCGTACAACGCCTGTTCGTCGTCGTTATCAGGTGTCGTGTCTAGATAATTGAACTTGTCGTTTTGTTGATCGGTCAAACAACTCATGCCGCCCGAGCGCCCAACACCTCGGGGATCAAAACCGACAATGTCATAATCTTCAAGCCCAAGATTTTTGACAAATTCGACCGACCAACCACTCACGAAATCAACACCCGATTCGCCAGGCCCACCTGGGTTGCTGAGCACCACACCTTTGGGTTTGCCACTGGCCGCCGGAATACGAATCAACGAAATTTCAATTGTTTCGCCTTCAAGGTCTGAATAATCAAGCGGCACTTCAAGAACACCACACTCAAGATTCTCGGCGTCGGGAAACTCATCGCAGGTCGCCCAGTCGATTGAGTCAACTTTGATGTCAGTCGGAATCGCCTCTTCTGATGAACAAGCACCCAGCCCTAAAAGTCCGACAAATAGGGGAACCGACACCAGTTGGCGAATCATCACAGGACATCCTTTGCTGAGCGGTATTACGACGAGCATTTATTGGTCTATCAGTGACGTATATATATGTATCAATTCAGAGTCACACTGAATTCCTTCCCTGGTCACCGCTCAAACCACATCCAACCCCACCCCGCACCCCGCCTCACCAGCAACTATCCTCTACTTCGTGCCTCTTCGTCGTCTGCTTCCCCTCGTCGGCGCACTCATCCTTCTCCTGTCGGCCTGTCGCGTCGACGTTCGCATCGATGTCACGGCCGACGACACCGGCGCTGGCAATATCGCGGTCACCGTCGACCTCGATGCCGAAGCCGTCGCCCTTGTTCCGGGTCTTGCCGAAGACCTGCGTATTGACGACCTCATCTCAAGTGGTTGGGTCATTGAAGGCCCCACCCAAATCAATAGTGGCGGTCTGCGCGTCATCTTGCGTTACGCATTCGAGTCCCCCGCCGAAGCAACCGCGGCCATGCGCCAAATCAGCGGACCCAACGGCCCACTGCTCAACCCCGAACTCAAACGCACCATCGACGGTCGCACCGTCAGCACAACTCTTGACGCGACTCTGCAATTCGTCGGCGGCATTGAAGCTTTCAGCGACCCGACTCTTAGTGCAACTATCGGCGCCGCGCCGTGGGCAGCAACAGCCGAAAAACTTGGCGTTGATCCCACACAGTCGGTTGGTGTCACGCTCGTTGCTCACCTACCGGGCGACATCAAAAAGAGCACCGGCACCGAAGCCGAAGGCGGAGTCATCTGGACTGCGCCCAACGATGGCACCGCAGTTGCAGTCGTCATCGGAACCGCCGAATCAAAAGTTGATGGCGGCTTCTGGCAAATACTCGCCAAAGTCATTGGCTACATACTTGGTCTTTGGCTCATCATCATCGGCATCTTGATTTTGTTGGTGGTCTTTGCCCGCCGTCGCCGCACCGCTCGTTCAACCACACGCGCAAGTAATCGCGCCACACCCGACGCCTAGGTTTCACTCATGGCCCGACTGCGACTCGTCTATAACTGTTCCGATTGCGGAGCCTCATATCCAAAGTGGACCGGCAAGTGCACTGCATGTGGTGCCTGGAACAGTTTGGTTGAAGATGTTGAAGACCCCAATGCCAACAGCATCGCCTCACTTGCTGCCGGCTTGGCTCTGGTGCCAGCAGGAACTGCACAATTAATTGGTGAAGTCGACACAACTCACGGATCACCGCGCAGCACTGGTATTGGCGAACTCGATCGCGTGTTAGGCGGAGGCTTAGTGCCAGGCTCGGTCACTTTGCTCGGTGGCGAACCAGGTATTGGCAAGAGCACATTGTTGTTGCAGGCACTCGCTGCTTGGCCTGGCCGCACGTTGTATGTGTCGGCCGAAGAAAGTGCGCAGCAAGTTCGCATGCGCGCCGAACGACTTGATGCTGTGCGACCCGATTTGTGGTTGCTCGCCGAAACAGTTCTTCCACATGTGATTCGCACCATGGATGAATTGCAACCCGAACTAGTGATCATCGACAGTATTCAAACGATGATTGACCCCGAACTTGGTTCATCACCCGGCAGTGTTGTGCAAGTGCGTGGATGCGCACACAAGTTGGTGATGGAAGCCAAACGTCGCAACGTGCCGATCATCTTGGTTGGGCACGTCACGAAAGAAGGCGGGCTCGCTGGCCCGCGTGTTCTTGAACATGTTGTTGACACGGTGTTGCAGTTTGAAGGCGATCGTCATCACGCATTGCGTTTGTTGCGTGCATCAAAGCATCGCTTCGGTCCCACTACCGAACTCGGTCTTTTCGAGATGGTTGAAAAAGGTTTGCAAGGCGTGCCCGACCCAAGTGCATTGTTCTTGGCCGATCGTCAAACCGGAATTGCCGGAAGTGTTGTGGTGCCAACACTCGAAGGTCAACGACCATTGATGGTTGAACTGCAGGTGCTCACTAATGAAGTGAAGGGTGAAACTCCGCCACGCCGAAGTGCACAAGGCCTTGACAACAATCGATTAAGCATGTTGTTGGCAGTGCTGGGGCAACGACTCATGCAACCTGTTGGCAAGAACGATGTATATGCGTCGGTTGTGGGTGGAGTCAAGATCACCGAACCCGGTAGTGACCTTGGCTTGTGCTTGGCAGTGTTGTCGGCATTAAGCGATCAACCCATTCGGCCCGATGTTGTTGCGTTTGGTGAAGTTGGACTTGGTGGAGAAGTGCGACAAGTTCCGCATGCATCACGCCGACTCGCCGAAGCTGCACGTCTTGGTTTCTCCACCGCGATTGTGCCGGCGAAGTCACCAGAAGTTGATGCCAACATCAAGTTGGTGCGAGTGAACACAGTTCGTGAAGCGATGAAAGCTTTAGGCCTGACGGGCAAAGTCCCGAAACGCACTGACGACTTCTAACGCAATGTTCTCATCGCACAAAGTTTGATTACCAGTTCAATTTCTTTTCTGCAGCGCTCAGGTTTGAACCGAGAGCAGCCAACAGTTGGTAAATGTCTAATTGGTCCTCTGGCGTAAGACCATTAGCTTTACCCATCAACATGTTTCCTTGAACAACAAGTTGAAGAATGTAGGCATATGCGCGTGCCGTGTGATCTCCGACATTGTTGACCGAAGAAATGCGTTCACCGAATTGCAAATAGATGTCTTGCGACTTAGAAAATCGTGAGACCGGGACTCCTTCATCAATGAGATGATTCACGATCCTCAGACGGAGCTCAATATCTTTGCTGTTCGAGAAGTTGGCGAATATTTGGTCGAGTGGCTTGTCGATGTTTTCGAGGGTGATGATTTCCATCAGGCGATCGGTGGAGGCAATCAGCAATTCGTTTCGAGAACCAAAGTAGCGCTTGATGTGCATCGTCTGAAGATTGGCCTCAACGGCGATATCTCGAAGGCCGACTTTTGAGATGGGTCTCTCGCGGGCGAGTTTGATTGTCGCCTGAATCAGCAGGTCGGAGCCAGTTTCCTGTGGGATACGGGTCGGATTCTTGCCAGGCACCTGGTCATCCTAACTTTGCCCAATCCGATCGTTTGTTGACAATGTCAACAAAGTTGTTAACATTGTCAACAACTCATCCAGAATGGCGGATGATTCTTCTAGGGAGTCCAAATGTTCGCAATTGATGTTTGCAATTTGCCAGAGACCGGTTTATCGACCGATCTCATCGTGATCGGTCTTTTGACCCTCGTCGTCGGTGTCTTCATGACACGTTGGGTTCGTCGATCATCTGGTCGGTTATCAATCGTGATCGCTCCGTTGTTGTTAGTAGGTGGACTAACTGCTGTCGCTGCGCCAAGTTCATGTGCCGAAACCATCACCGCGGCAACCACGACGACAAGTGCACCAACCACCTCGCCGAATACAACGACGAGTGTTGCCACCACGACGACAAGTGCACCAACCACCTCGCCGAATACAACGACGAGTGTTGCCACCACGACGACAAGTGCACCAACCACGACTGTCGCACCTACGTCAACGACTACGTCAACGACTACGTCAACGACGACTACAACTACAAGCACAACCACGACTACAACAGTTGCTCCACTTCAAGTTGGTTCAACTGGCCCCGGTGGCGGAACCATTTTCTATATTGACCTCACCCAGCCCGAAGGCGAAAGGTATTTCGAAATCGCCTGCGAAGGTTGGAACAACAGTTGCGACGGAAGAAATGACCCTGAAGTGATGTGGGGTTGTGATGGAGACTCAATCAGCGGTGCAACTGGAACTGCAATAGGCACGGGTCCGGCAAACACCGCGGCCATTCTGGCAGCCTGTTCCTCGCGAACCAATGCTGCAGGTGTCGTAGACGCTTATGAAAAAAATGGTCATACCGACTGGTACTTGCCGTCAAAAGATGAACTCAACGCTTTATGCAAGTGGGTACATAACGACAATGTGAATACGATTTGTAACTCCAACCGTGCATTTGACCCACTAGTGAACGGCCGCATCATCATTAACAGTTACTGGACTTCAACCCAAAGCAGCGCGACAGATGCATACAACCTGTACTTTCAGCAGGGCGATCTGGGTACCTATGGTAAGGCCAATGTCAACTTCGTTCGCCCAATCCGACGCTTCTAAAGATCGAAGTTAGTTAACTTCTGAGTCGCCTCATCTCGCTTCACCAAGCATGTCTTGCGTGAACGGATTACGGACTAACGATTCGCTTGTCGGGACCTTCGTCCCTATAGGCATGTGAGGTACTCGGCGTATTTTGAAAGAACACCGAAGTGAGAGGCGACACTTTCACTTCGATCCCCAAAGAAGTACTTGACCATCACGACCCCTCGGCGTTGGAGAGTACGAAAGGCGAGTGTGCCGGCTGAGTGGGGGGTCACGACCCCAACCAGCCGGCGCCGCTTTTTACTCAACACATCTAAAGCATGTAATCCCACCTTACATATGCGAACATATATGCCATGAGAAAACTCACTCGAATCGTCGCATCATTGTCACTCATCACCGTTCTCGTCAGTTGCGGCGGTTCCGAAAGCACCACCGAAGAAGGAACGTCCGATCCAACCGACGGAACCTTCTCGTGGGAAGCCGAGTGCACCACCGAAGCCGGTGACCTGCCCACCGAAGGCCTCATCTGTGCCGACTCGGGCATGCGTCCCACCACCGACGGTTTCTCATTTGAAAACTGGGGTGGACCAGTAGCCGAAGATGCAGTCACTCTTGAAACGGCCGCCCAGCTCTACGGAACCGACTCGGTGTGTGCCGAAGTTCAAGCCGACGCATGTACTCCGCTCCCTGGCGCACAGCAATGGGTTGAAGAAATGAACGCATCCATCGAAGGCGGTCGCTGCGAAGGTATGGCCGTTATGAGCCAACGCTTTGCTGTTGGTCTCAATAATCCGAGCGAGTTTCAAGATGGCGCAACCGTTGTTGCCGACTTGCAACGTGAAACTTCAACAGTTGGCGCAGATATTTCTCGCTGGTGGGTCACTCAAAACCTCTCAACAGTGGCCGAGTTCAACTACGCCGCACAGCAACTCACACCTACGCAAATCGCACAAGACATGGTGATGGCTATTCGCGATCAAGCCGGAGTCACTTTCGGCTTCTATTCCAACGGCCAAGGTCACGCAATTACACCTATCGCAATCGCTCTTCGCCCCGACGGCGTGCTTGACGTGATGAGCTACGACAACAACTACCCCGGTCAAATCACCACCGTCACCATCGATCCATCAACTGAAACTTGGTCGTACGACATGGCCGCCACAAACGCTGGTGTAGATGCCGACATTTGGTCGGGTACGACCGGAAGCATGGACTACACACTCATGAGTTCACGCGAAGAAGCCAACCCAGCTCCTTGGTCTGCAAACGACCGATCTGCGGCAACCAAAGGATCGGCCCGTATTTCTATTTCAACTCGCGGAACATCAGTGCCCGGAGCAATTATCACCATCGGCTCTGACACCATCGACACTCGCGATCTTTCAACCCTCTCAAACGGCGTGCGGGTATTCACCAACAAAGGTGGCAAGGGAACCGGTGCAACCATTGAAATTCCTCGCGGACTCAAGGGTGTCAAAGTCAAGCCAGTCATTGGTGAATTGATTGATACAACAGCTACGAAAATTCCGTTGCTCTTTACTGTCGACTCACCAGGATCAGGATCGCTGCTCGTTCGTGACGAGGTTGATGCAACCGACACCGAATATGACGACTTCAGTTACGACGTTTCTACCGAAGACGATTTCTCATCAAGTGTCGACGTGGCTCCTGACGGTGAAGTTGAGGCCGATTACGCCTACGACGAAGAGTCCATCAACACCCTTCTTGAAGACGGTCAAGACTTCGACATCGTTGACCCCGATGGCGAAGGCGAAATTGAATTTGCTGTCACCGACGAAGAAGGCAATGCGTTGTACGAGTCTTCATTTGACGGCAATGACGAAGATGGCTCTCAAATCACCGAACTCGACTTCAATGAAGAGACCGGTGAAATGGGAATTGTTGATGTTGCAATTGAAAATGAAGAATTCACACAAGATCCTCAGGAAAACCAGCCCAGCGACTCAGTTGTTGATCAACCTACCGACTCGATAGCTGCTGATAATTCAACAACTGACGAACCAGTGGATGAGACCGAAGCACCGTAATTCACGGCTATAAACCTAGAATTACCTGGTGCGGATTTCTTATAAGGCGCTTGGCGCCAATGGGCGTTTAGGTAACCAACTCTTCCAAATAGCGGGCACTCTTGGCCGCGCACATCGGGCTGGCGATATCAACAACGCAGTTTTTCCAAAGTGGGCATACCAGCCTTACTTCAACGTGCCTAGTCAATACTTCGTAGCCCCCAACGAAATCACCGAGTCAATCGATGGTGGTCGTGCTTACTTACAAAATCTCCACGAATTCGCGGGAAGCGAAGCAACAATTCACGAATTCTTTGCACCAACTGAATTTGCGATTACTGAAGCCCGATCACTGCACCCCTACTTTGATCAATACGCCCACACCACTGCAGTACATGTGCGACGCGGCGACTACTTAGGTCTCGAGGAAGTTGTCAATATTTGCCCGCTCCACTACTTCACCATCGCCATGGATCACATGCGTGCAACACATCCGGACACTCACTTCTTTATCTTCTCAGATGACATCAACTGGTGTCATGAAAACTTTGGTTCCTCCGACGACGTCACTGTCGTCGCGCCTCCTGCCAACGCCACTGCCATTCAATCCGAAATGGCCGACTTCAACTTGATGCGTTCGTGCGACTCATTCATCATTTCAAACTCGACCTATTCGTGGTGGGCTGCATACCTGTCGCAATCACCCGACGTCATTTGCCCTGCCCGATGGCTCAAGGGCATTGCATCAGCCGAAGTTCCGATTGAGACACTTCTTCCGTCGCATTGGCAACGTCATTCCATTGATCCCATCGGACCCATGCGCACTCCCTCTTTGATTGTTTCTGAAGGCGACGATGGTTTCGTCATCACCGACACTCGCTCACGAAAAATTCATAATCTCAACGCGTCAGCATCGCTACTTTTTGAATTGTGCACGGGCAGCAATACCACCGACGACATCAACGAAATCATGTCAATGGTTTTTCCCGATGGCTCATGGACAACTGGGTTGCAGTCACTGCTCAACCTTGGGCTAGTGACTTCTTTTCCCTGATCATCTTGATCACTGGCATCAAAGTGTGTGAGGAAGTTGATTCACACATCGCAACAAAGCTCTCACGCAACGGCTTTTCTCTCCACTCGTGATAACGCTCATATTCTTCATCGGTCATAGACGTCAAGAATTCAGCGAGTTCTTTAGCCGAAACGAAATCTGACGCATTGATATAGCAATGATCTCCCGGTGCAAAGTCTTCAATATTTGGTGCACCCAAATACACCGGCACGGCACCATGCATGAGGGGTTCGAAGAATTTTTCAGTCACGTAATCAACATCACGAGCATTTTCAAATGCCATCACAAAGCGGTAATTCGCTGAAATTTGAAAGCGAATGTTGTGATCAGAAATATGGACATGACCGACATTCTTGAGCTTGTGCCCGTATGAATGCACTTCCATGTGCAGCATCACATCAGACAAGAACTGCTGTCGGCCCGACGTGTCCCAGTCACTTGAAATCCAGGCAGAAGCCAACACCGCATTTCGCTCAGACACTGGTACAACATCGGGAAGTCGTTGCAAAAGACCAGGACTAACGTACGGAACCCACACATCGCTCGCCTGTTGATATCCAGCTACAAGATCAAAATGCGTTCGGTATTCAGCGTTGATGCGGTCGCCAAAATGCGACTCAGCTTCGCGTGAGTACAAAACCCACAGCTGATCAGTACGTGAGCGCACTGGAAGGTCAACAGTAATTCCGCCCGCTAGTTCTAAAGTCGCCAGGCAGAAAACAACAACCTCACATTGATCAATCTGGCTTCGATCACGCGAGACCTCAACGCCACTATCAGAAAAATCAAATAGTTCCTCATCGCTATTCCAAGTGTCATTCCATAACAACACCTTCACAGGTGTTCGAGGTTGGACCCACGGCCATTGCTTGACTTCAGCACGCAGTTCAGCAATCTTCAATTGTTTGATGCGCTGTACTTCTTGAGCATTACTTTGAATGAATGGATTATCGGGTCGACTGTCGGGTCCACGACGATGAAAAACGTGGTAGATCACTCCGGGTAGTCTCTTAACTCTTAAACCAAGTCGATACGCACGAAGCACTCGTTCGTCATCTTCGAATCCCCACGACTTGAAGTTTTCGTTCTCCATACCAAATTTAGTAAATGTCTCACGATTGAAAATGAAACAGCCGCCCACCGACAAGGCTTCGATAATTCTCTGCGAGTCAATCGGTAGGCAATCAAAATCACCGCGCTCAAGCCAACTGTGACATCCGTATGAAACTTCAACCATGCGACCATCGAATGGATACACCAAATCAGCATCATCAGCTCGCAAACTTTCAAGAGCTGACTTCCATTGCGACCGAGGAACAACCACATCTGTATCAACCACAGCGATGTAGGTGGTGTCTACTAATCGAGCTAAGTCGTTGCAGATTCTTGTGCGATGAAATACCTGGTGTAAAGGATCGTGAAGTCTTCTAATAATGACACGCGAGTCAAGATGCTCTCGAACTAACTCTGGGTCTCCAATTCCGACAACTATTTGAGCAGTCAAGGTCGATAACAAAGCATTAGTGCACATCACAAGGTTGCGTAAACGATCGGACGAATCAATACGCACCGGGATCAATATGGTGAGGTCGTCAGCGTCAATTGGATCGGGAGTCTGAAAGGTTTCTCGGTTGAGCCATGGCCATGAAGCAATGTCGGCAACCAACTCTTCATGGCTCTGACTTTCAATCCGTTCCATTTCGGTTTGTGACACTTCATGAAATTCAGAATAAGCATCACGCCCTGCAACAACTTCGTGATCCATGTGAAATATCGGACCAACGACTCGCGCGGTTCGCATGCCCAACTTGTTGAGTCGAAGAACTCGCTCGGCATCTTCTGGTGCCCAACCGATCATGAACTCGTTTTCGGTGCCTGCTTGTGCGAACGAATCACCGTTCCAGATTTGGCACAACCCTGAGGGCACTCCAACCATTGGCCTGGGGTTCTCAATACGCTCAATATTCAATTGCCCTGTCGAGAAGTTGCTCCGCTCAAGCTGCGGAACACCAATCGCAAACGAAAATGGAAACACCAGGTCGGCTTCGCCATCACGAATGATTTGAATCGCTTCCAGCAACTGCTCTGGTGGAATCAATGAGTCAGTGTCAAGATGAACACGAATTGGTGTGGCTGCACGTTTGGCAACTTCGTTGGTGACTCGATTCGTATGAAACGGATGGTCGGGATTCCCGTCGACATGAATCACTTCAACTTCCGGGGGCAATACGGCACGCAACGAATCGGGGTCTTCGCATCCGATGAATACCTTGCATGTATAGGTATTCGTCAGTTGTCGACATAATGCCTTCACATTGGCCAAACGATCAGCGGTATCAATACGAACTGGAATGATGAATGCCACATCGTCAAGAACAATGCGCTCATCGTTGGCAAGAGGCGCTATCGGATTGCGTTCAAATTCGGCAAATGCCTGACACACTTCAAGTTGCTTAAACCGATGTGTTTTAGGAATGTACTCCTGGTTTTCGTCGAGCAGCATTGCAAGAGCCTCGGCGAATCGCATTGAGCTGAACAGGCAATCAATCTTGAGATTTCGTGGCCATTCGCTGAACATGTCAAGGTTGTAGGCGGCTCCGTCAGATGACAATGGTGCTTGCCCCATGATCATGAGTTCATCGCACTTGTTAATCGCTTCAACAAACCGACCACTCGTGGCAAACAATCGAGCCAGCATCCATTGAAAAGTGAGAAAACCTGGATCTAATTGCAGACCACGTTCAATGAGTGGCAGAGCCTCACGCCTTTGGCTAATCAGCATGTCGGCTAACGATGCATAAATCTGTACGTCATATGCGGAACGTATTCCAACTTGTTCAATACGGCTGATGCCAGTTCGCCAAGTCTGTTCTGCGAGGTCGAGTCGCCCCAGCGCAAAATGCACTCGGCCCAGATGGTTCCACAAATTGATTTTTTCAGGATGCAATTTGAGTTCGGCTTGTAACAAAGGCAAGTTGCGACGATGCTTGGCAGTCAAGTCGCCTTCATAGCCATGGTGCATGATGCTGATATCAATAGGTTCCAACGAACGATTTGTTTCACGCCCCACCCGCACGATTCCATCCATTGTGGTTTCATGTATTTCACCAATAAAGCGAATGTCATCACGATTGCGCCACATTCGATAATCAAGGTAAGGCGTCCAATTGGCTTGCGTATGCATACGCAGGCCAAAGGCCATCACATCTTGAGCGTCTGCGACCTGTTGCCGGAGAGCGACAACATCATCCATCACCAACTCTTCGTCGGCATCGATATAGAGAACCCATTCGGCAGTTACTGCGTCAAGTGCAAAGTTGCGCGATGCAGCAAAGTCTTGTTTCCACTCTTTGTGAAGAATTTTGGTCGCACATGTCGTCGCAATTTCAACGGTGTTGTCAGTGCTACCGGTATCAACGACAACGATTTCATCGCAGAATTCTTTGATTGAGTTCAAACACCGCTGCAGATGCTCTGCTTCATTTTTGACAATGATCGCAGCCGCAATGAGCGGTTGAGAACGACTCATTTCGTAGCTGGAATACTTCCGTTAGGAACAACTGGTGTCACTGGCACAGTTGTTGTGGTATTCGAAGATCCCGAACCATTCTGATTTACCCCAGGATTGGTTGTCGTTGGTGCTGACGAAGTGGTCGGAGCCGACGTCGATGTTGATGTTGATGTTGATGTTGGAGCAGTAGTTGACGTTGGCGCCATAGTGGACGACGAAGAAGGTGGCGTCTGAATCTGGCGGATGTGGTTGGCACTCACAACACAGGCGAGACCCGGATTCTGCTGATTGGAGTTAAAATTAATAACTCCATTTGAGTCGTATGCAAACGAATTATCTCTAAACGTATTGCCACTCGGGTCCAAATTTAGTCCGTAATAGCTCGAAGCATTACCGCTCGGATCGCGGAATGGGATACGGACGCTGTTCGAACTGGGGTCATATATCCAGTTGCCGCTGGGGTGTGGTGCGTAGGCAAAGTTGCCACTCGGAATGGCATTTCCACTCATATCAAGCAAAATGTTTCCACTGGTTCCGCAGAGCAAGTTTCCACTCAGGTCAAGTAGGAAGTTTCCACTGGCATCGCGTAGGAAGTTTCCGCTGTAGTTGTTGTAGAAATAGTTGGCAGATGAATAGGAGTACGAGTTGCCGCTATAGAGATAAGAGAAATTGAAGTTGCCGCTCGCATTAATAATTGAGGCAGGTCGAATCGGGGTGCCAACAACGGCCGACTTGTTGGTCTTGCCCATCACAAATGAAGCCACAGATGGGGCCGTAATGCCCGCCGCCAAAATTCCCAAAAGGAACTTGCGTCGATTCGGGTCAAGTTTTTGAACAACTTCTTCGGGTAACTGATTTTCCGCCATGCAAACAGCGTATTGCCCCGAATCGATTTATGTGTACGTTATGCATCAACTTTTCGGGTTATTTCGTAGCAGGGATAGTCCCATTCGGAGTAACGGGCGTCACGGGAACTGTCGTGGTTGTGGTCGACTCATTAGAACCATTCTGATTAACCACTGGACTGGAGGTCGAGGATGGTGTCGGCGCAACAGTCGACGTTGTCGAGGGTACATTTTGGACCTGCCGAATGTGGTTCGCACTCACCACACAAGCGACAGCCTGAAGTTGTGGACTCCCATAAGGGAGATACACACCATTTGAGTCGTAGATAAAGAATGGGTCGGTGAATGCGTTGCCACTCGGGTCTAACTGCAGCCAATTTCCGTATACATTGCCACTCGCATCTTGAAGCGGAATGCTCAAACTGTTCGAACTGAGGTCGTAGGCCCAATTACCACTGGGGTCCAGAAGATAGGGATAATTACCACTTGGATCCGGAAGGGCGTTTCCGCTGGTATCAAGCAAAATGTTTCCGCTCGTTCCGCAGAGCAAGTTGCCGCTGGGATCTAATGCAAAGTTGCCGCTGGCGTCACGCAAAAAGTTTCCGCTGATGTCGTTATAGAGGGAATTCGCTGAAAAATCGCCAATAGCGTTACCGCTGGGATCTATAAATCCGATGTTGAAATTACCACTCGCATCAATAATCGATGCAGGCCGAATGGCGTTGCGTATGACTGATGTTTTCTGGGCCTTGCCCATCGCAAACGAAGCCACGCTCGGAGCTGTAATACCCGCTGCCAGAATTCCCAAGATGAACTTGCGTCGATTCGGGTCGATCTTTTCTACAACTTCTTCGGGTAACTGATTTTCCGTCACGAGAAAACTATACCTATCTCTATATCAGTAGCCCAGTTTTTGCAATCAGTGTGAGCGATTCGCTGACAAAACTGAGACACCGCACAATAATCAGCGCTTGATTCGTTCATCTAGTAGTCCCCGAACGACTGGAGCCTTGATGATCTTTATCGGAACCGCGCAACTCATCCGCCAAACCTCTTTGCAGACCAGTCTGTTCAAAGACTGGATTTCCCAAAGTCAATGGCGCAATTTCTGGGGTTCGGGCGAGCATTTCGATTGGTGGGCATTTCCGATTGACATCACCTCCGATCGCCACGGCGATCGCTATAACGTTGCGCCGGCCATTGCCGAACTGCGAAATCATCCAGAGTTTCTACATGCCGTGCTCGAGAACGCCCAACTGTTCGCCATTGGTTTGGGGTACGACCTCGTCACTGGGCAGGTGATCGACCCCACCCGCGCCGACCACTACGCCGTGCGGCTGTATAAATGCGGCCGAGCCCTGCACTTGTGGGGAATGCCCGAGGCCCATCGAGCATTTGTGGGCTGCGTTAAATATCTGCTGGAAGGTCATCCCGAATTGGCCAAAACCTTGGCCGGCATACGTGCTGACGAAACTCCCGAGTTGAATCCGCTCAGTATTGATCTGGTAATCCCCTCCATGCAACACCCACATGAAAGTATCTGAACATGGAAATCGTATTAATCGTCGTGTTGCTGGCTGTCCTCGTTGCCGTGATCGTTGTCGGCAAATCAATTCAAAGTGGTCTGCGACCCCAGGTCACCGAACCCGCCGCTGTCGTTCCAACTGTTCCACAAATTGACCCGACGGCTCTCAAGGCCGATCTTTCAAACACAGTGGCCGATGCTTTGAACGCTGCACTGCTTCAAATTTCGAGTCAGGCTCGCCATGACCGAGAAGAGTCCATTCGTATGGCCACCGATCTCATCACCAAGGCCAGCAACGATCAATTAGGTGCGCGCGCCGACGTCATCAACTCAACAATGTTGGGTGTCAAAAGTGAAGTCGCCGGTCAATTGAAGAAAATTGATGATGCCCTCAACACCTTGAGAGAAAGCAGCGCAACACAATACGGAAATATGGAACAAGCAGTTTCCGTATTGTCCAAGCGAACTGAAAATTTGAATGATGTTCTTTCTAGTTCGCAAGCGCGTGGTCAATGGGGCGAACGCTTGGCCGAAGACATGTTGCGCAAGGCCGGGTTCATTGAAGGCATCAACTACGAGAAGCAAGAAATTATCAACGGCGGCGGCAAGCCCGACTACACCTTCAAGATGCCTCCCGATCGTGTTCTGTATATGGATGTCAAGTTTCCATTAGATAAATATGCCGAATACATCAATGCCGAAAGTGATGCGCTGAAGGCCCAAGCCAAGTTGGCTTTCTTAGCCGCAGTCAAAGGACACGTTGACACTCTGGCCAAACGCGATTACGTTGACAAGTCAAATGACAACACCATTGATTATGTGTTGATGTTTGTACCCAACGAAAGCATTAGTGGTTTCGTTCACGAAGCAAGCCCAAGCCTGATTGATGATGCATTAGATCGCAAAGTTGTGTTGTGCTCGCCACTCACGTTGTATGCGTTCTTGGTTGTTATTCGACAGGCCGCAGATAGTTTCCACACCGAGCAAACTGCTGCCACCATCATGCAACGAGTGAATCAATTCGCGAAGCAATTTGATGAGTACACCGGTGCCGTCGACCAGGTGAGTAAGTCATTTGGCAAACTACAAAATGAAATTGATTCGATTGCCACTGGCGGCACACGGTTCAAGAAGCTGAATGTTCCAGTTCGTGAAATCGAGAAACTTCGCAAGAATCAAGGCATTCCCGAACTTGAAGCTGGTCAACCAGCAATCGAAGAAGACCTATAGGACTAGTTCAGAGCCAGCGTTGCTGATCTTGTAAATCAGATCCGGGTGGAATCGTGGCAATCAACAATTTGATTCGCCGAGCGATTTGACC
Source organism: uncultured Actinomycetes bacterium (assembly GCA_903872155.1). Taxonomy (GTDB): domain Bacteria; phylum Actinomycetota; class Acidimicrobiia; order Acidimicrobiales; family Ilumatobacteraceae; genus Casp-actino8. The sequence continues at coordinate 9,246 of CAIQJP010000021.1, read as the reverse complement.
TGCGTTGGCAACTGTTCGAGGTAACGAATTATCAGAGGTGTAGATAATTCCGCAGTGGTTTCGGTGAGCGATTGACCAGTTACGAGCGATCTGCGCGAAGTCGGAATGGTTGTTCGTCAACACGACTCTCTTTTCGACGCGACAGTATTCAAGTATCTCTTCATCACTCGCCAACTGCATTCCAACCTCAAATGCACTCACCGCATCAGTTCCCGACTGTCGCAATGACTGAACCAGCACCTTCGGATAGTGATGATCAAGAAAAATTCTCACTGGTAACGCATCAACCAATGACCGACTGTTCGCGTTCCCAACGAATCCTTTGTTGGTCGGCATCAGCAAAGTCGCGTTCAATGTCTGCGTCAACCTCGTCGGTGAAATCGGCATAGTAAGAAACAGCAGCGCGAACTTGAGGTTCAGTGAGATCAAAACCTTTCACGACCGACGCGATGTTGCCCTTTTCTCCTTTGAGTGAAACGATTATCTGTCGAACCTTCCAACGAGTTCCAACAATGTGGGCCTCGCGCTTACCTGAAGCCCCGGTGATGAATCGAACGAATGGGTGCTTTTCAATTCGTAGTGACTCATTCAAAAGTCGGTCGACCATGGCATTTCGTGATTCGCCAGACTCTCCTACCCGGTGATCAAGCAGTCGACTCGTTGAGGCCGACAATCGAAAACTTCTCTGAACCGATGACGTAGTCTCAGACATGTAGGGCATTGTATCCCTTTGTATCCCTAATGCTGGATGCGTCCCCACTCAGTTCGCGCCAGAGTTCGACCATCATGCGACTCGGCGAGGCATCGCCCCATTCGTCGTTGGCCACGGCTCGGCAATACCCCTGCCACTCAGCGCGTAAGGCCGACTGATCTTGACGTTCGGCATGAAGTCGCATTCGTTGGGCCACCAAATCTTCGTGACCTGGCACGGCGAGCAACCCTTTGCCAGTTGCCCAATACACCCCATCAATGTCTCCGGCCTCGGCGCACATTTCGGCCAACATTTGAGCAGCCCGAACCACTAAGACCGCCGCTTCAGACGCCAGGCCCGTCGAATCACACCATATATATAGTGACGATTCAAAAGGCACCCCTCGAACCAACCCCAATCCGTGCCGGAGTACCTCGGGTCCACCGTCTTCGGGCCAACGACGAGCATGATTCACACAGACTCGCAGCACTTCAACATCACTCACGATGCCCATGTGCAATGGCAGTTCGTCGGTCAGGGTGACCCCCAACCACTGCTGACCCTCGGGCGGAAGTTCGGCCACGGTCAGGCTCCGACGCACATCAGAGGTGATGTTTGAAAATGTCGCATCTTTGATGGGGGCATGCCACATATCGGTGCGGGCCGACGACCGACGTTGTCGCGACGGATGCATGGCCAGCCACATCACCAACTCTTCGCTTTTACTCTTTTCAAAATCCACGCGTTTGCCACACAGATGTCGAACTTCGGGTCGCCCTAGAACCGAAGCCAAAAATGTGTACTGCGGAATTGCCTTCTCGATCGCCGGATGTTGGGTTGTGTCAATCCATCTTTCAATCGGCCACGTCTCAATTTCATCACCTTCACCGATCAACGATTTGATGAGATCAATTTCGTCGGCAGGGCAACCAACCGGAGTCACGCCGACCCCACTTGGACAGAGAATCCAAGAGCCATCGATGTATCGCAATCCACTTTCGCCTTCGCTGATTGGACCGCGATACAACACCGGGCATTCGCGATGTTCAGGCGTGTCACCGAGCAACATCACTGCAGCCGATTCTTCAGTAGCCAGCGCTTTCACCAACTCTGCAGAATGTTCATGAGCGATCACCAAGCGACGACCCGGCAACACAACTGACTCTTCACCTACTACCGACACATTGTGAGCAAATGGAGACAACGAAAGCGATTGCACAAGACCGGTCCATACATTGTCGGCGTCCTCACATTCGGCCTCAACACCAAATGTCCGTACGGAATCAAGGTTGATCCACACTTCACCCGCGTTAGTGACCCCTACCGGGAAGAGCAGTGGCACTGCTTCATTGTTGTGAGCAAACAAGACCAAAGTTTCAAGTTCAACCGATTGCGGCAATTCAATCGTTCGACTTGATAGCTGTTTCCATGGAGCATCCACTTGAATAGCGCTGACAAACTCACACTTGATTGACTCCTTTGAAGTAATCACCATCCGTAGATCTTTGATCTGAGTTTGCTGTAACGACCGCAACGCTAAATCAAGACGAGCAACGGCCAGATCGTCATTGCTTGCAGCAAGTTGCGCTTCAACTTCCAACGCCTGATTCTCAACTGGCTCATCACCACGCTCGGCCTGACGACGTTTACTTCGCAGACGAAGAAGTAGTCCGGCACCTACCGCCGTGGAGATCAATACTACTTTTTGCGTTGAATCGCTTGACTCAAACATTGGCGAAGCCACACAAACATCTTCCTCAATCAAATCTTGCTGTACAGCTTGCGCCGACACTTGTCGTTGATTCAGTGAGACTGCGATTGAAGCAATCGGTGTGACGACCAAGAGATACTTCGCCAACCTAATTCGCCAAGAGCGGCGATGTAATTGGCCAGCCACACCATTTCGCGCGATCTGAACTGCCGCCACCGCAACTGTTGCTGCAATGTATACAAAGCAGAGCAATGCGATGAGACTCGCGACTATCACGATGCGTGAATCACTGGTACTCATGACTCAACCAGTTCTGCGGTTCGCGTTGCGATAACAGTTCGGCTGCCGATTCCGACCAATCGCAATAATGTTGTTTGCTGGGTCAATGTCACCGTTACCGAGACTGTTCGCAGACCCACGGTCACTTGACCAGAAATTCCGTGCACACTCAAATACTCGTCGGCAGCCCGCTTGGCTTTGACCGGATCAAGTAGGCGCCAGCCCAAACGCAACAATGTCACCTGTTGCGCTCCAACTCGCGCCGCATTCTCGGCATGGTCGGCTGCTTCAACCCGCGCCGCAACGATGCGACCACCATCGACGGCCATACCTGCAGTCACCATGAAGCACATGGCCAGAGCAAGAACAAATGCTGTCACCACACCGCGATCACGTTCGTTTTTCAATTCATCCACCTGCTCGATATCGATCAATAACTTCAGTAGACGATGCGGCCATACTGACAGTATTCGCACCTAGCAACGACAGACCATCGTTCGAGGTCTGGCAACTCACTGTGACGGTGACCGATGCTGACAACGATGAACGTTCATAGTTTGTTGCGACCAGCGGACTAACACACGACAAACCACTTGTTGACAGATCTAGAATCACTGCTTGTTGTGCGACCGAACCCATTCGAGCCTGGGCAACAAGTGACGCCGATCGCGCGCCTTGATCGGCTGCATGTTTCAGTTGATTCATCCCTTGACCAGCGCGTCCGGCATGCACCACGAACATCAGCATGATGATCATCAGTGGGGTCAGCAAGACCATTTCTGTCGCGACACTTCCTCGGTCTCGTGTCATCGCGATAACTCGGTCGTGAAACGTTCGCGCGGTTCGATAACAGTTCGCCGCACCGAACTTGGGAAGAACGGAAGAATGCGAGGTACGAGTGCTTCAACCGTAATGGCCACCGTTTCTGAATTCACGGCAACTAATGCTGCTGAAGTTGTGTGCCCACCCGCTTCAATCACCAAATTCTCGGCGGCTTGCTGACCACGCCGCGCTGCGACTTCGCTCGATACTCGTGCGCCCGATGCTGCTGCGGCACCTTCAGCCGCAGCAGCACCAGCGATGCTTGACGTGTGGAAATACAAACCCGCTTGTATCGCCAACATCAGCAGCAGAATGATTACCGGAATCACCAGCACCACCTGTGCCGACACTTCACCTCGATCTCGTCGTTGTCCCGACACATCAGCCCAAATTCAGATCGTTGGCTTTGTCACGAACCTTGCCCGAGACAATCACACCAACGGAAATCGCAAGCGCGATAAGTGCTGCGGCCAAAACAACCGTTGTTGCACTGACTTCTCCACGATCACGATCGGTTTCGCGTGAAGCCTGCAACTGAACGTTGTAGTACTGCCAAAGTTGCTTAAAGTGTTCCATTTTTCTTTCTCCTTGTTTGTTGTTGAGATGTATTACGAACCAAAACCAGCGCTGATCATTTGCATTGCTGGATAACCGAGAAGAACTAAGAAACCCATGAACAACAGCACCATGGGTAGTCCCATGCGTTCGGTCGCGGCGTTGGCATCAGCTTCGACTTCGGCAAGTTGTTTGGCGCGCATTGATGAGGCTTTGGCCACAAGTGACGTAGTCATACGTGCACCTTGTTCGCCGCCGAGTTTCACGGTTGCCGCAAGTTCAGGTAGCTCGTCAATTCCGATTCGTTCTCCCTCATTCGCCAAGATCTCCCATGGTGATCGGCGAGTGGCTCGCGCAACATCAAGAGAGTCGGCGATGAGGCGAAAGGTCGGGCCATCACCCACTCGTGACGCAGCTACCAATGCCGATTCAATCCCGGCGCCACCAGCCAACATGATTGAGACAAGGTCAAGGTATGCCGAGAGAGATATGCGAATTTCGCGCCGTCTCACTTTGGCTCGTGAGCGCAATTGCATGATGGGCAATATGAACCCAGTAACGGCGAGTGCAGCCGATGCCATCAGCAGAATTGGTAACGGCATCGCCGTACCAGCAACGGTTGTCGCGATATACATCACTAAGGGAATCGCTCCGCACATTGACGCATACATCAATCGTTCGGTGGTGATTCGTGCAACCGAACTTTGGCACACCGCCAAGTCGGTCGACGACACCGCAAACCTTTGTTCGATGATCTGGCGAAGCCTTTCGTACGGCGATTGCTTGGTGTTCAGTCCGTAACCATATTTGGGCAAAACATTTGCCAATACTGGCCGACGAAGAGACTGTCGAACTAAAACAATGCCCATGCCGACTCCGGCGCTCCAGAGAATCATGAGGTCGCTCCATCTGTTCGACGAGCAATAAATCGTGTCGGCGCACTGAACTGACCAAGTCGCTGCAGAAGTGCTAACGAAGTCGCAAACATTGCAATCACAACGGCAAGCGCAAACATTCCCGAAGGTGTTGTGTACGGTGCGAGATACGTCGGGTTGAAAGCGATCAATCCAACCACAAAAGCAACAATGACTACGGCGATAATTCGCACAGCGCTTCGAATACGAGCCCGCGCCACCCAGATACGTGTACGCATGCGAACGTCGTCTCGACAACAATCAGCAAGGTGACTTAACAGCGAGCCCATGTCGCGCACTTGATTCTCTGATGCTGTGATTAATGCAGCGGCAACGAAGTCGGCAAGGGGATGATCTACTTCTGAGGCAAAGTTGCGAACCGCATCTGGCAAATTGGTGAAGCCCAACTTCGCCGATAGTTGCTGAACCGCTGGACGAATCACTAAAGGTGCCGTTGTCGCAGTCACAGTTAACGCCTGTTCTAAACCGCGAGCTCCGGCAATCGTGTCGCGCAATTGTTCGGTCCAGATAGCAAGCGCTTCGACAAGTTTGGTGTCATCAATCGTGCGACGCGAAGGTCGTGATGTGCCTTGACCCGATGACATCACCACGACCCCGCGCATACCGGCCAGGACAAGGAGCGTGCCCGTAGCCAGACCTAAGCCAAGAAGAAGCCGAATCACCAAACTCATCGCCATGCGCCTGCTGTTTGCAATGGAGCATTCACAGCATCGTCGTAACCATGCGACGCCAACAAGTCGCGCAATTCGGAAGTCATGGGGAAAGCAGCTTCAGCGAGACCTGATCCATTGGCAACAAACAGTTCATTCGAAACAATTCGAGGTCCATCGCTGTCAACGACTTCTCGAATACTGCTAATACGACGTTGACCATTAATGAGCTCGATGTGAACAACTAGGTGTAACGCGTTCGCCAACAAGAGGTTGACCACATCAATGGGTAGTCCGGTGTTGGCCATTGACACATAGGCGGCGAGTTTCGAAAATGCCGAGCGAGTGGAGTCGGCATGCAATGTGCACATTGACCCGTTGTTACCTTGGCTCATTGCCATCAACATCGGGAAGGCTTCAGCACCACGCACCTCACCCACCACGACCCGATCGGGGTCCATGCGTAACGCCATACGCGTGAGGTCAGCAAGGGGAATCGCTCCGTGACCTTCAATGTTGGCGGTTCGTGATTGGAGCGCATCATGATCGGGGTGAAGTTGCGCGAACCGCGCCAGTCCCAATTCGAATGCGTCTTCGATAGTGATGATGCGTTCGTGGTAAGGAATTTCGTTCATGAGCGCACGAAGCAATGTGGTCTTTCCGCTTCCGGTGCCGCCAGCCACAATGATGTTTCGCTTCGCGAGAACTGCGGCTCGTAGAAAACTTCGAACGTTAGAAGTCATCAGGCCGCCGCGTGTTAACTCTTCAAGTGATGACAAGTGAAACTGATGTTTGCGAATCACGAGAGAAGGTTGCTGCGAGATATCCATGACGGCAAAAAGTCGACTGCCATCGTCAAGACACAAATTGCATTCGGCCGATGCTGCATCAAATCGGCGTTCGCCATTACGTGATCGTGAAGCGACATTTCGAACAAGGCGAATCAGTTCGTCATCAGTTGTAACAATCGGTTCAATTTCGTGCCGCGATCCATCAGTGTGCTTCACCCATACCGGTGCGGTTCCCCGAACATGAATATCGGTGATTGCGGGATCGTCCAGAAGTCGTTGTAGTGGTCCAAAACCCAGAACTGCATCAATGGCGCTTTTGGTAATTGAGGTTTCGTCATCAAACGACGGTGTGTCGCTTCCGGTTAGAAGAGATTGTGTGACCCGCTGGTCAAAGAAGCGTCGAGCCGTCTCTCGAGCTGTTTCTATTTCTTCTTGGGGTGTGAGTTCATTTCCGGTACTTCGTCGCTGTTGTCGTAGGTCGATAAGCGCCGTGGTGATTTGCGCGGTGAGATCTTGTAATGCCGATGAAGTGTCAACTGCGTTCATTAGGCGACCGCGCGATCAATGAGATCAATTTGTTGTTGTGCGGTTGCCAACTGGGCAATCGTCATTTTGAGTGCTGCGCTGCTGCGACGATCTGAGGGCAGAAGATCAGCGATCACTGGCCATTCAATTGCTTTCGCTAGTTCGTCAACCTTGTAACGACCACCTGCTGCAAGCACCTTCCATTCGCCGATTTCTTTCAGTAAAGGTTGACGATGCACCAATGCAACAACGTCGTCGAGGTCGGTTCGACTAATGAGCAGTCGAGCATCTGCTGCCCGCATAATGTCACTCGCTGGGGTGTTGGGTCGAACGCGCCCAACGTTGATGATGACGTCGGTTCCAAGAACTTGGTCAATAGTTCTTGTGTGTGGCGCAATGATGGATAGAGCTGCAATGACTTGTTCGGCCGCGGGTGGGGCAACAACCACACTCACATCGTTGCGATAGGTGCGACGCAATGTTTGAGGATCAAGTGTTGATGTTGCCGGTGTGCGTAGGTGAGCAGCGAGTTCGGCGAGACCTGGGCGGAGGTCCCAGTTGTGGCGAGCTGCAAGTCGACCACCATCGGGGTCAGCTTCAATCACAGTGACAGGTCGTGGCCACAGTGTGGCGAGATGTAGAGAGATGGTTCCGAGATCGGTGAGACCGCCCGTAGTCCCAGTGACAATGATGCTCATGTCAATTCACGACTTTCACGAGATGAAGTTCGTCGTGGCCGACCAACTCGTCTGCCGATGTGATCGCAACACGAAGAGTGACTGATCGATCGCCACTGAGTTCATCAGGTTCGGAGATCTCCCAGACTTGAACGTTGGTTGAGATCGAAGTGGTGAGGTTTGATCCATCCGATTGCGAATCAACGGCAATGACTTGAACGTTGTCGCCAGCCGCGAGGTTGGCCGGAGCCTGAGATTTCGTCACGGTGATGCCGGCGAGACCTTCGGTTGATGCGAGCGGCTCAACCGAGATGAGTTGCGACGGAGTGAGGGGACTTCCGGCAACAATGTCGGTGGTGAGGCGCATGCCGATGATGTCGGTAGCTGCGCTGGTTGAAAGAAGGGCGATGTCGTTGCTTGAGGTAAGGGTGATGGTGCTCAAGTCGGAAGCTTGAATTTCGTGGCCGCGCTTGAGTGCTCGAGACGTGACCAGAACCTTGGTTCCCTCGGCACCAGAGTTCTGCCACATGAAGGCGCCGATGATGCAGACACAAACAATGAGAAGTCCGATGGCAAATTCTGGGATTCGGACTCCTTTACGTTGAAGCCCGGCGGTGAGCGATGTGCCCATTCCGGAAAGGCGTTGCCGATAGGCGCTGCCTGGTTGGCTGATAACTCCTTGACTCACTGCTTCCTCCGCTTTCACAATGTCGATGGACCGACTGCCCATTGATGTGTGCGAAGAAATCTGCTTCACGGCGCCTTGACGATGAATAGGTCATTTGACCCATCCCCTTCCCCGGCAATAACTCGCCACTTTGGAATTTGCTTGCCGCTAGGCGGTAGCCAAATTCCAAAGTGGGACAAATTCACCACTCTGTACAAATCTGCGCGCTGAGCGGAACTATTTGTACAGAGTGGGAGAAAATAAGACGGTAGATTGCGATATAAGTTTCTACAGTTTGAGGTACTGACATGATTCGCCGAATTGGATTGATCCTTGCGTTGCTCGCAACCCTTCTACCCATCAGCACTTTGATCCCGGGAGTTGAATCACCGGTCAGTGCAAGCGCTCAAGTGACAACTGCGCCCACACCAGCGAACGATCCCGTGACATCGTTAGTCGTTGCACAACCCGTGCGTTTGGCTGCTGGCGGATATCACACATGTGCAATGTTCAATGGTGGAACCGTCAAATGCTGGGGACGCAACACTTACGGGCAGCTCGGCAACGGAAACAACACCGACACCAACACACCCGGTAACACCATCACACTCCCCGCCGGACGCACCGCCACCTCTATCAGTAGCGGTTCTAAACACATGTGTGCACTCCTCGACAACAGTCAAATCACCTGCTGGGGACGCAACATTTACGGGCAGCTCGGCAACGGAAACAACACCGACACCAACACACCCGGTAACACCATCACACTCCCCGCCGGACGCACCGCCACCGCCCTTAGCGCCGGCAACGTCCACACTTGTGCACTACTCGACAACGGTCAAATCACCTGCTGGGGCAACAACGGTTCTGGCCAACTCGGCAACGGAAACAACACCGACACCAACACACCCAGTAACACCATCACACTCCCCGCCGGACGCAC
>CAIQJP010000020.1 GCA_903872155.1 uncultured Actinomycetes bacterium | reverse complement strand
TAAGGCGACCGAAACTGATTTTGTGCGCAGTAAGCCATTGCCATTTCCACCTGAGCCGTTCAAATTCATGGGAATTCAAGCAACTCGTTGGAGTTTGAATCATGAAGACAAAACGGGCAACCGCAATTTGTGGTTGCGCTCACTTGATCGTTTAGGCCTGGGATTCGACAGCTAGTCAGAGGCGTTCAATACCTCTGAGAACGCAGTGATTAGAGGCGTTCGATAATGGTGACGTTGGCCTGTCCGCCACCTTCACACATTGTCTGCAAACCGAATCGTCCACCAGTGCGCTCAAGTTCGTTCAAGAGTGTCGTCATCAAACGTGCACCAGTTGCGCCAAGTGGATGACCAAGAGCAATCGCTCCACCGTTCACGTTCACTTTTGCGTGGTCAGCGTTGAGTTCGCGCATCCATGCCATGACGACTGGTGCGAAGGCTTCGTTGATTTCCACCAAGTCGATGTCATCAATTGTCATTCCGGCTTTTTGCAAAGCACGCTTGGTCGCGGCAATTGGTGCCGACAACATCATGATCGGATCGTCAGCCAAAACGCTCATGTGATGAATGCGGGCACGGGGCTTGAGACCATGGGTCTTTACTGCCTGATCATTCGCGATCAAGATTGCTGCCGAGCCATCAGAAATCTGGCTTGCACAAGCTGCGGTCAAACGTCCGCCGGGGGTCAATGTCTGGAGTGAACGAATCTTTTCCCAGTTGGGTTCACGCGGGCCTTCATCGTGTTGAACGCCATTAAGCGGAGAAATCTCTGCTTCAAAACGACCTTCAGCGCGAGCCTTAATGGCACGCAGGTGCGACTCAACAGCAAATGCTTCCATCTCATCGCGTGAGAGATTCCACTTTTCGACCATCATCTCGGCGCCAACGAATTGGCTGACTTCGCCGTTGCCATAACGCGTGGTCCAGCCAGGTGAACCAGTGAATGGATCATCAAAGCCAAGAGCTTGACCAGCGGTCATTGCGGACGAAATCGGAATCATGCTCATGTTCTGCACGCCGCCAGCGACAACGAGGTCCATGGTGCCGCTCATGACGGCCTGGGCGGCGAAATGGACCGATTGCTGAGCCGAACCACATTGGCGGTCAATGGTGACGCCTGGGACGTGCTCGGGAAGTCCAGCGGTGAGCCAGCAGGTGCGGGCGATGCAGCCAGCCTGAGGACCGACCGAGTCGACGTTGCCGAAAATGACGTCGTCAACCGCATTGGGGTCGACGCCAGTGCGCTCAATGAGGGATTTGATGCTGTGAGCACCGATGTCGGCGGGGTGGACCTGTGACAGTCCGCCTCCTCGGCGACCAACGGGTGTGCGGACAGCGTCAATGATGTAGGCGTTCGGAGTGCTCATACCCCCACCCTACTTCCCCTCCCCTTTTTGGAACTATCTCGCCACTCTGTACAACTAGTTCCAACTGTTGGAACTAGTTGTACAGAGTGGGAGAAATGGGGGAATTAGATGCCGACAATGACGGACGAACCGTGACCGAAGAGGCCTTGGTTGGCTGTGATTCCCAACTTGGCGTTTTCGATCTGACGATCCCCGGCCTGTCCTCGCAACTGCCACACCAGTTCACACACCTGGGCGATTGCCTGGGCCGGAATCGCTTCACCGAAGCACGACAGACCACCACTCGGGTTCACCGGAATACGTCCACCGATAGTGGTCGCTCCAGATCGCAACAGACTCTCGGCTTCTCCAGGTGCACACAGCCCAAGGTGCTCATACCAGTCAAGCTCGAGTGCCGTTGATAAGTCGTACACCTCGGCCATCGACAAATCTTCTGGACCTACTCCGGCTTCCTCATAAGCATCCCAACAAATGGAATCTTTGAATCCACGTGCTGGCGGCATCACGACTGCCGATGAGTCGGTTGCAAAGTCAGGCAATTCCAGAATTGTCTGCGGATAGGTCGGAGTACTTGTACTGACCGCCTTAATACGTGGCACGCCCTTCAGCGATCCAAGATGCTTTTCAGCAAATGCTCGACTGGTCACAATCATTGCTGCAGCGCCATCCGACGTTGCGCAAATGTCTAGCAAGCGCAACGGATCGCTCACCACGGGACTATTCAACACATCTTCAATTGCACTCTCTTTGCGGAAACGTGCATTCGGGTTGTTCAACCCGTGCAACGAGTTCTTAACTTTCACTTGAGCAAAGTCTTCTGAAGTTGCACCGTACAGATCCATTCGGCGCCGAGCGAACAACGCGAAATACACCGGATTCGTGGCACCCAACAAATGAAAACGCAACCAGTCGGGATCATTCTTGCGATCGCCACCACCGACTGGAGCAAAGAATCCCTTAGGCGTGGTATCAGCACCAATCACCATTGCTACGTCACAAAAGCCCGCAAGAATTGATGCACGAGCAGTCTGCAGTGACATCGCTCCACTCGCACAAGCCGCATAGCTTGATGAAACGCGAGCACCAGTCCAGCCCATTTTCTGAGCGAATGTTGCACCTGCAATAAAGCCCGGGTAACCATTGCGAATGGTGTCCGCACCTGCAACGTATTGCACGTCTTTCCATTCGATGCCTGCATCTTTCAATGCCGCACGAGCCGCAACCATTCCGTATTCAGTGAAGTCACGACCCCACTTACCCCACGGATGCATTCCGACACCTAGAACCACTAAGTCACGATCGCTCATTTTGCGCCTCCAACAACTTCATCTTGAACTGCTGGCGCCCATACATAAATCATGTAATCAACATCGTCTTCTCGGTACAGCACATCGGTTTCAAGTTGCATTCGCATTCCAACTTTCAGATCGGTTGCCAAAATTCCCTTCGGCGCTTGACCCAAAACGATGATGCCTTCTTTTTCGAGCTGCACTGCAACCAATGCATAAGGCTCGAACGGTTCTGCCGCACGATAAGGCAGCGGGGGCGCGTACCTATTCTCGGCGTAGCTCCACACTGTTCCAAAACGCGAAAACGGAGTTGGTTTTAACTCATCGCTATCGCACGCCGGGTTCGGACAGGCGCTTTCACGAGGTGGGAAAACATAAGTCTCACAGCTCGGGCATTGCGAACCGATGAGATGCGGGTTTTGGTCAAGCGTAAACCAGCCCTCAACGGCCGGAACTTGGGAAGCGTTACTTGTAGCAGTTTCTGACACAACGTCAGACTAACCAACACGGTCAGACTGCCACCGATTCACCCAACGGTTTGTGCGTCAAGCAACGGAATGATTCCCGACTGGACGACCGCGTCAAGGTCACTTTGCAACATATGCACTCCGTCTCCACGTAGTGGCCCACCCGCACTCTCGGCAGTAGTCACAATGCTTGCCCAGTCGACTGAATGGATCTGTGGCCATTTTGTGAGCCAAGTTTGCATCAATGCATTCCAAGCCGAAACGCGATCGGGTTGGGCGAATTGAGCGCCACTCAACGCACCACCATGAATTTCTGGACTATTGAGAAGCAGTAACTGAATACCGCGTTCGTCACAAGCATTGATGAGTTCTTGCATGGCGGCATCATGGCGGGCAGCAAACCCCGTATCCGCAATCGTGTACCAGGCCTCATCTCCAACATACTTTTGCTCGGCCTGTTCAGGGACCGAATAGACCATCACCAAAATTGATGGCGCAAACGTCTCAAACGCTTTATCCCACTCGGGATGCAGGGTTGGACACTTCGTCATATCAAACTCGGCGCCATCCCACCAGCGAACTTCTTCCGCTTCCACCAGTGGGCAGTTTCGTCCACCTGCCCACAGAACGCTGTAACGATCACCGGCAACATTATTGATTGCTGCTGAAATTCCGAATGACGTGGAGTCGCCAATCACCATCACATGGGTTCGACGATCTGCACCCTGAAGTTTGTCATCAACCAAAACAAGTTGATGTGCTAATACTTCGGCCGTTGGACGATGAAGCGTGACTGCATTATCAAGGCGTAGATCGGCATCATCAAGATCATTGCTCAGCACATCCTTTTCGCCATAGTCAACGATGATCACAGGGATCGTCACTAGAGGCTGCAAAATGTCATTGACGATTTCAACACTCAATCGAAACTGCAAAGTTTGATCATGTTCAATACCTGTGCCAGTTGTTTCTTGAATGCTGTCTTCCAAATCGGCCAGCAATTTTCGCTCTGCTTTGCCAATCGACAAAACAGCAACATCTGGCTTTGATTGCAAAATAAGTCGTTGTGCAACTGATGTAAATGATTCACACCCTTCAATCGCTTCTGCGCTTGGCCGAATCGCACATCCGGGTTGTATCCCGTTCACAACAACGATCGGGATCGTTTCTCCGATCGCATTTTTCACATCATCGGCGACAACTGGTTCACTACCAAGCACTAAGACCTTGAGTGGGTCACGCGTAGGTGTTGACAGTGCAACAGAAGTAGGTGGCGCAAATTGCACCATCTCGTCTGGTGCTTCAACTCCAGCTAATGCGATGGGTGTCGACACAGACACTGTTGCCATAACAATCAGCGCGACACCCATCGCAGCGATCATTCCAGCACCTGCCCAAACTGGTTTGCGTAATACTTTGCGAAATCGAATCGGGTTCTCAATGAGCCAAGCCGATAGACAAGCCAGTAACACCGTGACACCGACTCGAGTCACCGAAAGTGCGAAGCCGTCAAACCCCATTCGATCACGGTTCAGCACAACAAAGACTGGCCAGTGGAAAAGGTATAAAGAATAAGTGATACGACCAATCGCAACCATCGGACGCGATGTCATCAACACTCGAATAGGTCCAGGGACTAGCACCGCAATAATGAGTGCACTCGAAATCAGCGAGAACCCACTCAGTCCGCCCTTGTACAACCATTGATCATTCGTGTGTGCATGGGTCGCAATGAATACGAATCCAACAAATGCGACAGCCCCAACTGCAGCAAATATTTTTGCTACAAGACCCCGTATCTGCTTGCTCACCGGAACTACCAAGGCCAACAGTGCACCGATCAGCAATTCGGCTGCTCGAGTATGCGTTCCGTAGTACGCCAGATTTCTCGAGTTGGTCAACACCATCGCCGCAACACTCGCCCCTGCCAACAATGCAATTGTCGGAACGAGAATCTTGCGCCAGCGCAACAAGACAATCATCAGCAACGGAAAGATGACATAGAACTGTTCTTCAATTGCCAACGACCAAAAGTGCAGTACCGGCGATGGAGCAGATTCAAACAATTGCGCATATGTCGTTCCGGCTGTCGCAAACCGCCAGTTCGCTGAATACCCAAGTGCCGCAAATAGATCACCGCGTAATCGATTTCCCTCGAGCAATCCACACAATGCAACAAAGGCAACGGCAATCAGGCAAACAATCGACCCTGGGGCAAGGCGCCTTAAACGGCGGGACCAGAACCGTTTGAGATCGACCTTCCCGGCTCGAGCATGGTCGGCCAACATCACCTGGGTAATCAAATAACCCGACAAAGTAAAAAACAGCGAAACCCCGAACGCTCCACCGGGCACAAAAGACCACCCAAGGTGAAACGCCATCACAGTGATGACGGCGAGTGCGCGCAGACCATCAAGCCCCGCGACATACTCAATTCCCCCCTGATTGTGATCACCCACGAGGTCAGGATAGTTGGGTGCAAGTTCAGGAAATAAGCCTCGCCAACGATTTCTGATACGGCGTCAGATTTTTACAAGACTGCGACTAAGGTTCGTCACCGTATGGATCTCAATGAAACCAGTGAAGAGTCTGCATTCCGCGCTGAGGCGCGGGCTTGGCTCGAGGCCAACGTGCCGACATCGCCGCTCCCTAGTTTTGATACCGAAGAAGGCTTTGCTCTCCATCGCGTGTGGGAAAAGAAGTTGTACGAAGGTCGCTGGTCGGCAGTCTCGTGGCCAGTCGAATACGGCGGACGTGGTGCTGACTACATCAAGTGGTTGATTTTTGAAGAGGAGTACTACCGCGCTGGCGCTCCTGGACGAGTGAATCAAAACGGCATCTTCTTACTTGGTCCAACAATCATGGAAGTCGGTAGCGAAGAACAAAAGGAAAAGTTCTTGCCGTCGATGGCTTCATCAGAAATTGTGTGGGGCCAAGCCTGGAGCGAGCCCAATGCCGGAAGTGACCTTGCGGGCATTCGCAGCAAAGCAACTCGTGATGGTGACGATTGGATTTTGAACGGACAAAAGATTTGGGCAAGCCGCGCGGTGTGGGCCGACTGGTGCTTCGGAATTTTCCGCACCGATCCAACTGCCGATCGCCATCGTGGTTTGACATTCATTTTGTGTCCACTTGATTTACCGGGCATCACGGTTCGACCAATCGCGCAGCTTGACGGAGATACTGGCTTTGCCGAAATCTTCTTTGATGATGTGCGTGTTCCTGTTGCCAATACTTTGGGCGAAGAAAATAAGGGTTGGAATGTCGCAATGGCGACCGCAGGTTTTGAACGCGGCGTCAGCTTGCGCAGCCCCGCTCGTTTCAGCGAAGCCGTCATCCGACTGATTCATCTCTGGCGCACCTACGCCGATCCAACTGACACTGCACTTTCAGATGCCGTTACCGATGTTTGGATGCAGGCCGAGGGTTATCGACTGCACACCTACCAAACAGTGACCGGAATGCTTGAAGGTCGACCTATTGGAGCAGAAGCAAGTCTGAACAAAATCTTCTGGAGCGAGATGGATGTACGCATTCACGAAATTGCTCTGCAAATTCTTGGACCCGAGGCCGAACGCATGGAAGGACCATTTGAACGCTGGGTCGATGGATTCTTGTTCTCTTTAAGTGGTCCGATCTACGCGGGCACTAACGAAATTCAACGCAACATCATCGCCGACCGCGTACTGCAGTTGCCGAAGGGAATGTGACGTCATGAAATTTTCATTCACCGAAGACCAACGTCTCTTTGCCAGCGGTCTACGAGATCTTTTAGCTAATGAATGCACGCCAGCGCATGTGCGTGAAGCGTGGGAACATCACACCGGACACCTTCCCGAATTATGGAGTCGCCTTGCCGAAATGGGCGTTCTGTCCATGTTGGTTCCCGAATCTGCAGGCGGCATGGGCGGCACATTGCTTGACGCAATTTTGTTGTTCCAAGAATTGGGTCGTGCCGGTGTTCCTGGCCCCGTCCTTGAACACATGGCAGTTGCCGCACCGGCACTCGCCAACACATCTTGGGGACCTTCACTTGTTGATGGTTCGCAGATCGCAACACTGTGGGTTGACAACAGTCCTTACGTTGCGCATGCGCAAGTCGCCGACCTTGTTTTACGCAATGATGCCGTCATCACTGGCTTTTCGTCAACTGATGTGCACGGCCTTGATGGTGGACGCCAACTGTTCACGATTTCTGGCGGAACCGAAACAAGTGCGTCTGCTGGAGTTTTCGGGCTACCCGCATCAGATGTGATGGCGCTGGCAAGTGCTGCGTATTTGATTGGTGCATCAGAGCGCATGATTGAAGTTGCTGCCGAATACGCCCGTCAACGTGAACAGTTCGGCAAGCCCATTGGTTCATTCCAGGCTGTGAAGCACCTCATGTCAGATGCGTTACTCAAAGTCGAATTCGCCAAAGCGCCTACATATCGCGCCGCGTGGAGTGCAAGCACTGGTGCCGAAACTGCAGTTCGCGATATCAGCATGGCCAAAGCTCTTGCGAGTGAAGCCGCGTACCGGGCGAGTCGATCAACCATGCAAGTGCATGGCGGTATCGGTTACACCTGGGAAGCCGACCTTCAACTGTGGATGAAGAAGTCATGGGCGCTGATGCGCGCGTATGGTGATGCAACTTTCCATCGCCGACGCGTCGGCGCCTCAGTACTGAGCAAATAGTTCAGTCAGCAAATGGCGTGCCGTGTATTGGCAACATGCTGATCGTGATGTAACCATTTTGGAATCCGCTGACATCTCCGGTGGGCTCAACAGTTGATGCACAATCATTGGCGTTGTAATCAGAAGTTCCCATTGACTCAATCGGTACTTCAATCACTCCACGCACGGTCAAGCCAGCAGCACACGATGGCGCATTGATGTTGACGAATTCAGTCACTGCATCACCATCAGCACGGGCCAATAGTTCATCACGATGTTCTTCAACCCATTTCACAACTGCATCTGCCGCGGTTGGAAAATCGGGTGCGTCAGCAAGACCCTGACTCACGGCAACTGAAGGAATATTGCGCAGTGCCGCGGCGCGAGCGGCGCCGACCGTTCCGGACAACGAAACAATCTCAAGCGAGTAGTTCTGGCCATTATTGATTCCCGAGACCACGAGGTCGGGGACAAAATCAATGCCGTGTTGATCAATCGCCCAGACAATGGTGTCGGCAGGAAAACCAGCAACCGCCTTGGCGGCATATCCACTCTTAGTAGTTGCATCAGTAACGGTTAATGCACCATTCGTCGTCTTGCCACCAGTTCCACTTTGATTTTCGAGTGGGGCAACGACAGTGACGACGACATTGTCGAGTTGTAGCAAGGCTTGCACGATCACATCAATTCCATCAGCACCGACGCCATCATCATTGGTCACCAAAATTTGTAAGGGTTCTGCGACTTCGGTCGTCGTCGGTGCTTCAGTGACCGGGGCCTCAGTAACGGGCGCTTCGGTCACTACCACCGAGGTCTCGGGAGCATCAGTTGGGTCGGCGCTCGAACTGTCGCTCGAGCAGGCAACTAATCCAGATAAAGCAACAATGATTCCGATGGCAAACGTTCGACGCATGTGATGTACGACTCCCTGTGAATTGGACAAGTTGACATTACATCTGCGTCTCAGCCCGTAAATCCCCCATTCCACACTCTGTTCATCAGAGCGACTAGAACTGTTATGTGACAGTTCAGGTGACAGAAACTCGGCAACGGCCATCCATCGCACCTGCTGTCGCTGTTGGCCTCGGTGCAGGTTTACTCTCAGGACTCTTCGGCGTTGGCGGAGGAATCTTGGTTGTCCCCGCTCTCGTTCTCTTGTTGAAATTTGATCAACGTCTCGCCAACGGCACTTCACTCGGCGCAGTTTTGCCGATTTCCATTTCGAGCCTTGTCACTTATTGGGCCCACGACAATGTTGATTGGCACATGGCACTGTGGCTTGCTCTCGGAGCTATCGGTGGCGCACTCATCGGCACGAAACTGATTCATATTTTGCCAAAGAAGGCATTGGGCTATCTCTTTGCCGTCATGCTTCTTATTACGGCAATTCGACTTTTCATTCCGCTACATGCCGATGGTCGTGCAGCCTTGACGGTCTTTTCAGCCATCGCACTTGTCTTCATTGGTCTTATCACCGGAACGCTTGCCGGGCTCTTGGGTATTGGTGGCGGAGTAGTGATGGTGCCAGCCATGGCAGTGTTCTTTAACGAACTGAGTGTCGTCGCCAAAGGAACATCAGTCGCAGTCATTATTCCCACTTCAATCATCGGAACTTGGCGCAATTGGAAATCAGACAACGTAGATCTTCGGGTCGCTGCAATCGTTGGAGT
This sequence comes from uncultured Actinomycetes bacterium, assembly GCA_903872155.1. Classification (GTDB taxonomy): domain Bacteria; phylum Actinomycetota; class Acidimicrobiia; order Acidimicrobiales; family Ilumatobacteraceae; genus Casp-actino8. The sequence goes on along the minus strand of CAIQJP010000020.1, from coordinate 13,750 downwards.
ATCAGGAATCATCTCCGCGATTGGTGGCGGCATCATCGCTGATCACATGTCGCAAGACTTATCAAACATTCTGTTTGCATCATTGGTGCTAGTTGTCGCTATCAAAATGGTTTGGGATCTACAACGCAATTCAGAAGTTGTTTACTGACGCGAGGCCACAAGGTCTGCGAGTTGAGCGATCATTGCAGGGTCGCTTGTTGCTGGCACTACGATGAACTCATCGGCACCTTCAGCTTCAACTTGATCAAGTAAATCAATCAGTTTCGATGGCTCATTGAGAGTCATCGCTTCAGATAATGACTTGGCCAAATCTGGAGAGAAAACTTGCAAGTACGTCGCAGCAAAGTTGCGCAACGTTTCGGCGGCGTTGTCACCAAGTGCCACAAATGAACCAGTGACTAAACGTGGCTTGTCAGTACGGCCAGCATTACTCCAAGCATTTTCGGTTGCACGAAACAGTCGACCTGCTTCGCGAGAATCTCCGAGCAAGGTAAAGCCACTCACACCGACGGCCCACTGAGCCGCACGCGCTAACGATTTCGGACCCATTGCCGACGCCATGATTGGCGGACCACCAACCTGCAACGGGGCCGGCCCCACTTGCTCACCATCGGCCGCAGCCCCGCCAGCCCACAGACGTTTGATTTCAATCACGGCATCATCGAGACGTTTGTGTCGCCCAGAAAATGGTGATCCCAAAGCCGCATAATCCTGTTGACGTCCGCCCACACCTACTGCCACTTCCACTCGCCCACCCGAAACCACGTCCATTGAGGCAAGTTCTTTGGCCACAAGGGCTGGCGCATGCCAGGGCAAGACCGCCACATTGACCAAGATGCGCACCCGTTCGGTGATGGCCGCCGCCGCCGAACACAAGGTGAAGCCGTCCAAATTATGAAAAGTGATGCGCTCCCCGGCCGAAATGCTCGAAAATGGGCCCTGATCAACAGCCCGGCACCAGTCCAGAAGGCGTCCTCGGTCCAATCCGGTCGCCATTTGGGGCAGCGCCACACCGATCGTCATTCGGGTCTTGACGGGGGCCTGATCAGGTTGAACCATGCCCCGAGCGTAGGTCGTCACCGACCGACAACGCCCATTGCACGCAGAATCTGACGCGGCGTCAGATTTGAGTGCTACCCTCGGAGGCATGCGCGAACTGCCCAAAATCATCTCGGTTGACGACCACATCACCGAACCGGCCACTGTCTGGTCGGACCGTCTTCCGTCCAAATACGCCGACGTCGGACCGCGAATCCATCGCCTTCCCGTGAAGTTGATGACATTCGTCGGCGGAACGTTTACGGCCATCCCCGGCGAAAAAGGCGATGAAGGACCGCTGGCCGACTGGTGGTTCTACGAAGACCTCCGTCGTCCACTCACTCGACTCGACACTGCCGTCGGTTTCTCACGCGATGAAGTCATCTTGGCGGGAATCACCTATGACGAAATGCGTCAAGGTAGTTACAAGCTCAAAGAACGTCTTGAAGACATGGACACTGCGGGCATTGAAGCGTCGTTGTGCTTCCCTACCTTCCCGCGCTTTTGTGGACAAACTTTTTACGAAGCCAAAGACAAAGAACTCGCCATGTTGTGCGTGCGCGCCTACAACGACTGGATGGTCGAAGAATGGTGTGGCGAATCAGGCGGACGCATGTTGCCGTTGTGCATCGTTCCGTTGTGGGATCCGGTAGCCGCCGCTGCTGAAGTTCGTCGCAATGCAGCACGCGGAGTTCATGCAGTGTGCTTCAGCGAAATCCCGACCAACCTTGGTTTGCCGAGCATCCATGACAAAGATGGTTACTGGAAGCCTTTCTTCGCTGCTTGTAACGAGACGGCCACAACAATCAACATGCATATTGGTTCTGGTTCAAAGATGCCAAGTACATCGCCTGACGCGCCTGCAGCTGTTGGTTCAACACTTACTTTTGCTAACTGCTGCTTCAGCATGGTCGACTGGCTCATGAGCGGTGTCTTTACCGAATTCCCCAATCTCAAGATTGCGTACAGCGAAGGCCAGATCGGCTGGATTCCGTACATTCTTGAGCGTGCCAATGTGGTGTGGGAAGAGAATCGTGGTTGGGGCGGTATCGCCGACAAGGTTTTAGTTCCACCGAGCCAGCTCTTCAAAGAGCATGTGTACGGCTGCTATTTTGACGACCCGCACGGCTTGCGTTCGCTCGAAGAGATCGGTGTCGACAACGTCACCTTCGAATGCGATTACCCGCACTCCGATTCAACGTGGCCACACACCGCCAAGATTGCAGCCGAGCAGACGCGCGAACTCAGCGATGAGGTCGTGTACAAGTTGATGCGCGGCAACGCCATCAAGATGCTCAGCATTACGCACCTCAAGTAATTGTGTTGACCATCCCGCAAGTTGTGCGGGCCACCGCACAGTTCGGCGAACGTGAAGCTTTAGTTGACGGCTCACGACGTTGGTCGTTCGTTGAAGTTGTTCACGAAATTGAATTAGCGGCACGCGCTTTCATTGCTCATGGTCTTGAACATGGAGACCGTGTGGCTATTTGGGCGCCCAATAGCGCCGAATGGATTTTCACTGCGCTTGGCGCCCAACTTGTCGGTGGAGTGTTGGTGCCTATTAACACTCGATTCAAGGGCCACGAGGCCGCTTACGTCATTGAACGAAGCGGTGCCAAGTTTCTCTTCTGTTGCAACGATTTTCTGGGCACTAATTACGTCAATGAATTACAGCAGAGCGACACAGTCCTTGGCGACCTCTCACATATCGTCGTGATATCAGGGGACGTCGACAATGATTCTTGCTCATGGGATGAGTTCATTGCATTGGGATCAACTATCCCCCTGGCGAATTTGACCTCTCGAGAATTACAGGTGCAACCAAGCGATCTATGCGACATCATCTTCACATCTGGCACAACTGGCAAACCAAAAGGCGTGATGTCGCGTCACGATCAAACCATTCGCGTTTTCCTTGAATGGTCTGAAATCGTTGGGCTAAATGAAGCCGATCGGTACCTGATCGTCAATCCGTTCTTTCATACGTTTGGTTACAAGGCCGGCTTTCTTGCATGCCTATTGCGTGGCGCAACTATGTTGCCAGTTCCTGTCTTTGACATTCCAGCAGTTCTGCAAAAGATTAGTGATGAAAAGATTTCGGCAATTCCTGGCCCACCCACTTTGTATCTCACCATTCTCAATCATCCCGACCGGGCCAAGTTTGATTTGTCATCGTTACGTCTTGCAGTGACTGGTGCCGCTGCTGTTCCTGTTGAGATGATCAACAGAATGCGCGATGAATTGAACTTTGAAGTGATCTTGACTGCATACGGTCTCACCGAATCGACAGGTACCGTCACCATGTGTCGCGCCGATGATGACCCCGTCACAATTTCGACGACGAGTGGCCGAGCGATCACCGATGTTGAAGTGCGAATTGTTGATGAGAACAACATTGAAGTTTCGCGTGGGCAATCTGGCGAAATCGTTTGCCGTGGCTACAACGTGATGCCCGGATACTTCGCCGATCCCGAAGCAACGTCACAGACAATTGACTCCGACGGGTGGCTCCATACCGGTGACATTGGTGTCATGAATGAACATGGATACGTCGCAATTACCGATCGGCTCAAGGACATGTTCATTGTCGGCGGCTTCAATGCGTACCCGGCCGAAATTGAAAACGAATTTATGAATCATCCAGCAATTGCTCAAGTCGCCATTGTTGGGCAGCCCGACGAAAGAATGGGCGAAGTTGGACATGCATTCGTGGTGAAGCGCCACGATCAGCGCCTTGATATTGAAGATCTTTTGAATTGGGCTCGCAATCGCATGGCGAACTTTAAGGTTCCGCGATACGTCACGTTTGTTGATGCACTTCCCACCAATGCCAGTGGCAAAGTTCTGAAATACGAACTGCGAAATTCTGTTAACTAATTACACGTTGTAAATCGTGGCGCGGCGCGCCCGCCGGCGTTGGCCGTGATAGTCGTTCACTGCGTAATGCATTGTGTAGCGGTTATCCCACAAGGCTGCATCGCCCGATGTCCACTTCCACCTGATTTGCAGTTCGGGGCGCTCAGCCGTCTGATTAATGGTCTCCAGCAAATACATGCTCTCCAACGGCTTCAATCCAACAATCGAGTTCGTCCATCCACGATTCACAAACAAAGCCTTCTCGCCGGTGACGTGATGTTCACGAACCATCGGGTGCACCGAGGTCCCCGTTTGTGGCGGGCGTCCATGGTTAGCTGAAAGTCCACTGATGAATTCTTGAATCGGCGCGCTTAACGACTTATATGCCTTGATTTGATTTGACCACATGGTGTCTCCGCCCGACTTCGCGGCAATCTCCATCACAAACATCGAGCCGATCGGCGGGTTGTCAGTGAACGTGACGTCGGTGTGCCACACCGCGGTCTGGCGCGGATCAAGTTTCAGTTCAGTGTCCAACACCAAAATCTCGGGGAAACCCTCGTCACGCAAAGACGGTGCGTTGCGATAATCGCCACCCGCCTCGGTGGTCGCAGCAATGTGGTTTCCGAAGAGTCGCGCCATGCGCATTTGATCGATGGGGGCCAAATTGGCTCCTGGGAAAAACAGCACCAGATGTTCGGCCCAAGCGGCCTTCAGATCGACCGCAATTTCAGCAAGTGCGTCATCGCTCAACTTGGCGACTTCAAGGCCCTCAACGACCGCGCCAAGAGCCCCCGGAAGTGGTGAAATTGCAATCTTTGAGCCAGAAATCAAATTGGTCATATGGGCACCGTACAACGGTCTGGGCACCATTGAAAGACCTTTCTGACTCGCCGTCAGATTTTCAGGGTCACTGCACTAGAGTTCGTTCACTGTTTGAGGGGGAATTCCATGAAGGGCATCGTTTACAACGGGACCACAACCGAGTTGGTCGACGGACTCACACTTCGCGCTCCAGGCCCACGAGAAGTCGTGGTTCAAGTTGCAGCGGCCGGATTGTGCCATAGCGACATCTCGTATATGAGTGGCATGTACCCCGTTCCTTCACCCGGTGTCTGTGGCCACGAGGCTGCCGGAGTCGTGGCCGAGGTTGGCAATGCAGTCACGCACGTTCAGCCTGGCGACCATGTCATTATCGCCACGTTGGCTGCCTGCGGATTTTGTCAGTACTGCATGGATGGTCGACCGACCGCATGTCGTGCAACTCTTGGCAACTGGAGCCAACCATTCACATTGAACGGTGACCCCATCTACAATTTCGCGGCCACAAGCGCGTTCGCCGAAAAAACTTTGGTGCGCGATGTTCAGTGCGTCAAGATTCCCAAAGATGTTCCGCTCACGTCGGCCGCGCTCGTTGGTTGCGGTGTCGTCACCGGAATGGGCGCAGTTTTCAATCGCGCCAATGTCAAGCGTGGACAGTCGGCACTTGTGTTCGGTGTCGGTGGCGTTGGTCTCAACGTCATTCAGGCCCTCAAGGTTCAAGGCGCAACCACCATCATCGCGGTTGACACTGTTCCCGAAAAAGAAGCTCTCGCTCGTCAGTTCGGCGCAACTCATTTCTTAGATGGCCGCACCGCCGATGTCATCGCCGAAGTCAGCGCCATCATGCCGTTCAACGAAACAATGCCCCGCGGACCATTCAATGCCGGCGGAGTGAATTGGGCTTTCGATTGTGTTGCCCATCCCGCAGTCACTCGTAACGCACTTGAGTGCCTCGATTGGGAAGGCACAGTTGTCGTCATCGGCGTCACCAGCCAGACCGCAGAGTTCTCTGGTCTGTACACGCGTCTCACTCAAGTCGATCGTGGAATCATCGGTTGTCGCTATGGCACTATCAGTCCACAACGCGACATTCCGTACATCATTGATTTGTACCGCCGTGGCGAAGTGTTACTTGACGAACTCGTGAGTGCCACATTCCCCATCGCCAATTGGGAAGACGCAGTTCATGGACTTGAGAGCGGCACTGTTGCTCGTGCTGTTATCACTTTCTAGAAATCGGAAATCACCACAATGACTTCGCATATCGCCGGCACGATTGAGACAGAGGGTAAAACTCTGTGGCAACTCATTTCTGAGCGCGCTCTAGTCACGCCCGACAAGCGCATGGCGCTTGACGAACATGGTCGCACCATGACCTACGGCGAATACAAGAACTGGTGCGAACGAGTCGCTGCCGGACTGTCACAAAAAGGAATCACCGAAAACACCAATGTCTCGTGGGTGCTTCCTTCTAAATTCGAATCTCTCGTCCTCACCGGCGCATTGTCACGACTCGGTGCAATTCAAAATCCAATCTTGCCGATCTATCGCAACCGTGAAGTCACCTTCATCACGACTCAGTCATCGTGCAAAGTTCTCATCGTGCCTCACGTGTTTCGAGGCTTTGACTATTTGAACATGGCGCAAGAAGTTGTCGCAACGCTCGATCAAGATGTTGAAATCATCGTGGCCGATCCCGATCTTCCTGAAGCCGACCCCGATGCAATCGGTTTGCCCACATATCGCGCCGATCTTGATGCAATTCGTTGGCTCTTTTATTCATCAGGAACAACTGCCGATCCCAAAGGTGCCAAGCACAGCGACAACAGCATGTCGGCCGCCAACGACGGCATGCAATGGAGCATGGAGGTCGGACCCGACGACAAAGCCGCGGTCGTCTTCCCCATCACTCACGTCGGTGGTCTGGTGTGGCTTTTCAACGCAATGCAAACCGGCGTTGAATTATTAATGGTCGAAACATTCGATCCCGCGAACACTCCAAAGTGGTTGGGCGACAACGGAGTCACATGTGCGGGTGCTGGCACGGTCTTCTGGTTGACCTACCTCAACGCTCAACGCCAACTTCCCGTGGGACAACGATTGTTGCCGAATGTTCGTATTTTCAATGGCGGTGGCGCACCAAAACCAAAAACTTTGAACGCCGAAATGATGGAAGCATTTGGCGCACCCCTCATTGGCGGATGGGGGCTGACCGAAGCCCCGATCAACACCATGGTTCATGTCGATGATTCCGATGAGAAGAAAGCTCTCACCGACGGTCGTCCCTGCCCTGGCGTCACTTTACGTACCGTGATTGATGGACGAGTCTGTGCTCCTGGCGAAGAAGGCGAACTGCGCGTCAAGGGCCGTCAGGTGTGCCAGGGATATTTGGATTCATCTCTCGACGCCGATGCATTTGACGAAGACGGCTGGTTCAGAACTGGCGACCTTGGAGTGATTGATGCTGAAGGATTCGTCAGCATCACCGGCCGCTTGAAAGACATCATCATTCGCAAGGGTGAAAACATTTCAGCCAAAGAAATTGAAGATTTGCTCTTTGCCCACCCCTCGATTGCCGATGCCGCAGTGATTGGCCTCCCCGACGAAAAGAGCGGTGAGCGCGCGTGCGCCGTCGTGGTGTGCAAAGCCGATGCCACAATTTCATTTGATGACATGGTGAGTTTTCTCAAGACCGCGCAACTATCTGTGCACAAAATTCCTGAACAACTTGAAATCGTCACCGCACTTCCGCGTAACCCCAGCGGAAAAGTTCTCAAAAAAGATCTACGAGCTACCTACGGAGGAGCATCATGAGTACAGCAAAAAAGGCACCTGCCAAAAAAGCACCGGCTAAGAAGGTCGCCCTCAAACCAGCGCCTATCTATAAGCGCTTAAAGGGTCAGCGCGTCTTTATCACTGGTGCCGGATCCGGAATCGGACGCGCGACTGCACTTCGTTTCGCTGCCGAAGGTGCGCAACTCGCGCTTGCCGATCTGCGAGGAGCCAAAGAAACCGCTGCTGAAATCAAAAAGGCCGGCGGTAACGCAACTGCATACGATCTTGATGTCACCAAGGCAGTTGATGTTGAGAAAGTTGTCAACAAAGCTGCCAAGGCACTTGGCGGTCTTGACATCGTGTGCAATATCGCGGGCATCGGCCACTTCGCGAACAGCCACGAAGAATCTCCTGAATGGTTTGATCGCATCGTGTCGGTCAACCTCAACGGAACCTTCTACGTGACTCGCTACGCGCTCCCTCACCTACTCGACACGTATGCCAAGACTGGTCGCGATGGAGTCATTGTCAATACTGCATCAACTTCTGGCTTGATGGGCGCACCTTGGAGTGCTGCTTATTGCGCGAGCAAGGGCGGAGTCGTCAACCTCACTCGTGCTCTTGCTTACGAATATCGCGGCAAGGGTGTGCGCGTGAATGCCATCGCACCGGGTGGAACGAACACCAACATCGTCAACTCATTCATGAGTCTTCCCGCCGATGCTGATTACAAAATCATGGGCAAGATCATGACTCCTATGGATCAGGCCGAACCCGACGAGATGGCTAATCTCTTCGCCTTTATTGCATCAAACGAAGGTCGCTACATGACGGGTTCTATTGTCGTCATCGATGGCGGCATCACCTGCTGAAAGAAGTACATCATGGGAATTTGTGACGGACGAGTCGTCATTATCACTGGAGCTGGACGTGGTCTTGGTCGCGCCCACGCTCTTGCTTTTGCTGCTGAAGGCGCAAAAGTTGTCGTCAACGATGTTGGTGCTTCGCTCACGGGCGAAGGACACGACCTCACACCTGCAGCCGAAGTTGTTGCCGAGATTAAAAGTCTTGGTGGCGACGCCATCGTTAATGATGACGACGTGAGCGATTGGGATGGCGCAGGTCGCATGATCAAACAAGCCATTGACACATTCGGTCATCTCGATACGTTGGTATGTAACGCTGGCATTGTGCGCGATCGCATGATTGTCAACATGTCAATTGATGAGTGGGACGCAGTCATGAAAGTTCACTTACGTGGCATGTTCTGTCCAGTACGCCAAGCAGTTGATTACTGGCGAGCGATGAGCAAGGCCGGCACACCGATTGATGCACGAGTCGTCACCACTTCGTCTGGTGCCGGATTGTTTGGCAGCGTGTCACAAGCCAATTACTCGGCTGCCAAAGCAGGCATCGCATCGTTCACCATTGTCGCCGCAGCCGAACTTGATCGTTACGGAGTCAAGATCAACGGCATTGCACCTTCAGCACGTAGTCGTATGACCGAAGAGGCATTTGCCGACATGATGAAGAAGCCTGATTCTGGTTTTGACGCCATGGACCCCGCCAACGTCAGTCCAGTTGTTGTGTGGTTAGGTTCAACAGCTTGCGAAATCTCTGGGCGCATGTTCGAAACTGCTGGTGGAGAACTTTCAGTTGCTGATGGCTGGCAACATGGTCAAGCAATCAACAAAGGTGCTCGTTACGAACCTGCTGAAATAGGTGCGGTAGTTGCCGACCTCATTCGTGAAGCACCAAAACCTGCTGCTGTTTACGGAGCTAACTAATGAGCGACGATGTGTTCGCAGCAGATGGTCGCGTGATTGGATCACGTGCCCTAGCAACACGTCGGAAACTTTTAGATGCAACTGCAAAGCTGTTGCAAGAACAAGGAATTCTTGATCTTCGTGTCGTTGATATTTCTCGCGACATCGGATCCTCACCTGCGACTTTTTATCAATACTTCAACGATGTTGATGAAGCCATTCTCGAACTCGCCAAAGAAGCAACTGAAGATGAGAAGCCGTTAGTTGCCTTACTTCAGCCCGGCTGGAAGGCCGCCGATGGCCTTGAACGCGCTGGGCGATTTGTTGACGCGTACATGGTTTATTGGGATGCTCATCATGCAGTTCTTCGTGCCCGCAACTTAAAGGCTGAAGAAGGTAACCGCTATTTCCGTGCAGTACGCACCGAAGCAAACTTGCTCGTAATGGATGCCCTTCAAGCGATGGTCGCTGAAGGCATCGCCACCAAACGACTTCCCGATTCTCTCGACCCATTCACGACGGCGGCAGCTGTCGTTGCCATGTGTGAGCGACTCTTATCTTTTCAACCTGAAATGGCGCGGCGCGGCGCCAACCGTGATGCCATTCGCAACACATTGGCAACCTTGCTCTACGGCGCTTTAACTGGTCACTGAAAAATCAAAGACTTGGGATCAGGCTGGCGAGTTGTTTGAACTCGTTTATTGTCACCGCTGCCGGATTGGCTGACAAGACCTGAATGCTCACATGGTCGGCGCCAGCATCAAGATGGGCCTTAATGCGTGCGTGGATGTCGTCAAGGGTTCCCCAAGCAACAATTGCGTCAACCAATTTGTCTGATGGGCCGTTAGCGGTGATGAGGTCTTCGTCTCCCCAACCCAAACGTCGCAAGTTGTTGGTGTAGTTCGGAAGCCCCATGTACGTCGACATGTGACCACGAGCAACAGCACGTGCTTCTTCAGCATTCGATGAAAAAACAACAGCTTGTTCTGGCGCCAACAATGCATCGGGTCCGAGCGCGGCACGAGCGATTGGCGTGTGTTCAACCGGAACAAAGTATGGATGCGCACCCAAAGTTCGGTCGGCCGACAACTTCAACATTTTCGGACCAAGCGCGGCCAGGCAACGAGCAGTTGGTTCAGTTGGACCATGAGCAAAGAACAAACTGCGATCCATAGCGTCGAGGTACGCGACCATGTTTGAGTACGGCTTGCCATATGAAGCACCGTGGAATCCTTCAACGGCTGGTTGATGGCTGACACCAATTCCTAACAAGAAGCGATCGGGGAATGCTTCGGTCAAAGTTTTTTGACCAGCCGCCATTGTCATTGCCGAACGCGCATGCAGTGACGCGATGCCCGTTGCCATAATGAGTTTTTCTGTAGCCGACAACAGCAAGCCGCATGATGCAAATGGTTCACGGCCAACTGCTTCTGGAACCCACACTGCGCCGAAGCCCAATTCTTCAATCTGAGCCGCAACTTTTTGCGCCTCTTTCATGGGCTGCATATCAAGCTGGAATGTCCAGATACCTAATTTGCCGAGTGAGTTCTTTGTTAAAGCCATACAAGAAACCTAGTCGGCAATCACACTTATTCGTTGAGCCAAGCGTCAATCAGTTTGCGGGCTATCGAAATTCCCGGAGGAATGTTTGGTAATGCATCTTTGCGATACCAATTCGCATCAAGAATTTCGGTGGGGTCACACACGATGTCACCGCTGACCCATTCAGCACGGAAGCCCAACATCAAACTGTGCGGGAATGGCCAAGGTTGACTACCCATGTACTTCACAGTCCCGACATTCACTCCGACTTCTTCGAAGACTTCGCGTACAACTGCACCTTCAAGTGTTTCACCGGGTTCAACAAAACCGGCAAGACAGCTGTACATCGGTCCACGGAATTGCACACCTTGGGCAAGAAGTGCTTCTTGGTCGGGACCAGGTTCGCCGCGCGTCACCAAAGTAATCATCGCTGGAGCAAGTCGAGGAAAGTTCAAGAGACCACACGTCGGGCAACGCATGGCGCGCTCACCACGGGCCGGCTCGGTTGCTTCACCGCAACGACCACAGAATCGATGGGTGCGCGCCCATTCAACTAATTGCACCGCGCGACCGGCAATCAACCAATCTTCCTCGGGGGCACGTCCAAACAAACTAAATAGATCGAGCGCTCCGCCATCGGACGGGTCTTGTCCTCGCGGCACATCAACACCCCAGCAGGCGTGCCCATCCAGCATTCCTAAGAAGTGGGTTGAGTATTCCGACTCGGCGGCCTCATCATGAATCCAGACCTTCGATTCAACGACATGAAAGTACCGATGTCCGACGAGGTCGGGGGCTGGTTTCATCGAGGGCTGAAAGCGCGAAGGGCGCGAAATCGAGCCAGGGCCAAAGGATGCGGGTTGCTGCGAATCGGTCACCCCTAGAGCATGACCGTAAGATGACCACTATGTCCAACTCCAACACCCCCAACAAAGGCCGCACCGTCGTTATTGTCGATGCCGTCCGCACCCCTATTGGCCGCAAAAACGGTGGTTTGTCCACTTTGCACCCCACCGACCTCCTCGGTTTGGTCCAAAAGGCCATCGTCGAGCGCACCGGAATCGATCCATCAAAAATTGAACAAGTCGTCGGCGGAAACGTGAGCCAAGTTGGCGCACAGAGCTTCAACGTCACGCGTACCGCGTGGTTGTCCGCAGGCCTTCCGCTCACCACCGCTTGCACCACCGTTGATACTCAGTGTGGATCAAGCCAGCAGGCCACCGGTCTTGCTGCTTCGCTCATCGCTTCAGGTGTCGTCGATATCGCAGTCGCATGTGGTGTTGAGTCAATGAGTCGTGTGCCGATCGGAAGCAACTCAAACGCGTTCACCAAAGATCCGAAGACCAAAGCCGAAGTCTCACTTGGTAAAGCAGTAAGCAAGAGCTATTTCGAACACTACGAATTCACTTCACAGTTCGAAGGCGCTGAACGTATTGCTGATATCTGGAATATCACTCGTGCCGACACCGACAACTTCGGAATGCAATCACAGCAGCGCGCCGCACGCGCGTGGGCCGAAGGTCGCTTTGATGGCCAGTTCATCACTGTCAATGCACCCGATCTTGATGCTGATGGCAAGCCAACTGGTTCAACTCATGCTGTTGCACGTGATGAAGGTATGCGTGAAACCACACTTGAATCACTTTCATCGCTCAAGCCAGTCGCTCGCGAAAACGGTGTACACACCGCAGGAAACTCATCACAAATTTCCGATGGTGCTAGCGCAATCTTGATGATGACTGAAGAAAAGGCCAAAGAACTTGGCCTCAAGCCCCGGGCACGCATTGTTGATAGTTGCCTCGTCGGAGTCGACCCCGTGTTGATGTTGACTGGTCCCATTGATGCCACGAAGCGTTTGCTTGAGCGCAACAACCTGACCATTGATCAGATTGACACCTTCGAAATCAATGAAGCATTTGCATCTGTGGTGTTGGCATGGGCCAAAGAAGTGGGCGCCGATCTTGAAAAGACCAACCCCAATGGTGGAGCTATTGCCTTGGGTCACCCACTCGGAAGCACCGGCGCAATTCTCACCACAAAAGCTCTCTACGAACTTGAGCGCACGGGTGGTCGTTACGGATTGATCTCAATGTGTTGCGGTGGCGGTCTTGGTACCGGAACCCTCATTGAGCGTCTCTAAACAATCAATCCCATTTCGTAACCGCCAGGTAGATACCTCTTCCCACAGTGGGACTATGAAAATGAAATTCATCAACAGGTCAGGACTCTTTGCAGTCCTGACCTGTTTGATTTTGAGCAACTGTTCATCTTCAAGCCAACCATTACCCGATGGCGCAAATGGTCGCATTGTCAAAGTGGTCGACGGAGACACTGTTGATGTTGCAATGAGTGGTCATACCGAACGAGTTCGCCTCATTGGTGTCGATACTCCCGAAACGAAAAAACCCAATACTCCCATTCAGTGTTTTGGACCAGAAGCCTCCAAACACACCAAAGAACTTCTGCCCGTCGATACTCCTGTTTTGGTTCAACGCGACGTTGAAGCCCGTGATCCGTATGGGCGCCTTCTCGGATACGTCTATCGCTCGTCCGACCAATTGTTTGTAAACCAAGACCTCATCGTCAACGGATATGCCCGACCACTCTCCATTGCTCCCAACACTGCTTTTGCTCGTGAATTCGCGGCGCTGGCACAGTCTGCCCAAAACTCAAAAATAGGCTTGTGGGGTGAGTGCGCATCAGAGCCCTGACCTTCGCCGATAGCGTGACGGCGTGAGCAACAACGAGATCAGTCTCGCCGAGCGACTCGGTTACGAAGCCAGCCAGAAGCTGGTCATCATTTCCTGTGACGACTTAGGTTCTTGCCACGCCGCCAACATCGGCGTCTACGAGGCGATTCGAAATGGCATTGCCTCATGTGCATCTGTCATGGTCCCGGCTCCGTGGGCACGCCATGCTGCCGAAATGTACGACGGTGAAGACATCGGCGT
>CAIQJP010000019.1 GCA_903872155.1 uncultured Actinomycetes bacterium | reverse complement strand
CTTGCCTGAGAAAAGCTTGCCTGAGAAAAACTTGCCTGAACAAAAATGACTGAACTCAGCCACCAATTTGCGACATTGACCGTTTGGGTCGAATGAAATTCACTTGGTTGATCTGATGTCCCGCCCACTTGGTACCGACGGCTCGTTCAACTTCTGCCGCGACTGCTGCGTCGTCGGCTCCTGAGCGCATGAGGTCGCGCAAATCAAATTCGGTTGTCGCAAACAAACACGTTCTGAATTGACCATCAGCCGTGAGACGCACGCGATCGCAATCTCCACAAAATGGTTTGGTCACGCTCGGAATAACGCCGACGCTTCCCTTGCCGTCGAGGTAACGCCAGCGGTCGGCCGGAGCTGCGCCACGTGCTGGGATCAATTCAAGTGGATGAACTTTGGCAATCTGCTCAACGATTTCATCTTGGCTGACAACTTTGTCGCTCAACCAATGACCTTCAGCATCAAGTGGCATGAACTCAATGAAACGCACTTCAATGCCCTTGCTTCGTCCGAATTCGGCAAGGTCAAGAATTTCGTTGTCGTTAACTCCACGTTCGACGACTGCGTTGATCTTGACGCTCGAAAAGCCGGCACCAATCGCCGCATCAATGCCTGCCAGCACACGAGGCAATTCGTCGCGGCGAGTCATCTGTTCAAACTTTGCTCGGTCAAGCGTGTCAAGACTGATATTGACACGAGCGATTCCGGCCAACTTCAATTCGTCCACACAATTCGCCAACGTTGCGCCGTTAGTTGTGATGGCAAGATCGATCGGTTGACCCGCAAGTGGCGAGGCCGAATCTTTCGGAACCGACAATGCTGCAAGCTTGGCAACCAAGACTGGCAAGTGGGCGCGCATGGTGGGCTCGCCACCCGTTAAACGAATTCCATCGACACCAAAATGTTCGACCACGATGCGAGCTAAACGCTCAATTTCTTCGAAAGTTAGAACTTCAGTTTTAGGCAACCACACCATGCCTTCGGCCGGCATGCAATAGGTGCAGCGAAAATTGCAACGGTCAGTCACCGAAATGCGTAGATCGCGAATGGTTCGACCGTATGGGTCAACCAGATCTCGAACAGCAGTTGTTGATGACATGGCTTCAGGATACGAGAAGGATGGTCGGGACCTCTCCCCCAGCCTCCACTCCGTTGCCGTCGGAAACCACTGCGATGGCGTTAGCAAAGGCCGAAGCCGCCAATTGATGACTTCCCTGCGAACGAACCGAGTCAATATGCAGTCGCCCGTCATTTTCAAAGTGAGCAATCACTCGCTGATAATGGACTTTGCCATCCGACGAGCGTTTGATCGGGCTATCAGCGACAGCAGTGATCACGGGACGATCCCACGCTGACTCAGGGTGCCCAGCCATCTTGCGAATTGCGGGCCGAGCCAGTAACTCAAAACTCACTAACGAGCTCACTGGGTTTCCAGGCAGTCCAAAAACCGGCACGCGACGACTATCTGAAGATTGCAGAAGTCCAAAGGCAAACGGTTTAGCGGGCTTGATAGCGAGTTGCATCCAGTGCATCTCGGCAATGCGCGAAAGGACAGCCTTAACGACGTCGTAATCACCCATGCTCACCCCGCCGCTCGTCACAATCGCATCACAATCATTGGCGGCCTGACGCAACACGGTTTCAAGGAGTGCTTCATCATCGCGAACAATTCCGTAATCAATTGCTTCTGCGCCAGATTGAGCCACGAGTCCCATGAGCATCGTGCGATTACTTTCGCGAATCTGTCCGGGAGCCAAAACGCTTCCGTCATCAATGAGTTCATCACCCGTCGAAAGAACCGCCACTCGTACTCGCGGATACACCAACGGGTTCCGACAATTCACACTGGCCAAGACACCAGCAACCGATGGCCGAATTTCGGTACCAATGTCAAAAACCTTGTCCCCCACTTGAACATCATCGCCAGCTCGTCGAACAGCGTCACCTGAACGAACTTCTTTGAAAATCTGCACCAATTGAGAACCATCAAAGTTATGACGATCGCCGACAAATTTTGTGTCTTCAACCATGACGACTGAATCGGCGCCATCTGGCATAGGAGCACCAGTCATAATCCGAATCGCCGTTCCATTTTCGACTGGAATATTTGCTGGCGCACCAGCGGCAACTTCACCGATGACGCGCAATGAAATGCCTTGTGTTGAGTGAGCTCCAGAAGTATCTGCGGCCCGCACTGCGTAACCATCAACTGCCGAATTGGCAAAGGGAGGAACATCTTCGGGCGATACCACATCTTGTGCCAAGACATAACCGGTCGCCTGGTCGACGCTCACTTTGATGGGAGCAGACTCAACACAAGCCGACAGCACCAACTGTCGAGCATCAGCAATTGGGATCAATGATCCAGAGGTATTTGCAGGATCTTTCGGCGACACATCTATAACCGTACAAGACAGACGGGACAAGAGAGACGGCGCAAGACAAACACACATTTGATTGTGGCCAAGCCCACCATTGGGCGACCACGAGATCTCTACACTTATGCCCATGAGCGCAGTGCCGAACCATGTCAGTCACTTGCCCCTTGATGGCATGACTGCGATATGGCAGGGAGTCGCCGATGACCATACCGAGACCCTCACTCTGCATTTCGAAAACGAGTCATGGACTGTTAATAGTCAGATTTCTGGTCTCGATATCCAATATGTTTTGCGCTTCACCGCAACGTGGCAACTTCAACAAATGCTGTTATTCCGAGACCTCGATGAACCCGACCTCTGGCTGGCTAACGATGGTCGTGGCAAGTGGGGTGAAGTTAATGGTGCGCAGATCCGCGACATCGGAGGTTGCACCGATCTTGATGTTCGAGGAAGTTTTTTCAGCCGCGTGATGGCAATACGAAAACTGGCAATTGAAATTGGCGCGTCGTCAGTTGTTGATTCGGTTGTCGTTGACCCAGAAACTCTTGGTGTCACTCGTTCACGTTTGACCTATACCCGTCTTGCCTCACAGCTTTGGAGAGTTGAACGCGATGACGAACACGATGACCACGAAGTTGAAGTTGACACCTACGGATTACCGCTAGACATTTCGGGGCACTTCACACGCCTCAGTTAAAAATCAAATAACCGTTCGTAGCCAGGTTCGCAAACCATCACCAAATTCGGCGTGTTCGAGACCTGCTTCAATGACTGCTTCAATCCAGCCGAGTGGATTACCGATATCGCGCCGACCAATTTGTGAAATCACTCCGTGCAAGGGTGCTCGTTCAGACTGAATGGACAGCGCATCGGTGAGTTGAATCTCTCCAGTTCCTCCTGGAGCCAAACCATCAAGCACATCAAATATGTCGGGGGTCAATGCATAGCGCCCAATAATTGCCAAGTCACTTGGTGCGTCGTCGACGTGGGGCTTTTCAACGACTTTCGCGATGGGCAATGACTCAACACCGTCGGTTTTAACCAACGGACCAACGGGGGTCACAATTCCGTAACGGAACAATTCTTCACGCGGCATGCGCTTCAATGCGACTGCGCCGACACCCGTTCTTTGTGTCAACGTTGCGAGATCATTCAACAGACTCGAATCTTCCATCAACTCATCGGGCAACATCACAAAAAATGGTTCCGAGCCAACCAAGTCTCGAGCGCACGCAACAGCATGCCCCAGTCCGCGTGGCGCATCTTGGTAGGCGAAAGAAACTCGCACATCTTTGCCGTAACGCCGCAACTGTTCGGCCAGGGCACCTCGGCCTTGTTTTTCGAGACTGGCCTCAACTTCGGGCGCAGCCGCGAAATACTGCTCGATCGCTGGCTTAGTCCGACTTGTCACAATGACCACATGATCAACCCCAGCCCCAAGGGCTTCATCGACGATTATTTGCAGGGCCGGTCGCTCAAGAATGGGCAGCAACTCTTTGGGCACTGCTTTCGTGGCTGGCAGCATGCGGGTGCCTTGGCCAGCTGCTGGAATCACAGCCGTGCGGATGCGTGGGGGTAACGCCATGCTCTGACTCTAGACTTTGGAGTCCGGAGAACAGCCTTATGCCTATTTACGTTTACAAATTCACCGATACTGGCGAGACCATCGAAGTCCACCAAGCATTTACCGACGACGCCCTCACCGAGTACCCGCACCCCTCAGACGGAACCGTCCGCGCTGTCAAGAAAGTCTTTCAGCCAGTTGGCGTGACATTCAAAGGTGGCGGGTTCTACAAAACCGATAGTCGTGGTGGTTCATCCAGCACCACGCCGTCAACAAGCACAACGGCAGCAAGCGATACTTCTTCAACTGCGACACCTGCAGCAGCCCCGGCGACACCGTCGCCATCGGCTACTCCGTCAAGTTCGCCCTCAACGCCAGCTTGAGGCCGCGATCGCCAATAGCGCAACTCCGGCGATCACGCGATAAATCACAAAGGCATCAAACGACTTTGAGCGGATCAACTTCAATAATCCTGCCACTGCCAACCATCCAGAAATTCCTGCCGTCACGACGCCGACCACCATCGGTATCGCGAGACCATCAGGAATTCCATCTTTCAGAAGTTTGACCATCTTGATGACAACTGCCCCTGCCGTCACAGGAATGCTCAATAAGAACGAGAACCGCACCGCAGTATCTCGATCGAAACCCAAAATTCGAGATGCCGAGATGCTAATTCCTGAACGGGAAGTTCCAGGGTTCAGAGCAATCACTTGAGCGAGCCCAATCACGATCGCATCGCGTGAATTCATTTCTTCGAATTTGCGCGTGCCACGACGTCGATCTGCCCACGCAAGCAGCAAGCCGAAACCGATGAGCGATGCCGCGATAATCACGGGCTTGCCGAGGTGTTCATCAACCCAACTTCCTGCGATTGCACCAACGAGTGCTGCAGGAACGCTTGCCACGACCAGCAACCATGCCAGTCGCCCTTCGGTCGTATGCGGTTTCTTTTTCTGCACAACCATGCGCAGACCGTCACGCACGTACACAACTAAGTCTTTCCCGAAATAAGCAACAACAGCGATCAGTGTTCCGAGGTGTAGCGCGACGTCAAATGCCTTTTCGACTGAAACATCAGAGAAGTCATTCCATCCGAACAACCATGGAGCCAGCAGCAGGTGCCCACTGGATGAAATTGGCAAAAATTCAGAGAGGCCTTGAATAAGACCTAAAACGATGGCGTGAATAATTGGCACTTGTCTTGTCTAGCGCACTTTGGCTACGACCACCGTGCACTCGTTTTAGGCACCGCTCATCGTCACGTCGTGAATGACGAGCGAAACGCCCGTTGCGCTCATCGGCAACCATTCAAGGTCGCCGCCCACTTCGGCGATATCGAGCAACATCTTCTGCAAAGTTGAGGCAATCGTGAACTCGCGAACCGGAGCGCCAACCGTGCCGTTCTTAATTAACAGTCCAGCAGCACCGGTGCTGAAGTCACCAGAAACTGCGTTGACTCCTGAATGCAATCCCTGAACTTGCTGAATCAAAATTCCGTCATCAATACCAGCGACAATTTCGGCTTGGCTACGAAGCCCTGGCACAATTTGCAGCGCCAGGCATCCCGCACTTGGCGAGCCGCCATAGCCGCCACGCAAACCATTACCTGTCGGAGCAACTCCCATGCGCCGAGCCGAGTACGAACTCTGCACAAACTTTTGCAAGACACCATCTTGAATCAACGCATTGCGACGTGCCGCCAAACCTTCTCCGTCAATGTCGGTCGCGGTGTACGCCAACGGATTGGTTGGGTCATCAACCAAAGTCAACAACGGATTTGCAACAACCTCACCAATTCGGTTCGCAAACAAACTGCGCCCCTTCACAACACTTTCGCCGTTGAGAGTTCCACCAATAATTCCTAAAAATTGCGCAGTCACAAAAGGATCAAGTACCACTGTGATGCGTCGGCTTTCAGGTTTGGTTGCGCCCAACAAACGTGTTGCACGATCGACAGCCTCACGAGCAGCGCGTTCAAGATCAAGTTCGTCAACATTGCGACCAACGGCGAAACCAAATCCGGTCTGAGTTTCATCGCCATCATCGGCCAAAGTTCCGACGCTCAAGTAGCAGCCATTTTCGCGACCGGCAACTCGAATACCCGTCGTGGTCGCAACAGCAGCTTCACCAAAGGCATCCGAATAGTTAGAGTCATCGACGCGAACCCGAGAATCACCAGCCAGCGTTAACTT
Source organism: uncultured Actinomycetes bacterium (assembly GCA_903872155.1). Taxonomy (GTDB): domain Bacteria; phylum Actinomycetota; class Acidimicrobiia; order Acidimicrobiales; family Ilumatobacteraceae; genus Casp-actino8. Next base: position 214 of record CAIQJP010000019.1, on the reverse strand, counting down.
CTCGAGCAACTTGGCCAGTTCAATCTTGCGGGCTGTCGAGGTGTTTTCAAGACTGTCGTCCCACAAACTTTGCGGAACCACTGCAACGCCATCGGGCTCAGCAAGACCTGACCATTCATCGGGTTCGCCGTAGCCCAAATTGTCGCGAGCTTCGGCCAGCACTTCGGCAATCTGCGAGGGATCAAGAGTTCCGCAATACGACGTACCAGTTCGT
>CAIQJP010000018.1 GCA_903872155.1 uncultured Actinomycetes bacterium | reverse complement strand
GGTTGGCTGTGGCGAAAGAACAAAGCTGCCGAAACCAGATGGCGGGGAGTGATTTCGAGTTGAGGTTGAGTGACAAGTGCGCCAGCTAAAACAGTCCACCACGTGACATACGTGAGAGACGCAATTGTTGCTATGCGACGGCGGATAGAGGGGCTGGGACAGAAATACTCAAGACTTGACTGTCCAATAAGAAACAGAGGGAAGATCGCCGAGACACAAAAAATGATGTCCAGCCAGTGACCTTGCGAGCCACCTTCATTGAGGCGAGCGACCATGACACACAGTCGAATGAAGCCGATAACTCCAAGGAAAGCGGCGGGGCGCCGAATAGACGAGAAAAGGGCGGACGGACTGATTGCTCAATGTTAGACAGTCTCCATGGTCGGCTCGGGGAGTTCAGACGATGAAGTTGGATACTGATGAGTGAGCCGCTGGAATGACCTGAAATTGGCTGATCGGATGGTACTTTCGTGGTGTCGTGAATTACTTTCGCCGTCCCATTCTTGCCTTCGCGCGACCGCGGTGGAGGGTGGCTGTATCACTATTCGTCGCGATCGCTGCGGTTTTGTACTGGTGGTGGCCAGGAATTGAGGGTTCTGGCGATCTGATTCATACACCAGCAGTGTTGGTCATCGGAAATGGCGATCTGAAAGACGCCCAAACAGTGGTGAGCCGACGATTGATTGAAGAAGGTCTGACGGTGGCTTGGGTTGATGTGCCCGAATCGTGGTGCGATGTGCCGGGTGTGCTGGAGCGCTCTGAGGTTCAACCAAAACTTGGAATCGTCATCTCGCTAGATACACCGGTTTCATTTGAGTCGTGTGAGATGGAGACAGATGAAGTAGCTCGAAGTGTCGTTGATGCCTTGCAAAGATTTGATGCGTCTCATTCTGTAGTTGTCACTGGGTTGTCGGTTGCAGTAGATCCGATAGTTGTCGCCTTGCAAAAACTTGATGTACGTGTTATTGATCCTTCGAGCCTGTTGGCCGACGTTGATGAGCATGTCGACTGTTTATGGTGGGACGACTGTCTGCCCGATGAGAATGGCATTGGTTACGTCATTGTTCGTGATTCAGATGGGTTGACTCTTGCTGGTCAACAACGGGTAGCCCGAATGATCGTGGCGAATGTTCAGTGATGTCTGATTTAAACGTGCCAGATATGGCAAATGCGATGATCGCACATGGAGTCAAGCGTGTTCATGTTTTGGCGTGGCGTGATTTTGATGATGATGAAGCGGGTGGTTCTGAAGATCATGCTCATGAATTTATGAAACGCTGGCAAGAGGCTGGCCTGTCGGTGCTACATCGAACTTCACATGCTGCTGGCAAGCCGTCAACTGCAGTGCGAAGTGGTTATGACGTGATTCGGCGTGGAGGACGGATGTCTGTCTTTCCGCGGACCATGGCAAGTGAGACTTTTGGGCGTATGGGCAGGTATGACGCTCTCGTTGAAATTTGGAATGGTGTTCCTTGGTTGTCGCCGTTGTGGTGTCGGCGTCCAAGAATTTTGATTCTTCATCATGTGCATGGTCCGATGTGGAATCAAATGTTTTCACCTCCGCTCGCGGCCATTGGTCGGGGATTAGAAACGAAATTCGCTCCGCCGTTTTATCGACGCACTCCGACGGTGACAACGTCGGACGATACGCGCGAAGAATTGATTCATTTAGGTTGGAAGCCAGAACTTGTTACAACTGGTCCGGTGGGCGTTGATGATTTTTTTTCGTCTGGTGGCGTGAAGACACGGCACCCGTCAGTGTTGGCGGTGGGGCGGCAAGCGCCGGTGAAACGATTTATCGAACTCATGGAACAGGTGAAGTACGCCCGTCAATTTGTCGAAGGAGCAACCCTAACTTTGGTCGGGGATGGTCCCGATCGAGCAAAAATTGTTGAATGGATTGAGCAGAATCAAGCCCATGATTGGGTGAGATTGCTGGGCCGCGTCACCAGAGAAGAACTCCGTGATCAATATCGCCAAGCGTGGGTCATCTCCAGTGCTTCTCTGGCCGAAGGTTGGGGACTGGCCCTCACCGAAGCAGCTGGGTGCGGCACGCCAGCAGTGGCAACAGATATCAGTGGTCACCGATGTTCCGTTTTGAATGGTGAAACCGGACTGCTCGCGCCATTAGCAAATCTCGGTCGAGTGATCGCTGATGTGCTACTTGATGATTCACTTCGCACTACATTGGCACGACAAGCCGAGCAGCGGGCTCGAACATTGACCTGGGATGCATTGGCCGCCGGAGTTTTGCAGCCGCTGTATCTGCAAGTTGTTGGTAAGCCCTCGTGAAGTATTCTTCACAGATGTCGTCATCTGCAGTGGTCGGGTCATCCCGTCGATCGATGTGGTTATTTGTTGTCATTGCCTCGACGTTCGCAGTGACACCGATCATTGTTGCCCTCGTTGTGTTGCTGCGGGGGAGCGCCTGGTTTCCTGCAGGCGATATGGCCCAAGCCGAATTACATATGCGCGGTTTTTTCAGTAACCCACCATTAGTTGGCGCTGCTGGGCGAATCGTGAGTGACACCGGGTTTCAAGGCTCACACCCCGGCCCGGGGTTATGGGTCGCAATGTTGCCGGTCTACGTATTGGGTGGAAGAAGTAGTCATGCTCTCTTAGCTGCTGCCGCCAGTGTGCATATTGCTTCTGTCATCTTGGCGGTCCGTTTGGCATTTCATCGAGGTGGACGACTCTTAGCTGCATTGACTGCTCTGGCGGCGCTGTTTGTGATTCGTGCTTCCGGTCCAGATTTCATGGTCGAACCCTGGAATCCGTGGTTGGCAATCTTGCCATTCGCCGTCTTCATATTTTTGATTGGCGAAGTTGTTGCGCCAATAGCAGGCGCGAAACAGAAACAGCTTTCGTTCATCGCCGCAATCGTCGTTGGTAGTTATTGTCTGCAGTGTCACGCTGGTTATGCGGTCTTGGTCGTCGGCGCCTTAGTGGCTTCGATGGTTGTATTGGTGCGAGATGAATGCCGAAATACAGAATCAAAGTATTTGGGCTTATCGCAATCGTGGATGAAAATTCGAAGCGGTCTGCTGGTGAGTGCCGCTGCAACTCTTGTCGTATGGTCGCCAGTTTTCATTGATCAGTGGCGTCGCTCGCCTGGCAATCTCTCAATACTTTGGGAACATTTCGTGACACCTTCCGAGCCGACCATGGCCTTGAGCGAGGCAGTGCGAGTGATCACAACCCAATTCAATCTCGTTGGCCTGTGGCTATCGGGCCCGGGTTCTGATGCGCCGTCTGAAGGTTGGGCGCGTTACTTCGGTTGCTTCTTGCTCATTGGTTTGTGGGCCTGGAGCACATGGAAAGTGAAACAAACTAAACAAGCGACAATGTTGCGCTGGCAGTTGATGATGGCTGGTTTTGTGCTTCTCGGCTCATTCTCAATTTTGCGAATTTTCGGTCCCTATTACGAATACACGGTGCGATGGTTCTGGATTCTCTCGGCTCTGACAGCGATCACTTCGGTTTTTTTCCTAGTCAGGACTTATCAAGTTTTGGAAAAGTTGCGCAATTCGCGGGTGGCAATGCGAACTTTGGTTGCTGGTGCCGCAGTGTTGGTCGTGGGTCTGTTGGTGATGAGTTCATTGCAAACCGCAGATCGAGTCAAACTTCCGGGTAAAACTGAGTCGCGAATTTTGGCCGACCTCATTCCAGAAGTCAGTCCACAATTGAGTCACGATGATAAGTATTTATTGAGGATGTACGACCCGTACACCTTGAATGCGACGGGCTTCGGGTCAGTGCTTGAACTTGAACGTCAAGGATTTGATGTTGGCGTCGAGGCATTCCAGGCTGCAGCCGCACTTCCGCATCGGGTGCGGTTTGAGGATCAGGTTGATCAAATACTGTGGGTTGTTGTTGGGCCGGCAATCAAGAACGCTGATGCTGATCCGGCCTTAACCAAACTCGGAGAGGCAAATCCGCGATCGGCGTCTGAAGAATTATTGGCGCAAAAATTGTTGAAAGATATTGCCCGAATGCTGACCGATGCAGGGCGTGGTGAATTGGTCGCTACTTTAGAAACTCCAGGCGCCTCATTGATATTTGCCGAGCCACCACTGCCAGATGACATTGCTGCCGTCGTTCGGCAATTGATTTCTTTGGGTCAACCCGTTGCAATGTACTCAGTGGCACCTGGCGTGCCAGTTGAATCACTAAAGTAGTCATTCGTGCTTGTTGCTGTTGTTCTACCTACTTATAACGAAAGCGAAAATATCGCGCGTTTGCTGACTCAACTCCGGCAAGTGTTGCCAGATGGCCAGTTATATGTGGTCGACGACAATAGTCCTGACGGAACTGGTGATATCGCAGAGCGATGCGCGGTTGAACTTGGCGGAATTGAAGTCTTGCACCGACCTGGCAAACAAGGTCTCGGTAGTGCCTATCGACAGGGTTTTACCCATGTGATTGCCCAGGGCGTTGACGTTGTCGTGTCAATGGACGTTGATTTCTCTCATGATCCCCTCACGATTCCGGCAATGCTTGCTGCAATTGAATCTGGATCAGATGCAGTCATTGGTTCGCGTTATGTGAATGGTGGTGGCACCAAGAATTGGCCGCTACATCGCCGATTGTTGTCACGTTGGGGCAATTTATATACCGCCGCAGTTCTCGGAGTGAAAGTTCGCGACTGCACCTCGGGGTTTCGTGCGTATCGAGCGTCAGCCTTGGAGTCAATTGCTCCGGAGACCACCAAAGCTGAGGGCTACGCGTTTCTTTCTGAACTTGTAGTGCGACTGTCGCGCCGCGGCATGAAGATTAGTGAAGTTCCGATTCTATTTGTTGATCGCGAAAATGGAACGTCAAAGATGTCTGGACGAATTATCGCCGAGTCAATGTTGCTCGTGACCCGATGGGGTATTTCACATCGTTGGAACCAAATGAAAAGTTTTCTCGATACAAAAATTCGTGACCGTAAGAACTAACGCTTCAGTAGCGGTCCGAGTTTGTCGCCAACTTTTGAGTAGCGGACAATGCAGTACACCGCGCGGACACCATCTCGCCAGCCAATTTTCTTGCCTTCGTCATAGGTTCGACCTGAATACGAAATTCCGACCTCGTAAATACGTACCCGCGACTTAGCAAGCTTTGCCGTAATTTCGGGTTCAAACCCGAATCGATCTTCTTCAATGACGATCGACTGAATGACTTCACGTCGGAAACACTTGTAACAAGTTTCCATGTCGGTGAGGTTGAGGTCGGTAAACATATTCGACATCAAAGTCAAGAATTTATTGCCAAGGCTGTGCCAGAAATAGAGAACGCGGTGTGGACGACCACTTAAAAATCGCGACCCGAAGACAACATCTGCTCGGTCATCAAGCAATGGCTCAAGGACGAGAGAGTATTCAGAAGGGTCGTATTCGAGGTCGGCGTCTTGCACAATGACAAACTCGGACGTGGCGTGCTGGAAGCCGGTACGAAGAGCGGCTCCCTTACCTTTGTTGACCTCATGAAGTACGACGCGCACCTTCGCATTGTCAATGCTTGCCAAAATCTCGCGTGATCGATCTTTGGATCCATCATCAACAACGATGATCTCGGCGACCCATTTTGAATCAAGGACCAAGCTAATAAGTGATTGAATCGTTGCTTCTTCGTTGTAGCACGGGATAACCACGCTGAGGCAGGGGCGAACTTTGGTAGTCACAATGGAGAAACGCTAGCGGTTGAGTCGGCGGGTTCATTCTGATTGGGTCGGGGAGTCGTCCACGTTGACAGCGAAATGATGGCTATTCCGAGCAAAACGGGGCGATGTGAGCGTCGGAAGACTGATGGCCAGCCAAAACTAGGAGCGGCACCAATGCGGATTTGTTGGGCAATCAGGAACAGCATTCCGAGCGTGATCAGGGCAATCCCGATCTTTGGCAGATGTTTCGACGTGAACGACGTAGCCGCCAATACTCCGGCGACAAGCCCGTACAGCGGAGAGATCACTAAGGAAGCCACACCGACGGCACACGCGATGAATGCGATTCGAGACAGGTCAATGGTGGGGCGCGCGCCAACTAATGAACTGGTGAAAAGTTTGCGACGTCGAATTTTTGGAATACCGAGAATGATCAAGCACATCAGTAAGCCGATCAACGTGATGGCGATGCCGAGCCACATTCGAAGTTGCGGGGTCCATGTGGTTGTGAATGTGGTGTTGTCCGGAGTTGAGGAGAGATGCCAGAGTAAGCGTCCGCCAGCACTGGCAATAGGTGCGGTGAGATTTTGGCCTGACAACGATCCTTCCCAACCGATATTCCAGCCATCGTTCAATTCAAGCCAGCAACCATCTGTACACGAAGTGATGGAAGTTGTTCGGTTGGTGCGTGATTGAGTGATCGCGGAAACTTGAGATGGTTCGGGATTCTTGGCAAGGTCTGAACGTAAAACGATGCGATCTATGGTGACTGATGCACCGAGTGAAGTGTGCAGAATCCGATCGCCTGGTTCTAAGAACAGACTTTCGCAACCTTCAATCGTGACGGTATTGCCGAGAGACTGGGTGATTCGTACAGGAACCTTCTGATCATCAATTTGCACAAGGTCATCGCGACATTGATCATCTGTGGTGATTTCTACAGAACTTGTTGCTTGTGCAGTCAGAGTGAACTTGTCGTTATGGGCGATATAGAAGCTTCGGTTGATTGACAGTTCGGGATCTTGACGAAAAGTCTTGTATTCATCGGCTTGCAGCCGAGTAAACGAATACGAGACTGGTGTTGAGGCATCGGCAACTGCGGCGGCATCACGTGGAACTCTGATCACTTCGGGCTGTTGTAAGGATGTTGGCAATATTTCGGCCCATCCCACCGGAATTTGATCGTCTCCCTCGGTGACGCCGTCAATTCTAAGGCGAACTGTATTTCCTGGTTGAGCGAGTTCAATCGTTGTTACTGATGTGCTCGGGTCAATGACATGGTTGGCCCATGGTGAGCCATCAACACTGACCGACATCGAGACGATCTGTCGTTGTTCGGTCGAGAAGTGAGCGGGGACGAGTTCAAGGTGATCGATTTCTCTGTCAATATTTCCTCGGTATGTCAAGATTTGGCCAACTGGATTGATGCCCCAACCGACCGACCACGAAGTATCAACATTCCCATCGTTGGCGTTAGCCGGGCGATACTCGGGTAAGTACGACAGCAGTGCGCCATACGCCGTTGCTGACATGGAAGTTCCGGAATTGTTCTCGGCAATTGATTGCGTCTCAATGTGATCTGCAGCCAATGGGAAGACCGGCAATCGATTATCAAACGCATCAAAGGAATCAACGAGTACTGACGTTCCTTCGGTTGCTCCCCACACTTCTTGCGATCCCCGCCATTGGTGAGCACGTTTGCGATTGCTATCGGTCACAATGACTTCAGGGGCACTTGCCACGGCGTCAGCCAATGCAGCGGAATCAAGTGCAGCCGATGCCAGAACCGTACTCTGACCATCAATTAATCCTGCAGCAGCAATGTCAACGAGTCCGGTGCCGTCGCCCGAAACAATGACCGGATTGCCGGTGATCCGAGATCCAGCGGGTGCATCACTGACTTCGTAAAGGGAAATTTCGGGTAAAGCCGTTGCCGGAAAATCTTGCAGGTCATTCGTTACAAAATTTGAGGCAAGATTGATCGATGGCTCACCGAAGTCCCCGATAGGTGTGAGACCTGGAGCTGAAGCAACGAGAGAAGCTGATCGCTCTGGTCGATGAACGCCAAATCGCTCGTATTGATACGAATTCACCACCATGACGGTGTCAGCGCCAAGTAAACGTGCGATGGGAGCAATGCTGTTCGCGTCGGCTGTGCCGTTTTGAAATGAATCGTCAAGGGCGTACAGCAAGTCCATCAATGGAGCGCTTCCTAACGGCAGCCAATCGCGAGTGATCATTGGCTTCTTGGTGAGACCAGGGAGAATCGGATCGACGGGGTAGCCCCAGCGATAGGCCGCTGATTCGATACCAGGAAGAATCAAAACCGAGCCAGTATGCCCTGCATCAAAACGTTGATCTAGCAAGACGGCGGCTTGAGTCCACGCAGTTGGCAACTTCTCGGGACGTGAAATCGCTGGATCGATGTAGCGACCACCGAAGAGTGCTGGCACATTCAGGCACACAAGCAAAAGAGTTAATGGCAAAACACATTGAGTAAGACGCGGAGAACGTTGCGAAAAATACATGATGACTTGATGGATGAAAATCGCCAAGCCGATCGCAAGAGCCAATGCAATTAATGGGACCGCGCGAGACGATGATCGCAAAGCCAAGCTCACGGCACTCTTGGGGTGATGAGCAAAGTACGACCATAAAGGTGAAGGTGAATCTGAGGGATATGCGCCGACCGACAGCACGACTCCGACGAGAAGCATCAAACTCAGCGGCCGTTTGAATTTGTGATGGCGCAGAAGGCCAATACAACCAGCGACAACTAAAACCGCCCCAACTCCAATGATCAACAGATTGTTTTGGTAGGGCGTCGACGCCGAAGTAAGCGCAGTGATTTTATTGCGGTCGTAAAAAAGCCAATACCCAAGACCTCGAAGTGCTTCAGTTGCAGTTGAAGTGGCTGACGTTGATTGAAGAGCCTCGCTGTACGAAAGCACCGGTGCACCATATTTACCTTGCACCGATAGGCCGGCAGCCCACCAAGCACTCATCACTGCCGAAATGAGACCAAGTAGACCAGTCAGTGACAATGCTCGTTTCCACGAAATCTTGCGGTTGCTCCACGCGTCAATCAACCAGATAACTGGTGCTGGAGCAATCATGAGAAGCGCGGTGGCGTTCAGTCCTCCCGACGACATGATGATCAATCCGAAGTAGGCAAAGTACTTCAACTTTGGTTCGTGAATGATTTGAAGTGTCAGGCCAACGATCCAGGGCAGAAGGGCCCACGGCAAGAGCAAAGCCGACGTACGCGAAATATAAGGCAATACATATGGCGAGAGCTGATAGGCGATGCCAGCGATGAAGAACGACTTCACCGGAAGTTCAAGCAACTTGGCAAGCCATCGGGCTCCGAGACCAGCGATGATAAGAAGTGTGCCGAGCCAGAGTCGATGGGCGATCCAATCAGGAATATTCAGCCAATCAAAAAATGCAAACCACGGACCAGTTGGCCAGAGGTATCCGACATTTTGGTGGGGGACCCAGCCGCCGAGTTGACGGTTATCCCATGTCCATGCGGCATCGCTGAGCAATCGGCCCGGATTGAGATATAGGTACAACTTGGTGTCGGCTGGCAATTTGCCTGGGGCTGACAGCAGTAGCGGAAGGTAAGCAAGCAGAGCGATGATGCAAACGTCGTAGCGACGACGCAGCCATTGAATCACGGAATCGCCCCGTAGACGCCGTAGAGAGCCGTGAGGGTCGTCAGACCACACATGAAGAATCCAACCACGTATGGCCACCATTCTTTGCGCTTGGGATGATCAAGCCAAACCGCTGCGGCGATGAAAAGTGGGAAAGCGGTAAAGAGAAAGCGTGGGCGCGCAGTGACAGTCGAGGGCATCAACATCAACGCGATCACTATCACGCTGTAGGCGAGAGCTGGTAATGGTATGCGATGTCTCTTCCAGACCAACCACAACAAAAAGAGGGTCAACACAAATGAGGCAGCGGTAATAAGGTCGGTCGGCGAAGTCAGCGGCTGAGTGAAGGCCTCGAGAGTTCGTCGAATTGCCGTAAATCCGAAACTCGCGCCTTCTTTCCAGGCTTCTCCTTGGACTCTGAACCACACTCCTGATTCATCGGCGTGATGATTGATCCAGAATTGGTATCCGATGAAACCGATTGGTGACAACAAAGGAGCGATAAATGGTTTCAGTGACTTCGTTTGTCGCCACGCTAAGAAAGCCGCTACGGCGCAGGCGGCGATGACGGCAATTCCATTTGGTCGAGTGGCCGTGGCAAGCAGTGCAACAACTCCGGCGAATAGCCATTTTTCTTTTTGTAGCAGATACAAGCAGGCGGCCGCGAGGAAGAGCAACAATGCTTCGCTGTAGGCGAATGACAAGACGAAACTTCCGGGGAATAATGCGCACAAAATCATGGCTCGTTTGGCAACGGAAACTCCAAACCACGAACGGGCAAGTAGCCCAACGAGGAGTATGAATCCAGCACCAAGCGTGAAGTTCAGAACTAATGCGGCCAAGGTGTCGCCACCAGGCAAGACGGCATCGACCACCCGCACAAGATGTGGGTACGCAGGAAAGAAAGCCAAACGCGCTTGGGTGTCGTCGTAGGTGATGTGCGGCGGAACGAAATTTGGGTAGCCGAAGCGAACGATGCGCATGTACCACAGACCGTCCCATGACGTGAGTACATCAATGATCATTGACCCAGCAGATTTAGGGAGTGGACCTGACCGGGCGTGCGGGTCGACTTTGCCAATGAAGCCCCAGAAAAGATGCTCTTTGATTCTATTTTCGTCGGCTCGAAGTTCGGCTGCAACGATTGCGGCGCCAATCATGATCGCCAAGCGTGAAAAGAGATACGCGAGACCTGCGTGTTTCAAGGTCGATCGCCACTGACTGGAATCGTCTTGGTCGGCGATTGATGGTGTGGGGTTGCTCGCGGTGTCAGGCATAGGCATGCGAATGAAAGCGCACATGATGACGCTAACACGGGGCGCTTCGGCGCTTGGGTGATCAGGACTAGTAGCGACATCACACGAGTCGGCAGAATGGCTACATGAGCCCTGCCCTATCAACAACACCAGTCATCGTCCTCGAACGACCAATCCCGGGAGTGATTGTGGTTCGGTTGAATCGCCCAGAGCGACTCAATGCCATGACGACTGAATTAGTTGAGGGGCTTCATCAACTTCTAGATCGCATAGCGATAGATGCGGCTTGTCGTGTCGTCATCTTGACTGGCGCTGGTCGAGGTTTTTGTGCTGGTCTTGATCTCAATGGTTACGGAGACGCCCCGAATACCGAAGATTTCGGTGCAGTACAGCGATCATTCGCCGTGCAAAAACATATCGCTAGTTTGATGTCGCATATGCGCTCGATTCCGCAGCCGATCATTGCCGCGGTCAATGGTGCAGCCGCCGGAGGTGGGTTGGCGTTGGTACTCGGTAGCGACATCCGTATCGGATCCGAATCATCAAAGTTCAATGTCGCGTTCATTCGTGTTGGTTTCTCAGCCTGCGATATCGGAACATCGTGGCTATTGCCACGCATTGTGGGCGTCGCTCGAGCTCAAGAGATGATGTTGACCGGTCGGGTAATTGATTCTGCGGAGGCGTATCGCATTGGTTTGCTGGTTGATCGCGTTTCCGATAGTGATCTTGAAAAAGTTGCAATCGCGAAGGCCGAACAGATCATGCTCAATACTCCGTTT
>CAIQJP010000017.1 GCA_903872155.1 uncultured Actinomycetes bacterium | reverse complement strand
GAATCGGTGCAACGCCATGCTGGTGACATTTCTTACGACATGACTGTTGTGGTTCAGCCGTCTGACGAGGGCTCAATGGCTGAAGAAATCACTCGCCGGGCTCCGTGGGTGCGGGTGATTGCGCTTGAGACGAACATTGGGTTTGGTCCAGCGAATAATCTCGCAATTAGTCAAGCGACAGGTGAGTTCATTGCCTTGTTGAACCCTGACATTGTTGTCACCGAAGGTTGGTTGCCTCCTTTGTTGTCGGCCCTTGATGATCGTGCAGTCTTTGTTGCTGCACCTCCGTTGCTGTCGGCGGAAGGTCGAGTTGACGAGGCTGGCCAAGTGATGTTTGCTGATGGTGGAAGTGACGCCATCGGTGGTCCGCAATGGCCAAACGACTATGAACAGATGATGTTTAGTCGAGATGTTGACTATGCATCAGCAGCTTGTTGGTTAATGCGTCGCTCGGTGTTTCTTGAACTTGGTGGCTTTGATCCGGCGTATGCGCCGGCATATTTTGAAGACCCCGATCTAGCCTTCACGGCGAGAGCGCGTGGTTTGGTTTCGCGCTTAGTTGTTGATCGGCCAGTTGTGCACGCACATGCCACTGCAACCGAAAGTCGGGTTGCACTCGCTGAACGATCACGCAAGATCTTTCAAGCCAAATGGGCCGATGTACTGCTATCTCAACCGACTCGTTTGGTTAATGGCGAGGATGGTTCTCGAGCTCGTGATCACATGTGCGCATCACGGACTTTGATCTTGATTGGCGACACCGTTGCTGACACAGAAGTGAATTCGATTATTGAGAAGGCTGGTGTTGTCGCAGCGGCACAACCACGAGAACGGGTTGCTGTTGCCTTAAGCCCCCGACCATTTGTTGAGGGGTTACGACGTCGGTTTGGTCGGGTGGGGCTTGAAATTTTTCAATGTCCACTTTCGGCGATTGATCCTCAGCGCGTCGCAACTGCCACCAAAGTTGAAAGACATGGGATATGACTAAGTCACGCCTGCTGGCGATTGGGGCTGTGGTCGTTGGAGTTTTCGGTCTGTTGATGCGCCTGCATTTGTTGCGCACTCCCGCGGGAATGATGAACGCTGATGAGGCCTATACGGGCCTGCAGTCACTGGCGATTTTGCGAGGTGACCTACCAACAGTTATTCGTGGTGCCGGCTACACGGCAGTTCTAGACAGTTACTTCTTTGCGCCTTTCGTATGGATCTTTGGTGCCCACGTAGTGCCGCTCAAGTTGTTGTCATCGTTGTGGTGGTCGGGTGCAGCAGTGCTGACGTATGTGCTAGCCAAGCGCTTTGTTGGTCGTTCATGGGGGCTATTGGCGGCGTCAATGGTGTGGGTCGCCCCCGGAGCACTGATGTTGTTGTCGACTCGCGCGTACGAGGCGTACGGGCTTGGCTTATTGACGTCGGTCTTTACTGCATTCGCAACAATTCGAGTGGTCACCGATCGTGAGCTAGATCGTCGTTGGGTGATGTTGGCCGGCGCAGGTGCGGGTTTGGCCTTCTACCTGCATCCCATGTTTATGGCAGTTGCCTTGCCGATGATATTGGTGCCTTGTTGGGTGCATCGCGGTGATATTCGTCGGTGGTGGATTCCAGCCGTGGGATCAGCGGTGTTCGTCAATATCCCGTTGTTGTTTTGGAATGTGCGTCACTCATGGCCATCGTTGTCGCAACCGGCACCGGCAACCGAATCT
>CAIQJP010000016.1 GCA_903872155.1 uncultured Actinomycetes bacterium | reverse complement strand
TCGCTAATGAATCAAGATATTTCTCAATGATCTGATCACGATCGGTGAACGTCGCAAAAGCGCAGTAGTCACAACGATGACGACAAAACGGAATATGGACGTATGCGCCGTATCCCGGATTTTCAGCAGTTGCGCGCATTATGTTCTCGGTGATGCTTGAAAGAGAACACCAATTTCTTCAAGATGCGCACGAACGTCATCAATTGCCACATCGAGCATGACTGCGATCGCCCGTACGTCATCGGCTCGTACTGTCAGAACCTTGCCATTAAAGTCACCGCGCTGAACCTGGATCATCGTGAGATACCGCGACAACGTTGCAAAGCCCGTTCCATCGATGGTCGCCAATTTCACCAAATCAATAGCCAATTTTGTCGAAGCGGTTGCCGAACGCCCATCGGCGAGTTTTGCTTCTTTGGGCAATAACTGCTCAATAGGTACGTCGTAAAAATCGGCCAAACGGCGTAGTCGAGGCAACGAAATTGAGCGCTCACCTCGCTCGTATGCTCCAAGTACTGAAGCCTTGAACTCTTCATGTGAAACGGCTTCAACTTCTTGCAACGACAATTTCTTTTGCCGACGAATTGCCCGCAGTCGTTCTCCGACATGAACGTTGTATTCGGCAGACGCTGCATCGTCTTCGTCAGCCACCTGAACGAACTTATGTGGTTTCTTAACCATGCTGCGACCTCATATGACTCAACATCACACCAGCAGCCACCGCTGCAGTTTCAGCTCGCAAGATTCCACCCGGCAATGACACGCGATTGGGCATCAAGTCCATCTCTTGATGAGTAAATCCACCTTCTGGACCAATCACAAGCGTCGAGATTTCTGCCGTCAAAGACGCACCTTCCGGATCGGTGACGGCGATACTTGGCCCGTAAGTTTCAACGAACTTTTCAATCGACGGACACACGTCATGAATGGTCGGCAAGAACACCGAACGACTTTGCATTGCAGCTTCGCGAGCGATTTTTTGCCAACGTGCTTGATTCTTTGCACCTTTGTCGCCGTCCCAGCGAACAATTGACCGTTCAGTGATAATCGGAACGATGTGATCAATGCCCAGTTCAGTCAATTTCTGAATGACCAAATCGGGCTTGTCATTCTTGGTCACCGAGAATGCCACAGTCAATGACCGTGGGTTTGTCTCGACGTGAAGCATCGAATCTTCCGTTGACAAAGCGGCTGTCATCGCGTACTTACAAATTCGCCACGAGCCACGACCATCACTCACCGAAACCGACTCACCGCTTCGCAATCGAAGAACTTTTGCTAGGTGATGAAAGTCGTCGTCGTTCAGAAACGGGGCGTTGATATCAATCACAAACGCGTGAGCCGCGGCACGACGCCGCTCAATCATGAGAACGCCGATTTGATACGTGAGAAGAAACCTTTGTCGGCGGGAGCAATATCTTCGCCACGCTTTTCAGCAAACGTACGCAACAACTCAGATTCATCATCAGACAACTTTGTCGGTACAACGACTTTGACAACGGCAATGAGATCTCCACGGCCAGTTGACTGCAAGCGAGGGACGCCGCGTTTTTTCAAAACGAAATGGCGACCAGGTTGAGTTCCTGCTGGAATCAACAGTGTTTCTTCTCCATCAAGAGTTTCAAGTTCAAGTGAGACGCCAAGAGTCGCCTGAGCAATTGAGATTTCTACCTGCGTCACGAGATCGATACCGTCACGCTCGTACATCGCATGGGGCTTCACTCGTAGGCGAACGAACAAATCTCCGGCCGAACCACCACGTTGCCCTACTGCACCACGTCCTGTTAAGCGCAAGGTTGAACCAGTATCGACACCTGCTGGAACATCAACTTGGAAAGTCTTTTCGGTGATCACTCGACCGTCACCGCTACATGTCGCGCACGGTGTCGCAATGATTTGGCCAAAGCCACGGCATCTTTGGCACGCCTGCATCGAGACCATCTGTCCGAGCAAGCTTTGACGCACACGTTGAACTTGACCGATGCCGTTGCATTCAGAACATTTGACTGGCTGAGTACCCGAACCAGCGCCAGATCCCGAACAGTCGTCGCATACCAGTGCTGTGCGCACACTCACCGAAACATTGGCGCCAAAGACCGCTTGCTCAAACGCCAAATCTGCAACGACTTCAAGGTCTTGTCCACGCGGAGGACCCGCAGGGCCGCGCTGTTGACCAAAGGGGCTACCACCAAAGAATGATTCGAAAATATCGCCGAGGCCACCGCCACCGCCGCCGAAGAAGTCTCCGCCACCACCGCCAGATGCACCCGCTTCACCAAATCGGTCGTACCGCGCCCGCGAATCGGCATCGGACAAAACTTCGTAGGCCTGCGCAACCTGTTTGAACATCTCTTCAGCACTCGCATCACCAGGATTCGCGTCAGGGTGAAACTGGCGAGCTTTTACTCGATAGGCCTTCTTGATTTCGTCGGCTGAGGCATCGCGCCGCACATCAAGGAGTTCGTAATAGTCAGCCATAATCGTCGCAATTCTACAAAGGTTATTTTTCGATCACGACTACTTAGCTCTCGCCGAGTCGACGACCCAATCGATCTGAGACAACCTCAACCGTGGCAAGCGCCTGCGGGTAGTCCATCCGCGTCGGCCCAAGCACTCCGATAGTGCCCAACTGCTCGCCATCCACCACGACGGGCGCAATGACGACCGAGCAACTTGCGAGAGGCTCAATGCCATGCTCGGCGCCAATCGAGACACTCAGTCCCCGATCGAGAATGTCACGCACCAAGGTCACAACTAAATACTGCTGCTCTAACGTTTGCAAAACCTGCCTGACGACATCAACGGCATCAAAGGCTGATGCCATGGATGATGCTCCGCCGACAAACACCGAATCATCTTCACCGACATGTCGAAGTGCTGCATTCGCTTTCTGACAGATCGCATCTACTCCGGCATCGCCACTTAACGGAATCTCACGCGAGCCAGCCAACGCATGACCGATGAGGTGGCGTTGCATATGCACCGTCGCTGCCCCGAGCCGAGTTTCGGAGACTTCAGCGTCGAATTCAAGATGTTCACTTTCAACTGAACCGTTTGACATCACTGCGACCACCATGGCCTGGCGAGCTGAAAGTCCGACCACTTGCACCGCGCGAATTTCGGCTCGTTCAACTTTGGGGCCAAGAACGACTGACGCGTAATTTGTCAGTCCAGCGACGAGGTGCGAGGTGCGGGCCAGCAGTTCTTCCATGCCACCATGGGCGCCGTCAAAGAAGTCGCGAACCTGACCGACTTTGACATCATCGAGACGACCTGGCTGGCTGAGATGATCAACGAAAAAGCGATAGCCCTTATCGGTTGGAATACGACCGGCCGATGTGTGGGGCTGAGCTAAGAAACCTTCTTGCTCAAGAACCGCCATCTCATTACGTACTGTGGCCGAAGAGACATTGATGTCAGGCGCGGTGGAAATATGCGTTGAGCCAACGGGCTGGCCGGTGCCGATGTATTCCTGCACCACAGCTCGCAGAATTGCGGTCTTTCGATCGTCCAACATGACATGCCCAATCTAGCGCACTGCCCTGACGTCTCAGGTCCCCTCAGCGCCCATCGCCTTGTAACGCGCGAGTGCTTCGTCACGTTCAACAGAGTGGTCAACAATGGGGGCCACATAGCCGATCGGCACACCTGCACCCTTGCGCTTGACGTCATGGGGTGCATGGATCAGCGAACTTGGCAATGCGGCAAGTTCGGGAACAAAACGCCGCACATAGTCGCCATTTGGGTCGTAGCGCTCACCTTGCAGCATCGGATTAAAGACTCTGAAATACGGCGCTGCATCGGTTCCGGTACCAGCTGTCCATTGCCAGCCATGTGAGTTGCTCGCAATATCACCATCAACCAGATGCTTCATAAAGAACTTGGCGCCCCACTGCCACGGCAGGTGTAGATCTTTCACCAAAAAACTAGCAACAATCATGCGGACGCGATTGTGCATCCATCCTGTTTGCACCAACTCACGCATGCCCGCATCAACGATTGGATAACCCGTCTCTCCGCGACACCATGCAGCAAATCGTTCTTCAGCGATTGGTCCTTCATCGTGCATCAGACCATCAAGTTTGCGATTGAGATTTTTCCAACCCGTGTCGGGGAAACGAAACATCACGTCGGCGTAGAAATCGCGCCAAGCTAACTCATTACGAAACACATTGTGCGACGGCCCAGGAACAAGATCGGCCAACAACTGCCGCGGATGAACAATGCCCCACCGCAACGCCGCTGACAAACGACTTGAGCCATTCACCGAAGGGTCATTTCGACGATCCGCGTAACCATCAAGTCCTTCAACACCACGTAAGCGATATTCGTTCCATTGATCATGAACATCTTCTTCGTTGCAAGGTGGCAACACGAACGGAATTTCTGGTCGGGTTGGTGGACCTTCACATGGAACCGAAGGAGCACCATGCCATTGCGGGTCTTTTGGCGCATCAAGTGGAGCCGACCAACCATGTACTAGCCAGCGCTTTGAATATGGCGTGTACACCGAGTACGACAAACCGTCATCCTTGGTCACGACACCAGGATCGACCGCATATGGCGAACCCACACCATGTAATCGTTTGCCAAGTTCTTTGAGTCGTAAACCAACTTCTGCATCACGACGTCGACCGTATGGAGCAAAATCACGCGCTACATACACATCGTCTGCGCCGACCTCATGAGCAAGTGCCACGATCACATCAACAGGATCACCATGGCGATATACCAAAGCACGACCCATCGAGTTGTCAAGCGCGTTCAATGCATCACACATGTACGCCAACCGTGGAGCGCCCGAATTCTTTAACAAGTTCGGATCAACGACAAAAACCGGCACAACATCAGTGTGTCCGGCCAGTGCTCGAACAAGAGCTGGATTATCGGTCAGGCGTAGGTCTCGACGAAACCACATAATCGCGCGAGTCATCGTGAAACCTTACAGATCGGGGAATCGCAAACGAATTGCGTTGCCGTGAGCGGGAAAACCTTCAATATCGGCAAGCGCCAACACCGTTGGGGCCAAACGACGCAAGGCTGCGTTATCGGCGCGCGCGATCGCGGTGCGCTTGAGAAATGCATCAACAGTCACTCCACTCGTGACTCGTGCATATCCATTTGTTGGCAACGATGCTGGTGGACCCAAGACAAAATTGCCGGCCGAAAATGGTGTGTCTTGGCCGAGCAATATTTCTCCGGCATGTACCAGCATCTCAATCACCGACTCTTCAACCTCGGCTCTCACAACTAGCTGTAAGTGTTCTGGCGCAAATTCGTTGGCAACGAGCGCTGCCTCGGTCATATCTTTCACAAGAACGCAGCCACCGTTGACACCAAGCGATGAGGCTGCGGCTTCGGCTCGCACTTCGGGTAGCAAAGCAATCTGCTTCACTAATTCAATTTCAGTTGCGGCGGCCAACGAGGCGCTCGTCGTAATCAACAATGTGCAGCTATCGGTTCCGTGCTCGGCTTCGATCAACAAGTCGGCAGCCAAACGAACTGGGTCGGCCGAATCGTCAGCGATAACAACACTTTCGGTTGGACCAAGCGCCATTTGTGTCGCTGTTCCGTATCGCTGCACCTCTAGTTGTGCGACCGTCACTGGCAAAGAACCTGGCCCCATCAGTTTGACCACTCGCGGAATTGACTCGGTACCGAAAGCGAGTGCGGCAACGCCTGCAGGACCATTCACACGAAAGATTTCGCGCAAACCAAGTTCGCGCGCGACCGTGATGACAACAGGGTCGACTGCACCATTAGCGCCGGGTTGCGGTGGCACAACGACTGCAATGTTCTTGACTCCAGCGACAACAGCAGGTGTGCCAAGTTGCGCAAGGACACTTGGGTAACTGGCTTTGCCACTCGGACAGAACAAACCGGCAGAAGCAATTGCGCTGACGCGCTCGCCCACCATCAAGCCCGGGTCACTTTCAAATTGCCAGTTACCAAGGTGGCTCAAGAGTTGCTCATTGAACCGGCGGATGTGATCAACCATGTCGGTGATAGCCCCACGCAGTGCTGGATCGACTTTGCCTGGGGCCGATTCCCATTCGTCATCACTGACGCGCAGTCCAGATGGAGTCACCACAACTTTGTCAAACTTTGCAAGTGCGTCACAGACAGCGGCATCGCCACGTTCGCGAACGTCAAGAACCAAAGCCGATATCTGTTCGCGCAGTTCTGTCGTAATGACCTTGTTCAGATCACGATCAACCAACGCCGAACGTTGTGCAGCATCAAGTTGCGACCAAGTCAATTGACGAAGAACCGAAGAACGTGACATCACTGGTCAGAGTACTAGGGGTTTCGAATTTGGCGAAGTTGATTTCAAGAAGTACACCACAATGCCCAAAATCAGAAGCGACAAGAAGCTCCCGTAGGCAAGCGACCACTCGGGACCTGCCCAGTCGGCAATCAGTCCTGTTACTGGTCCACCAATTGGTGTCGAGCCCAAGAAGGCCACCGCCGATAATGCCAACAAACGTCCCCTCATGTCTGGCGGACTTTGCTGCTGCACCAACCCGTTGAATGACGACAAGAAGATCGCTCCGCCAATTCCTAAGGGCACCGCCCCCACAAACGCCAACCAACCTGATGGCGCCCACGCGACTATCGGACCAGAAACGCCGAGAACGGCAACGCTGCCAAAGAACAACTTCAGCGATGCTTCTTTGCGCGATGCCGAGTACAACGAGCCAGCGACACTGCCAATACTCAATACCGACAACACCCAACCGAACCAGCGTTCGTCACCCCAGCGAACCGCGCTCAACTTAGGTAACGAGACCGAATAGTTGAACGCAAAAGTACTCACGACGACCAGCACAATGTGCAATGACAACAATTGGCGGTTGCCAGTCACGAAACGCAGAGCATCGCGTACAGGCGTGCCACCCCGAGCGGCTTTTGGTGAACTAAATAATGTCTTGCGGTTAATCAACATCAGCGAAGCCAATACGGCTACGAATGAGATGCCGTTGATCGTAAACAACCAAGCAGTTCCCAACGGGCCAACCAGTGCGGCCGCCAATGCTGGCCCAAAAATACGTGAACCTGTCATCACCGCAGTGTTCAATGCCACTGCGTTACTGATGTCATCAGACGGAACAAGCTCGACAACCAAACCGCGCCGAGCTGGGTTATCAAAGGCATTCGCCAAACCGAGCAGCAATGCCAACATGTACACCACCGGCACAGAAACCAGGCCGGCGAAATCTAAACCAGCTAACAACAACGCTTGAGCGGTCATTAATGACTGGGTAAACAAACACATCCGACGCTTATCGCGGCGATCAGCAACGGCTCCAGCCCACGCACCAAAGATGAGCATCGGCAAGAACTGCATGGCGACAGTGATACCGAGGTCAGTCGCCTTCCCTGTGAGGCGATACACCAAGATCGACATTGCCGTCGATTGCAACCATGAACCTACGTTTGATACGAGTAGACCACCGAAAAATAATCTGGCGTTGCGGTTGTGCAACGAACGAAAGGTTTGCGACGAACCCATGGGGTTCAGTCGTCCAGTTTTAAGGCCGAAATGAAAACGTCTCCAGGAACTTCAACGCGCCCGATTGCCTTCATCTTCTTCTTGCCTTCTTTTTGCTTTTCCAGCAACTTGCGCTTACGCGTAATGTCACCGCCATAGCACTTCGCCAAAACGTCTTTACGCTTGGCCTTCACAGTTTCACGAGCGATCACTTTGCCGCCGATAGCAGCCTGAATCGGCACATCAAACATTTGACGAGGGATGAGCGTCTTCAATTTTTCGCACATCCGCATGCCATACGTGAATGACTTGTCGCGGTGAACAATCATTGAGAAGGCATCAGCGACGATGCCGTTGAGAACGATGTCCACTTTCACCAAATTGCTGCGCTGGTAACCATCAAGTTCGTAGTCAAGACTGGCGTAACCCTGCGAGCGACTCTTCATCTGGTCAAAGAAGTCAACAACCACTTCGGCTAGTGGGATTTTGTAATGAAGTTCAACACGTTCTGGCGACAAATACTCAATCTTTGACATGTCACCACGACGCGACTGGCACAGTTCCATCAAAGTTCCGGTGTAGTCCTTCGGAGTAATAATGCTCACGCGGAAATACGGCTCTTCGATGTAATCAATATTCTGCGGTGGCGGAAGATCGGCCGGGTTATCCACGACTTCAACTTCGCCATTGGTTTTCATGACGCGATATTCAACGCTTGGAGCAGTTGCAATGAGCGACAAACCGAATTCACGTTCGAGACGTTCTTTCACAATCTCCATGTGCAACAAACCAAGGAATCCACAACGGAAACCAAAACCAAGCGCACCAGAAGATTCGGGTTCGTAAGTAACGCTTGCATCATTGAGTTTGAGCTTTTGCAAACTCTCACGCAGGTTTTCAAATTCGTCGCCATCAATCGGATACAGACCACAAAAGACCATGGGCTTGGGATCGCGATAGCCGGGCAAGGCTTCGGTCGCAGCCTTGCCGTAAATCGTGACGGTTTCACCCGAACGAGCTTCGGCAACATCTTTGATGCCAGCGATCAGATATCCGACTTCGCCAGGTCCGAGTTCGGCTACCGGAGTTGGCACAGGTCGACGAACCCCGATTTCGATGATTTCTTGTTGCGTGCCAGCCTGCATGAACTGCACGCGAGATGTCGAGTTCAACCGACCATTCATCACACGGATCGAGGACACGACGCCGCGATATTGGTCGTACTGGCTGTCAAAGATCAGAGCTTGCAATGGAGCATCAGGGTCGCCGACTGGCGCCGGAATCTTTTCACAGATGGCATCGAGCAATTCAGGAACTCCGACTCCGGTCTTGGCAGAGATTCGCAAGATCTCGCTGCCTTTAATGCCGAGCACATTTTCGATTTCTTGGGCGTACCGATCGGGATCGGCCGCGGGAAGATCGATCTTGTTCAAAACCGCCACGATCTCAAGGTCGTTTTCGAGGGCCAGATAGCAGTTCGCCAGAGTTTGAGCCTCAATGCCCTGGGCAGCATCAACAACCAGCACAACGCCTTCACAGGCCGCCAGCGAGCGGCTCACCTCGTAGCCAAAGTCAACGTGACCAGGCGTGTCAATGAGGTGCAGCGTGTATCCCTTCCAGTCAACACGGACGTTTTGGGCCTTAATCGTGATGCCTCGTTCACGCTCAAGATCCATCGAATCGAGGTATTGAGCCCGCATATCCCGCACTTCAACGGCGTGAGTCATCTCAAGAATGCGGTCCGACAAGGTCGATTTGCCGTGATCAATATGGGCAATGATCGAAAAGTTGCGAATGCGGGAGAGGTCCATGGGGGTGAGGCGCTGGGGTTTTGCCACCCAAAAGGGTGAACCGTGCTCTCAAGAGACTAGCGTTCATCTGAACCTGAAGAGGGCTTGGCGTTGGGGAGTATCCCCAGCGCTGGTACTATCTCAGGGCTGTTTCAATCGCACTGAGGTTCCCGTGGCAAATATTAAAAGTCAAAAAAAGCGCATTCTGACGAACGCCAAGCGCGCTGAGCGCAACAAGGCTGTCAAGAGTGAGTTGAAGACCCGAGTCAAGACCGCTAAGGCGACGATCGGTTCTGAAACCAGCGTTGAAGATGTTCGCGTTGCGGTCAAGCGCATCGACATGGCAACTGCCAAGGGCATCATTCACAAGAACACGGCAGCTCGTCGTAAGAGCCGCCTCATGAAGCAGGTCAACGCTGGCGGCTGACCGTTCCGGTCAACTTTGCTAGTCGGGCGACAAGTACGTCCATGACCACTTCTTCATCAAGTCCGGTCGATCCTCGTAGATCTAAATCGGCAGCAGCCAACAACTCGAAGGCCCGTCGAACTCCCCCTCCGGTGAGATTGCGATAGGCCTTCAGTGCTTTTTCGGCGGAGAATCCTTTGAGCCCCAACACTGCTTCGGCTTCGGCTATTGACGAAACATCGGGACCGTCAAGTTTTGCCAACCGCGAATAGTGATTATGTAGTTGCGCCATGATCTGCAACGGATGACGCTCGCCAGCAATCATCATGCGACGCGAAGCCATCAAAGCTTTGGTTGCATTTCCACCATCTATTGCATCGGTCAAGTCCCACGGCTTCACATCACCGCGCTCTCCCAAGAATGGTTCGAGTTTTTCACGCGTGATTTTTTGCGATCCGTAGGTTGATTTTAAGGTGCCGGCTATCCCGCCTAAACGTGCGACATCTTCGCCCAACCAATCAATGAGTAACGCCACCGCTGGCGCATCAAGCACAAGTCCGAGCGCTGAAAGATGAGACTCCCACCATTCACGACGATCTTTAGCTTTGGTGGGCGGAGACGGGTCGATCGATTGACCACCACTTGCCTTTAACCCGTCGGCGATCACTTTTGCCACGCGACCACTACCCCACTCAAGAACTAAGTGAGTGAAATCTGCAGCATTGTTCAGATACTCGGCCAAGACATCAAAATCATCGACCTTAAAGTTTGATACCCCACGAGCCACGATGACACGGGTGTCGGTAAAAAATGGCGGCGTATTTGCAGCCTCGGTGACTGCGGCCATGACGTAGTCACCGTCAAATTCTTCAAGCATGAGCGATCGGTCTTGATCGCCTACGAGTTCGCGCACCTTGTCGGAGACCGCCTCGCTGACCAGAACATCGTCAGACCCATGAAACAAGAACACACTCATGTCTCTAGGTTGTCACATCGGTGCCTCATCACCAGCAAAAGAGGCGCTACACCAACGGCAATATCGAGCCAAATTGGCAAGTTGAAGCGTTGCCCAAGTGCGGCGACCGTATCAACCCACTTCACGCCTACCCCAAGGGGCCACATCACGACTGAAGCAATCACACTTGGCAAAAAACCAGACACAAGCGCAACCGGGATTCCGATAAGCATCACGATCCCAGCAACTGGCACTGCCAACAAGTTGCACGGAATCGCAACTGCGCTCGGCCAACCGAAAACCATGACCGCAACGGGCAGAACTCCTAGTTGAGCTGCTAGTGACGGCACCACCCAATTCAAGATCCATTGGTGGTTCTTGAGACCCCAGCACTCAAGTGTTAAACGAATTCTCGACGACAACAGAATCAGCCCCGAACTTCCACCAATTGACAACCACCAACCCACTGACCACAACAGAAATGGGTCGATCAATAACAATCCAACACACGTCGCGACAAGCACTTGCCACGCTTTCAGTCGACCACCGATAGCAAAAACAGTTGCCGATATTCCGGCCATCGTGACCGCACGAATGACCGAAGGTTCGAGGCGAGTCATAATCGCAAACCAGGCCAGCATCAAAAGAGTGAGTGTCAAACGAAACCAACGTCGTAAACGCGTCAAGAACGGTGCCGCCACCGTTAAAACAAAAGCCACATTTTGTCCAGACACCGCGGTGAGATGTGCAAGTCCACTTGCCCGAAAACGATCAACCATTTCGGGTGGTTGCTGCGAGTCATCCCCATAAACCAAACCCGCAAACAACGATGACTGATCCCCGGGCAATACGTGAGCTCCATCACTAAGTGCAGTTCGTATTCGATTGGCGGCTAATTCAAAACGAGACTCGCTGATGTGTGGACCTACAGCGAGGCTGCTCATGGCCTTCACATCAAAACGCCCAACAATGTGACGCACCTGCAATCGATGATTGACCACAACAGCCACCCGACGAGTTCCGTTCACGCTGATTGTTTCGCCGGCAACGAACGCAGAAACTCGACGTGCCGAACTTCCATACATCCACGATTCGAATCGCTGCCCATCAATTTCTAAAACGACCCGCACACCGCGTCCGATTGGTTGGGGATCGGTCTTTAAAACTGCGAGTCCGTTGTATTCGCCCGAATGAGTCGGTCTGACGTTTAGCCATTCGACATAACTGCGCCAGCAAACTAAACAACTCACAAGACACACGACGAACATGAGCCACATCCGCAAGTTGTGTCTCCGAACGATGACCGCCATGACACAACTGTGCCCGAACACCAACGCAAAACGACTCAGGGAATGAATGCTTTCACCGAGCCACGCCGAAGAAGCGACCAACACAACCGAGGCAATCGCGAAGTAATGCAACGTTTGGCCACCCGTTTGGTCGTACTGTTGATGACCGTGAGTACTAGCCCGAACATTGTTCCCGATGGCGTCGTGTATCACCGCTTACTCGTTCGTAAATTCGGCCCATACCTTGCTGTAGCAATTTCAACCGCTGTCGGAATTCTTTCAGCCTTGCTTCTGATTGGTTCAACCAGTGCAATGCGGGGAATCCCCGGATTCATTTTGGCAATCGTTGCAATTCCGACCTTGCCTTTATTTGGCGTACCCGTCATGGGCGGCACGGTGCGTTGGCTATTAGCCATCCTTTCAAGTGGATTGCTCTGGGCCTTCGTCGGCCACGTAGCCGCGCAACGATCCACCAACCGCACCATTTCAAGCTGGCCCGAATGGCGCCGCGAATGGACTCGTCTGAGTGTCGGTGTTTGGGTCGGGGCAATGTTTGGTCTTGCCGTCGCAGCAATTGCGCTTGGCATCAATCCCATCTCGATGTAGTCGCCGTTCACGTTGTTGCAAGCCCCTGTAGAGCCGCAACTTTTGCCGGCCCAATTCCGGGCACTTCTTCAAGACCATTCACATTTGCGAACGGCCCGTGTTGATCTCGATACGTCACGATTGCCTGTGCGGTCGCTGGCCCAACTCCAGGTAGTTCATCCAAAAGTGCCGCATCTGCCGAATTGATATTGATCGGATATTCCACAGCTGGCGTCGAATTGGAGACACCATCACTATTCAGACCACCACCTGCCACACTTGCGGACACTTTCTCTCCGACTGCGGGTACATACACCTGCTGCCCATCCTTTAAATGATTTGCCAAATTGATCGCATTGAGATCAGCAATTGCAGTAGCGCCCCCAGCAAGACGAACAGCGTCAACAACTCGCGCATCGCCTGGCAAGTCATAGACCCCTGGTTTGAGAACATTGCCCGCAACATGCACCGCTATCAATGGAACTGTTGTTGGAATGACCGAACCTGTGACGCCACTCGGTCCCGCGCCACTAACTGGAACAGTTGATGCATACATCAGCG
The DNA here is from genome assembly GCA_903872155.1 of uncultured Actinomycetes bacterium. Taxonomy (GTDB): domain Bacteria; phylum Actinomycetota; class Acidimicrobiia; order Acidimicrobiales; family Ilumatobacteraceae; genus Casp-actino8. Next base: position 1,232 of record CAIQJP010000016.1, on the reverse strand, counting down.
AAGCTTCGACTGGCGTCGCTGGGGTACGTAACAAAAAGAACGCTCCGAATCCAACAACAGGAATGCACACGCATGCCGTGATCATTCGACCCCAACCAAACCAGGTTCCCGTCTTGACAAGGTGACTCAACAATTGGCGAGCCCAAATCGTAAAACTCAACCGCAAGGTTTGAGATTTCTCATCGTCTTCAGGTGGTGTAGGACGCCATTGCTCCACGACTCCACCTCGAACTCAATACCTCAGAAATTACTGAGAAGAACCACCAACTGGCGTACGCCAATGCGTCGCGATCACGGTTCGTCGATCGAATTCTCGGCGAATTGCTTCTTGTATCGCCGTTTCATCCCACCCCAAGAGCGGTCCAGCGACTGAAGCAACGCGTTCAAGCACTTCACGACTCACCGGACCAATTGTGCCGATCACCAAACGACGATCAACGATGTCTGAAAGTGTGCGCGCACCTTCATCGGTGACGGCGAAAACAATTTGGGCTTCAATGTCGTTGCAGCCTGGTGACAATTGCTGCACCAATGTTGGGTTCTGCTGGACAATGGCATCAATTCGCACCCACTCAGTGCCATACAGACGAGCAATGTGCTCACCAATGTGCAGTGCAATGCCATGTTCATTCATGATCATCGCCGCCTCAGTAATGAATGGCTCGGCATCTTCAGCCCAAGCGAAGGCGCCACCAGCTGCGGCACTACGTGAATCAAAGTGTCGCGATCGGACACCCTTCAACTCGTTGCTCAATAACTCGTCAACCATTTCTTCGGCGGTCGCACGACCGGTCGTCCATTTACCCCCACCGATTGACCACAAATTATCTACCCCGTGGTCGGCGTGGTGGTACAACTCATGAGCGCGGCTTGCCGAATACGTTCCTTCGTCTTGACTGGCCTCTTCGCCTTCAGTGGTTTCGCGAATCAACGGACGAACTCCGACCGTGGTCATTTCAACATCGTCAGTTGTCAGTTTTGGCTCTGATGGTGCCATTGTTGAATTCACCGTGTCGAGAATGAGAGTCACGTCGTCAGGATCAACGACAACACCTGATTCGTCAGCGGCGATTGGGGTATCGGTCGGACCAATAAACGACTTCCCCATCCACGGAGACACAATCACATGTCGACCAGATTGGGCGCGGGCAAAAACTGCATCAGCGACTCGGCCGGGTCCACCTAGTGGTCGCGTCAATATGTGCACGCCTTTTGAGCGGTCGACGCCGACG
>CAIQJP010000015.1 GCA_903872155.1 uncultured Actinomycetes bacterium | reverse complement strand
GCGAACTCAACAATGTCACTGAACTTGTCGGTGACTTCTTTCTTAGTCAAACCTAAAATTGCACCATTCATAAAAACGTTTTCGCGACCAGTGAGTTCGGGGTGGAATCCCGCACCTAATTCAAGAAGCGCCGAAATTCGGCCAGTTACTTTTACTGAACCTTTATCGGGAGTCAAGATTCCAGTGAGGCACTTCAGAAGTGTGCTCTTGCCCGAACCGTTTGAACCAATAACTCCAAATGTCGTTCCCGTCGGCACGGTGAAGTCAATTTCTCGGAGCGCCCAGAATTCTTCGTAGCGGGCTCGGCGACCACGCAAAATGGCAGCTTTGAGATATTGGTTTCGTTCGTGATACAGGCGGAAGTTCTTCCACAGTCCAGAGACAACGACGGCTTGGTTTGACATGCGTCTCCATTCTTGCCGATCGGAGGCTCACTCAGGCAACACCCTCACCGCCAAATGACCAACTATGATCATCCAGGTCATGAAAAGTCTGAAACGAGTCTTTGATTCCCGCGAGCTTCTATGGAATCTGACTCTCCGTGAACTCCGCACCAAGTACCGTCGCTCGTTTTTGGGCTGGGCATGGTCGATGCTCAACCCATTGGCTACCGTCGCGATCTATTCGTTCGTCTTTGGCGTACTTTTTCAGTCGAGTGCCCCCGTCGGTGACCCCAGCGGCTTGAAGGGTTTTGCCTATTTCTTGTTATGCGCGCTTTTGCCCTGGAACTTCTTCTCTTTGATCACCAACCTTGGCATGGGAGCAATCTCGGCCAACTCGGGCTTGGTGCGTCGTGTGGCGTTCCCTCGCGAAGTTTTAGTCTTCAGCAACGTGTTACACGCCTGCGTGCAGTTCGCGATTGAAATGGGCCTTCTGGCAATTGTTTTGCTGATTGCCGGCAGTCCATTCTTGCCTTGGCTGCCAGTTGTCGTTCTTATCAGTGTTCTATTGGCGATCTTCGCTTCTGGCTTTGCCCTAGCCCTCAGCACCTTGTCGGTATATTTCCGCGACATCACGTATCTGTGGACGATTTTCATTCAGGTCTGGTTCTTCTTGACACCGGTGGTCTACGCACCAAGCATCGTGCAAGATCGTGCCCCAGCGTGGGCGAACAAGATTTTACAACTCAATCCCATGCGGGCTTTCGTTTCGACCTATCGCGATCTTCTGTACGACGCCAAAGGGCCTTCTGTCTTACGACTAAGCATGATGTTAATTTCTGCTGTCATCAGCCTTGCACTTGGTTGGGCCATCTTTAATCGAATGGGTCGCCGACTACCTGAAGAAGTGTAGAGAGGTCACTATGGCCCTTCACCATGTCAACTCAGTCGATGAGGCAAAAAAACTCCTCGTTCATGCTCCCTCTCCAGTGGTCGTCGTTCCGGTCTACAACGCTCCCGAAGAAACCGCTTTGTGCATTGAATCAATTCTCAATCACACCCAGCGAACAGTCTCACTTCTCATTGTTGATGACTGTGGCCCCGATCGAACTTTCTTCACTGATTTAGAAAAACAAGCAGAACAATTTGCGCACAACATCATCGTCTTGCGTCTCGAGAAAAATCAAGGATTCATCGGTGCGTGCAACGCAGCCTTCGATTCCACTCTCGACAAAGACGTCATCTTGGTCAACTCCGATGTGATCGTCGGACCAACCTGGTATGAGCGCATGTGTGCCGCAGCGAACAGCGCAACAGACATCGCGACCGTCTCGGTTTTCACCAATAACGGAACCATTCTTTCTCTTCCCCATCGCAATATGCCTTGGCCAAACATTCCTAACGGTCTTGACGTTGTCGAAGCAGCTCGCCGCATCGCGAGTGTTTCGCAACTCACTCGACCATCAATTCCAACTGCTATCGGGCATTGTTTTCTCATTAAACGACGGGCACTTAACCTTGTCGGAGGTTTTGACACCACATTCGGAACCGGCTACGGCGAAGAAGTTGATTTCAGCCAGCGCCTCATTCAAATCGGGCTACGTCACGTTGTCGCAGATGATGTTTTTGTTTTCCACAAAGGTTCATCGAGCTTCACATCAAATGCCCGGCCACAGCAGTTAGCAAACGATGAAATCGTCTATCAGAGATACCCCACCTACCGCGGAGGCGTCAGTCGATTTGCATCAGATCCATATTCGCCCCTAGCCGCAGCAATCAATCGGGCATCGTTCCAACTTCGTCAACCAACGATCGCTATTGACGGTCATTGTTTTGGTCAAAACTGGACAGGGACTCAGCAAATGACGTTCGAACTCATTCGTTCGATCGCCCAGCAACAGCCTGCACAAGAATTCAGTGTGCTCATTTCAACTACCGTCTCCACGGAATTGCAAAATGAATTATCGGCTCTTGGAAATGTTCACATCGAAGTCATTACAAACATTATGGATGATCGTCAATATCGATTTGACGTGATCATTCGTCCGTACCAAGTCAACTCCACAGAAGAATTACGTTGGATGAAGCGAATTGCTGGTCGCTGTATCGTCGGACAACTCGATTTCATTTCGTACCATAACCCCACTTATTTTGTATCTGACCATAGTTGGCTTAGCCAACGCGAGTTGACTCGCTTGACTCTCGCATCGGTAGATGGTGTTGCCTGGATTAGCGAATACTCTCTTGAAGACGGGCGACGGTCTGGTGTTGTCACTGACAATGCTGTCCATCGCGTCACGTATTGCGGCACCAATCCTTCTCTCCGAACTTCAACCTCACAGCGGCCCGCATCATTGCATTCAACTTCGCCACTCATCACCGTTCTTGGCGTGAACTACTTACATAAGAATCGCATTTTTGCTCTTCGAGTGCTCGAGCAGTTGATTAGCCAATCGTTTGATTGCCATTTGGTGTTAGCCGGAGCAACTCCAAAATTCGGGAGTGCATCAACAATCGAACACGATTTCCTCGCATCTCACCCCGAGCTGGTTGACCATGTCACGTTTCTTGATGCTTTAAGTGAAGAAGAAAAACAGTGGCTCGTGAGCCACTCATCTTTGATTCTGTATCCCTCGCTTGCTGAAGGGTTCGGGTTGGTCCCCTTTGAGGCCGCCCGACTTGGTACCCCAACTCTTTCTTCACGCCTCACCAGTCTTGATGAGATTCTTCCGTTAGACATACCAACAGTTGTTGATTTTGATGTTGACCGCACCGCCAAACAGATTGTCCATATTTTGAGCGATACTGCAACGGCCAACTCAATAGTCGAAGAACTCATCAAGCGAGGAAATCTCTTTACATGGCAGCGCGCCGGGCGCGAGTTGCTCACGTTGATCGACGAAGTTCTTGGTCGTCCGAAGAACCGAGTTGATGCGATCTGGGCCGAGGCACCTGTGCTCGCTCAAATTCATACGAGTGAATATCTCGCACGAATCGAAAAACTCAATCGAATCAGTCGACGACTATCACGGGCCAACAATCGCAAATTAGTTCGCACACTGGTTGGGCCGCCAGGCTCGCGCCGCCGGCAATTTCTGAAAAGGGTTCCCGGGCTCTCAAGCCGAGGGTAACTAGATCAATCCCTCATCAACTGCCATTTCAATCCACGGAATGACCTCATCAAGAAGTTCGTCCAAAGTTGTCAATGCTTCAAAGTTCAAAACTTCTTTGGCCTTCGCGACACTTGGCACTCGCTTTTGCACGTCGTACTCGTATCCAGGATCAGATGTATAGCGGAACGGCACATCTGGACCCTTGATCTTGCGCCAGATTGCTTCGGCTAATTCGAGAACGGTGGTTCCTTGAGCAGTTGAAAGGTTGAAGTCTTCGTTATATGCCGCTTCACTTTCCATCGCCAAAACAATTCCGCGAGCAAGGTCTCCCCCATACGTGTAGTGACGGACCTGATCTCCCCCGCCCAAAATATGTAGCGGGTCTTGACCCTTCAGAATCTTCTGCACTAGGTCAGGAACAACATGGCTCATTGCCAGTTCAACGTTGCCCGACAGAACTTCTACTTCTCCGAGCGCACGCATTTCACCAACACCGACACAGTTAAATGGGCGCACAATTGTGTACGGCAGTTTGTACTGATCCCACGCGGCTTTCGCAAAGTATTCGACTGCGAGCTTCTGGAAACCATACGACGACAATGGCGGGGCGATCTTGCGTTCATCACCTTCGGCACTTGGCCAATGATCGGTTGATTCAAAAACCATCGACGAACTGAGGTAAGTGACTTTTTTCAACTTGCCTTGACGATGGGCGCGAATTGCCGCGTCACATGTTGAAGCCATAATTCGCTCGTTTGTCGCCAAGAGGTCATACGCATACGCATGGAAATAGGTGATGCCGCCAATGAGCGCTGCTCCGGCGATCACATGCTCGCAATCCATCATCGCCGAAGCCATCAGGTCTACATCGCGCGCATCACCCACAATCAACTTGTAATTCGGGTGCGAGTCGTAACTCTTAGTGATCGGGCCATATTTTGAATGGTTGTCAATACCAACGACTTCGTAACCCTTGCCCAATAATTCTTCGACTAAGTAGCCGCCAATGAATCCAGCAGAACCTGTGACTAGAACTTTCATGTCTTACTCCCTATTGAACCCTGTTGAAAATGTCGAATGAAATTACTGAAGCTTTTTCTTGGCACCAAACGCGTAGAAATACCACTTCAAATAGCGCGGTAGCCAGGCAACAAGCTTGAAGTTAGAAGTACCAAAAGCACGATCAAGCCAAATAGTTGGTATTTCAGCAACTGGCATTCGGTAGCGACGAGCCTTGGCCACTAACTCAATACCAATCTCAAAACCTTGATCACTTTCAATACCCACCTTGTCAATAAACGACTTTGAATAGGCCTTGAATGAGTTGGTGGCATCTCGCGTTCCTACTCGAGCCACGTGAAAGAGGCTCAGTCCCGCCATACGTGAAATGAAGCCCTTGATCCATGGTCCGCCAACTTGTTGACCGCTTCGCGCGTATCGACTCGCCGCGGCCACTACTACTCCACGGTCTACTAGTCGTGTGAGTTGATCAATTTGAAACGGATCATCACAACCATCAGCCATCGTGACAACAACGACCGGCGCTTGAGCGGCATGAATACCAAATCGAATTGCATTGGCTGGCCCGCGGCCATACGTGTTGATTGCAACGCGTACTCGTGGGTCGCTCAATGCGAGTTGTTCAACAAAGGGCACAGTTGAATCATCGGGACTGTCGACGACAATCACAATTTCGCAAGGCAACGAAACTGCTTCGCCCAAACGACGAAGGACCGGAACCACGCCTTCGCCTTCTTGATACGCGGGTATCACAACAGAAACGCTCGGGTTCATACCAAGACACCATTACCCAAGAGGTTCCAGATATCTACGACGGCCTGTTTGGGCTTCAGCGATCGATACGCCGAATGCGGAGCACCAATCACCAACACATCAGCCTGAGCAAGAACATCTTCAAGTAGCACAAGATTTGGATCAGTTGTCACAAATGGATCAGTGCACAAAACATTCGCCGCTTTGTAGCGCAAAATTCGCCGCAACTTGTATGACAAGCTCGAACGGATGTCGTCACTCTCGGCTTTGAAGGCCATTCCTAAAATCCCAACCGTCAGATTCTTAAGTTCAAATCGTCGATCCATGCGGTCAACCAGATACATCGGCAAACCTTCATTCACCATCATGCTGGCGTGACCCAAAAAGAAGTTGTTGTTGTTAAAGGCTGCTAATTGCATGGTGTCCTTAAACAAACATGGACCTGCTGCGAATCCGGCGCCAGGCATATCGTTAGCCCTCGGATAATCAAAGGTGATTGCGTGACGTACCTTTTCAAAATCGATTCCGTGCTCATTAGCAATCATGTAGAACTGGTTGGCTGCGGCAAATTTGATGTAGCGCCAGGTATTCGTAAAGAGCTTTGCTAGTTCGGCTTCTTCAGGAGTTGTCTCAACAATGCTGTCGGTCAAAAGACCAAAAAGTTCAGTTGCACGAGTAACTGCCGAAGGATTTCGACCGGACACTATCTGTGGCAACGAGTACAGCTCGGTGAACGCTTTACCTTCGGCGATTCTTTCTGGGCAAAAAGCCACGTCAGTTTTCATTCCGTGTGCTGCAAGTCGTTCTTCAACGAGTCGTGTCACCCCCGGATACACCGTTGAACGCAGCACCAAGAGTTGATCATCTCGTAAATACGGAACTAATGCAGCCACTGCATCAGGAACAGCCTGTGTGTCTGGATTCAAGTGCTCGTCAACTGGTGTTCCGACGACGACAATGACCGCGTCAGCTTGAGCCACTTCAGCCGGATCGGTTGACGCCCGAAAAAGTCCGGCATCAATAATTTGCGACAAGATTGCCGGTGCCTCGGGCTCATCAAAGGGCATCGTTTTGCCATTGACCATGTCAACAGCCACTGGATTGATGTCAAAAGCAACGACCGAAATTCCAGTTCGAGCAAAAGCCATCGCTAACGGTAGACCCACGTGGCCGCAGCCACCTACGACACAAAGTTTGGCGATCGGCATAGACCTCAACTGTACCCCTGAGCCCAAGCCCAGACCTTTCATTCACATGTCACAGATACGAACGTCAGCGGGATTTTCGAGCGTCAATGTCCATGGCACTTCAACGACATCATCAGGAAAATCAATCTGATAGAGGCCCGCTTCAATACTTTGCATTCCTGCCCGTGAAACTTCCTGCGGTGCAAACCGAGATATACCGTAAGCGGTCGCCTGCAAAATCTTCACGACCACCGTCGAGCCCGGCGTGAGTTGAATCTGACCTCCGGCCTCATTTTCAACCTGGCATATCGATGGGTCACCCATTATTTGGGGCGTGACTAATGAATTCAAGAGCAAATCGGCACCCAGACGGGCCTGTTCGGACGCATTTGCCACATCCTGCGGGTCGATGGCAGCCGAGGAACCAATATCGTTCACCGCAGCCACGTAATCACCGACTGACAACATGAATGCATGAATGGGGTCAACTGGCAATAGCGGGTCAAGCTGATCGCCATGCATCGATACCACCGCGAGTTCGGCGCCTACGATGTCTCCCTCATTCTTCAGCCATGCCGCTCCCTGAACTAACGAAGCATGCGATCCCCAAATCGCCAACAACGCCGCAAAAACGATTCCTGATTTTCGCCGCAATGACAACAGGGCTACTGCCCCGCCAAAATGAACCACGTCTAAAATGCCAACGACAAGAGCAACAATCCCCACATATAAATAGCGACTTGCATTCGGTTCCCACACCACTGTTCGCGACAACCCAACCATCGTCCAAAAGACAAGAGCGAAGACGATGAGAGCAAAGGACCTCATCGTGAGACGGCGACGAATAGCCAAACGTGCACAGAGATAGATGAACGCACCAACAAGTAGCGCTCCCCAAATCCGATCAACTCCAAATAAACCGGCAGCCGAACCAGAGGCAGATTCGCTGGCGTACAACGGTACGCCATCAGCCGCCGACAACTTTGCTTGCGAAGTTCCGTACTTCAGATACCAAATTGCATACATCACCGCTGGCCCAATTGGGATCCACCACGTTCGTTGGCGATAAGCGCTCAATAAACACAACATGGCAATGACTGCCAGACCGGCGACTCCTAGTCCTGCGCACAACAATGAGCAGGCCAATGCAATAGAGGAAAGTGAAAGATAAAGATTTCTGTTTTGTGATCGTCCTCTATCTAACAGATACAACGACAACAAAAAGAAGAACAAGCTTCCCATGAAACCAATTTGGAAACCCCAAAAAATGTTTTGCCATCCTGCTCCCATGAGCCCGATCACCACGAACACTGTTGTGCCTATTAACCATCCGTAGTTTCGACGCACGAGCAGTGACGCCATGAGCGCCACCGACAAATGAACAATGACCGCGGCAAACCTGAATGCTTCATAATGATTTAAGCCAAAGAATTTCAGCAAAACCATAAATGCAAATACAGGTAGAGCTGACAAGTGTCCATTGTGGGGACTCAACAAAGCATGAGCCGACAAGCCACGGCGGCTCACAACAAACATCCATTCATCGAAAAAGAAATTGTTACCTCGACCCAAGTACATCAAATACATCGCAATGACCAAGGCACACGACGAAGAAACGAACAACTTCACGAAAAACTTTGGTGACCTCAATTTCTCAATCACAGATCAACACCGCCGTACTATCGCTGAACTGAACTTTGAAAGATCCACCTAAGGAATCTGCTTGCAATATTGCGACGTAATTGCCCGGTTGCAGTACTCGATCATTGAATCCTCGTGAATACAAGTCAAAGAATCGTGCCATGGTTGCTGTCACTTCCTGTGTCACAACAAATTGAATCTGGCCACCGGGCTCGACAGATATGGAATTTTCTGCATCAAGCCGCCCACTGCAATTCGTGAATTCTTCTTCGGTCCCCACAACTGTCATGATCCCGAGAGATATCAGCACATCATCAGCGGCCAAGCGCGTTTGTCGAGGAGCCGAAACCAACTCACGTACATTTTGAACAGGCGACGAACCTATGGCATCAATCGCCGCCAGATAGTCGCCAGCAAGTAACACCGGGACTGGCCCAATCGTTTGAACGATTGTCGCTGGATCAATGTTCTGTCGATGAGCCTCAACTATTGATAACTGCCCAACTGCTGTTTCACTGAGGGACAAGTGAATATCAGACCAAAATCTCATCTGCGAATGAGAACCCCAAATCGCGAGGGCGCTCAACGTCACGACACCAATCTTCACCATTTTGGACGCACGAGTTTTTGTCCATTGAGTTGACGTGACGCTTTCAGACACCGACAAAAGAATTCCGAAGATTCCGATATATAGATATCGACTTGATTCAGGATGCCCATAGATTGCTCGCCCGTACGCAGTAGCAAACCAGAAGAAGAGAACAAAAATGGGAACAGCTAAAGAGTGGCGCGAAATCTTGTGGGTGTTAAAGCGATGAATGAAATATGCGACTAATGCACCGATCATCAATAAACCCCAAATGTGGTCAATACCGAAAATTTCCGACATTGAATATGAAGCCGAATTCGCAACAAAAGTAGGTATTGCACGAAAAGCCGAATTTGTGTTGTCCG
>CAIQJP010000014.1 GCA_903872155.1 uncultured Actinomycetes bacterium | reverse complement strand
TTGTACACACCGCCCGTCACACCACGAAAGTCGGCAACACCCGAAGCCGGTGGCCTAACCGCAAGGAAGGAGCCGTCGAAGGTGGGGTCGGTGATTGGGGTGAAGTCGTAACAAGGTAGCCGTACCGGAAGGTGTGGCTGGATCACCTCCTTTCTAAGGAGAAATAATGTCGTCGTTGGAGAACACCCGTTATCCCGATGACATCACTCCCAGTTGGTGCACTGTCGGTTCAGTCGAGATGTCAACTTGTTGAGGCTTAGGTTTCCTCGTTGATTGAAACGACTGTTCTTGTCTTCTCTTCCGTTTTGAGGGAGTTTTCCCTCTTCCCGGTGCGAACCGTTGGCTTGCGAGCCAATGATGCGGCACCACTTGCCGTCGAACTGGCCAACTTTGTGTTGGCCACAATGCGGTGGGAGCTCCTTGAGAACTGCAGAGCAAGCGCGAGCATCTTGTTTTTTTAAGCTAATAAGTGTCAACGGTGGATGCCTTGGCGCCAAGAACCGATGAAGGACGTGGGCGACTGCGAAAAGCCACGGGGAGCTGTCTACCTAGCTTCGATCCGTGGATGTCCGAATGGGGAAACCCAGCACTCGTCATGGAGTGTTACCCTGGTCTGAATACATAGGGCCAGTGGAGGGAACCAGGGGAATTGAAACATCTCAGTACCCTGAGGAAAGGAAAGCAACCGCGATTCCCCTAGTAGCGGCGAGCGAAGAGGGAAGAGACTAAACCGTGTCAGTGTCAAGCCTGGTGGCGTTGCTGACGCGGGGTCGTGGGACCACTAGTGAGAACACCAGATCTCACACAGAGTTACCAAGCAGCCGTGTATAAGAATCGTCTGGAAAGTCGAGCCATAGTGGGTAACAGCCCCGTATTTTAAACATGAGCAGCCTCTGAGTGTTATCCCAAGTAGCGCCGGGACCGTGAAAACCGGCGTGAATCTGTGAGGACCACCTCATAAGTCTAAGTATTCCTTGGCGACCGATAGTGAACCAGTACCGTGAGGGAAAGGTGAAAAGCACCCCGGGAGGGGAGTGAAATAGTACCTGAAACCGTTGATGTACAAACAGTCAAAGTGTCGTCGGCGTAAGCCGGCCACGATGGCGTGCCTTTTGAAGAATGAGCCTGCGAGTTATGGTATGTGGCAAGGTTAACCCGTTGAGGGGGAGCCGGAGCGAAAGCGAGTCTGAATAGGGCGTTCAGTCGCATGCTATAGACCCGAAGCCGAGTGATCTATCCATGGTCAGGTTGAAGCTGGGGTAAGACCTAGTGGAGGACCGAACACACGTCAGTTGAAAATGGCGGTGATGAACTGTGGATAGGGGTGAAAGGCCAAACAAACTCGGTGATAGCTGGTTCTCCTCGAAATGCATTTAGGTGCAGCGTCGTGCGTTCAGTATCGGAGGTAGAGCACTGGATGGGTACGGGGGCCTACAAGCCTACCAACCCCAGCCAAACTCCGAATGCCGATACTCCAGAGCACGGCAGTGAGACCACGGGGGATGAGCTTCGTTGGTCGAAAGGGAAACAGCCCAGATCATCAGCTAAGGCCCCTAATTCAGGACTAAGTGGAAAACGATGTGGGACCGCAAAGACAGCCAGGAGGTTGGCTTAGAAGCAGCCACCCTTAAAAGAGTGCGTAACAGCTCACTGGTCGAGTGGTCCTGCGCGGACAATTTAACGGGGCTCAAGTCCTGAGCCGAAGCTATGGGCTTCTACGTAAGTAGGAGCGGTAGAGGAGCGTCGATGGTGCAGTGAAGCTTCGGAGGAATCCGGGGTGGAGCGCCATCGAGTGAGAATGCAGGCATGAGTAGCGAGAGAGGGGTGAGAAACCCCTCCGCCGAAAGCCCAAGGGTTCCTGGGGAAGGCTAATCCTCCCAGGGTGAGTCGGGAGCTAAGGCGAGGCCGCAAGGCGTAGTCGATGCACAACTGGTTGATATTCCAGTACCACCGTAATCGCGTCCAGCCCAAAATTGGCGACGTGGGGGCTGTCTTCGGACGATCCCATCTAGCTGGTGGCGGGTAACTGAAGGGGGACGCAGGAAGATAGGTGAACCGGAGCGATGGTTGTCTCCGGGTAAGCGTGTAGGAGGACCCCGATGAGAGTTGGGGTCATTAACTCTGAGGCGTGATGCCGAGCCGTTTCAGGCGAAGTCACTGATTCTATGCTGCCAAGAAAATCCCAGCAGTGAGTTATTACGGTGCCCGTACCCCAAACCGACACAGGTGGGCGGGTAGAGAATACCAAGGCGATCGGGAGAACTATAGTTAAGGAACTCGGCAAATTACCTCCGTAACTTCGGAAGAAGGAGGACCCCATTAGCGTGAAGGACATACGTCTGGAGCGTGAGGGGGTGGCACAGACCAGGGGGTAGCGACTGTTTACCAAAAACACAGCAGCGTGCGAAGCCGCAAGGCGCTGTATACGCTGTGACGCCTGCCCAATGCTGGAAGGTCACGGGGAACGGTTAGTCGAAAGGCGAAGCTGTGAACCTAAGCCCCAGTGAATGGCGGCCGTAACTATAACGGTCCTAAGGTAGCGAAATTCCTTGTCGGGTAAGTTCCGACCTGCACGAATGGCGTAACGACTTCCCCACTGTCTCAACTATAGACCCGGCGAAATTGAAGTACGAGTAAAGATGCTCGTTAGCTGCGGAAGGACGAAAAGACCCCATGGACCTTTACTACAACTTGATATTGAGCTTTGTCCTGCATTGTGTAGGATAGGTGGGAGACTTGGAAGCGGTGGCGCTAGTCATCGTGGAGTCATTGTTGAAATACCACCCTGTGTATGACGGGGCTCTAACCTGGGTCCATTAACTGGATCAGGAACAGTGTCAGGCGGGTAGTTTGACTGGGGCGGTCGCCTCCTAAAATGTAACGGAGGCGCCCAAAGGTTCCCTCAGGCTGGTTGGCAATCAGCCGTCGAGTGCAATGGCACAAGGGAGCTTGACTGCGAGACTGACAGGTCAAGCAGGCGCGAAAGCGGGGCATAGTGACCCGGCCATGGCTTGTGGAAGCGTGGTCGCTCAACGGATAAAAGGTACCCTGGGGATAACAGGCTAATCTTTCCCAAGAGTCCATATCGACGGAAAGGTTTGGCACCTCGATGTCGGCTCATCGCATCCTGGGGCTGAAGCAGGTCCCAAGGGTTGGGCTGTTCGCCCATTAAAGCGGTACGTGAGCTGGGTTCAGAACGTCGTGAGACAGTTCGGTCTCTATCCTCCGCAGCCGAAGGAATTTTGAGGAAATCTGTCCCTAGTACGAGAGGACCGGGATGGACGTAGCTCTGGTGTGTCTGTTGTCCTGCCAAGGGCACGGCAGATTAGCCACCTACGGACGGGATAACCGCTGAAAGCATCTAAGCGGGAAGCCCTTTCCAAGATGAGAATTCCCATGCGGTTAACGCAGTAAGGCCCGTGACGAGACCATCACGTTGATAGGCCGGAGGTGGAAGAGTGGTAACACTTGTAGCCGACCGGTACTAATCGGCCGAGGGCTTAATTAACAGCTCGCGCTTGCTCTGGAGTACTCGGGGATATCCCCGTTTTACAATAGATTTCTGGTGGCCATAGCGGCGGAGAAACACCCGTTCCCATTTCGAACACGGTAGTTAAGCCCGCCAGCGCCGATGGTACTTGGAGGTAGACCTCCTGGGAGAGTAGGTCGCTGCCAGAATTTTTCGATGAAAGACCCTCACTGACGAGTCAGTGAGGGTCTTTTGCATTCTCGGGTTCATGTTTGCGACGAAATCGGCGATCTGCTCGTAGCCTTGACTAAATGCCCGAACGCCCCAATTCTGATCGTCGACGAGATTCGCGGGGCGATTCACGTTCTGATTCACGTGGTGAATTCCGCACCGGAGGTCGTTCCAGTACACCTCGACCTGCGTCTGGCACTGGCCGTCCGCCAGGACCGCGTCCGAGCCGCCCCGCTGGCGCTCGTGATGATGACCGCCGCGGTGATTCACGCGGTGATTCTCGTGGTGGCGACCGCGATCGGGCCCAGCGTCGTGACTACGGAGATCGACCCAGTGGCGATCGTGATCGTGCACCGCGTCGAGATTTTGGTGATCGGCCTACTGGTGATCGTGGCCCGCGTCGCGAATATGGCGATCGTGACCGAGCACCTCGCCGTTATGGCTCCGATGCCCGTCGTGATTCTGGTGATCGTCCCGGTGCTGATCGTGGTCCGCGTCGTGAATATAGTGACCGACCGACTGGCGATCGTGGACCGCGTCGTGATTTTGGTGATCGTCCCAGTGGTGATCGTCGGCCCAGCGGTGACCGTGATCGTGGTCCGCGTCGAGACTATGGAGATCGACCCAGCGGTGATCGTGGACCCCGTCGTGAGTACGGTGATCGTCCCGGTGGCGATCGTCGGCCAAGTGCTGATCGTGGACCGCGTCGTGAATATGGTGATCGTCCAGTTCGTCGCGATGACAGCCGCGGCGATTCTCGTGGTGGCGATCGTGATCGTGCACCTCGTCGGGACTATGGAGATCGACCCAGCGGTGACCGTGATCGTGCACCTCGTCGAGATTTTGGTGATCGTGATCGCGCTCCTCGTCGTGACGATTCAGGATCAGATTCTCGTGGTGGCGATCGTGATCGTGCTCCTCGTCGCTATGGTGCAGGCGCTGGTCGCCCATCAGGCCCGCGTCGTGATGACAGTCGTGATGGTGGTCGTCGCAGTGGACCGCGTCGCGAAGACTTCGCTCCACGCGGACCAAAGAACGAAGCTGAACGTCGTCGCGAGGCCGTGCGCTCACGCGGTGGCGGAGAAGTCCGCAAAGACCGCGAGCAAACACCGGTGTCACGCGAAGCCGAGACCTGGGTTGATGAAGGTCGAGTCGAAGACGACGTACGCGATGCTGCCGAAGGCGCAGTGCGTCGTGGGCTCGCACCGCGCCGCACTGTGTCGGCGCGACCAAAAGATGAAGACGAATTAGATCCACAGACCAAGGCCGATGTCGCCAAGGTTCTCGAGCCAGTTCGTGCCAATCGTTTAAGTGGTCGTTTGAAGGCTGCGCAAATCGCTTTAGAGCGTGAGCGTTATTCAGAAGCAAAGCGCATTGCTAAATCACTCACCAAAGAACTCTCTGGTGTGGCTGCAGTTCATGAAGTCATTGGTCTCGCGAGTTATCGCATGGGTCAGTGGCGCGATGCGACTGCTGCTCTTGAGCTTGCACGTTCGATTCGGTTGCACATTGAAGATATGCCGGTGTTAGCTGACTGTTATCGCGCTCAGCGTCGTTGGAACGATGTTGATGCAGTGTGGGCTGAACTCAAAGAATTGTCACCTTCGCCTGAAGTGATGGCCGAAGGACGCATGGTTGCGGCTGGTTCACTGTCTGATCGTGGAGAGTTGAAAGACGCAATTGAATTGATGCTCAAGGTTGTGGCGATTCCTCGTCGTGTTCACGAGTATCACTTGAAGCAGTGGTACGTGTTGGGCGATTTGTACGACAAGGCCGGCAATGTGCAAAAGGCTCGAGAGTTCTTCCAGCGCGTGGCTCTGCACGACAAAGAGTTTGCTGACGTTTCCGAACGTCTCGCTTCTTTGTAAAGACAGTCCCTTCACCGCAAGGTTGGGTTAGCGGCACACAACAGACCGTCGTCATCAGGCGATCGTTCTGAAAGGTGTTGTATGTCAACTTCTGAAAATGTAGGTGTCAATATCGTCGTTCTGCGTGGGACGCTCAGTAGCGAACCCGTACCTCGCGACTTGAATTCGGGATCATCGGTGATCGGTCTTGAAGTCACGACCCGACACGAAGACGAACCCACTCGTTCGGTACCAGTCTCCATTTTTGACCCCGCAAAGCCCGACGAAGTTTTGGCTCTCACAACTGGCGATGAAGTGTTTGTGGTCGGCTCGGTAGCCCGCCGATTCTTTAAAACGGCTGGTGGGACGGGTAGTCGCACCGAGGTTGTGGCAACCGATGTAGTTCCAACTCGCCAGAAGGCCAGGGTCAAGAAACTCGTCACACGCCACCTCGAGAGGCTGGGATCGGCTCTGGACTGACGACTACTCTTGGCACAACGGTTTCGTAGCAGTACGACGACAAAGGACTTCCCACATGAATCAAGAACAGTTGGCACGTATGCGCAGTGGCGATGGCTTCATCGCCGCCCTCGACCAAAGTGGTGGAAGTACTCCGAAGGCTCTGCGTTTGTACGGCATTGAAGAGAACGAATACTCGGGTGACGCCCAAATGTTTGACCTGATTCATGGTATGCGCAGTCGCATGGTGACGAGCCCGTCCTTTGGTGGCAACCGAGTCTTGGGCGCAATTCTTTTTGAAGGCACGATGGACCGCGACATCGAAGGTCTGGGCAGTGCCGACTATTTGTGGAAGACCAAGGGTGTCATTCCGTTCTTGAAGATTGACAAAGGTCTCGCCGACGACGCCGACGGTGTGCAGTTGATGAAGCCCATGCCCGAACTTGACGCATTACTTGCCAAGGGTGTCAGTAAGGGCATCTTCGGAACCAAGATGCGTTCGGTCATCAAAGAAGCCAACAAGGCCGGTATCGACGCAGTCGTTGCACAACAGTTTGCCGTTGGTCGTCAGATCTTGGCCGCTGGCCTGGTGCCGATCATCGAACCCGAAGTTGACATCAACAGTGCAACCAAAAAAGAAGCTGAAGTGTTGTTGAAGGCGGCATTGTTGGCCGAGCTGAATGCTCAGCCTGCCGATCAGCCGGTGATGTTGAAACTCACGTTGCCTGAAGTTGATGACTTCTACCAAGAACTCGTGAAACACCCGAGCGTGTTGCGCGTTGTTGCTTTGTCGGGCGGTTACAGTCGCGAAGAATCAAATCAGCGGTTGTCGCGTAACCATGGTGTGATCGCCAGTTTCTCGCGAGCATTGACCGAAGGTTTGTCAGCCAAGCAGAGCGAAGCCGAATTCAACGCAACTCTTGACTCAACGATTCAAGGAATCTTCGACGCCTCACGTACGTGAGGCGTTCTTCAACGATCTAGTGCAGCGGTCGAATGACCGGACCGGTTCGCAGCTTCGGAGTAAAGAACGTTGACTTGGGTGGCATGAGCAACCCTTCGTCGGCGGTTCGTTGAATTTCGGCAACCGTCACGGGACGAATCAATACGCCCGCTGCGGCTTTTCCTGAAGCAACAATGTCGACGACGAGTCCGACACCATGCTGATAACTCACATCGTGTGACACGTTGGCGAGCGCATGCTCAAGTCGTGCGCCGTCAAGATCGCGAATACCTGTGAACATTTCTGGTCGCGGAATCATGAAGGTTCCGTTGCCCTGATCATCAATGAGTACAAGCGCACCTTTGTCTTGCATGTCGTAGGTGATTGATGCAACAACTTTTCCTCCAGGCACAAACGAGAAGAACTTTTCAAAAGTTGCTTTTAATGCAGCAAAATCAATACCGGTGTACAAACGATGAATCGCTTCAACACTCAGCTGCTCTTCAATGAGTTCGCCCACATACGTCATGGTGAGTTCGGCCGAGCCGTTACTGCCGGTGTCGGCAGCGCGCTGTTCATCGCGGAACGTACGACTAATCGCGTAACGGTGGTGGCCGTCGGCAATCACGACTTCATTCGAACTCACCGCGTGTGAAATCGCCGCAACGCGCGCCGGATCAGATACTCGCTCAATGGTGTGGGTGACGCCGTCGGTCGTGACAGTACCGAGCAATTCGCCGGGAGCCTGCAACAACTCGGTGAGCCCTGCAGTCAGCGACAAACCCCACACTGGCGACAAGTTCGTCATGGTGGCACGAGTTAAATCAAGACGGTCGGTCTTTGCTTTTGGTGTGGTGCGTTCGTGGGGTAATACGCCGCCTGCACCTTCGTCAACAACTTCAAGTGCTCCGATAACTCCAAACGTTGTGCGCTCGGTGCCAGCTTCATCGCGAAAGGTCATGCGATAAATCGTGAATGAAGGTTCGGCATCTTCAACTAATACGCCCTGCGTGACCCAATTGTCTAAAACGTCACCAGCAGCGTCATACCGACCAGGTCCATCAGATTCGACGGGAACATCGATGTGCACAATGTTGTTGGGATGACGTTGCGCTAGGGCTTCGCGATCGGCCTCGGATAAAACGTCGTACGGGGGAGCAGCCACCAAATTCAGGTCGGCTGAGGCGTATCGGAGAGCATGAAATGGTTCAAAACGAGGCACATCTCTAGATTGCCACGCCGATGTCGGTGGGGGCGTGGCAAGATCGCTAGGTCATGAATATTTCTCACAAATTTCCGGTGCTCTGCGATCTCGACGGAGTCGTGTGGTTGGCCCACGAACCCATTGATGGTTCGGCGCATGCCGTTGAACGTTTGCGCGCCCATGGACATCGCGTGTTGTTCGTGACCAACAATTCGTCGGCAACTGTGGCTGATCAAGAAGCCGCACTTTTGGCAGTTGGAATACCTGCGGTCGGCGATGTCATTACGTCGGCCATGGCCGGCGCGCATTTGTTGAGCGCGGGCGAACGAGTCTTGATGTGTGGTGGCCCTGGTCTTGCTGAAGCGATTGCCAAAGTCGGTGCGATTTCGGTGTCGCATGAAGAATGCGAAGGCGGAGCGCAAGTCGACACGGTGATTGTGGGATTTCATCGCCATTTCGATTACGAGATCATGCGCCGGGCCTCAACAGCCATTCGTCAGGGAGCGCGCCTGATTGGCACCAACGATGATGCAACGTACCCGACGCCCAATGGTCCAATTCCCGGTGGAGGCAGCATTTTGGCGGCCATTTCGACAGCGGCCGGAATTGACCCCATTGTGGCGGGCAAGCCCCACCAGGCCATGGCCGATGTGGTGCGGGAGTACGAGCCAACTATTGGCTCAGATGCTGTGATGGTGGGAGATCGTCCATCGACCGACGGCGGCTTTGCCAGCACGCTCGGATGTCGCTTTGCGCTGGTGCGTTCGGGCGTGACCCCGGCGGGTGTCATGCCGGCCGATCAACCTTCGTGGTTTGCGGGAACGACCCTTGATATTGATGTGGCCAATCTCGCCGGAGTAGCCAATTATTTGCTGAAATAATGCTCCTCAAAATTCGGGGTAGCGTCTAGTTATGGCCAAGAACCCGATCAACAAAAACTCAATGAAGAAGTTGTTCGACACTGTGGCTCCGATGGGACCAGATGCCGCAGAGAAGTTTGTCCGCGAACTTCTGAAGGCTGGCGACGAGCGTCGTCGCGACGCCGAAAAGATCGTCACCGAAATTGTTGCTGCAAGTCGTAAATCGGCTGAACATTTCAGCGATGCCGTTCAACGCGAAGTTGGCAAGCAATTAACCAAGGCCGTCAAGCGCATTGATCAACTAGAAAAGCAAGTGGAAACTTTGACGCGCAGCCTTGAAGCAACTCGAACTGTTTTGGTGGCAACGGCAGCGAAGTCGGTTGCTGAGACAGTCGCCAAGCGCAAGACGGCCGCGTCGACGACAACTGCTACTCCTACTTCGACGGAGCCTGCGAAAAAAGCAGTAGCGAAGAAGACGGCTGCGAAGAAAACAACCGTGAAAAAAGCGGTAGCCAAGAAAGCCCCCATCAAAAAGGCTGCACCAAAAAATTCTTCAGCACCGCCTGCGGCGACTGACACAACTTCAGCCTGAGTATCTGACTCACTTCATTACTTTTTCTCATGGCTCGTCGACAACGTCTTGATACTGAATTAGTTCGTCGTCAACTGGTGTCAGGTCGTCGTGAAGCGACAGAACTGATTGATGCAGGTCGCATTTTGGTCAATGGTGCGATCGCATCAAAAGCCGCACATCAAGTCGATCCAGCCGACGCCGTAGTGGTGAGTGGACCACCCGCGCGATTTGTGAGCCGTGGTGGCGAGAAATTGGATGCCGCGTTAGAAGCTTGTGGTATTGACGTTGCTGGTCGACGAGTCTTAGACGCCGGTGCGTCAACCGGTGGATTTACCGATTGCGTATTGCAACGCGGAGCAACTCATGTTGTCGCACTTGATGTTGGACACGGTCAACTGCACCCCAAGATTCGTGACGACGAACGAGTCACCGTGATGGAGCGTTTCAATGTGCGGGACATGACGATTGACGACATCGGAGGAGAAGTTGATGTCGTCGTCGCCGATTTGTCATTCATTTCGCTCACTCTTGTCGTGCCCGCCCTGATTGGGGTGTGCCGACCAGGAAGTGAATTGGTATTGCTCGTGAAACCTCAGTTTGAAGTTGGCCGCCGTGACGTGTCCAAGGGTAAGGGCATCATTTCTGACCCCGAACTGCATCAAGTCGCCTGCGATGGTGTGCGTGAATCGTGCGAAAATGCTGGAGCAACCGTGAATCAGATTATTTCATCGCCTATTACCGGGGCAGAAGGTAATAAAGAGTTCCTGTTATACGCCACCGTGCGTGAGAAGATGTCGGTATGACCACTGCGCCAGCTAAAAAAGTCGTCATCGTCGGTCATTCCGAACGGCCTGAAGCTGCAGTGGTTGCTCGCCAGGCCGTTGAGTGGCTGCGCAAGCACGGTCACGCGCCAGTCGCTCAAGCAGTCGATATTCAATCCCTCGGGCTTGATGTCGATCTCTGTACAGCGTCTGATAT
This sequence comes from uncultured Actinomycetes bacterium, assembly GCA_903872155.1. Taxonomy (GTDB): domain Bacteria; phylum Actinomycetota; class Acidimicrobiia; order Acidimicrobiales; family Ilumatobacteraceae; genus Casp-actino8. Next base: position 20,819 of record CAIQJP010000014.1, on the reverse strand, counting down.
TGCATCGGCCCAGTTGGTGTTGAGTATCGGCGGCGATGGAACCATGTTGCGTTCAGTGACCATGTTGAACGGCGCCGCGGTTCCGGTGCTCGGTATCAACGTTGGTTTGTTGGGCTACCTCGCCGAAGTTGAACCCGAAAATTTGGTGTCATCACTTGAGCGGTTCTTTGCTGGCGACTACGAGATTGAAAAGCGTTTAGTGATTGACGTTGATGTTGTGAAAAATGATGGATCGCGCTCGCAGTGGCGCGCCCTGAATGAAGCGTCATTCGAAAAGGAGCGGACGGGTCAGACTGTTCGCTTAGCGGTGAGCATCGATGGCGCGCGGTTTACGACGTTTCAAGCCGACGGATTGTTGGTGGCCACGCCTACTGGTTCAACTGCGTATTCATTGTCGGCCCGCGGCCCGGTAGTTTCGCCAACTCTCGAAGCAATGTTGTTAACCCCGTTGGCGCCACACATGTTGTTCGACCGTTCGCTTGTTCTTGGACCGACGGAGACGATTCGCATTGACGTTGACGGATCACGATCGGTCGGTCTGGCCATTGATGGTCAAGAAGTGGCGTCACTTGAGGGTGGCGAGTCAGTGACCTGTTCAGCATCTGATCGCCCAGCGTTGTTTGTACGGATGCAGCCGCAGCGTTTCCACCAAATCTTGAAAGCCAAATTCGGTTTGGCTGATCGATAAGCGTTGGTCGCAATCACATGCTGAGTGAATTACATATAGAAGACCTCGGAATCATTGATCGACTCGATCTGGTTCTCGGAAACGGACTGACGGTTCTGACTGGCGAAACTGGTGCCGGAAAAACCATGTTGGTTGAAGCCATCAGTCTTTTGGTGGGCGGTCGCGCCGACGCCGGTCGCGTTCGGGCCGGCGCCGCGGAGGCACGAGTCGAAGGACGTTTTGTGACCGACGATGAGGAAGTCGTTTTGTGTCGCGTGATTCCACTTGATGGTCGTTCACGGGCTTATGTCAATGGTCGATTAGCGACAGTGGGTCAGTTGGCCGATCTCGGCTTGAAATTGGTCGACCTTCACGGTCAACACACCCATCAAAGTTTGTTGTCGGCCTCGGTGCAGCGAGCGGCTTTAGATGAGTTTGCACACACCGACCTTGGTCCATTGCGTGAGGCACGAGCACAACTCACCGAAATTGATGCCTCATTGGCAGCACTCGGTGGCGACACTAGGGCACGGGCACGAGAAATTGATCTGCTGAAGTTTCAGGTTGAAGAAATTTTGGCTGCCTCACTAGATGACCCCAATGAAGAGCATGTTCTTGAAGTTGAAGAAGATGTCTTGGCTGACGCCACGGCCCATCGCGAAGCTGCACAGTTGGCGCTGGCCGGCATCAATGATGACGACGGAGCTCTCGACGTTCTGGGCTCGGTCATTGCAGCACTGCAAAATCGGGCACCTTTTGAAGCGGAGGCCAATCGTTTACGTGACCTCGTTGCCGACCTCGCCGACATCGCTTCAAACATTCGCAATGTCGGAGAAAACTGTGAAGACAACCCTGAAAGGCTCGCGGAGGTTCGCCAACGCCACCAAAGTTTGCGCGAACTACGTCGTAAATACGGCGAGTCGCTCGCTGAGGTGATTGCCTATCTCGACGAGTCATCCCAACGCCTCGAAGAATTGCAGTCGTTTGAGGTTCGAGTTGAAGCCCTCGAAAAGCAACGGATTGAGGTCGAAAAGCGTGAGCGCCAAGCGGCGGCCAAGGTCGCCAAAGTGCGTCGCGGGGCAGCCAAGGCGCTTGGCGCGGCGATAACAGGCCACCTAACTCAGTTGGCAATGGAGCGAGCGGTCGTTGACATTGAGGTTGGGGGAGACGACCCAGCCGATGAGGTGACCATGATGCTGGCGGCCAACCCAGGAGTTCCAGCGGCTCCACTCAGCAAAGTCGCTTCGGGAGGCGAATTGGCCCGAACCATGTTGGCAATACGTATGGTGCTGACTCAAGGTCCGCCCATTTTGGTGTTTGACGAGGTCGATGCCGGAATTGGCGGATCGGCCGCAAATGCGATGGCCGAAAGCCTGTCGCGCCTTTCAAAGGCTCATCAAATATTTGTCGTGACACACTTGGCCCAGGTGGCCGCTGTTGCCGATCACCACGTCGTTGTTGAGAAAAACATCGTCGACCGCAAGGGTGCCGAGATCACGTTGGCAAGTGCAGCCGAGGTTTCTGGACCCCGTCGGGTGGACGAAATCGCTCGCATGTTGTCGGGTCGACCTGACAGCACGGCGGCTCGTCGTCACGCTAAAGAACTGCTGGCCTCACGCACTTCCAGCGAGTAGCCAAAAGAATTTCGAAATTCTCCCCTTCGGCATGACGGCAGTGCATGCGGGGGTCGTGAATAGTTGTAAGGTGTTCTCCCGTAGTTGGTTTAACCAAACGGGAGGTCAAAATGCCGAAGCACATCTTTGTGACTGGTGGAGTTGCAAGTTCTTTAGGTAAAGGTTTGACTGCCTCGTCGCTCGGTCGACTCCTGAAATTGCGTGGACTTCGAGTCACCATGCAGAAGTTGGATCCGTACATCAATATTGATCCGGGCACCATGAACCCGTTTGAACATGGTGAAGTTTTTGTGACTGATGATGGCGGAGAAACCGACCTCGACCTTGGTCACTACGAACGTTTCATTGACGAAAATCTTTCACGAAATTCGAACGCAACAACAGGTTCGATTTATCAAGCCGTGCTTGCTGCTGAACGTCGTGGCGATTACCTCGGCAAGACCGTGCAAGTGATTCCGCACATCACCGATGAGATCAAGCGTCGTATTCGTCGCATGGCTACTGATGATGTTGATGTGGTGATCACCGAGGTTGGTGGCACCGTTGGTGACATCGAAATCCTCCCGTTTTTAGAGGCAATCCGGCAATATCGCAAAGAAGCTGGCCGCGGAAACGTGTGTTATATCCACGTCACTTTGGTGCCCTTTATTGGGCCGTCGGGCGAACAGAAAACCAAGCCCACGCAGCACTCAGTGACCGAATTGCGTAGTCGCGGAATTCAGCCCGATGTGATTGTGTGTCGCAGCGAAGAGTCGTTGAGCCCCAGCTTGAAGCGCAAGATTTCTAACTTGTGTGACGTTGATGAGCGCGCTGTTGTGAACGCTGCTGACGTTCGAAATATTTACGAGTTGCCGTTGGTGTTCTACGACGAAGGGCTCGACACCGTGGTGTGCGATGTTTTGCAGATTGAAGCAAAGCCTGATTTGTCGTCATGGCAGAGCGTGGTCACGATGGTCGAAAATGCCACCAAGCCTGTACGCATTGGTCTGATCGGTAAATACATCGAACTTCACGACGCGTACTTGTCGGTTGTTGAAAGCATCAAGCATGCTGGCTTCCATCACGGCGCGAGTGTTGAGATCGATTGGATTCAGGCTGAAGAAGTCGAAGGACTTTTAGCTGCTGGTCGATTGAGCGATCTTGACGGAATGGTCATTCCTGGTGGATTTGGTATTCGTGGTGTTGAAGGAAAGATTGCCGCCGCTGCGTTCGCTCGTGAAAACAATCTTCCGTGTCTTGGTCTGTGTCTAGGAATGCAAGTGATGACCATTGAGTACGCGCGTCACGTTTTAGGAATGACTGATGCACACTCAACTGAGTTTGATCCATCGACGCAGCATCCAGTGATTGACATCATGAACGATCAGCGTGATGTCACCGACAAGGGTGGCACGATGCGTCTTGGTGCTTATTACGCAGTCTTAGAGCCCGGTAGCAAAGTTGCCAATGCCTATGGTGAAAGTGTCGTGAGCGAACGTCACCGTCACCGCTACGAGTTCAACAGCCAATACCGCACTCGTTTTGAGTCATCTGGGTTTGTGTGCAGCGGCACCTCACCCGACCGTCGTCTCGTTGAATTCATCGAACTGAAGGATCACCCGTTCTGGGTTGGCACTCAGGCTCACCCCGAGTTCAAGAGCCGTCCCGATCGACCGCACCCACTGTTCCGCGACATGATCGGGGCCTCGCTCGAATATCGCGCTGCCGCCAATCGTCCCGTTGACGCACAAAGCGCTCGTGACGAGGTTCGTTCTGTCTGATTCAACGTCTGAGTCAGTAGAGGGTGAACCAATGGGTACGTTTCGTCATCTGGGGGATCGCAAGGTTTACGACGGATATATCTGGAAAGTCGTCGTCGGAGACTTCGTTGCACCAAATGGTGAAACGTTTACGCGCGACATCGTGCGTTCGCCTGGGGCAGTTGCCGTTGTGCCCATTCGTTATAACGACGCCGGCGAACCATACGTTGTTCTCATCAAGCAATATCGAGCAGCATTTGATCGCGTGATTGTTGAAGTACCCGCGGGCATGCGCGATATTCCTGGTGAGGCTCCTGAAGTGACAGCGATTCGTGAGCTCGCTGAAGAAACGGGTTACACCGCAACCAACCTTGAGTTGTTGCATCAGTTCTATCCGTCAACCGGAATGACCGATTCGGTTTTGCATGTTTATCTAGCGACGGGGCTCGCACATGTCGGTCAAGAAACGCATGGGCCCGAAGAAGACCATATGGAAGTATTTGAAGTTCCTTTTGCCGAGGCAGTCTCGATGGTGGTGAGCGGCGAAATTGCTGATGCAAAATCAACAATTGGCTTATTGCTTGCCGATCGCCGACTTCGTGGTCTTGATTCTGTCGTAAAGTAACTATTCGTGGACATCACCGAATCGGTCCCACTTGAAGTTGAAGAGTTTCTGTCGTGGCTACTTGCTGAACGAGGCCGTTCGCAGAACACCCTGCAGGCGTACCGTCGTGACTTAACGAATTATTGCGAATGGTTGCACGAACACAAGACCGATCTGCATCGGGTGCAACTCGCCGACATCAATCGCTTTGTCTCGATGCAACGATCTTCTGGCGCTGCAGCCTCGAGCGTTGCGCGGCATATGGCAGCGGTGCGTATGTTGCATCGCTTTATGTCAGCTGAAGGAATGCGCAACGATGACCCAACTGCCGATTTTGATGGCATCAAGGTTCCTGCTGGTATTCCAAAACCTTTGTCAGAAGATGAAGTTGAAAGTCTGCTCGCTGCCGTGACAGGTGATGAACCTGTTGCGTTACGTGATCGAGCACTTCTTGAATTGTTGTACGCCACCGGCGCGCGTATCTCAGAAGTATGTGGTTTGTCGATGGGCGATCTTGATCTCGATGCCGGGCTTGTACGCCTCTACGGAAAAGGCTCAAAAGAACGCTTAGTGCCAGTTGGTAAATGTGCGCGTGAAGCTGTTGATCGCTGGTTAATTGAGGGCCGCGAAAAACTTGAGCCAGTTCGATGGATGAAACGTGGCGATGCTGAGGCGATCTTTTTGAATAATCGTGGCGGGCGACTGGGACGTCAGGCGGCATTTGCGATTGTGTCGCGAACCGGCAATCGGGCCGGACTCACTGCACAGTTGTCTCCTCACGTGTTGCGCCACTCGTGTGCGACCCACATGCTCGACCACGGTGCTGATTTACGCATTGTGCAAGAAATGTTGGGTCACGTCTCAATCTCGACAACGCAGGTGTACACGCGAGTGTCGCAAGAACGCTTGATTGATCAATATCGCAACGCTCATCCGCGCGCAAGTGTCTCACGGGGATCTTGATGATTCAATTTATGGAGAATCAGCGCCATCTTGTTCGGCGCTTTTTTACCTCTATTTCCAAACGACCGCCAGAAGCCAAGGACGTTGCTTGGGTTAATGAGATGTTGCTTGCGAATGAATTCGAATTATGGAAACTTTTGAAACCGCACGATCAACGGCATTCAATTGAAGTGGCGCGTCGTTTCACCGATTTGCATCCCACTTTCACGCGTGACCAAGTTGCCGCTGCGATACTGCACGACATTGGCAAAGTTGAAAGTGAACTCGGAGTCTTGGGACGAGTTGTCGCCACGATTGTTGGTCCACATGGCACCAAATTTCGCAACTATCACAATCATGAACTCATTGGGCTGAATTTATGTCGCAATGCTGGTTCGAGTGTTGAGACCTTGCGACTTTTGGATTGGTCTGCTGAAACGTCAAGAAATGACTCGATTGTCAAGATATTGCGGCAAGCTGATCAGATTTAGTGCAGAAATAGTTGATGTCCTAGTGGTTGTTCTAGGATTCAAAAGTTCTATGACGAAGTTGCCACATCGCTCCTTGAGTTCGCTCACGATATTGGGTCGGCAATGTGTTGTTGGATTGATTCTCGCCGCAACTTTCGTTATTGCTTCATCGGTCGAGGTGCAGTCAGTTTCGGCTGCTCCAGTAGGTGCATCGGCGTTTCATGGCGTGTCACCACTTCGAGTCTTTGATACCCGCAATTCCGCAAAGCCTGGTGCAGGTTCGTATAACCCGGTTTCAATTGCCGGCTTGGCAGGAGTGCCGAGTTCGGCAACTGCAGTCGTTCTCAATGTGACAGCGATTGATGCCACTGGTGAAGGGTATGTGACGGTGTATCCATGGGGCGAGGCGTTGCCCAATACCTCAAACGTGAATATCAAGAGTTTTGGCCAGATGGTTCCGAATCTCGTGACCGTTCGCCTAGGTGCCGGTGGCAAAGTCGGTTTGTATACATCGATCTCGGCCAACTTGTTGGTTGATGTGTTTGGGTATTACAGCCCATCTGGCGCGACTGCAGCGGGTCGCTTTATCGCGTTGACCCCACAACGATTGCTTGACACTCGAGGCAATGCAACAGCGGGTGAAGATGGAATCGTTCGCTTGTCAATGCCTGCCGGTGTCCCAGCGAATACTGAAGGTCTTGTTCTGAACGTGACTGCGGTGAATTCGCGGCTACGTACCAACGGCTATGGATACTGGACTGCATTCCCTGCAGGACAAGATCAGGGCACAACATCAAATCTGAATATTTCTTCGGCTAATCAAACGATCGCTAATCAAGTCATTGTGAAACCAAGTGCGCTCGGTGTTGATTTTTACTCATATGCCGGCGGTGACTTGATTGTTGACCTCATGGGTTATTACAGCGGCTCCGGTGCGGCAGTAAGCGAAGATGGACTATTCGTGCCGGTGTCACCAACTCGCTTGCTCGATACGCGTTCTACTCCTAACCCGCTCGGTGAAAACGTGGCGTTGCATCATGATTGGACAGTTGAAGTTGGCACGGCGAGCCAAGCTGGCATTCCAAGTTCGGGGGCGTCGGCCGTCGCCTTAAATGTCACGATGACGCGCGCTCAAGGCGAGGGCTATGTCACCGTCTATCCGGCTGGTCGTGTGCGTCCTGGTTCGTCGAACCTCAATGCCGATAAAGCAGGTGTTACTGCTCCGAACCATGTGCAACTTGCAACGGGTACCCGTGGTGTCTCGTTCTATTCGTATGGTGGCACCGATTTAATTGTGGACATCTTCGGTTGGTTTGTGGGAACTCCTCAATCATCGACTCAAGCAGCACCAAGTAATTCACTACCCGATGCAGATGGCTTCCCTGGTTACATTTCGATTCCACAAATTGGTCTGAACTCGGTCGTTCGCGAAGGAACAGAGTTCGTCAACTATGACCCTTCACATTTGGTTGAATCTCGCTCGCCTAACCAACCGGGAAATGTTGCGATTTTCGGGCACCGTGTTTCGCATGGTCATGAGTTTCAGAATCTTGACAAACTTGGCGAGAACTCTCTGGTGTATCTCACCATTGGGAAAAAGATGTACACGTACCGAGTAACTGGCGTTGATATTCGATTGCCGTCGGACCCATTGCTGTATGCATCGACCTCCAATGATCAGACATTGTCACTTGTTGCGTGTCATCCTCCGCACAGTGTGAAATACCGCATTGTCGCTCACGCAGTGCTGATTGACATTTCCGAGTACTGATTCAGTGATTGATTGACCAAACGGTCACTATTCACTCGGGTGAGAGTAAGCCGATGTTGTTGTACGTGCGCTCAAGCGTGGCTGACGCGACAGCACGGGCCTTTTCTGCACCGGTGCGCAACAAACGGGATAGTTCAGCTTTGTCGCCCATGAGTTCGTGATAGCGATGCTGAATGGGAGCAAGAATCTCAACAACGGCTTCACCAGCGTCGGCCTTGAGTGGTCCATACTGCGTGTATGCGCCAGCAACTTGTTGCGGGGTACGACTTGTGCATGCCGCCAAGATTTCAATCAGGTTTGACACGCCGGGCTTGTCGGCACGATCAAAGCGAACCTCACCGTCAGAGTCGGTAACTGCACGCTTGAACTTCTTCAAAATTGCTGCGGGCTCATCGAGCAAATACACAATGCCGGCATCGGTGTTTGATGACTTCGACATTTTTGCGGTGGGCTCTTGAAGGTCGGTGACTTTGGCTCCGGCTCGGGGAGTCACGATCTTGGGGACGACAAAGGTGTTGCCAAAGCGTCCGTTGAATCGCATCGCAATATCGCGCGTGATCTCGATGTGCTGGCGCTGGTCTTCGCCAACTGGAACTTCGTCGGCGTCGTACAACAAAATGTCGGCGGCCTGAAGAGCGGGGTAAGTAAACAGTCCAGCTGAAACGAAGTCGGCTTCGCGCTTGGCTGACTTGTCTTTGAACTGGGTCATACGGCTCAGTTCGCCGTATGACACGGTGCATTCCATGACCCAGCCCAGTTGGGCATGCTCGGGGACATGGCTTTGGACGAAAACAGTTGCTACTTCAGGGTCGAGACCAACTGCGAAAAGTGTGGCGGCAAGTTCGAGAGTGCTCGTGCCCAAAACACCCGGGCGATCAGTCACCGTCAGAGCATGGAGGTCGACAATGCCGTGAAAGGCATCGCATTCGTGCTGGCCAACAACCCAATTGCGCAGGGCGCCAAGATAATTGCCCAAATGGACGACTCCGGTGGGTTGGATACATGACAGGACGCGAGGCACGGGTCAAGGATAACGGCGCTCCGTCGGTTACTGGGGCTTATTTGGTCCTGATTGATCGGCGGTTTTTGCCGTTTTACCTGCTCCGAGCCCACTCTGGCGATTAGCCTCAATGCGATGGCTGTCGACGTTTCCACCCCGGTATTTGAGGGACCCTTCGACCTGCTGCTACATCTCATTTTGAAAGAGCAAGTTGACATCTACGAGATCAACTTGTCGATCATTGTTGATTCGTATTTGGCCGAAATCGCCAAATTTGAGTCGCTCGACCTCGAGTTGGCGACTGAGTTCTTGTTGATCGCGGCGACTCTGGTTGAACTGAAGGCTCGTCGCTTGCTGCCTGGCCGTGAAGACATCGACATTGATGAAGAACTTGGCCTGTGGGAAGAACGCGACTTGCTGCTTGCTCGTCTGCTTGAGTGCAAGACATTCAAAGATGTCGGTCAAGTGTTTGCCCAACTCGCCGATTCTGCCGATCGGTCGTATGCACGTCGTGCCGGACCGGACGAACGTTTCGCCGAACTCATGCCTGACCTTCTTGAAGGTGTCAAGCCCAAGCAAGTGCTTGCGGCATACATGCGCGCCATCACGCCGAAGGTCGTCCCGCATGTCGATTTGTACCATGTCGGCGTCATTAAGGCCAGTGTCTCTGATGCTCTTTCTGAATTGATTGACGAGCTCCCGCGCATTCGTCGCATTAGTTTCCGTCACCTCACCGCGGATCTAGTTGATCGACTTGAAATCATTGTGCGGTTCTTGGCCTTGCTTGAACTTTTCAAACAGGGTTTTGTTGAACTCGAGCAAACAGAGCGATTTGGCGACATTGACATTGTGTGGGTTGGCGACGATGAGTCAGTCACCGTTGGCTCGCTCCCCATCGACGATTACGAAGGCTAAAGACAAGGTTTAATTATGAGTGACACAACTGAAACAACAGAATCAGCGACAACTGAATCGGCTCCTATTGATGCCGAATTAGTTCGCGCACTTGAGGCCATCATTTTGGTCGCGAGCGATCCTGTTCCGCTTGAACTCCTTTCGCAAATTTTGCAACAGCCAGCTGAGGTTGTTGAAAGTCTCTGTGCATCTTTGGCTTCTGCCTATGAAGAAGCGGGGCACGGCTTCCAACTTGTACAAATCGCGGGTGGTTATCGCTATCAGTCACATCCTGACGTTGCTGCTTATGTTGAGCGCTTCATTCTTGATGGACAGCGCGCGCGTTTGTCGGGCGCGGCTCTTGAAACTCTGGCCATCGTTGCCTACAAGCAGCCGTTGTCGCGGGCACAGATCGCTTCAATTCGTGGCGTTGACCCCGACGGAGTTTTGCGAACGTTGCAAAGTCGCGGATATATCGACCAGGTCGGACGCGATCCTGGCCCTGGTCAAGCAGTGCTATGGGGGACAACCCCAGCGTTCTTAGAAAAGCTCGGCATTAATTCGGTGAACGATTTGCCGCCCATTGTTGAGTTCTTGCCAGGTGCCGACATCGTTGAAGCCCTTGAAGTCGGATTGCGCATTTCAAAGTCTGATGATGTTGCGCCAATTGTTGAAGAAGCAACACCCGTCGCCGAGCCAGTCGAGGCTGCTCATGACGAACCGGGAGCCTGAGCCACCGCTCTGGGAGCAGTTAGCGGAACAGTCGAAGCAGCTTCCACAAGGCGAACGACTGCAAAAGGTCATGGCAGTGCATGGCTTTGGATCACGTCGAGTTTGTGAAGACATCATCGCTGAAGGTCGAGTCACAGTTAACGGAGTTCTTGCCGAACTTGGTCGACGAGTTGATGTTGAAGTCGATGTTGTGGCCGTTGATGGAGTTGAAATTGGAGTTCGTCCGGGACTGGTTTATTACCTGCTCAACAAGCCAGTTGGGGTCGTGACAACATCGAGTGACACTCACGGTCGACCGATTGTTGTTGATTATGTGCCGGCAGAACCGCGAGTCTTTTCAGTCGGTCGGCTTGATGCCGATACTGAGGGTTTGTTGCTCATGACGAACGATGGTGAGTTGGCCAATCGAATTGCCCACCCAAGCCATGGTGTTGAAAAAGAATATTTGGCCGAAGTCGCGGGCGGTGAGGTGTATCAAGGCGCCATCCGTCGATTGCGCGATGGCATTGAACTTGACGATGGCGTCACCGCGCCAGCAAAAGTTGCGCAACCTTCCCCTGGCATATTGCGCATTGTGATTCATGAAGGTCGTAACCGACAAGTTCGTCGGATGTGTGAGGCTATTGGTCATCCCGTGACTCGTTTGGTGCGCACGCGAATCGGGCCCTTAAGCGATCGCAGGTTGAAGCCCGGTGAATGGCGCGAATTGACCCAACCAGAGTTGCGTTTGTTAACTGAGGCTGTGGCACTCGTGGCACAAAGATACGATTCAGATCATGAGCAATAGCAACGCCGCTTCTCATCGCCGTGCCACGGTGCTTGGATTAGGTCTCATTGGGGGATCCATCTGTGTTGCTCTGCGTGACCGCGGCTGGATTGTTTCTGGCGATGACCACAACCCCGATCGAGTCGCCGAAGCTCTGAAGCGCGGCATGATTCAACATGGCGGAATTGACGCTGATGCCGAAGTGACGTTTGTGGCGGTGCCGGTGACAGCAGTGACCGATCAGGTGCAGCGGGCCTTGCGTGAAACCAAGGGAATCGTGACTGATGTCGGCAGCGTGAAGGCTGGAGTTGCTCGCGAGATTACTGATGCTCGATTTGTTGGTGGACATCCGATGGCCGGTAGTGAACTCGAAGGTCTTGACGGCGCCGACCCAGAACTATTTGTCGGCGCAGTGTGGGTGTTGACACCCACAACGTCTACATCCGACAGTGCATTTGCCACAGTTGCGGCCATTGTCAGCGAGCTCGGCGCGGAAGTGATTGGTCTTGAACCAGAACGTCATGACGAATTAGTCGCAGTCGTCAGCCACGTACCGCACCTCACCGCGGCAACCTTGATGGGTGTCGCAAATTCTCGGGCAACTGAACACGCGGCACTATTGCGCTTGGCTGCAGGTGGATTTCGCGACATGACACGAATCGCTTCTGGTCATCCAGCAATTTGGCTAGATATCTGTGCTGAAAATCGTACGGCGATTCTGAGTACGTTGACATCGCTCATTGATGGTCTCTCGGGAATGCGTTCAGCAGTTGAAACTGGTGACCGCACTGAACTTTTACGACGCTTGACGTTGGCGCGTGAAGCTCGTGCCAATCTGCCAAGCCGTATGAAGGCATTGGAAGAACTATCCGAAGTGCGTATCCCAATTCCCGATCGTGCTGGCGCTGCTGCCGAAGTATTTACCTTGGCCGCCGAACTCGGTGTCAACATTCCGAACTTTGAAGTGGTGCACTCGGTTGAAGGAGACCGCGGTATCGCAGTTGTGTTGGTCGAAACTTCACAAGTTGAACTCTTCCGTGGTGGATTGATGGCGCGTGGCTTCCGACCAGCCGTGCAACGATTGGCCGAATAGGTCATGACATTCATTCTTGACACTGCGTCACAGCCTCTCAAGGCGGTCATTTCAGTTCCTGGATCGAAGAGTATTGCGAACCGTGCTCTCATGTGCGCGGCGTTGGCCGATGGAACGACAACGCTGAGCAATCTTGCATCGGGCGATGACACGGCGGCGATGATCGATTGTTTGCGAGCACTGCACATTGACATCAGCGTTGAAGGTACAACTGCAACGATCGTTGGTTCAGCTGGTCATCCAAATGGTGGAGGCGAACTCAATGCGCGACTCGCGGGTACGACTTCACGATTTATGACTGCACTTGCTGCTTTGTCGGTCGTACCTTCGCTGATTACTGGCGATGCACCTTTGCGTCACCGACCAATGAAGCCATTGCACGATGCACTGACTCAACTTGGTGCTCAGGTGAAGTCAATTGATCAAGATGGACATCTGCCGGTGTGGGTTTCTGGCGATGCGCTTGACGGTGGGACGGTTTCTATTCCTGGTGACATCAGTAGTCAATATGTGTCGGCCTTGATGATGATTGGTCCGTATCTTCCAGACGGCATACGACTGCAATTGACATCACCATTGGTATCGCGTCCGTATGTGGCGATTACTGCCTCAGTCATGAGCTCGTTTGGGGCAACTGGCATCGCAATTGGCGATCACACCATTGGTGTCGAACCAAGTGCGTACACCGCCACTAAATATGCCATTGAAGCCGATGCGTCATCTGCGTCGTATCCACTGGCTGCTGCCGCGATTACCGGTGGATCGGTCAAAGTTCTTGGTGTTGGTCAGCCCGCGTTGCAGGGTGATGCGGCATTTATTGAAGTGCTTGAGACCATGGGTTGCACGACGCGGGCAACCGAAGATTCATTAGAAGTGAAGTCTTCGGGGATATTGCACGGTATTGAAATTGATATGGCCGATATGTCCGATTTGGTCCCGACATTGGCGGTCATTGCAGTATTTGCCGATTCTCCGACGCGTATCACTGGGGTTGGCTTTATTCGTCAAAAAGAGAGCGATCGCATTGGCGATTTAGTAAATGGGCTAAAAATGATTGGATCTGATGCTGTTGAAGAAGAAGATGGCATCTTGATTCGCCCGGTCAATTTCGACCTGCTTCATGGCGCTGAGCTAGCAACCCACGATGATCATCGCTTGGCAATGGCCTGGTCGCTTCTGGCATTGCGCGTCTCAGGGATCTCGATTGATGAGCCTGAGGTCGTGAGTAAGAGTTGGCCTGAGTGGTGGGACGTGCGATCCACTTTGTTGAACGTTTCAGCGAAGTAAACTTGTCTCGATATGAATTCTCCCGGCAATCACCCGATCGGTCATTCTGAGGAGAACGCAGTTCGGGTTGCTGCCTTCGATGTTGATCACACCCTGACGAATAAAGACTGCGTCGTTCCCTTTCTGCGTGAAGTGGCCGGTTGGCGCTTGTATGTCGGTCTCGTGTGGCGGATAGTGCCGTTAATCAGAGCGCTTGTCACGCGAGATCGTGACCGAGTGAAAGCAGTCGCGACAAGGGCGGCGCTTGCTGGACGTTCAATTGAACAAGTAGATGCAAAAGCCCGTGGATTTGCCTCGCGAGCATTTCCTGCCTGGTTGCGTGATGACACAGTGAAGCGTTTGCGTTGGCATCACGCGCAGGGCCACAAGGTGGTCCTGGTCTCGGCTTCGTACAGTTTGTATCTGAAATATCTTGGCAAGTTGCTCGGCTGCGATGCAGTGATGGGCACCGAATGCGAAACAAACTCGGGATCACAGTTCACGGGATCTCTTGTTGGTGCAAACTGTCGCGGCGCCGAGAAAGAACGTCGACTTCGTGAATGGCTCGACGGTGAAGGCTTCGGTTCGTATGTGCTGTACGCATATGGCGATTCTGCGGGGGATGACCAAATGTTGGCGATGGCCGACCATCCGTTTCGGATTACAAAAGAATGTGTCGCTGAAGTACCAGAATTGAGTGCAGTATGACAATGCCCCCATTGCTGAAAGAAGCCCGTCCGAAACAGTGGGCGAAAAACATTTTGGTGTTTGCCGCTCCGGGCGCAGCTGGAGTCTTAAATGAATGGGGCAGTTTGTGGCGCACGTTGCTGAGCTTTGCTGCTTTGTCATTAACAGCAAGCGGAACCTATTTCTGGAATGACATTCTTGATGTTGAAGCCGATCGGGTTCATCCAACGAAATGTCGCCGACCGATTGCTGCTGGATTAGTCAATATCAACACGGCTCGTGTCGTGGGCACATTGCTATTGGCCTCTGGAATCGCTGTCGGATTTGTTCCAGATTGGCGTTGTGGTGTCGCAGTCATTGTGTACGCAGTGTTGACAGTGAGTTATTCGACAGTGTTGAAACATCAGCCAGTCTTAGACCTATTGGCCGTTGCCGGTGGCTTTGTCATCCGAGCGATTGCTGGAGCAGAAGCTTCATCGGTCGAAATGTCGACATGGTTTTTGTTGTGCGCGAGTTTCGGGGCACTATTTATTGTGACGGGTAAGCGTTACGCCGAGATGAAAGAACTCGGAGAAGGCAACGGGTCAACTCGTTCAACGTTGATGGCTTACAGCCTCGATTACCTGCGTATGGTTTTGGCGGTCAGTTTGGGTGCAACATTGGTGGCCTATTGCACGTGGGCATTCGCGACAAAAGAAATATCGGGTTCAACGTGGCCGTCGTATGAGTTGTCCATCATCCCGATGTTGGCCGCGCTCATGCGCTATCTGTTGGCTCTTGAACAAGGCCGCGGAGGTGCCCCCGAAGAGGTTTTTGCATCCGACCGCACCTTGCAGGTTTTAGGCCTCATTTGGGTGATTATCTTTGGATTGGGCGTGTACGTCGGCTGATCTAGCCCGAGTGCTCGGTTGAGTTTCGACTCACTGAGTAAGATTTGCCTGCTCATGGAAACTGACTTCACAACTTCGCGCCTCACTGGCTGGGGCCGAACCGCTCCGAGCTCTGCTCGCACAGCCGAGGTTTCTCGTGGAGATGTTGCTGCGTTCATTAAGGACTCAAATCGTCGCGGTGTTTTAATGCGTGGACTCGGGCGCTCGTATGGCGACGCTGCACAGAACGCTGGTGGCGTAGTACTCACCCTTCAAGGCTCGGCTCAAGAAGCGATCCTTGATGTTGAGGCTGGGACATTAACTGCCGGAGCTGGTGTCAGTCTGCATGACTTGTTGAAGGTCATTGTTCCTCGAGGTTTCTTCGTTCCGGTTACCCCAGGAACTCGGTTCGTGACAGTTGGTGGAGCAGTTGCCTCGGATATTCACGGCAAAAATCACCATGTCGAGGGAAGCTTCGGAAATCATGTACGGCGTCTGACATTGATGTTGGCTGATGGAACCATTCACGAAATCGGTCCCGATCAAAACCCGACGCTATTTTGGGCGACGATCGGCGGAATGGGATTAACCGGAGTCATTCTCGAAGCCACGTTCTCATTGATTCCGATTGAAACCAGTTTGTGTACCGTCAATACAATTCGTTGTCGCAATATTGATGAGTTGATTGAGGAAATGTCTCATGGCGATGACGATCATCGCTATTCGGTTGCGTGGGCTGATTTATTGTCGACAGGTTCTCGTCTTGGGCGCAGTGTTCTGTGGCGTGGAGACCATACGAAACTGGCTGAACTTTCAAGCAAGGAAGCAGCACAAGCATTGCGATACGAGCCTCGCCATCTGGCGAGCGTGCCACCTGTCGTTCCTTCGGTTGGTTTCGTCAACAAGCTTTCATCGTCTTTGTTTAATGAACTGTGGTTTCGTAAAGAACCTCGCCGCAAAGAAGGCGGTCATAAATCAATACCGTCCTATTTTCATCCTCTTGATGCAATTGGTTCATGGAATCGCTTATACGGTGCTGGCGGATTTTTGCAGTATCAATTTGCCCTTCCTTTCGGGCGCGAAGACGAATTGCGACAAATCATTGAAAAGGTCGTCATTTCAAAAACTGCGAGTCCTCTAGTCGTATTGAAACGATTCGGAGCGTCAAACCCTGCACCATTGAGCTTTCCGATGCCAGGTTGGACATTGACAGTCGATATTCCAGCGCGCGCTGAAGGGCTCGGACACCTGTTGCACTCAATTGACGAAATGGTGATGCAATCTGGTGGTCGGCACTACCTAGCCAAAGATGCGCATACGACTCCGCTCGCGATATCGCAGGGTTATCCGCGATTAGAAGAGTGGAAGCACATTCAACGTTCGGTTGACCCCGATCGCAGATGGCAAAGCGATTTAGCTCGGCGACTTGAACTGATTTAGCGATAAGTGAACGACTCAAAGGAAAAGTGATGGAAAACGCGGTTGGCGAAGTGCAAAATATTTTGGTCTTAGGTGGTCGAAGCGAAATCGGAGTCGCGATTGCCCGTGAACTCGTAACACCATCGACACGACGGGTGACTCTCGCGTGTCGTCAGCCCGGCGAGTCTCGAGAGGTAGAAGCATCGTTAGCTCGCAATGGATTGAGCGTTGAATCGGTGAGCTTTGATGGGGCTGATACTTCGTCGCATGCGGAGTTTGTTGACAACGTTGTTGCATCAGGTGGAGATCTTGATGTTGTCATTTTGGCCTTTGGAGTTTTGGGAAGCCAAGAACAATGTGATGACGATGCCCAGTCGGCAGTAAAGATCGCACACACCAATTACACGGGTGCGGTGTCAATTGCGATGGAAGTTGCCAAACGTTTTCGCCAGCAGGGACATGGACGATTGATTATCTTGTCCAGCGTTGCTGGTGAACGTACACGTAAAGCCAACTATGTATACGGCTCAACCAAAGCCGGACTTGACGCCTTTGCCCAAGGGCTTTCTGATGCCATGGTCGGCACTGGAGCAAGTGTGATGATTGTTCGTCCAGGATTTGTGCATTCGGCGATGACCACGGGCATGAAAGCGGCTCCGTTTTCAACGACGCCCGACGTCGTAGCCAAGTTGACAGTCAAAGGATTGCGGGCGGGCAAGCGAATCGTGTGGACGCCAGGCATTTTGCGTTGGGTCTTTATGGTGATGCGCCACTTGCCAGTTGCTATTTGGCGTCGGATGCCGATGGGCTGAAAGGCCCTACCTCAAGTATTGAGGTGTCTATTCCTGCATACGTGGCATTGAAATCGCCATTGCACGTCGGCGTACACGTACCGTCTGGTCGTGGCGGCACCGGAACGCGCACTTCAACTGCGTAGTCATACTGAGGTTCATAGGGGGTGTCGTACGGACCAATACCGTCACCTTGTGAGCACTTTTGGTACAACCGCACGAGATCATGTTGATATGAACCGCGCAAGCAGAAGTTATTTTCAACGACTTGGTTGGGGGCGTCGGGTCCGAAGGCCACTGACTCATTGGGTTCGATCCAGCCCGACCAAAAGCGCGTGAGTACGAGCCAATCGGCGCTGGCAACATCGTCGGCTAAGCGAGAGCCAGCTTTGTCGGCAAGGCCAGGATCCATTTCAATGAAGTACGTCGCGGGTGTGAGTTCAGGAAACAAGTGGTAAATAAAAGCATCGCTATACGAGGTATTGCGTAAGTCGACTGGTCCAACTAATAGTCGTTCACCCGCATGCGAAAGTTTGTCGAGATCGGCCACGACTTCTTGAGTTGCCAAATACGGGCGAGTATCCCCAAGATAGAAGTAACGATCACCACGCGTCACTTGCATCACTTCGGTTTTGCCCGTCACACTTCGCCAGACGAGATCGGTGTATGTGCGAAGAGTGTAAAACGGGCAGACCAGCAAAATGAGAATCATCAAGATTGTCGTTGATGTGGTAACACGAATTGTCGGGTGAATGCGGCGATTGCGCAGTCCGATGACTTCATAGAGCGCGATGAGCAGCAATGGCCAAGAAATACACGACACCCATAACAAGTGCGCACTGTCAGGTCGTTGAAATGCTTGGGGCAACAATCCAATACCGAATAAACCAGTAACAAACAGCGTGGTGAATCGGGGAGAGTCATTGATGAACGAAACTTTGCGTTGTCGTCGAGCGACGATGGTGACAAATATGGCTACAACGGGCAACATAAAGAACCAAATGAAAAGTTGTCGCGGGGCAGATAACGATGGCACTCCCCACCATGGAGCAAACTTCTCACTAATGACCTGTAATGCACCTTGGAGGTAATGCCAACTTGGTGGACGTGGTAACTCTCGACCTGGCCGTAGATGTATGACGGGGTCAAGAAGGACACCGCGAATCATCGCTGACGGACCAGCTTGCACGAGATGAATCCAGACTGATGTCAGGCCGAGTATGAGTCCACTGGCACATTGTGCAAGGGTGCGACGCGGCCTCTTCCATAATGCCCAGGCCAAAACAAGAATGAGAGCGAGGGCCAAATCGGGACGGAACGTGAGTGCTAGACCGGCGAGTAATCCAGCAATTATCCAAGAGTTACGTGAGTTGATTTGTTGCGCGCTCTGATGAACGGCGCGGATCACAAAGATCACTGACCACAGGGCAATGCCGACTCCACCGCTCCAGGCCAATGCTTGAAGTCCGATTGGTGTGAAGACAAAAACGAGGGAAAACAGACCGACCAATGTGGAGAGTTTTTTACCCCATGGTCGACAGAGAACCATCAGCCCGAGGACGATGAGAAGGTGTTGCAGTAATCCAAAAGTTCTTTCAGAAGTCAGCGTGACGCCAAAGACGCGCATCCATAAAGACAAGAGATGAAGTGAGCCTGGTCCGTACAGATGCAAGAAATCGACGTTGGCAATATCGCCTTTGATGACTCGTTCGGGGAAGACCAGCATGAAGCCTTCTTCCATCGATGAGCCAACCGCTCGAAAGAGTGCGGGTAGTGCCAACGCAATTACTGAACCGACTATTGCAATCGAGGCCCATGTCGACAACGCGGCACGATGAAAGGCTCGCGTGATGTTGACGGTTCCGCCATGTACAAACGGGTAGTTATTCGGCTGGGGAGAAGACTCAAGGTGGCGGTCTGACAGTGCAAACTTTTTTCGAATACGACTGAGCAACGGGAAGATGCCGACGGCCGCGAGGACACAGAGTGCCGGTTCGGCAGGTACTCGAAAACGAGTGGTTCCGTATGCGTACATCGCAGTCAACGTGACATTGATAAATAGTGCACCGAGGGGAAGTAAGCCGGCCCGTCGTTTGCGGATGAGGTATGCGCCGTACATGGCCGCGGCCGCAAGCCCGTAGTACATGAAGAGTCCGGCTCGGGCGGCATTTTTGTTGCGTCCTTCAATGGGTGCAAATTCGGTATTTTGCCATGGACGGAAAAGTTCCCATTGGCGGCCGACGCGGGCAGCAACGACCTTTGGTAAGTCGCCTATATGTTCTTTGGCGTAAGAGAATCCTTTTTCGCGCCAAAAGAGTGATTTTTGAGCTTCGTCACCTGTTGCATCAATTCCTTCGCGCCGTAACTGTTCTTGGCAATCGAATAACCAAAAGCCTAGGAATTTTCCAGAATAAGCCTCGTCACAATTCGCGTAAACGAATAATTCGTTTCCGTTCGTGGAAAGCGGAACAACCTCTTCAAATGAACGAGTGTTTCTGATGAACCACGGAGCAAGGACGATGAGGCAAGCCAACGCTGCGATCACGATGTTCTTCACGCGCGTGCGAAGTGACAGTTCGCGGCGGAGAAATATCCATGGGGCGATCAAGAGAGCTGTCAGCAACAATCCTTCGCCGCGTGCGAGAGCGGCAAGGGCAACGAGTGCACCCATGGAAATGGCCCACCGATATTGCGACGACTTGTATAGCGAGTCTTTCCATCGGTAAGCCGAGTAGACGGCGGCCGTGGTGCATAGAGCCATGAGGCCCTCTGGGAACATTACGCCGTCAACGAGCCATAAGTTCGGGTAAATCGAAGCAAGGAACATTGCAAGCAGAGATATGGGATTGCGATATTTTTGCGGGGCTACTCGTCGGGCAACTAGGCCAACGAATGCGACGACTGCGGTTCCGATAAGGAGAGACAAAAACTTGTGATCAAAATAGGTCGTGCCACCGAGTCGTGAACTGATGGACAACACAAGGGGGTATAGCGGACCATGTAAAGCGCTCGCATGCCACTGTTGATACGCGATGAAGTTCAAAGGTTCGGGAAAGCCGTGACCTGTCGCAAGTAAATTCGCAGTCGAATGATAAAAGAGCGGGTCTCCACCGTCGGTGCGAGTTGGAGCAACAACGAGCAACGTGCCGAGCCGCACAATAAGCGCTAGAGCGAGTAGACCAAGATACGACGTTCGAAATTGTGGAATCACCAACTTGTTCTTGGCGATGATGTTGGCCGTCATCCAGATGCCAATGACCAGCAATAATCCCAAGGTTGCTGAAGTGCAGGCGGCCCATATGAAGCTGGTGAATTGCGGACCAACCAGAGTTTCTACGTTGCCATCAGCATCGAGGATGACTCGCTCGACATGTTGGCGGGTGATGAGATCGACCGAGATTCGAGAGAACAAAAAGAAGCCGGGCGCTAGGTAGGCAAGAATTGAAATCGCGCGGTGGAAAAATTTTGACGAGAG
>CAIQJP010000013.1 GCA_903872155.1 uncultured Actinomycetes bacterium | reverse complement strand
GTACATTTCATCAAGTTGATCTTTTGGCAAAACCGGAATGACAGCGCGTTGCAAATTCATTCCGAACCAACTTGACATCGTCGCATGACCAAACACGACCTCGTTCTTGGCCATCCATCCACCCATCAAAATCACGGGGATTGACAAAACCACAAGAGTTGACTTCCAGTTAATGCGATGTCGCATCAACCAGAGTCCAAAAATCACAATCAAGATGGCCCAGACCGGGTGATACAAACTACGCGTGAGCGCTGTCACCGTCACTGCACTTGCCAGCACCACTAACGAGCGACGCACATTTTCTTTGCGTGACAAGTCGGCAACAGCGATCAACACCAATAACAGCAAGCCAGCCGTTGCTAATTCATATGTTGGTTCAAAGGCGCCCTTAAAAACTTCGGGATGCAAAGTAGCAATCAAGGCCACAATGACTGCAGCGTTCCGCGATAAGCCCAATCGCCGAGCCAAGACTGCTGCGAGCCACGCCACCGCGATACCAATCATTGCCATAAGAACTTGCAGCGATATCCGATCGGACAATGGTGAAAGCCACGCCGTCGTACCCAACAACAAGTTCCATAACGGCGGTTGAATATGCAAGTAAAAAACGCTGCGCAACGGATCTGCCGACAAGATGTCCCACGGAATGAGCTGCCACCCGTAATTCAGATAGTCAGTATTGAACTTCTGCCCAGTCAGACAAACAAGCACATAAACCGCGAACCAACTCACGGCGGCACGCGCGCCAGCCTCGCGTGACATTTTCACCACTCTCGAAACTAGGGATGCTTCATTACGGAGCGACATAAACATCTCGAATCATCTGATCAAGCCAGGTCACCAATTCAGGCGCATACTTCAAATCAATATGCGCTCCGTCGGGACGCATCTTTGATTCAAATTCTCCACCAGGGTGTGCCTTCACCGCTGTTGCGAAATCGGCATACACGACGCGATTATCGGTTTCAGCAAACTGTTGAATGAGTTCGTTATAACGAGCCGACCGCGATTGATCAGCCTCATCAAATGGCGGAACACCGGTTTCGCCTGCAATGTAGGGCGGATTGACATCTGGCGTTGACAACCAAACAATTTGCGATCCACCAGATGACATCACATCAATGAATACCTTGAACTGCTCCAGCAACCATGCGTCGTATGCGGGCTCACCAATATGAGACCACCCATCGACTCCCGGAATCTTTCGATCAGAAAGGTCAGCCGTGCCACCAACGATGATCACCAAATTTGCACGGAACTTTTGCACGATCGGACCAAGCGCATCCCGCCACTCGGTACAGCCGGGACGAAAGTCTTGTTCAACACCGAGATATTTGATGGGAGTGTTCTCGCCGATTCCACAGCCGACTCCGGGGCTTGGTTGAATCACAACTTCGTTCGTTGCTTCCCAGTTATCGAGTCCCGAAGCCAACACCCAACTTTGTGAGTCACCCACCATCATGATGCGAGCAGGCAGGGCCGCGTCAACTGGCGAAACTGTTGGCGCATCTTCGGGTAGATCTGGCAAATCTGCAAGAGCCTGCTGTTGCATTGCCAACGCATCTTCACTCAACGTAGACATCACATCATTGGTGTTGTTGCGATGAGTATTGCCGGCGAAAGCTAGAACTGTTCCGACGATCGCCATCAAGGCGAGATACACGAAGAGTCGCTTACCCTTCCACAACTTTCGTTGACGTACGGGATTCTCGAGCAAGTAATAGATCAAGCACACCACCAACATGGTGCTTCCAGCTTTGGCGACAAACATCCAGAAATGATCGACCGTGACCCAATCGGTCCCGGGCACTCGAATTCGCGGCAGGTTCGGGTCAAGCCGTAATGATTCCCAAATCAAGAACATCGGCCAGTGCACTAGATAAATCGTGTACGTGACTTGGCCCATCCACGCAAGTGGTTTCCAGGACAAGAAACTGCACATTCCGCTTCCGGTTGCGGCATACGCAATGATCAACAACGTGATTAATCCATTGAAGAAGACGGCCCACGGAAAGAAAACATCGCCCCATTGGTTTTGCCAACCAATTTTGAACCAAACAATGAATGCCCCGGCAATCAGCGGCCAAGACAACGCGACAAACAAGGGCTTGCGTAACGTTTCGATGATGCGTGGAACATGACGCCATACGGCCCACAACACCGCAAACGCTGCACCCATCAAAAATTCGCCAACTCGAACTTCAGTCGCGTAATACGCACACGAAGAATCTGAACAACGGGCATTTAAGGCCGGTAATTGGCTCCACAATGGTGAATGTGTGCGGTAGTACGCACCCAGCGCAATTGCACCAATCGCCAAAGTTGTCAGAACAACAAAAAGTTTCCATATCGCGTGACGAGTTGTCTTGTTGCGTAACAACAACAGACACAACACCGGAAAGACGAGGTACACCTGTTCTTCTAACGACAGGCTCCATAAATGTTGCAACGGATTACCTAGTCCAAACAGTCCCCCGTAACTCTTGCCGGCCGACTGCAGATAGATGTTCTCGTAATACGACAGTCCAGAAAACCATTCCCACGGTGCAAGTCGTCGACCCGAACCCGGAAATAAGGTCCAAATACTGACCACCGCCAAAAGAACAACGAAAGAAGCCGGAAAGAGTCGTCGTGCTCGGCGTTCATAAAACGAACGCAACGAAATCGTTCCCGACTTATCCCATTCAGCCACCATCAAGCGAGTGATCAAGAATCCCGAAAGCGTAAAGAACATCGAGACAGTCAGTTCACCACCAGTCATCCAAGTGATGCTGTGGTGATAGAGCAAAACAATGACCACGGCCAGGCCGCGAACACCATCCAACGCGGGCAGATGCCCAAGACGCGTTTCGATGCGAGGTTCGTCAGACATGCCGACCCGAGGTTAGTTGTTAGTAGGCGACTTCTCAGGGCTACTCAACGAGCCGCAAGCCAGTTGGAGCAATCGACCGTTCGGCGTGTGGCAATTCGACAACAAACTCGGTGCGGTGCGCTGGGAAAACATGTTCCGATAACAACACGGCTCGACCGTCAGTATCGGTTGTTATGCGCGTGCAGCGAAGAACCGGAGATCCGACGGGGATTCCCAAAAGTTGGGCGTTTTCGGTCGACGCAGCATCGGCCCCAATGGTCTGAGTGGCGCCCTTCAGTGGAACATCGAGAAGTTCATAAAAAGGCGAACGCTCAACGTCGGCTCGGGACAGATGTTGTCCTAGGTCGGCGCGACACCAGACTGTCACTAAGGCAAAAGGTTCGCCATCTGCCAAATTCAGGCGCTTCACTCGCAACACTTGATCAGCATCAAGAATCTTCTTCACCTGAGTTGAGGCCTTTTCAAAGGCGAATTCGAGGATTCGTCGCTCAGGCTTGATTCCTCCATCGAGCAACTGCGCTTCAATCGTCGCTAATTGCCCAAGACTTTGTTGCAAAGGCGCTGCGGCAACAAACCAGCCAAAGCCCTGACGAGCATCGACAAGTCCGTCATCACGCAAGGTCTCAAGCGCCCGGCGGATGGTGACACGACTGGCGTCAAACTCGGAGCCCAATTCAGACTCAGACGGCAACAAGCGCCCCGCTCCATAGGTGCCATCTTGCACGCGAGTTCGCAACACGTCGGCTATGACTCTGTACCTGATCTCGCGCACACTTGTATTATACTTGTCTCATGAGCTCCGTTTCCGCAGGTACCCCCGTCGAACTAGTCAACAACGTGTATTCCACGCTCACCGAGCGTGCCGCCTTGGGCCGTCAGCGCCTGGGTCGACCCCTCACGTTGGCCGAGAAGATTTTGATTAACCACCTCGTTGACCCAACGACTCAAGAGATGGTGCGCGGCGGCAGTTACGCCGACTTCAACCCTGATCGCGTTGCGATGCAAGACGCAACTGCACAAATGGCCTTGTTGCAGTTCATGACCGCCGGACTTCCGACAACCGCAGTGCCATCAACGGTGCATTGCGATCACCTCATCTTGGCCAAAGTTGGCGCCAAGATTGACCTTGGCGTTGCGATTGATGACAACCGCGAGGTCTACGACTTCTTAAAGAGCGTGTCAGCCAAATACGGCGTTGGCTTTTGGGGTCCAGGTAGCGGAATCATTCACCAAGTTGTGCTCGAAAACTACGCGTTCCCGGGCGGCATGATGATCGGCACCGACAGTCACACACCAAACGCTGGTGGACTGGGCATGGTTGCCATTGGTGTCGGTGGAGCCGACGCAGTTGACGTGATGACTGGTTTCCCCTTCAACGTGAAGTGGCCCAAAGTCATCGGCATCAAACTCACTGGCACACTCAGTGGTTGGTCATCACCCAAGGACGTCATTCTTGAAGTTGCGCGTGTCCTCACCGTCGAAGGTGGCACCGGAGCGATCGTTGAATACTTCGGACCAGGCGCCGACAGCATTTCGGCAACTGGTAAAGCAACTGTGTGCAACATGGGTGCAGAAATTGGTGCGACGTGTTCAGTGTTCGCTTACGACTCCAACATGTCGAATTACTTGAAAGCCACCAACCGTGCCGCAATCGCCGCAGCAGCCGACAAAGTTGCCGCCGATCTTCGTCCCGACGAAGGCGCACAGTACGACCAACTCATTGAGATCAACCTCGATGATCTCAAGCCCCTCATCAACGGACCTCACTCGCCAGACCGTGCTCACAAAACTGGAAAGGCCGTTGGTGCAGCTGCTCGCGAAAATGGTTGGCCGATTGAAGTTTCATCAGCGCTCATTGGTTCGTGCACTAACTCGTCGTACGAAGACATCACTCGCGCTGCATCAATTGCTCGTCAAGCAGTCGCTGCCGGACTCAAGGCAAAGTGCGAACTTCTCATCAGCCCAGGCTCTGAACAAATTCGTGCCACCATCGAACGAGACGGTCTACTCGCCGACCTTGAAGCAGTTGGTGCAACTGTTCTTGCGAACGCGTGTGGCCCGTGCATCGGGCAGTGGGAACGCTCCAAAGAAGCGACCGACAAGCCCAACACCATCGTCAACTCGTTCAACCGCAACTTCCCGAAGCGCGCCGACGGTTCAGCTAACACTTTGAGCTTCGTCACCTCACCCGACACTGTGATGGCAATTGCCCTGTCGGGTCGTCTCGACTTTGATCCCACAACCGACACCATCACTGCTCCTAACGGAACTGAAGTGCGTCTCATTGCACCAGTCGGTGAAGTGTTGCCAAGCAATGGTTACGACCCAGGCTCTAACACCTTCACTGCTCCTCCCGCCGACGGAAGTGGTGTCGCTGTTGCTGTGAGCCCGACAAGCACACGTTTGCAATTGCTTGAACCATTCCCCGCTTGGGATGGCAAGGATTACCTCGGCCTTCCCGTGTTGATGAAGGCCAAAGGCAAGTGCACGACCGACCATATTTCGGCTGCCGGAAAGTGGCTCACCTATCGCGGTCACCTCGAGAATATTTCGGGCAACTTGTTCATCGGTGCAGTCAACGCATTCGATGATGCCGTTGGTGAAGGAAAAGACATCACCGATGGGGGCACGCGCCTGTACCCCGACATTGCCAAGAACTACAGCGCTGCGGGCATTCGTTGGTGTGCAATTGGTGACCGTAACTACGGCGAAGGTTCGTCACGCGAACATGCAGCGATGGAACCACGTTTCCGTGGTGGCGTCGTGATCTTCGCTCGCTCGTTCGCTCGTATTCACGAAACCAACCTCAAGAAGCAGGGCTTGGTTCCGTTGACATTCGCCGATCCCAACACCTACGACCTCATTGGTGAAGATGACCGTATTAACGTGCTCAACCTGCCACCGGTTCCTGGTCAAAATGTGAAGTGCCAAATCGTGAAGCCCGACGGCACCATCATCGACTTCGAAGGTGTCCAGACATTCAGTCCCGAACAAGTTGAATGGTTTAAGGCTGGTTCAGCTCTCAACATCGTGCGCGCCAAAGTCGCAAGCGGCAACTGACCGCAAGATCATCACGACTGTTATGGAACTACGCGACGGCATCCGAACAACGGGTGCCGTTCGTGGTTTCACCGACCAAGTTGTCGATGACAACACCGTGCACGCGATTCTTGACGATGCGCGGTTTGCTCCAAGTGGTGGCAATCGTCAACCGTGGCGCGTTGCTGTGGTGAAAGACGTATCGGTGCGTCG
>CAIQJP010000012.1 GCA_903872155.1 uncultured Actinomycetes bacterium | reverse complement strand
CGACTTAGGTTCTTGCCACGCCGCCAACATCGGCGTCTACGAGGCGATTCGAAATGGCATTGCCTCATGTGCATCTGTCATGGTCCCGGCTCCGTGGGCACGCCATGCTGCCGAAATGTACGACGGTGAAGACATCGGCGTACACATCACACTAAACGCCGAACATGCGCTCTATCGCTGGGGTCCCATCACACATGCGCCATCGCTCTTGTCAGGTGATGGCGGTTTCCCGCGCAACGTTGATGATCTTTGGGAACATGCCGATCCCGCAGAAGTTCTTCGCGAGTGCCGCGCCCAAATTGAGCGCGCCACAATTTGGGGCTTTGATGTCACGCACCTTGCACCACACCTCAGTGTGATCACTTTGCGCCCCGAGTTCTTTGACATCTATCTCGAATTAGCAGTTGAGTTTCAGTTGCCGATTCGTCTTCCTTCTACGTTGACGGCCGAACAAGCTGGCTTCCCATTCCGTCGACTCGCCGCTGAAGAAGGAATTGTTTTCCCCGATCACTTCGATCATGACTGGCGTGCCGGAAGTCGCGAACGCGCCTATAACGCAATTCGCAATCTGCAACCCGGTGTCACCGAGATTCACATTCAACCAAGTATCGATACCGCCGAAGTTCGCGCGCTCACCGATCACGCCGAAGAGTGGATTGACGATCTTGATTTAGCGTTGCACGACACAACAGTCACCGACTTGTTGCAAGAGCAAGATGCAATCGTGATTGGCTATCGCGAATTACGCTCGGCAATGCGCCGAACGAATTAGGACTTCTTAGCCTTCGTTTAAGAGACGAGCAATAGTTGCTGCGGCTTCACCACTTGACAGCGCATCAAAAAGTGGTCCAGTTGCACCGGTGATTTTTAGTTTGCTCTTCATAAAAGCAACCGATAAATCCATCGTTGCATCAGCTTTCGCGATTGTTGCCACGGTGTCGGCGTCATCTGGGCCAGCCACTCGTTCATCACCTTTGCCCATTACTAAACGAAACTGAATTGTGCGTGCATCACTCATGCCACTTCTCCGATTTCTGTTTCAACTAATCCTGGGCTCGACAATCGACTTGGCACAGACTGACCGGGTTCGAGGGCAATCACATCTTTAATTCCGGCGAACAAATCAATTTCTACGACGTCTGCTTCAGGCGCTCCGACAGCAGATTTCGCCAAGACCCAATCTTCGTATGGGTACGCAGTTGCGAGTTCATCATCGTCAAGCCCAAACCACCACGATTCATTGGGATCCACTTGCGTTGCATGTGCCCGCAAAGCGCCCGATCGTGCCGACATATGTGAGGCAACATGAATACGTGTGGTGATGCGTTCGTCTTGGCCTGGACGATTGAGCCATTTGTCGTCATATGGCGACTTGCCATTTTTGGCCAACATCGCTTCGTGTACCGCAATCAATCGCGTACGTGACCAAACTGAGTAATACATTTTGAGCGGTTGCCACGGTTCGCCTGCCCACGGATACCACATCGAATCTCCCGCACGTTCGAATGCCGGAACCGAAATGTCATGGACCTTCAAGTGATCGGGGTGCGGATAACCACGTTGATCATCGCCGTACGTGATGATCACTTGCGGCCGCTCGCGACGAATGATCGAGACCAATCGGCCAACCGCTTCGTCGTGTGAAGCCTGATGAAAGCAATGTGGGTTGGCGTTGGGAGGAGAATCGGCCATACCCGAATCGCGGTACCCCAACATGATCACTTGATCAAAGCCGATGATTTGCGCTGACCGAGCAAGCTCAACTGGTCGGATGCGCGCCAAATGCTGTTTTTCTTCTTCGGGGGTCATGCCATGAAAAGGACCGCCCTCATCACGTAGTGCTGGATTCTGCAGATCGCCTTCTTCGCCGCCGGTGCAACACACCAAAACGGTGCGGACTCCAAGATCGTGATATTTGGCCAGAGTCGGAGCGCCTTTGGATGCTTCGTCATCGGGGTGGGCGTGGATTGTCAACACGCACAATGGACTCTCCGGGACCTCAAACATCGTTCTCAGGCTAGTTGCACCCCAAGGGCGCTCAGCCACCGTAAAGTTGAGAGCAATGACACATCGCCTGCTCCCCCTCGTGCTGATTCCTGTAGTCCTCGCCCTTGGTGCTTGTTCCGATGACGGTCGAGATATGAAGCCGCCGGCCGGAAATCAGAACGAGTCGATCATGACGACAACGTTGCCCGTCGAAGGCGACGCCAGCTTCGAAACCCCCGCCCCCTAACGAACTGCCCAATTCCCGCCACTTTGGAAGATAGTTACCGCCTAGCGGTAGTGCGATTCCAAAGTGGGTGAATTTGAACGGGTTGACCACCCTCCGCGTTGAGATCACCACAATCTGCCAAACTGAATCATCAGTTCGTCCACGCCAAAAACCCAAATCGGACTCTTCGATACCGACGCTTCGGGCCGACTCACCTCGGCCGATTCGCGATTCCGTGAACTCGCATTATCAGGCGGACCAGTTCCAGTTGGCCGAGCACCCTGGGCCAATGCCCACGCCGACGACCGGTCCAAAGCCGAGTCAACGTGGCGACACCTCGTTGACTCGTCGTTACCCATCGATATTGAAGTTGATCTCCCCGCTGCCGATGGGCAATACACAACCGTTCGTTTTCTCGCAAACCCGCTCCTCGATGCCGACGGCTCAATCACCGGCTACTCGGGCGTCGTCATCGCCATGCCCAACCACCAACAATTGTTTTCCCACGAATCGGGACAACTACTGGCACTTCTCGAAGCATCAGAAGATCCGACGATCATCACCGACATGAACGGCACTGTTCTTCACCTCAATGCCGCAGCAAGCCACTTTGAACAAATGGCAGTTTCGGTTCGCGATCAAATGCCCCGCGAAATTTTGTCAACACCAGATTCGCATTGGCGCGGCGAAGTTGGTCTACGCGGATCCGACAATGAGCTGCACACCTTTGACGTGCAAGTGGCGTGCGCCAATAACCGCATCACAATGTTGGCTCGCGATATCAGTTCATCATTGCGCCTACAAGCCGAACTTGCACACCTTGCAACTCATGATGCATTGACTGGCCTACCTAATCGCACGTTGTTCATTCGTAAATTGTCCGAGGCAATTGAACGTGCTCGTTCGTCAACATCAACAGTGTCCGTCATCTTTTTGGATGTTGACAAATTGAAGGACATCAACGACAGTCTTGGCCACGAAAATGGCGATGCTCTCATCACCAACATCGGCCGCCGCCTGGTTTCGGCTACTCGCCCCGGCGACATCGTTGCCCGAATTGGCGGAGACGAGTTCGTCATCTTGTGCGAAGGCCTCACCGATGAAGAAGCCGCCATGGATCTTGCTGAAAGAATCCGCACCGCAATCTCTGGCCGAGTACTGCTGCAAGGTATTGAAGTCGTCACTGGTGCAAGCCTTGGCGTTGCGATGACACGTGGCGAAATTGACGAACCAGCACTAGTCGATGCTGCAGTCGCCCTCATGCGCAATGCCGACACCGCGATGTATCACGCAAAAATGCGGGGTCGTTCACGATGCGAGTTATATAGCAACAACATGCGCAATTCAGCTAAAGAGCGTGCCACGTTGTCGGCCTCGCTAGAACAAGCACTTGCCAACAACGAACTTCATCTCGTGTACCAGCCAGTCATGTCGCCGCATTCAAACAAGATTGTTGGTGCCGAAGCCCTCTTGCGTTGGCGCCATCCGGCACTTGGTTTGTTAACTCCATCATCATTCGTTGACCTTGCTGAAGAATCCGGTGCGATTGTCCCGATTGGCGAATGGGTCATTCGTCAAGCATGCTCCGATATGCGCATGTGGCTGAATGAAAAGCGCATTGATCGTCAGTTCATCGTTCACGTCAACGTTTCGCCGCGCCAAGTTGGCGACACCCGATTCGTTGAACGCACTCTTGCCGCGATCAAAGACTTCGATTTACAACCACAGCACTTGGCGCTCGAGTTCGATGAGAAAATGCTCATGAAAGACACCGCGAACACATTGCGTACTCTGCAATCAATGAAGCGCTTCGGAGTGCGATTGTCTATTGACGATTTCGGAACTGGCTACTCATCACTTTCGCACCTGCGTTCGTGTCCGGCCGATTACCTCAAGCTTGACGGTTCATTTGTGCGTGCTCTCGGCGAAGACGAAACCGACGACCCCATCGTTCGCGGCATCGTGCAATTGGCGCACAGTCTCAATATGGCTGTGATCGCCGAATGGGTCACAACCGACGCTCAAATTGAGCGACTGCGCTTGCTCGGTTGTGATTTAGTGCAGGGTTATCGCATCGGCCGGCCCGTTGCTGCCACAGCATTTGGTGCGTCAGCCACTACCGTCTGATCTAGCCACTATGTCTGAATTCGCTCCCCCAGTTCTGCCGCGTTGTTATCGCCACCCCAATATGCCGACGGGTCGTTCATGCACTCGATGCGGACGACCGGCATGCGGAGATTGCCTACAAGCGGTCACCATTGGTAGTCAGTGCCCCGATTGCATCAAAGCCTCTCGACCAGCTGCAGCGGTACGCGCCAAAGACTGGAACGCTTCGCAGAATGCTCTCGTCACGCGGGTCATCATGGCCATCAATATCGCAGTATTCGTTTGGGTGCTCATCGGCGACACCAGCACTGCTGGTTTTGGCAGCAGCGTCTCATCGCGTGAAGTTGATCTCGGATTAAACAAACTGCTGCTCTCGTTTAACCACGAGTGGTATCGACTGATCACCTCAGGCTTTTTACATTTCGGAATTTTGCATATTGCAATGAATATGTACCTGCTCTTTCAATTAGGCAAGTTGCTCGAAGCCCCCCTAGGACGCGTGCGCTTTGGTTTGTTGTACTTCGCGTG
>CAIQJP010000011.1 GCA_903872155.1 uncultured Actinomycetes bacterium | reverse complement strand
GCAGCGCTGTGCGATCCAGGCGACGAAGTCATCGTGCCTGCGCCATATTGGACCACATATCCCGAGGCAGTCACTTTGGCTGGGGGAGTACCAGTAGTTGTCGATACCACTGAAGAAACCGGATTCCGTGTCACTGTTGAACAACTTGAAAAGGCGCTGACGAAGCGCACCAAAGTTTTGTTGTTTGTATCTCCCGATAACCCTTCGGGTTCGGTGTATCCACCAGAAGAAGTCAAGGCCATTGGTGAATGGGCCGTGTCACGCGGCATCTGGGTGATCACTGACGAAATTTATGAACACCTCACGTATGGCCAACACAAATTCACGAGTATGCCGACGCTTGTTCCGGAGTTGGCAAATCAGTGTCTCATTGTGAATGGTGTTGCCAAGACCTATGCAATGACTGGTTGGCGCGTTGGCTGGATGATCGGACCAGCAGATGTGATGAAGGCTTCAATCAACTTCCAGAGCCATGCCACATCAAATGTCAACAACGTTGCACAAGCAGCGGCACTTGCTGCAGTTGCCGGCGACCTGTCGGCGGTATCAATGATGCGCGACGCGTTCGAACGACGTGGTCGCACGATGCATCGCATGTTGAACGATATTCCTGGCATTACCTGTCTTGAACCAGAGGGTGCGTTCTACTGCTACCCGAACGTGAGCGGATTAATCGGCAAGACGTTTAACGGCAAGACCGCCAATAACAGCATGGAACTCGCCGACATTATTTTGTCTGAGGTAAAAGTGGCAATTGTTCCGGGCGAAGCGTTCGGAACATCTGGTTACGCACGTTTCTCTTTTGCGCTCGGCGATGCCGATCTTGAAGAAGGAATCCGTCGTATCGCCGACTTGGTCGCGCGTTCATAACTTCAACTCGTAATTTCAATGGTTGAGCACGGGTAAGTCGTGTGTTAGTTTCAATGCGTCGGCAATAGCTGACACGTACAGAAAACAGCGAAGTCCGGTGAGATCCCGGCACTGTCCCGCAACGGTGGTGTAGCGAACGCAAGTTTTGCTACCGAGTCCGGTCGCCTGATCTGTATGCGATGACCAACCCTCGAGGCAAGGGCGGATCGCGCAGGAATGGTTCGCCGTCCTCGCACTCCTCTTGCTTCCTCAAAGCAATGGAGGAAGCTTCAATGAAAGCAAACCTAGTAAGTGCCATTAAACCCACGCGTAAGCCCACGCGCCGTGTTCTGATTGGATCGTTGATCACCCTCACATCGCTTTTAGCGGCGTGCGGTAATGACAAAACTGATTCAACAGCCAGCGTCGCGACCGAAGCGCCGATGTTAACTGATGTCGCAGGTGATTCTCCACAACGCATCATCTCGCTCTCGCCAACCCATACAGAAATCTTGTATGCAATTGGTGCTGGCGATCAGGTAGTCGCGGTTGATTCAATGTCGAATTACCCCGCAGAATCTGCAGCAGTCTTAACTGAAATCTCGGCGTACGAACCCAATGTTGAAGCGATCTCCGCTTTGGAACCAGATCTTGTTGTGATCGGTGATGACTTCAGTGGATTAGCCGAGCAGCTTTCGGCGATTGGTATCAAGTCATGGGTGAGTCCAGCGCCGTTGACGCTCGAAGAGGCTTACCAGCAGATCGATGATCTCGGAAAAGTCGTGGGGCATAGCGATGAGGCTCAAAATGTCACGCAAAAAATGAAGGATGATATTGCTGGAATCGTTGCTGAAATCGAAGCACCTGCAACACCCGTTACCTATTACCACGAACTTGACGACACTTATTACTCGGTGACGGGCAATACCTTCATCGGTTCAATTTACGAACTCTTCGGCATGCGAAATATCGCCGATGCGACTGAAGGCGATACCGATTATCCGCAACTTTCGGCTGAGTTCATCGTCAGCCAAGACCCGAATATCATTTTCTTGGCCGATGTGAATTGTTGTGGTGCCACCGCCGAAAAAGTTGCGGCCCGCCCGGGTTGGTCTAATTTGTCGGCGGTTGTGTCAGGGAATGTTGTTTCGCTCGACGATGACATCGCATCACGTTGGGGGCCGCGTCTTGTTGAGTACGTTCAAGCAGTCGCTGACGGGCTGAGCGCATTTGTGAAAAGCCAAGGCTGAAATAATATGTTGGCCGATCAAGTTCGCGATTCCGAAAGATCATGGTGGATGCCCGTGGCATGCATCATGTTGGCAGTCGCGTTCTTGTTCGGTGCCATGGTCGGGCCTGCCGGTCCAGCGTGGTGGCGAGTACCTGCTGAATTGTTGAATCACTTGCCGTTTATTCATATCAAGACGGGTGCGACACAACTTCAGAGCACGGTGCTGTGGCAAATTCGCATGCCGCGAGTTGTCCTCGCAGGCATTGTGGGCTCCATGCTCTCAATCGCGGGGGCGTCGTATCAAGGAGTTTTTCGTAATCCGTTGGTAGACCCGTATCTGTTGGGTGTTGCGGCTGGTGCTGGTCTTGGAGCAACAGTGATCATTGTTGCTGGGCGAGCAAGTAGTTCATCGTGGCCCATTGATCCATTGCCCATTGCGGCTTTTGTTGGCGGACTCATTGCCGTGATGATCACCTATTCGGTTGGTGCGGCTTTTGGTGCAGCAAAATCGTCAGCGACCCTCGTTCTTGCAGGTGTCGCAGTGACATCACTAGCAACAGCGATACAAACCTTCATGCTGCAAAAGAACACCGATGTGGTGCGACAGGTGTACAGCTGGATTCTTGGTCGCTTATCGACTGCCACGTGGCACGACGTTCGTTTAGTTCTGCCATACGTCGTTGTGAGTACCGGTGTTTTGTTATGGCATCGCCGGCTACTTGATGTACTGCGAGTTGGCGATGATGAAGCGCAGTCACTAGGTGCACGTGTCGATCGAATTCGATTGACAGTTGTTATCGCTGCAACATTAGGAACTGCGGCAGTCGTGAGTGTGAGCGGACTTATTGGATTTGTCGGGATTGTTGTTCCTCATTTAGTTCGACTGCTTGCCGGATCGAGTTATCGCCGAATCTTGCCGCTCACCGTTATTCTCGGTGCAGCATTTTTGATCGTTGCTGATATTCCCGGACGAATTTTGTCCGATCCAGCAGAGACCCCAATTGGAGTAGTCACAGCATTTTTGGGCGCACCCTTTTTCATTATCGTTTTACGTTCTCGTCAAGGAGCATCGAGATGACATCACTGGCATTTGTTGACGTATCTGTGAAGTACGGATCATCAGTTGCAGTTCAAGGATTTACTGACACCGTTCGCCCAGGCGAGTGGTTGTGTCTCATTGGTCCTAATGGTGCCGGTAAATCATCGTTGTTGCGCTCGGCTGCTGGCCTGGTCAAACACGAAGGTGGAATTTTGGTTGACGGTTCGCCGTTGAATTTGCGATCTGCTCGTCGCCGCGCCGCATTAGTCGCTCATGTTCCTCAATCTCCAGCAATGCCTGATGACATGACCGCAGCCGAATATGTATTACTTGGACGTAACCCATATGTCGGATATTTCGGAAATGAATCGAAGCATGACCGAATGATGGTGGCTCGAGTCATTGAACGACTTGATCTTGAAGATTTTGCCGATCGTCGGCTTGGAACATTGTCGGGTGGTGAACGACAACGTTTGGTGATTGCGCGTGCGCTTGCTCAAGAGGCCCCCGTCATGCTTTTGGACGAACCAACGAGTGCCTTAGATATCGGACATCAACAACAAGCACTTGAACTGGTCGACAGTTTGCGGCGTGAGCACGGATTTACTGTTGTTTCAGCAATGCACGACCTAACGCTTGCTGGTTTGTATAGCGATCGATTGGCGCTTCTTCATCAGGGTCATTGCGTTGCGACTGGTCCGGCCGACCAAGTATTGAAAGCCGAGACTTTGTCGGAGTTCTATGGAGTCTCAGTGTCGGTTCATCAT
Source organism: uncultured Actinomycetes bacterium (assembly GCA_903872155.1). GTDB lineage: Bacteria > Actinomycetota > Acidimicrobiia > Acidimicrobiales > Ilumatobacteraceae > Casp-actino8. Next base: position 886 of record CAIQJP010000011.1, on the reverse strand, counting down.
GAACCCGATGGAACTGTGGTCGTCGTACCACGAAGAACAGTGCCGTTAGCCTAAATTCTGGTGTCATTTCTGTCGGTATAGCCAACTTAAACAACACCAGAATCGTTGGTCGACGACTACGGTTTGAGATGTGGAAAATTCCTTTGATGCGACGACCATCAATCGACAAGTTGAAGGTCTTGCGGCGTCGCATCAATTGCTTTTGGAGCGTCTTGGGGGATTGACCGACGACATGGTGTCACGGCCTTCGTTGTTGTCTGATTGGACTGTTGGTCACGTGCTCGCTCACATTGCTCAACAGGGAGACAGCATTACTCGCCTTTTTCTTGCCGCCGAACTAGGTGAAGTTGTCGACCAATACGAAGGTGGCTTTGCGGCTCGCGTTGACGCAATTAACCAAGCTGCTTCGCGAACGGCTGATGAACATGTCGCTGATGTGCGCCGTTCGATCTATGCGCTCGAAGGTGCAATTGCATCGGCTCGCGAAGGCTGGTTTGGTTCGGCGCGTATGGTGTCAGGCATAGAAGTTCGCGTGACTGATTTGCCTTTACGACGTTGGCGCGAAGTCGAAGTTCATATGGGAGACCTTGGATTGGCGGAAATTAAGTGCTCCGGTCCCGACTCATGGTCATTGGACTACGTGAGACACGATTTGTCGGTCATGACCATGCAGTGGAAATCTCGAGGCTCAATGGGGTTGACCGATCTTCCTCAGCAGATACGTACTCAGTCGCCTAAAGTGCGTTTGGGTTGGTTGATGGGTCGCGTAACAATTGACGGGCTTGCGCCAGCCGGATTGATGGGATGACATTGGTGAGAAAAATTCGTAAGTCATGGTTTATTGCGGTTGCGGTCGTCGCTTCAATCGCTTGGGCTTCTCCGGTCT
>CAIQJP010000010.1 GCA_903872155.1 uncultured Actinomycetes bacterium | reverse complement strand
CCAGGTGACTTCGCCGTCGGGTACTTGGCAGCGCTCGGATTTGCCGAAGCAGTACAACGTGCCACTCAATCCACCCTGTCTGACTCGTCACGCATTCTTCTGGATAGTTGCTACGCCGGAATGTGGGCCGGCGACATCATTCCACTCAATACAAATCCAGTCGTTGTGCCAACCGAAGCCGAACCCAGAATCGCGTTGTCCCCTGGTGATCTTGATGAAGCAGTGAGAGCCGCTCTGACTTTAGGAGATACGCAAACTACTGATCTCGATCTTGGAAGTCCTTTTGCCCGCGTTGACGCTTTTCGTCAAGGTGTTTTACATGGCACTGATGGGTGCAACACCGTTATTGAGCAATTCCAAAACTAAGCAGCTGGCACTGGCGCAATCGTTGTTGTCGTGCTTGTCGTTGAGGTCGTTGAGGTCGTTGTCGTCGTCACGGGCGTCGTGATAGGTGCAGTTGTCGTTGCCGGCAAGGTAGTCGCTGGAGCAATGGTCGATGTTGTCGTCGTGGTGTAATTCGGATCAACCCAATTGAAACGAGGCGGTTGTGCGCCGTAGGCCTCTGGCTCTTTCACACCGTCAAAAACAAACACCTGATCGCCTTTGGCAACTAACGATTGGAAATAGTCCGAGATGTGCATCGGTATGCGGATACACCCGTGCGATGCAGGATGATCGGGTACTTCTTTGGCCCCGTGTACCGCGATTCCTTTATTGAAATACACAGGGTTGTACATGCCACCCAATTGACTTTCACGCCGGCCAACCACCATGCGATAAAACTTGTAGACGCCGCCAGGTGTCCATGACAATCCACAGACACCTTTCTTAATCGGCTCGGTGCCGGTTTCGTTATCTTGTTCACCTGGCGAAATCGTGACTTCTTCGCACCACTCTTCGTTGGTCCCTGAAGCAATATGCGTCACCAGAACCGGAACGTCTGCATGAAAAACAATCAGTACTTGCTCGGGAAGATAAATCTCAGTGTGATTTGGAGTCGAATCGGCACGGCGAGGCAAAATCAATAATGGATCTTGCATGCGACTCCACATTTCAGGCGTCACCTTGCCAGTGACTTGATCTCGGGGAGTACCCATGACGAGTTTCTCAAAAGCCCACACGGCTTGTTGAGTGCGTTCTCCAAATGCTCCATCAGCAACACCTGGGTCAAATTTCAATTCGATGAGACGATCTTGAATCAATTTGATTTCTGGACCAACTGCACCTCGTCCGTAGGTTTGCGTCAGCGGCAACTTTGCAATCGGAACCACCGACGATGGTGTCACTATTTGAGCGATTGTTGTCGTTGACGCTTGAGCGCCATCGGTTGGCGCCGAGTCCTTTGACGCGAGAACCCCAACCAAAACGACGGCCGACAAAATAGCTGCGGCGGCGATTGCCGGCGTCCATTGGTGCATCGCCGACGAACGCGTACGACGCGCATTGGATCGTCGAGGGCGCTGTTGACTAGACACGGTCGTGAAGGATATCGCTGGTCAAGTCAGGGAGACCCGTCACCGAGTGACGATGGGCTCAATTGCCCGAAGTTCTTGGCGTAATTCTCGCATTTCTCGCAGAATCTTGACAATTACGCTCGGTGAGGACAGCGTTGAAACGCCACGGGTACGAGGGAAGTAGTCAACGCCAAACTGGACGATGTGATATCCGAGCTTGTTGGCCCGAATGACTAATTCAGCGTCAATAAAGGAACCCTCACTCTTTAATGAAATGTGTTCAAAAATTCGACCGCGACACAACTTAAAGGCAAAGTTGACGTCGCGCATTTTGAGTCCAAAGAAGATTCGTACGAGCGCGTTATAGAAAAACGAATACACCGTGCGCACATAACCCTCGCCTGTTCGGTCAAGGCGGTAGGCACTGATGATGTCAGCTTCGTATTGACGCATCAGGCGACAGGCCTTTTGCAGTTCAACCATGTCAAATGGCAGGTCGGCATCGGTGTACAGAACCAAATCGCCAGTCACATTGGCAAAGCCCGTCTTAATCGAGCCACCGAGTTTGCGATTCTTTGGATGGTGAACAACCCGAACGCGTGAATCATTTGCCGCAGCTTCGTCGGCTAGTTGAGGAGTCGAATCAGTCGATGCATCATCAATAATGAGAATTTCGTAGTCGGCGATCTCACCAACCGTCATTAATGACCGTCCAGCTTCATGCGCTGCCGACAAGGTGCGGCCGATGTATTCCTCTTCGTTCCACATGGGAAAGAAGAACGAGAGTTTCTGAAAATGAGGAATCGCCGATTCTGTGGCCACACCTGCAAGTTATCGCCTGTTTGCGCACCATGTACTTCGGGTAAGTTGGCGTGGTGAGCGAAATCAAGCATCAGGATTATCTAGAGCATGACTCTCACATTCGGCCAACCGAAACAGTGGCTTTCACATTTTTCCCTGATGCAGGTCAGCAGTACCGCTTGACTCGGGCATGGGGCCGAGTCATCGCGCTCGGCTGGTTGCTCAATTTGTTCGCTCTCATTTGCGTAGGTGCTTCATCGCAAATGATCGGTCGACCCGTTTTTTGGCTCGATGACCAACGCTGGAATGCGGCGACCTTGACTTTTTTCGTATTGGTGTCGTGCTTCCCTTTAATGGCAACAGCGTTATGGTCGCTCTTTCATGGGCCTCACGTCTGCTACTTGTCAATCGCTCCCACCATGATTCTCGTGGCACTTGCCGCGGTAGACCGCCACGACTCACCGGGGAGCGCAGTGGTGACGTTGATTCTTGCGATTGCCGGAGCAGGCTTAGTAGCGGGAGCATTTGCTGGCCGCTATCGACTCAGCGATTCTTCGAGCGCCACGACCGCGTCCAACTGACTACCAACCTCAGGACCAGCTCCTGGTCGATACTGACGGACATGTGCAAGTGCCTCGTTGAGTGGCATGCCTGCCAGTTGGCACACTGCAACGGCCAAAGTTCCTGCCCGTCCAATGCCGGCCGCGCAATGCACAATCACTGATTCATTTCGACTCAAGCGATCAACAACCCCCTGATACAGCGGCAATATTTCTGCGAGCGATGGCGATGATAAGTCGTAAATGGGATACCAGGTTGCGCGATCTGTGGATTGCAGCCAGGTGATATAGCCGTCATATCGATCTCGCAATTCGTGTTCGTGAACCAGACACACCACATGGTCAGCACTCAGGCTCTCCAGTACTCGCTCAGGATCAGGTCCGATGAAATGTTTGCCGCATAACCACAATCGGCCAGCAAGCGACGGCAACGGAATCTCGTGTATGCCCCCATCAATATTCATGCAATACCTACGATATGCCACCTCATAGTCACCCGACTCGGGTGAGCTGAACCGATAGCGTCAGAACTTATGTCGGCCAAGGTTCTTACATCTCTCCCCATCGGCGAACGAGTCGGAATTGCATTCTCGGGTGGACTCGATACTTCGGCTGCCGTGGCATGGATGCGCGCCAAGGGCGCAATCCCCTATTGCTACACCGCTGACCTCGGTCAACCCGACGAACCCGATCTATCAGGCATTCCCGGCCGAGCCAAAGAATATGGCGCAGAAGAGGCTCGACTCATTGATTGTCGTTCCGAATTAGTTCGCGAAGGTTTGATGGCTTTGCAGTGCGGGGCTTTCCATATCACGACGGCTGGAAAGACGTACTTCAACACCACTCCGCTTGGCCGCGCCGTCACCGGAACTTTGCTCGTTCGCGCCATGCATGAAGACGGAGTTGACATCTGGGGCGATGGTTCAACATATAAGGGCAACGACATCGAGCGTTTCTACCGCTACGGCCTGATGGTCAACCCGAAGCTTCGCGTGTACAAGCCCTGGCTTGACGAGACGTTCGTTTCTGAACTTGGCGGTCGTACCGAGATGAGCCAGTTCTTGTTGGCAAATAACTTGCCATATCGAGCAAGTACCGAAAAGGCATACAGCACCGATGCCAACATCTGGGGAGCAACACACGAAGCAAAGTTGCTCGAAGAATTGTCAACATCAATGGAGATCGTCGAGCCCATCATGGGTGTCGCTCACTATCGAGAAGACGTTGCGATCACCACCGAAACGGTGAAAATTCGTTTCCATGAAGGCTGGCCCGTCGCAATCAACGATCAAGAATTTGCTGATCAAGTTGAGTTAGTCCATGAAGCGAACCGTATTGGTGGACGCCACGGACTCGGGATGAGCGATCAAATCGAAAACCGCATCATCGAAGCCAAGAGTCGCGGTATTTATGAAGCCCCAGGTTTGGCGTTGTTGCACATTGCTTACGAACGACTCGTCACAGCTATTCACAATGAAGGCACAATCGAGAACTACCGCACCATGGGTCGCCGCTTAGGCCGACTGTTATACGAAGGTCGTTGGTTTGATCCCCAGAGCCTCATGTTGCGCGAACCCATTATGCGTTGGGTTGGTTCGGCGATTACTGGTGAAGTGACTGTGCGTTTACGTCGTGGCGATGACTACACAGTGCTTGATACCACTGGCCCGCACCTCACCTATTCGCCCGAACGCTTGAGCATGGAGCGCGTTGAGGATCAGCCGTTTGGACCGCTCGACCGCATTGGTCAGTTGACGTTGCGCAATCTCGATATTGAGGACAGTCGCAGCAAACTGGCGATTTACCGTGAGGCCGGAACATTGGCCGCCGGCACCAACCTCCTCGAACTCGAATAACCCCATTTTCCGCCACTTTGGAGTTTGCCTGCCGCTAGGCGGTAACTATCTTCCAAAGTGGCGAGTTATTGCCGGTTTTGTTGGAGGCGGGAGACAAGGCCGGCGATCAGCACTGCTCGGCTCGGCATTTGACTCACATCAATCCACTCGTGATCAGCATGTGCTCCTCCACCAACGGCGCCGAGTCCATCGAGCGTCGCCACACCAGCAGCAGCAGTGAAGTTGCCGTCAGAGCCACCGCCTACAGCCACGCCTTCCAACTCGGGCAAGCCCAGTTCTCGCGCCACTTCAACGGCCATCGGGAATAACCACGTTGACGCCGTCAGGGGCATCGGCGGGCGATTAAAGCCACCCTTGATTTCGAGTCGCGCTTGCGGATTTTCAACGACCAGCGAATTCATCAGACTGTCGACTCGTTCGCGTTCGGCCGATTCAACAACGCGCACATCAATTGAAATCTTCGCAAGTGCCGGCACCACATTGTCAGCCGTCCCAACTGCCGCAACCGTTGGAGTCACAGTTGTTCCAAGTTCGGCGTTTCCGAACGTATTGATTCGAAGAATTTGTGATGATGCCTCAACGAGTGCGTTCACACCTTTTTCAGGTTCAAGACCCGCGTGAGATGCTCGGCCATGAACATGCAATTCAAACGTGCCGGTCCCCTTGCGCGCCGTCTTTAAAGCACCGCCATCGGCACTTGGTTCTAAGACCAAAACGGCACCGCAAGCCTTTGCTCGTTCAATAATCAAATCGCGCGAGTGCACCGAACCAACTTCTTCATCGGAAGTGATCAAAATCTCAACACCTGATTTGTCAGCGAGTGCCGCAACGCCGTGAATCGCTTGCACAATCCCGGCCTTCATATCAAAAATTCCTGGGCCTGTTGCTTTGTCTCCATCAACCGTAAATGGCCGAGCGGCCAGCGCTCCTTTCGGAAACACCGTGTCATGGTGACCAACAATGAGAACTTTTGGAGTTCCGCCGCCAACCCAATGCACATGCGGACCAGCAACACATTCAACGATTGTTGCTTTCGAGCCCAATCGTTGTTCAAGTATTAAAGCCAATTCATGCGCACTCTTAGTGAGCGCCTCAATATCAAACGATGGTGACTCAATTTCTACAAGTCGGCCAACATCGCCAATCATCAAGTTGCGGTCTGGGGTAACGATCTTTTCTTGAGCCACGACACCATTGTGCCCGATATTGACCCTCTAAGGTCGAATGAGTTACCTGGAGAGGAACCAATGTCATTCACCGTTCGTCGTTTATTCGCTACATCCGTCGCATTTGCCACGGTCATTACCCTCGTTGCCTGTTCTAGCGATAGCAATTCGGCCACCACCGATGCGCCAACCACCGTTGCGACAACGACGCTGGCCCCACTTCCACTCGCCACTTATACGGTCCGTCCAGGCGCCCATCAAATTGCGGTCATCGATGCCGAACCCGGCACAGATCTGCAGATTCAAGCCCAAGACGGCACGATTGCTGCCGAAGGAACTACAGACGAGCAGGGTTCATTCTTGGCTCGCAAACTTGATGTCGGTTTGTACAAAGTTGTGAACGCCGACATGTCAGCTGCCAGCGCCGAAGTAGTTGTCTACGACGCCACGTTTATTCCCGACCAAAGCTTTTATGCCGACCAAGAACTTCCTGCTCCTGGTTTTGGATACTTAACAACTCGCGATGGCACCACGCTTTCGATCAATGTGTTGCTTCCTGGAAAAGTTGAAGATGGTCCATATCCAACCGTCATTGAGTACTCGGGCTATGCACCAAGTAATCCTGATGAAACAACTTTTGGTCAGATCTACACCAACATGGGCTTCGCCTACGTTGCTGTCAACATGCGTGGTACTGGTTGTTCGGGTGGCTCATATCGGTTCTTTGAAGAATCGCAACTACTCGATGGCTATGACGCGATTGAAGCCGTCGCTGCCCAGCCTTGGGTTCTCAACAACAAGGTCGGCATGGTTGGCATTAGCTACCCAGGTATTAGCCAGCTGTTTGTCGCATCTACCCAACCGCCAAGCTTGGCTGCAATTACTCCTCTATCGGTGATTGATGACAGCTACCGCAGCACGTTGTACCCCGGTGGGATTTTGAACACCGGCTTTGCAGTCAAGTGGACTCAAGAACGTATGGACAGCGCCGCGATCTACGGTCAGGACTGGTCGAAGAAAATGGCAGATTCTGGTGACAAGATTTGTGCTGATAATCAGAAACTGCGTTTACAAAACCCCGACCTCGTGTCAGAGATTGATGCCAACCAGTACTACAGCAGTGAAGTTGGTGACGAGATTAATCCGTCGCTACTTGTCGGAAAAATCAACGTTCCGGTGTTCTTGGCAGGAGCATGGCAGGACGAACAGACCGGCGGCCACTTCCCCGCGTTCATTAATAAATTCACCAGTTCACCCCACGTGTACACCACGTTGGTGAATGGTTTACACACCGAGTCACTTGGTCCAGCGGTGTTCCCACGTTACGCAGAGTTCCTTAGTCTCTACGTCGCGAAAAAAGTTCCCGATCTCACTGCTGCCAGCGTGATTGCCATGGTTTTGACTCCTTCAATTTTTGGAGTCGCGACTCCAATTGTTCAAGAGAATCGTTTCGTTGGAAAAACTTACGAAGAGGCCTTGAAAACATTCGAGTCCGAAGAACCGATTCGAGTCCTTTTTGAAGAAGGTGCTGCCGATGGACAGGCTCCAGGCACTCCGCTCAATCGTTGGCGTGCAGACTTTTCTGCTTGGCCAATTCCGGAAGCACAAACCATTCGTTACAACTTCGGAGATAACGGAACTCTGGGGACCGATGTTGCTCAAACTGGAAGCACCGCATACACCGCCGACCCAAGTGCCACACCTGAAACTTTCTTCGATGGCGAAGGCAGCATTTGGAACGCCGACGTTCAGTGGAATTGGGTCCGCAACCCCGAAGGAACGGCCGCAGTATTCACATCAGCTCCACTCGCCGAAGACACCGTTGTCGTCGGTCCAGGTTCTGCCGACTTGTGGATTTCATCAGATGCAACTGACACCGACCTCGAAGTCACCATCAGCGAAATTCGCCCTGACGGGTCGGAAACCTACGTACAAAGCGGATGGTTGCGCGCAAGCCATCGTGCCCTCGACGAAGCTAGTAGCACCGAACTGCAACCAGCTCATACACATTTTGAAGCTGACGCCCAACCCTTAACCCCCGGCGAACCAGTTGCAGTACGCGTCGAAATGTTCCCAGTCGCTCACCCGTTCCGTGCAGGCTCACAAATTCGCATCACGGTTGACGCCCCAGGCGGCAACCGTGGCGAGTGGAAGTTCCGCTCAATTAGTACAGGCGAGAAGGTCACCATTTGGCACGACGCCGAACACCCTTCGTCGATTGCACTTTCAGTCGTGCCCAACCTCGATGTACCTGTCGGAGTTGCGGCATGCGGTTCGCTCCGCGGCCAGCCGTGCCGCCAGAAGTAAGCGTCAACTCATAGCGAAATAGTGCTGTTGAATTTGTCAGTCGGCAACGACTGACAAATTCAGTAACACTTCACCAGTGTCATGTGATTCAAGTTCAAAGTCACCCAATTTGTCGGCCACAAATTCAAAAGTCACATCATCACCCGCTAGTTCAATGTCGTAACCATGTAAGTGGAATTCTTCTTCAACTTCAGAGATCACATGAATCGTGACTGGTGTCCCGACAACTACCGAGGCATCATCGGCGATTCCACTATCTGCATCAACTTCAATCGTGACCGATTCTGTAGCCGGCGTTCCAGTTTCAGGAGACTCCTTACTAGCGGTACTCGTTGGTGCTGTGCTATTTACAGGATCAGTTGGAGTTGCTGACGAAGCTTCTGTTGAAGGGGCCTGTGAAACCGAGGAGGCTCCGTCGTTACTTGAACATGCCGACAAACCTGCGACTCCAAGCAAAACAGCAGAAGACATCAAAAACGGGTAACGAGAAATTTTCATCTCCCTATCGTGCCACATTGCGATGTGCACCAAGGTGCAACCACGCGACACGCCGCATTAGTCGCTTGCTGGCAGGGCCTTTGCTTCTTTCAACTGCAACAATTCTCCGTTGACTGCAACTGCTCCGGCACCAGCCTTGGTGCACAGCAGTTCGATCGTGTCGGCCTCGTCGACATAACGCTTCCCCATCAAGGTTCCGCCGTCATGACCTGCCACGACCGAGGCTGACCCATCGCGTGCCGCCGCCGAGGCAATTGTTGCGGACCCACCAATCGTCACTTCAAGATCAATCTTGGGTGCCTTGACAGTCATCAATTCAGCAGTACATACGGCGCTGATCAAACGGGCTCCGGGTTTGAGAATCATG
>CAIQJP010000009.1 GCA_903872155.1 uncultured Actinomycetes bacterium | reverse complement strand
GGTGTATCAGAACCGCCGATTTGATGATGACTTTGTCACCATGCGCGAGATCATTCGTTCCGGAGAAATCGGCGATGTCTATCACTACGACAGCTTTGTTGGCGGATATTCACGGCCGTGCGATTACTGGCACTCAAATGCCGAGGTCTCGGGTGGCGCAATTTTTGACTGGGGCAGTCATTTCCTCGATCAGATTCTGAACATCATTCCTGATGATGTCGCTCACGTGAGTGGACAAAACCACAAACGTGTCTGGACTCACGCGACGAATGCCGATCACGCACACGTCACGGTCACATTCACAACCGGCAAACAAGCGACCTTTGTTCATTCCGATCTTGCCGCAGCTCGAAAACCCAAGTTTTACGTGTTGGGCACACAGGGAGCAATCATTGGCGATTGGGATCCGGCTGGCGAACCAGCGGTTGCCGACCTGCCCGCGATTCTGACGGTGCATCGCACCGATGGCACCTCACGCGTTGCGCCTTTGCAGCCACTAGCGCCTCACGAATTCCATCGTTCCATCGTGGAATTGATCAACAATGGAACACCGATGGAAGTCAATGCATTGCAATCGCGAAATGTCGTTGCAATTATGCAGGCCGCCGAACAATCGGCCGTGCAAAATGCCATGCCGGTTGTGCCCGCGATTCGGCGGTCATAACAAGTGACAGTGAACTGGGGGTTTCTGGGCGCTGGTTTTGTTGCCAGTCGTGGCCTAGCCCCCGCTGTTCACGCATCTCGGGGAGCAAACTTATACACCGTCGCCAGCCGCGACGAGCAGCGGTCAGCGACTCTTGAACCAGAACGAGTCCACACAACATACGACGACCTGTTGGCTGATTAACGCGTTGATGCGGTGTATATCAGTTTGTCGAATAGTCAACATCTTGAATGGGTCACGAAGTCGCTTGAAGCCGGCAAACACGTTCTCTGCGAAAAACCACTGGGACTCAATGCAACCGAGACAGAAGCAATGTTTGAGTGCGCTTCACGTCATGATCGACTTCTTGTTGAAGCAGTGTGGGGCCGATGGCATCCTCGGTTCGCTCGCATGGTTGAAGTAGTCGCCAGCGGAGCAATCGGCGCCATTGAGCACATCGAAACTGCGTTCACATTCACGTCAGAGATGACCGACAACTATCGCTTGAATCCTGCCATGGGTGGCGGAGCGTTACTTGACGTCGGTTGTTATCAGGCTCACGCCTGGGTTGCCCTCATCGCAGGTGCAACTGCCCTAGAAATTAGTGAACTTTCGCGTGTGGTCGGACCCACAGGTATCGATCTGACCACTGATGTTTCGGTTCGTATCAAGAACTCGGTGACAGCCCACGCAGTGAGTTCTTTTGCTCTACCCAGCCAACAACAATTCATTGTTCGGGGCTCGCTCGGTCAGGTCAGTACCGAAGCCGGTGAGTCATTCACCACTTGGAATGAAACATGTTCTTTGCGAATCAACGATGCGGTTGAAGAATTCGCAGCAACGAATGCATTTATCGAAATGGTTGAGAATGTCAGTCGAGTCATTGATGGAGACGAAGGCTGGATGGTCTCGAGCGCTGATTCAATTCGTGTCGCCCAGGTTCTTGATCAAATCGCGCGACACCCGTAGATCAATGCCCAAGTGGAGTATTTGTGCCGCGGTCAGCACTTCCGTGACGAAACTTGGGTGCATCGATGGGCATATGCGCGTCAACTACTTGGCTCATGGTGTTCTCGTGAACACAAATACGCTCGAGAATTCGCCATTCACCGGCACGCTTCTCGTATTGATCGAGGTATCGCCCAAACCAAGTATCGATGTAATGAACGTCGCCATCTTCACGGAATAGATACGTGACGTTATAGATCTCGCCTGATGCTGTATCTCCGTTCACCTCGATCGCATGGTTCATGTTGCAATGCATGGTGCCGGTAAATCGCTGATGCGTTGCAACAACCCGTTCACAAAACACCATCGCGTTACCGACGAACACTCCATGGTCGTCAGTTGCCTCTGGCCAATATGCCGACTTCATGAGATCGGCATCAAGGCGGTCAACACCGCGCGCGTATCGGGCTGCGACTTGGCGAATGGCATCGTGGTCAGTTAGTTCAGAATTCATGTTGGTTTCCCCTAGTCACTGCGATCAACACTTCTCTATTCAAGTGTAATTCTCACATTGCCCTTACCTTGGCGTCGTACCGTCCAGTTCGGAGGTGCATCATGCACAATTGGAACGATCATTACGACCACGGATTTCGCGGCGGACACATCTTGATGATGCTCGCAATGGTGATTTTGGTTGCCTTATTCGTGTGGGCGATTTTGTCGCGAAATCGACACAGCTCGAGTCATGTATCTGCGATTCCTTCTGCTCAATCAGCTCAGAACATTCTGAATGAGCGCTTGGCAAAGGGTGAAATTAGCGAAGACGAATTTAGGAGCCGGAGCGAAGCCTTGAAAGCCGTTCACGCCAAATAGCCAGCCTGGATTTATAGCCCGTTTTCTTTGCGGAAAACCGCAACGATTGCGTTGGCATGACCATGTCCCATTTCAAACTTTTCTTTGAGATGAGCAACCTGCTCCATGTGGGCAAGTTTGGCAACTTTCTTGAGCTCTTTCATCCAATGTTCAATGGGCTTGCCGTACTTCTTTTCAATTGAAGGAAAATACGACGCCGGTCCTGTCACTTTCTCAGCCATGATTTCTGTTTATCCCAAGAATGGCCGTAGTTCAACTTTACGGTTGCAACTTTTCGAACCTTCATAGGCAAGAGCACGTGCGGTCTCAATATCTGGCGCGTTGATAATCCAGCAACCACTGAAGTTCTCTTTCGCCGCGAAAAGTGGTTGACCGGTCGTGAGGTTTGCTCCGTTGCGATTATCAATCACCATCGCGTTCTGCGGTGCGGCGAGTCCGCCAGCGAATACCCAATGACCATTCGCTCGCAACTTGTCGTTGAAAATATCGATCGCTTCCATTTCTTCAGGAGTGCCCGAAGCAGTGAGGTCATCGATGACTGAGATCAAAAATTGCATATCTCAATACTGCCAAATATTTTTTCGAAATTTGTTGTTTGCTGCGTTGACTTTGCAACACCCCTCTTGTATCTTTAGAACATACGTTCGTAGCGTAAAACTATCTAAATAAGCAATGAAATTGGGGTTGTTTTGAAGTTTCTGTTCGAGTGGAGTGGGCCAGCAAAGGTCGCGATCAGCGAAATGAATATCGCTGAACTACGCGCCTTCATGGCCGACATTCGAGTTCGTCAAGCCAAGCTTGATGCGCAAATGCTTGAAGCGAACGCTCGCATGATTTCGTTGATGCACGACCCAGTTGCACCAACGTTTGTGATTCCTGAGCGTGAACTGGTTGCTCATGGCGGTCTCACTTCTCGTGAGGCTCGAGAAGTTGTTTCACGAGGACTCGTCACTGAAGTTGCACCTGAGATGGGTGCAGTGTTGGCGTCTGGTAGCACGACTGCCGCTCATGTTGACGCATTAGGTCGTGGACTCAAGATCGCCGGGGCTGAACGAGAAGCATTCATGGCTCATCTTCCCGAACTGGTCGAAGCGTCAACCACGATGACGGCATCTGAATTCAGCCACTTGGTGACCGAGACCGCGAAATCTGTTGTCACCGATGATGGTCTCTCAACCTTTGAGCGCCAGAAGCGTGAGACGTTCTTCAAAATGCGTACTGAGGCTGACGGTTGTTTATCGGTGAGCGGAAAATTCGATCCGATCAGCGCATCTATCTTGAAATCAAAGATCGGCCGACTGGTCGAGAACATGTTTCACTCGGGAGACAAAGAAGTTCCCGTTGAAGTGATGCCATGGATCGAACCAAACGATCATCGCCAAGCCCAAGCCTTGATCGCGTTGGTCAACGGTGCCAGCGAATCAGTGTCTGACCTCTCGGCTCGTGCCGAGATCGTTGTTCACGTTGATCTAGAGACCTTGCAGCACGGTTTGCATGCTGGCGCCACCTGCCGAACTGCTCTCGGAGCCGATTTACCGGTTGAAACGGTGCGCCGATTGGCTTGTGAAGCAGAAATTCTGCCGGTTGTTCTTGATGGACGATCCGTACCGATCGATGTCGGCCGATCAAAACGGTTAGCGACGGTGCATCAACGACGAGCACTTGAAGCGATCTATCCAACCTGTGCAATTCCGGATTGTGAAGTGATTTTTGATCACTGCAACGTGCACCACATTGACTACTGGGAAAATGGTGGAGCGACCGATCTCAACAACATGGTTCCGCTGTGCTCAAGGCATCACCACGCCGCTCACGAAGGCGGCTGGAAACTCAAACTCAACCCTGAAACCCGAGAGCTTTCAATCACTTAGAATTTTAAAAGCAAGAGGTGAGAAAAGCAGCGAGCTTCTCCGCATTGGCCTGGATGATCAGTCCGCTGTCTTCGGTTCGGGTGAGTTGCAACGATGGGCAAAACACACCCACTGAGCCGTTGAAGAAATGTGGCGAACCGACTACCCCGCGAGTCTTACCTTCTTCCCAGTCGCGACGGACCAAGGTGTGGTCGCCGTCTCGAACATATGAAACGCCAAGATTCGCAGCAAGGCCTTGCAATACCGAATGATCAGCCACATCGTTACCAATCTCAAATATCGCCTCTCGAACAACGATGCTCGCCTTTTCTCCAGCAGACACATCTTGTTCATACGCCTGAGCAATCAGAGTGAGTGCATCAAGGGTCGTCGAAGGGAAATTGTTCAGTTCAGTATTAGCAAACTGATCGCCGGCGATTTGCCGACGAAGCGCGTCACAGTTTCCGAGAGCCTTCGCCTGCGCCATGGGAGCATCGTTCACTAACTCAAGAGGCCATGACCGCACAATGATCGGCACGTCATTTCGCTTGATCTCGTCGCGGTATTGAAAAACCCGACGAATACCCACATACGCAAATGGGCACCAAACGTCAGCAAATATCTCAATCATTCAAAAACTCCTTCGCACCTCCCACACTAAAGCACCGTTCGATTTGTGGTTGACTGATACAGATGTTGACCGACAAAAAGATCCTTGTGACTGGTCCGTCAGGGCAGATCGGACTCCCCCTCGTACAGTTTCTCGCTCCTCATAACGATGTCTGGGGCGTCGCTCGATTCAACGAACCAGGCTCGCGCGAACAACTTGAATCCCTCGACGTCACCACTCAATCAATCGACTTGTCGTCAGGCGATTACTCATCGCTTCCCGACGACTTTGACTACGTGATCCACCTTGCAGCCTTCAAAACCGAGGGGCTCGATTACAACCACGCCCTCACCGTGAATGCCGAAGGCACTGGCTTGTTACTACAGCATTGTCGAAAGGCCAAGGCTGCTCTCGTCATGTCGACGCACTCGGTCTACAAACCAGTTGATGATGCACTGCATGCTTTCAATGAGAACGACCCGCTGGGTGATGTCAACTACATCATGTCCCCCACCTATTCAATTTCGAAGATTGCCGAAGAGGCCGTGTCACGTTATTGCGCTCGCGCCTACAACTTGCCCATCACCATCGCTCGCATGAACGCGTCATACGGGCCTAACGGCGGCTTGCCGACCTATCACCTTGATTGGGTTGTCGCCGACAAACCAGTCGTTGCTCGTTGGGATCCGTGTCGCTACAGCCTCATTCATCAGGACGACATCAACGATCAAGTCGAATCGCTACTTGATGCAGCAAGCGTTCCCGCCACGATTGTCAATTGGGGTGGCGACGAAACACCTTCGGTTCATGAATGGTGCGCGTACATGGGTGAACTCACTGGACATGCTCCAGATGTTCGCGTTGTTGAAATACCCAACAGTTTGCGTGGCTCAATTGCCGATGTCAGCAAAAGACTTTCAATCACCGGTCCGTGCAAAGTTTCTTGGCGCGAAGGCATACGTCGAGTTTTCAAAGAACGACACGCCGATCAATCAAAGTCACCGATTACTGGTCAATCATCCAAATTACTCAATGAAATCAAGCGTTTTCTCTAACCGAGCTACACACCACGAACAATCAGGAAACCGACGATTAGCAGAATTAGTCCACCGATTCGCGTGAACCAGTTTTGTTTCCAAGGTTGACTACTTGATCGACCAAACCATCCAAGAACCGTTGTGATGAACCCGGGCATTCCAAGGAAGACAAAACCAAACGTCAACATCTTCTCAGCATCATCAATATTCGAAGTCAACAACTGACCCCACCAACGTGCGACAAGCATCATGAATGTCACTTTCAAAATTCCACGAGGCAAATAGCGATGCAACGCTTCGCTGTTCGGCAAGTTGTCATCGACGATTGTTACTAGTTTCGGCAACAGGTACAGAGCAGCCCCTGTCCAGAGTGCCCAGTTGTTACCAATAAAGACCACTGCAACGAATACAAATGATGCAGTGCGGAACAATGCAGAGATAAACACTTGCGCACCACTTGGGTCTGGCAATTGTGCATGAGATAGTTCAAGCATTCGCCCAGGAGTCAAAATGACCGAAACATTCTCGAGTACATATCGCAAGATCAACACGATCAACACAATGATCTGAATACGCGATACATCACCTGCGTAAGACGGACGGAATCCGGTCAATCCAGGAAGGGCTCCAAACATCGATCCGGCGGCCCATGCACCAAACAACACAATCATGATGAAGTCGGCCGATCGATCCCAAATACCAGCAAGGCCTTGAGCATCTTTACGTCGGAATGGTCGTGAAGCACTTGCCAACATAGGAACAGCAAAGCTGAATACCCAAATTCCTAAGAGTCCTCGAATTGAATCCGTTGAAGTGATTCCTCCCCCGAGGACAATCAAGAGTGCGAATATAGAGGCCGCCATAAATCCCGCGAGTGCATCAAAGGTGCCGATCACTACGATCAAAATCAACCATGCGAACGATGGCATCACTGCATTGAAATCAGTGCTGATTGCCGATCCGATTCCGGCGATAACTCCGAGCACAGGCATGGCGATCCACAGCAAACCGAATAGTGATCGTAGATATGTGCCATCAGTGCTCACACGCCCAACCATCGGCGAGAACCGAGCAACTTTGAGAGGCAGCGCCTTAACGATCCGATCAAGCATTGAACTTTTTGGCATGCGAAGAATGTCATCGTCAGAATCTGTTGCTACCGAGTGATGTTTCACTGCAACATCAGAAATGTCGCCCGAACCGCGCTTGCCCGATCCCGAGTCATCACTTCCATCGTCATCTGACTTTTCTTCACGTCGACGTCCAGCAATTGCTATGCCAGCTAATGCCATGAGACCAGCCATGTCACCCAACAATCCAATTACAGACTTTGGTTCAGACTTCGGATCGTATGGCTCGCCTCCTGGATTGTTAGCAACGGCACCGCTGTCACCAGTTCCGTCTCCGCCCGTCGTTGATCCACCATCGCTACTTGAACCATCGTCAGTAGGCGGAGGAATAACAGCGTCTACATCAACGACAACAAGTCCGATTGAAGCCCGACCAAGTGATCCGTCTTCTAGATTTCCACTCAGGGTCAAGGTGTGCTCGCCTAATTCAATTCCCGGTGGTACATCAAAGGTCTTACTGAATACGCCAGCCGAATCAGTGACCACAGTGCCGAGTTTGAATGGCGTTGAGTTAATCCACACTTCAACTTCTGTTTCAGCTGCGAACCCTTCACCCTGAATCGAGACTGTTCGATCACGATAGACACGCAGACCCGATGCGCCGTCAGTTAAGACAACGCCATCGTTGGGGTTGATTGGGATAATCCGCACGACAAAACGACTCGGATATTCAATGGTTGCCGAACCGTCATCATTAATCGTCACTATGAGATCAATCACAACACCGTCAATCACCACAACCGCTTGATCGGGTGCTGTTTTCACGCCATTACTACCTGGCAGCAATTCCAGAGTTGGCAACGTTGTCGTCGTAGTTGGGCTAGGTGGAACAGTGGTTTCTGGAACTGTTGTCGACGGCGCCGAGACCTCCGGAGTCGTTGACACCGGTGCAGAAGCGACCGGTGCAAGCGCGACCGGTACAGGAGCGACCGGCACTACTGGTGCCGGCGCAGGCACGATCGGCTCAGGCGTCACCGGTGCAGGCACGACCGGCGCAGGTGCAGGCGGCGACACCGGTCGAGGACGGAAGCGCTCAACGACCGCACTCACCACCTCGGCAGTCTTTCGCGACTCCTCATTAGGCGTTAAGTCAAGAACATCCAAATCGGCGTTAAGTGCGTCGACTTCTTCTTGTGTATCAATGTCGGTATAACCCATGGCTTGGAATTCAGCAGCCGTAAAAGTGCAATTGCTATTGGCCGTGCCATCGGCACAGATCATCAACTTCAATACAGAATCCACAAGGGCCTGCACCTCAGCGACTGAATCAGTAGAAGTTGCAGACATAACTGCCAAGAATTGATTGATAATGCCGATATTTGAAGCGTCAACACCAATAATTCCGGCACTCGCAAATGTGTTCAACGAAGGGACGGTATTGGTGCCGTCGTAACCACTGATCACACCAAGTGCATTGGCCTGATCAGTTCGCACTTGATTCACAATCGCTTGAATTTCGCTCAGAGCATCAACACCGGTTGTGTCATCTGCCGAGTTGGCAATTGCCTGAACAATCAGCGCCAGGTTCTCGGTAGTAACGCCGGTAATTCCAATTGACGCAAGTCTTTCAATCGACAGTGCTGTTTGAGGCTGTCCACCAATGGCCACAAGGAAGATGTCGGCTACAACATCAGCCGCGGCTTGAAGCTCGGGATAGGTATCAACTTTCGCCACGACGAACTTGTCAAAGATTTCATTCAACAAACCAGACTTAGCGGCTGTATCAATGCGTGTCAGTCCCATCGCCACGTATTGACCCTGGGTCAAAACAGTGTCATTGTCACTGACGCCATCAGCACCGTTCAGAATCGCCACGTAACCCGAAACGACGTCCTGAATCTCGCTCGTTGCATCCGAATCAGATATACCAATCGCGGCAAATGCCGAATTGATTGACGTCAAATTATTGGAGGTCACTCCGTTGACTCCGGCATTTGCAAAATCATTAAGAGTTGGCGTCACTGTCGCACCAGTGCCGTCATACCTACTGATTCGATCAATCGCATCGAGACGCGACTGCGCCACGGCACCATCAACGAGTGAGCGCAACTCCGACAAAGAATCAATTCCCGATCCGTCGGCACCGCTCGCTCGGATGGCCGCAAGAACCTCCGCAAGATTTGCGTCAGTAACTCCGCTCAATCCGAGGGCAGCAAAATCTGCGGGCGTGAGCGCTGGTACAGCGGCAGTTCCACCGGCTTCACCAATGAATCGAGTGACTATTGAAGCCAATGCCGCAATCTCTTGATAACTATCAACCGCCGATGTCGGGCGAATGTCAATGAGTTCATTGAGCAGATTCACTTCTGCAGGGGTATCTACAGCGGGTAATCCGAGCGATGAGAACTCAGCGGCCGTTAACGGCACTCCGCCGTCTGCGGCACCGTTAGCCAACGCAACAACCTTGGCGTATGCGTCAACAAGTGCCTGCACTTCGGCTTGCGAATCGGTGTCGGTCGCAGACTTGTATGCAATAAACGTATTGACCGCTGCGATGTTTAATGAGTCCACCCCAGTCACACCGATATTTTCAAAGTCACTGAGGCCAGGGGCAGTATTGCTGCCTGAGTAATTGGAAATGATTGCTAGTGAAGCACCGCGTGCTGCAGAAATACCAGCATCAACATTCGCTTGCAACTTGGCGAGGCTGTCAATTCCTGAACCATTATCTGTGGTCGCAGCGATCGCCGCAATGACCGCAGCAAGGTTTGAATTCGTGACACCAGCAATGCCGATGAGGGCGAAATCTTCAGGCGTCAATGCTGGTGAAGCAACTCCACCAGCAGCGATAGCTGCCAAACGAGCTACAACACTGGCGATTGCTTGCAGTTCGACATACGTGTCAACGTCGTTCCTGGCGCGGGCATCAAGAATTGAACTCAGAAGACTTGCTTGGGCAGAGGTCGTAATGGCGGTTAATCCAAGGGCTCGATACTGAGTAAACGTCAATGAAATTGCACTATTTGAGGTTCCATCGGCACCGTTCAAAATAGTTGTATAAGTATCAACAATCGCCTGAACTTCACTACGCGAATCGGTTGCAGATGCATTCAGAACTTCAAGAACAGTGTTGATTGACGTGAGATTTGTTTGATTGACGCCCGTCACTGAAACGGAAGCAAAATCTGCTTCAGCTGGAACTGTATTGGTTCCATCGTAAACCGAGATGACTGCAAACGCAGCACGTTGTGCAGCCACTGCTGCATCAACCACAGCGCTGAGTTCGGCCAGAGAATCTACACCGCTGCCGTTGTCTGCAGAACCGGCGATCGCTGAAATGACCGAAGACAAACTGTCCTGATCGACTCCAGTGATACCTAGAAGCGCAAAATCTTCAGGAGTTAACGCCGGAACCGAATTTCCACCGGCCGCGGTTTCAAAGATCTTCTTGACGACAACAGCGAGAGCGATAATTTCTGCTTGCGTATCAACGGCCGTTGACGCAAGTTTGTCAATCACGTCGTTGATCAGGTTTGCTTTAGCAACATTGTCGATTGCCGTGATTCCACCAGCGCCATACTGCGAGGCTGTCGCAGCGATGCCATCATCATCCAGGCCATTCGCTCCATAGAGCGCCGAGAGTTGAATA
Source organism: uncultured Actinomycetes bacterium (assembly GCA_903872155.1). Lineage (GTDB taxonomy): Bacteria > Actinomycetota > Acidimicrobiia > Acidimicrobiales > Ilumatobacteraceae > Casp-actino8. The sequence continues at coordinate 6,657 of CAIQJP010000009.1, read as the reverse complement.
GCCGGGATCGTTCGTGCAGGCGATGAGGCGACACTCATGTTGCCCACCGCATCAACCTGTACTGCGGTAAATGTGTGCGATGAATTCGACAATGTGGCAGTCGTCAAGGTCCATGAACCTCCCGCTCCTACTGTCGTTGAACCAATGAGAACAGTTCCGTCATAGACATTCAGGGTTGCCTCTGCCTCCCCAGTACCAGCGAGAGGTTGAGTCAATGCGAAGGTCGTGATCGGATTAATTGTCGGAGCATTCGGAATGACCGTGTCAACTACCAGAGTTGCAGTTGTTGAATCGGTGCTGCTGTTACCAGCAACGTCTGTTGCAGATGCCTTGAGTGAATAACTGCCATCTACCAGAGACGAGGTTGTCAAGGTCCAGTTGCCGGCGCCGTCTGTAGTCGTTGTGCCAATTAAGTGCAGTCCCTCGTACAAACTCACAACAGATAAGGCCTCTGCGGTTCCCGAAATTGTCGGAGTGGCCGTACTCTTCAGCAAATTCGTTCCAGTGATGACCGGAGCAATCGGACGAGATGTATCAATCGTGACACCCAAGCCCGCACTGAAGCTGCTCGCATTACCAGCACTATCAGTCACCAATGCGCGAAGGGTATATGAGTTATCTGCGAGTGCTGAAACCGTTATTGACCAGTTACCACTGACCACTTGACCGGTTCCGATTAACTGAAGTCCGTCAAACAATTGCACGGTGTCGCCACTTGTTCCCGTTCCAACAAATGTCGGCGTCGTGCGCGAAGTGATGCGGTCAGAAGTAGATCGACCTGAATCTGAAGATGTCTGCATCGTTGGCTCGGTTGCATTCGGCACACTCGTCACAATCTTCAATGTGACGCCCGGAGATACTTGACCGATATTCCCTGCCCGATCAAGGACCCGCACCTTCAATACTTGAGACCCATCAGACAGGACACCGATGGGAGTTACATAGACATACCCATTTGCAACGTCCACACTCGAAACTGTCACAGATCCAATAACTTGCAGCGAACTGTCAAGCAACTGCACTCTGTCATTCGCAACGACGCCCAACCCCGACAAGAGAACTGACAGCCTGGGCTGAACAATTGAAGTGGTGTTGTCGCTCGACGAAACACCCGTATCGTCTGCAGCAATCAGATCGGGTATCGATGGAGCAATTTGACCCGTGATGTCGATCAATACAGAAAGCGCAATCGAGTCAATGCCGCTGACTCCGGCAATCGAACGAGCCTTTGCCGTCAAAGAGTTCGAACCTTCCGACAAATCAATATTTGGTTGGAGCAAAACGAACCCGGTCGAAATATCGGTGGAGGACAATGTGAGAGTTTCGACAATTGTTGAACCACCGAGCAGCAAAATACTGTCGCCCGCGACGAGTGGGCTTCCAGAAATTTCAATCCCGTCAATGGCAACCTTGAATATCGGCCGCAACGTAGATGTCACATTGTCACGAGCTGAAATTCCGGTGTCGGTCGCGTCGGTCATGTTTGGCGCACCCGGTGTACCAGGTACTCGGTTGTCAACGATCAAGTTGAGTTGACCAAGAGATCCAGCCGAGTTTCCAAGACTAGATACTCGACTCTTCACGACGTAGGTGTCGTCATTGAGATCGCTGAGGGTGAACTGATAGGTCCCAGCCGAAACATCAATCGCATCGAGAATTCGAGAGGCCAGAACAAAACCCGTGTCATCGATCAATTCCAACAATTGACCAACCTCATGCGAGGGAATCGCGTTATTTACGAGAGGAACTTCAATCCGAACTGTTCGCTGAGTTGTGATGTTGTCTGCATTGTTCGATGTGTCATCTAGTGCATTGAGATCAGGGTCACCAGGAACAGCAATGCTCGCCAGATTCATTGTCACGCTTCTCGTGCGACTTGCGGTGTTGTTCGCCGCGTCGGTGGCGGTCACTGAGAAAACAATCGGAGAGGTTGAACCGATCGTCGTCCAGTCTGAAGCGGTTAAGGAGTATGTCCAAGATCCATTTGACGGAGAAAGGGTCTTCGTCAGTCCTGCAAATTCCAGAGTGATTGATGCACCATTCTCAACAGCACCAGAAATTGAAACACCCGAGTCCTTCTCTGAGCGAACGACAACGTCATTTCCAGCGACGTTTGATATCGAAACTGTGGGCGGAGTGGTGTCAATCCTCCACGTTTTAGCAGTCGATGATGCCGATGCGTTGCCAGCAGCATCAACAGCCACCGCACTGATGAAATGGTCACCTTCACTCAGCGTTGCTGCATCAAAAGTCCAAGTTCCATTTGTCGCCACTATCGAGGCAAGTTGCGTGGCTGGGTTTGTCAAACTATCGCTCACGGTGACTGTGGAACCAACTTCAGCAGTTCCAGACAGAGTCGGTGTTCCGTCATTGGTCAATATCGGAGACGTCCCATTGACGACTGGCACCGTTGGAGCAAGTGTGTCGTAGTTGATTGACAAACTTGCACTGGCACTATTCGTGTTTCCAGCCGTGTCCGTGAAAGTGGCTCCAGCGATTGACAATGTTCCTGTTCCGCCGTTCGCTGCATTTGTGGGCGTAAAGACAATTGTGTATTGAGTTGGTGAAACAACAACGAAAGTACCAACTGTTCCGCCCGAAACAGTCACAGCGCTTGAGGTAAATGTTGAGGATGCTTCCGACAGAGTGATCGTCAGCGTTGAGGTCTGTCCGATCTTTAGGTTTGCACTTGAGGCGCTCAGCGTCACCGAAGGCTTGACATAATCGACCGTCAATGTGACTACCTGGCTTGACGAAGAGATGTTTCCGGCCGCGTCGATCAGTCGTACCGTCAGTTGCCCACCAGCAGCAATTGCCGCTTGCAATTGAGACGAGGTTGTGAAATTCAGATTGAAGCTCAACGATGTGTCAACCGCCGAAATCGTTGTGTCGGTTGCGATCGTGATTGTTCCAAGAATTAACTCAGCAGATCCACCAGTGGCTTGGCCAGCGACCATCGTTGCCGTTGCGGTCATGTTTGTTGAGGCAGCCAACAAGGTATTGGCCACCACTGTCCCACCAACTGGCGCAACTGTCAACGCTGTCGGCGTAGCAGGAGCAGTCGTATCGATCACTATCGCTTTCGAAGATGCAAGAGATACAGTCGCGCTGGCAATTGATACAGCAAGAACAGCGTCATTACCGGCGACATCTTTGATGGCTCCACCGTTCAACACCAGAGCCGACGTTGACTGCGCATCAAGATCACTGCTGGTGTCACCGGCCTGAACGACATAACGGAATGTCAAAATTGATGTGCCCGAACCGCTCACGTAACTCGCAGCCCGATCGGTCGCACCAGTTTCTAGCAACAATGTCGGTACGCCACCAGCCGTGCTCACAACAACGTTTTCAGACAGCGTGACGGCAATATCAATTGTTGTTCCGGCACGATAGGCGCCATTGACTGTTGACGAAGAAAGGCTTGAGACAACCGGGATCAAAGTATCAACTGTCGCAGTGACCGCAGAACTCGCGGTGTTGAGGTTTCCAACTGCATCGCTGAAAACTCCACCGGCAACCGAAACAGACATTGACATTGTCGAGCTCGTAGTTGGGGTAAATGTGAACGTGTAGGACGTGCCCGAACCCGTGAAACCACTGATCGTGCCACCCGCAACAGTGACATCGGCACTCGTGAAGTTGACACTTGATTCGCTCAATGTCGCGGTCATCGTTGCGGTCTGACCGGCAATCAAAGTCGTCCGTGAACTCGTCAATTGAACAGTCGGCACCACATAGTCAACGAGCAGTGAAGCAGAAGTGCTCGGGTTGGAAATGTTTCCAGCAAGGTCTGTCAATTTGACGGTCAATGATCCACCAGTTGCAACCGCAGCCTGCAAATCTGCGACCGAAGTTTTTCCAAGTGCGAATGAGACCGACGTATCGCCCACCAAAATCGTCGAGTCGGTCGCGATGGCCACACCGTCGAGATAGAGAGTGGCCGATCCGCCTGTCGCCTCGCCTGCAACAATCGTCGCCGTTGCACTCATGTCAGTGTTTGTCGCCGTGAGCCTGTTGAGAGTTGTCACACCACCAACACCAATTGCCGACACGGCTGTCGGCGCAGACGGCGCAATCGTGTCAATCACAATTGCAGCATTCGCGCCCAACGACCCAGTCGCACCCGGCGCCATCAAAGCCGTGTTACCAGCATTACCCGATAGATCTCTGATTGTTCCACCGTTCAACACGAGAGCAGCACCGGACTGCACATCAAGATCTGGCGTCAGATCTCCGGCTTGAACTACATAACGGAACGTCAGAATTGATGCACCCGAACCGCTGACATAACTCGCAGTTCGATCGGTTGCACCAGTCTCCAATAACAACGATGGCACTCCCCCGCCAGTACCAACAGAAACTGCTTCATCAAATGTGACAGTGACGTTGATGATGGCCCCAACGGCATACATGCCATTCGCGGTTGTCGATTGCACTGAAACAATATTTGGCGCTGTCGTATCAATAGTGAGCGACAGATTTCCTGAAGCGTTGTAGACACCACTTGAATTCGAGAACGAACCAGCGTCAACCGAAACTGTCGCTGTTCCCGAATACCCAGACTTTGGAGTAAACGTTGCGGTGTACACCGAACCCGAGCCAGCGAAAGCACTCAGAGTTCCACCAACAACATCAATATCGCCCAAGACAAAGTCGGTACTTGGTTGACCGAGAGTAAATGTGATTGTGGCAGTTGATGTTCCGCCGAGTGTGAGCGCAGTACTGGTGATCGTGACAGGTGGATTGCTGTTGTCCATCGTGTACGTCTGTGCCGTTGTTGCTGGCGTCGTTCCCGCTAAGGCATTTCCAGCAATGTCAGTCACTGTCGGAGAAGCCACAAAACGAAGTCCAACGACACCGTTGTATCCAGCGAGATCGCCGCCCGAAACCGTGATGTCGTAGTCACCAGTTGAACCACTCACCATTGCAACTCGCGAAACGGTTCCGGTCGTACCAGAGACCACAAAGTCGGATGCATCAAGTCCACTCAATGCTTCGCTGAACGACAACCTGAATGTCAAGGTATCAAGTCCGGTGATTTGAGTTGTCGGGACAGATCGATTGTTACTCGAGAAAGTAGGTGCCGTTGTATCAATGAGCACACTGGCTTCATACGAATATCCAGACGAACCAGTTTTGACACCACTCACAATGGCGCGAGCTCTAAATGTATGCACTCCCGAAACAAGGTTTGACGGTGGAGAGAACGAATACGTTCCATTACCTGCGGCCGTCACCGAACCAAGTGGCGTTGAACTTCCATCCATGTACAAATAGACAGTGGCACCAGCATCAGCGACTCCAGTGATTTCGGGAGTCAGATCGCTCGTTGGTGAAACCGCAGTGACTGACGGCGTCGCAACCATGACTGGCACCGGAAGGATCCACGAGACCACATCTGAGGCCGGACTTTCGTTACCTCGAAGATCGATTGCAGTGACGTAGTAGTAATAGGTAATTCCTCGACCAACAGCAATGTGTTCAAACGTACTGACTCCACTGGCCACACTGCTCAGAACAGTGAATGCAGATGGAGTCGAACAGTTTGCAGCGACCAGTCCCGAGCAGGAATAGATGCGATATTCCTTGAGGTCAGACTCGGTGTTGTCGGTCCAATCAAGGGTGATTCCGTCAACGCCAGCAGCCGACAAAACCATTGGCTTCAGCGGCGGAACTCCGTCAATAGACAATGACTTACTACCCACCAGCGATGTCGCGCTACCAGGCACCGGCAAGGTCAAAACTGCAGCATTCCCCACACGGTCGGTCAGCGATCCGCCACCGAGTGCCAACGAATCGGTGGCCTTGACGTCGAGTTGATTTTTCAGATCGCCTGTCGCCACCACATATGTGAAGAGCAATGTCGATGAGCCACTTCCCGAAACATAATTGACAACGACGTCGCGTGTACCAGCATCAAGGGTGAGTGTTGGTGTACCCGAAACGACAACTGCTTCAGAGAACGAAAGATTGACCGACACTTCATCGCCGATGATGTAATTACCCGAAGGGTTTGGCGAAGAAATACCCGTCACAATCGGTGACGCTGTATCAATTGAATACGACAAAGTCAGCGAACCTGCTCCGGTCTGATAACCCTGCGTATGCACAGGAAGAGCAACTTCAGTTGCGGCGTAGCTTGAACCGCCACCGCCGCCTGAATAACCACCGGCTCCTGTGCGATCGAGTTGCGGCGAATCACCCGAAGCCCAACCACCCCAATAACCACCACCGCCACCACCAGAATACGGCACTGCCGAACCAGCCGAAGTTCCACCAACACCTAAAGCGTTGCCGTACGTTTGCGAACCACCAAAACCAGCACACTGCCCTCCACAACTATTACTCACACCCTCACCACCAATGAGACCACCACCAACACCACCAGCCCAGCTATGGCCACCACCGCCACCGCCGCCCGCAACGACAACACGAGTCGCCAACGAAGCCGCAGTCGCAAAAGCACTCGGACCAGACACCATTCCATTTGCCGCAGAACCAGCAATTGATAATGTCGACACCGCATACGAGAACGTCTTACTTGCTGCATTAATCGCCGTCACCGTAAACGTGCCGTCAAACGGAACACCGACACCAGACACAATCACCGAATCACCAACACTGAAACCATGAGTCACCGAAGTTGTCAACGTC
>CAIQJP010000008.1 GCA_903872155.1 uncultured Actinomycetes bacterium | reverse complement strand
AGTCACCGAAGTTGTCAACGTCGCAACACTTGCCTGCACAATCTTGTTCGTCACCACAAACTTGTTCCGACGAATATCAGTCGCACCACCACCACCGCCGCCCTGACCTGCAGCAGTTCCATTACCGCCACCATTCCAACCGCCTTTGTTCATACTTGATGCCAGTAATTCACCACCTTTGCCGCCGACATAGACATACAGCACTTCACCAGGCGTCACGTCGATAGCCCCTTGAGTCCGGCCTCCGTTACCACCAAGTCCGACAGTGCCAGTCGCGCCTTGGGCGCCTCGTGCATCGATAAAGATCTTGGTGACATTTGCGGGAACTACGTATTGCTGTACAACACCCGTCGAAGCAAAAGATTGTGCCGTACTAAATGTTGGAGTTGCCGTTACCTCAGTTGATTTCTGTGACTCGATTGCGCCGGTGACAATAGTGACTCGGTAGAAGTACGGAGTACCGAGAGTTAAACCGTTTTGCAATTGCACAACGCCTGCAGATATTGGAGTCGAGGCAACGTTCGCTGCAGTGAAGGCAAACGCCAATGTCGTCGCAGTCACGGCAGTGATCTTTCGAACGCCGTCCCACATCGGATCAATTCCGCTGACAACAACATTCGAGTTGACAGTGAGACCATGTGCAGTTGCCGTCGTCAGAGTCACGACATTGCCGGCCAATACCTTGTTCGTTACTGCAAATGTTTGACCGTGGTGATCGAACGCTGTAGTTCCGACAGGAAGAGTTGCTAACAGTGTCGTTGGGTTTTGCGTTGTCCCGCCATACACCTTGTACTTCGTCACACCAGAAATATCAGCCGAATCCCAACTGATTGAGTTGTAACCGGTCCAACCTGCTGCATCAACCCCGGTTGGGTAAGCGCGAGTCGGAACCGACAGGGTTAAATATCCGCTTCCGAGATTGAAACCTTGCGTGTGGGCCACACCAGAAATCGTTCGTGGGTCAGCCGCACTCAAGATGTTTGCCGAGGTAAAGCTCGAACCACCACCGCCGCCTGAATAACCACCGGCACCAGTGCGATCGAGTTGCGGCGTATCGCCCGAAGCCCAACCACCCCAATAACCACCACCACCGCCGCCAGAAGACGGCACTGCCGAACCCTGCGCAGTTCCACCAACACCTAAAGCGTTGCCATACGTTTGCGAACCACCAAAACCAGCACACTGGCCTGGGCAACTATTACTCACGCCTTCACCGCCAACGAGACCACCACCAACACCACCAGCCCAGACATGACCACCACCACCGCCACCGCCCGCGACCACAACACGAGTCGCCAACGAAGCCGCAGTCGCAAAAGCACTCGGACCAGACACCGTGCCACTCGTAATACGCCCTGCGTACGATGAGGTCGTTACCGCATACGAGAACGTCTTACTTGCCGCATTAATTGCCGTCACCGTAAACGTGCCGTCAAACTCTGCGCCTACTCCATTCACAATTACTTTGTCACCAATACTGAATCCGTGAGCTTGGGCCATTGTCAAAGTTGCGACACTCGCTTGGATAATTTTGTCGGTCACGACGAAAACATTGCGGCGAATATCAGTTGCACCTCCACCGCCGCCGCCCTGACCCGCAGCAGTTCCATTACCGCCACCATTCCAACCACCAACATTTTGCGTCACGATTAAAGAACCGCCACCTTTGCCGCCAACATAGACGTACAACACTTCGCCAGGAGTGACAGGAATTGCACCTTGGACACGACCACCTTTTCCACCAACACCAGTGTTGCCAGTGCCGCCAGATCCACCCGCAGCGTCAAATTGCAGCCATGTCACTCCGTCAGGAACCGTGAATGTTTGTACGCCATCGGTAGACGTGAAGTTGACATCACGAGTAAAGATCGGTGTCGCGTATCGCTGACTTGACGATGCCGATTCGCATGCAGTGTTGCACGTACGAGAAGGGTCGGTATACAACGCCGAAATTTCGTAGTAGTAAGTCGAATTGATTGACAGATTTTTCGTCTTTGAGACATTGCCTGTTGGGCTCACTACCGTTGCGGCCACGTTTGCGTTTGTGAGCGCGTACTTGATTGTTGTTCCAGTTGTTCCAGTAGTCGCGACATAAGTTCCATCGAATGGAGCACCAACTCCTTGAACAATGACTTCATCACCGACGACGATTCCATGAGCTGAGCTAGTCGTCAGAGTCGCCACATTTGTCGTAATCGATTTATTGGTGACGGCAAAGTTGTCACCATGATGAATGAAACTCTGAGTCAACCTTCCAGGGATATTGATGTAATTCGATAGGACTCCTTGCGACGTTCCCCATGAAATTCGATATCCAGTCACTGCAGATTCTGGTGATGGCGTCCAGTTCAATAGAACTTGAGCCTGATATCCATACACCTCAAAATTTTTCGGCGGATCAAGCGAACCTGTTTGCGGTGCATAAATCGTTAATGCACCATTACCAGTCTTGAAAGCTTGAGTATGCGTCACGAACCGTGCAGTTGAATTCGTCCAACTCGAACCACCACCGCCGCCCGAATAACCCTCGACAGCCGTACGCCATTGCTGAGGACTTTGACCCGATGCGTAACCACCGCGATAACCGCCGCCGCCGCCACCAGCATTAGTTGCTGTTGCAGTAGCACCGTCACCCAACGCATTTCCGTAATACTGCGACGCTCCCAATCCTGAGCAATTTCCACTTATCCCAGTGGGGCACGAGTTGCTGGCTCCTTCGCCTCCAGTTAAACCGCCACCGGCGCCACCATTCTTATTTGTATTTCCTGTTCCGCCACCGCCGCCGGCAACGAGAAGCCGACTGCTTAAGCCAACGTTGGTGACATTGCGAATCAAAGCACCGTTCACTGTCGTTTGGTTGATGTCAATATTCACGAGCGCGTAGCTCACTGTCGTCGTCGTCACTGCAGTTGCTATGAAGGTTCCGTCGAACGGTGTGCCGACATTGGCAACCACAAATGAATTGCCCACGGCCAGTCCATGGGCTGCAGAAGTGGTGAGAGTGGCGACTCGCGACGTCAATGACGCGCCAGTAACTGCGGTACCACGACGAATATCGGTTGCTCCACCGCCGCCGCCACCCGTGCCAGTACCACCACCGCCACCGTTCAAGCCGCCAGTAATCGGAGTTTGATATTTCGCAGGGTGATTGTCTCCGCCGCCGCCGCCAACGAACACAAACAAAGTTTCGCCGGGAGTCACGTCCAAGGTTGCTTGAACACGACCACCCAAACCACCAATTGCAGTTCCGGTTTGGCCGCCCTGACCACCTTGTGCGTCAACCAAGATTTGTGTCACTCCGTCAGGAACTTTGTATGACTGAATTGTTTCGGTAAACCCGAAAGTGTTTGCTGCCGCAAACCGTGTGGTTTCCGAAACCTCTGCCGAGAAATCAGATAAACAGATTGCCTGACAGGCACTGTTCAAGTCGGTGTAGATAATGGCAATCGAATAGTAGTAACGAGTTCCCATGGTGAGACCTGTGTGCAAGTACTCGTTCGTACTTCCGCCCGTGACATCAATAATGTTTGTGAGAGCACCCGATGATGTTCCCCACTTGATGCGATACCCATTTGCTTCTTGATTGCTTGAAGCAGTCCACGACACGTAGTTCTGACTCACGCCACCGAGCACTGCCAGATTTGATGGCCCAGGAATCGTTGAACTGGCTGCAGTAGTAATTATCAGTTGACCATTACCAGATCGATAACCCTGCGTATGTTTGACAAAGACGAGGTCGTTCGCAGTCCAACTTGAACCACCACCGCCGCCGGAGTATCCGCCAACGCCATCGGTGCCTGGCTGATTCGCTTGCCCAGATCCGTAACCGCCCCAATAACCACCACCACCACCGCCGGCATTATTTGTGCCAACTCCGCCGATCCCTAGCGCGCTACCAAAGGTTTGACCGCCGCCCATACCGCCACATTGACTTGGACACGAGTTACCTAACCCCTTGCCGCCCACTAGTCCGCCACCAGCGCCACCATCTTTTGAGGATTGAGTCGAACTTCCGCCGCCACCACCGGCCACCAAAATACGGCGTGATAACCCAAGAGCCGGGTTGCTATAAAACACTGCGCCGTCAGCTGTGGCAGAACCCACGTTGGCATTTGTTTTCGCGTAACTAAATGTGTTGGCGGTTACAGCAGTCACTGTGTACGTGCCGTTGTAGACATCCGAAAGTCCATCAACGACAACCGAGTTACCCACCGCAAATCCATGAGCCACCGACGTCGTTATGGTCACAACATTGTTCGTCAATGCAGCGTTGGTAATAGTGAAGCCTCGACGAATATCCGTTGCACCACCACCGCCATTGCTGGCACCTGTTCCGGCACCGCCACCATTACGGCCACCAGTCGAGGGGTCTTTGTACGAGTACGGATAAAAAGTTCCACCGCCACCGCCGACATAAATGAACAGAGTTTCGCCCGGCGTCACTGGCACACTTGCTTGAACGCGACCACCTAGTCCGCCATTGGCAGGACTCGTGCTACCACCTTGCGCGCCCTGCGCATCAACTTGAATTTGCGTGACTCCTGCCGGAACTTTGTATGTGTACGTTCCGTCGTTAAATGCAAATGTCTGTGTTGATCCGTAACGTCCGATCACTGTCGACGTCGCAGTAAAACTGGACAGACAGAACGTCGTACACGTCTGAGTCATGTCTGTATAGATGGCAGCAATCTTGTAGTAATAATTTTGTCCGAGAATCAAGTTATTCGTGCGTTGCACGAGGCCCGTCGGAGTGACTGCAGTTACTGCAACCGCCGTTCCAGCAAGCGCATAGGTGAATGTCTTGGTAGTCGGTACCGAAGCGACAACGAACGTACCGTTGAAAGTTGAGTCAACGCCAGTCACCGCGATTTCTTGACCAACTGACAATCCGTGATCGGTTGATGTTGTCAGAGTGGCAACCGTCGCAGTCATTGATTTAGAGGTAATTGCAATTGGTGTTCCCGAATGGGTGAACGATGTAGTTGCGCCACCAGCAATATCAAATTGGTTCACGATGTTCGCGATATCGGTTCCCCACTTCACGCGATAACCCGTGACGTCGTTGACTCCTGGAGTCGCCCAGGTCAACTCACTTCGGCGCGACCAACCAGTACCTACCAATTGTGTTGGTGTCGGCATCGTTGAAACTTGCGGCAACGAAAGTCGAATTGAACCGTTTGATACATCGTTGACGTAACCACTTGTATGAACCAGACCAAAGATTCCTGTTGTCGTAAACGATGAGCCACCACCACCACCTGTGTACGCCGCACCACTGCCACCGCCCCAGTAACCACCACCGCCACCACCAGCATTTGTTGTGCCGATTCCGCCAACGCCCAATGCATTACCAGTCGACTGGGTGGCACCGACTCCGCCAGGGCTGCCATAGGCCACACCTGATGTCGCGACTAAGCCTCCGGCGCTCCCGGCATTTGTATGCGAACCAGCTCCACCGCCACCACCTGCGACCAAAATACGGCGAGCCCAACTTGATGCTGGTAGCGCTTGGATGACCGCACCGTTTACCGCCGCCGACGCCACATTTGCTGATGTCTTCGAATAGGTGAAAGTTGTTGTGCTCGGTGCAGCAACGACGCTGTACGTTCCGTCAAAAGGAGCCCCAAGGCCAGCAACGACGATCGAGTTTCCTGCCGCGAAACCGTGTGCAGTTGAAGTTGTGAGAGTCACGACATTTGTTGTTAAAGCAGCATTCGTAATCGAGATACCACGTCGAATATCTGATGCGCCACCACCGCCCAATCCTGGAGATGTACCGGCACCACCTCCGTTCCAACCACCTGTTGAATCGGCGTTCGTTCCTCCGACGAAGACAAACAGAACTTCGCCAGGCGTTACAGGAACGACTGCTTGAACTCGGCCACCTATTCCAGCAGCAAATGTGGTTGCTCCGCCATCAGCACCGATCGCATCAACCGACAATGTGGTGACACCAGCCGGAACAACATACGACTGTACTCCGCCTGTGTATGAGTACACCAAACTCTGTGAAAACTGCGTTTGCGCCGAGACTGTGCTTGAGAACGCACTAACACACGAGGTGGTACACGTCTGCGTGTTGTCGGTGTAGATAAACGCGGCTTGGTAGTAATACGTCTGCCCAATGGCCAATGAATTTGACTTTTGTGCAGATCCAGCAGTTGTTAAAGCCGTCGATGCAACGTTTGCAGCAACGCGATCGTAAGTGAATGTGGTCGCAGTTGTAGTTTTGATTGTGTAGGTGCCGTCAAATGTGGCATCAACTCCACTAATGAAAACCAACTCACCGACTCCGAGTCCGTGTGCGACATCGGTGGTAATTGTCGCGACGTTTGCTGTAAGCGCTTTGTTAGTAACACGCACTGGGTTACCTGAATGGATAAAACTTTCGACTGTTCGACCGGACACGGTGAATTGATTGGTCAAAGCACTGGCCGATGTACCCCACTGAACTCGCAGCCCCGTGACTGTGGTGTCGGCCGACGGGGTCCACTTCATTGCCACCGCGCGCACATCAGCGTTGAGGACAAGACCGGTTGGGCTCGACGGCGCTGCGGCGATTTCGACAACGCTTGAATCACAAGTCTTCTGCGCATCAACGACACAAGGTTCAGTTGGGCTGACAGTGCCTGTGTCGTTGACATTTAAAGCGCTACGTAATTCGCTTTCGGTTAACGAGGGCTGAGCAGAAATAAGTCGAGCGAGCAATCCAGAAATATGGGCTGCTGCCATCGAGGTGCCTTGGCGATAGGCGTAAGACTCGCTACCTGGTTCACGAAGACCAGCATTCGACAGTGAATAGATACCAAGGTCACCACTCGCGTTGAGGTCCCCGCCTGGCGCATACACGTCAACGCCGTCACCGAAGTTTGAATAGATTGCCCGTCCACCAGTGGCATCGGTTGCCCCAACCGAAATGACTTGCTCGCAGTTAGCCGGCGAATAATCGCGGACATCACTATTTGCGTTTCCAGCAGCAACCACAACAACACTGCCGAGTTCGGTTGCTGTATCAATTGCGGTTTGCAGAGTTGCACTGCACATTGCCCGACTCGCCATTGACAAGTTGATGACGCGGGCAGGGTTCTGATTGTCATTCACCCCAGCGATGTGTCCGCCCGCTGCCCAGATAATCGCTGCCGCCACATCAGACGAAAGACCGCCGTTCCAACTCAAGGCTCGAATCGGCAAGATTGTTGCACCCGAAGCCACGCCCGCAATCCCAATACCGTTGTTCGTCTGAGCCCCGATGATTCCGGCGACGTGCGTGCCGTGCCAACTACTGGGTCGCACGGGTGCAACGCCTCGCCAGTCGCCTGGATCGGAAGGATTGTTATCCCAACCGGCTAATCCGAAGGCTTCTGGATCGACATAGTCGCCGTCGAATCCCACCTTGTCGCCCTCGGTCTCGCGGACCGCCGAAAGTTCGGGTCGATCGGACACGAAGTCGTAACCCTGAAGCACTTGTTGAGTCATGTCGGCATGAGGCGTGATTCCGGTGTCAATGACAGCCACCGTGACGCCCTGCCCGTCGCCCCCGGGCAACGAATCAGTCGGGGCGGTCGATGATGCTGGAGCCCGAAGCGAATGGGCGATTCCGAATTCTCCCCAGAGATTCCATTGGCGGGTCGAGTAATCGGGGTCGGACACATCGGCGGTGGCCAAAATGCCGTCAACTTCGGCCCAGGCAATTCGAGGGTCGGCTTCGAGTTCATCGATGATCACTTGAGCCTCGGCCTCGGTCACCGACTCGCTCAGTTCGACCGTATGAAGGCCCTCGCCAAGATCGGCCGATGACGTGAGCTCGACGTTGTCAACTGATTGCGAACCCGTCGCGACGCCGTCACTCATCGTTGCATCAACTCCGTCTTCGTACTGCACGACGAGCTGACCAACAACACCTTCGCGACCACTTGTTGGTGTCACCGATAACGGACCAACAATTTCGCTCGCACCAAACTCGTTGATTGCGACGACGTTGACTTCGTAATCTTTTCCATTCATCAATCCGGTGATCGATGCGGTGTGCGAAGTTGCTGCAACATTGACGACGATGTCACCGGGTGACAACTTCACTTGGAATGATGTTGGCGCATTGACATCTTGCGCGACTGTGTTAGCGATCGTGTCATCAACAAAAGTTTCAGTTGATATTGCGTCCCACGAAACTTCAACACCTTGATCGGCTGGCAACACATTCACATTTGTTGGCGCACTCGGACAATCGATCGCAAGAATCGCTGCATCATTTGTAAACAATTCAGAACAACGTGTATTCGCTTCGGCCAACGCACTGGCACGGTTCACCGAAAGCGGCAGGAATGAAAACAGAGTCGCGGACACTAAAAGGGCGGCGAAAACGTGGGTACGCGAAAAGCGATCTCTACTTTCAGACAAAGCCCTGTTCAAACCCACAATTTGAGACTAAAGGCTCGGTGAATTTCTATTCAACTTTCCTGAACATAATTAGGTATCAACTAAGAGTTGAGGGTTGGGCATAATCCCTGTTCAACCCTCAACCAAATCGCCGAAACCCTCAACCAAGGCCGAATATTTTCAGAAAGTCCCGAAAGCTCGCTTCAAAAAATGCTCGACGGGTAAGTTGAGCCAACCATGGCATCTGCAGATTTTCTTCGCACTCCAGACAATAATTTCACCGAACTCGAGGGCTTCCCATATCAACCGCGTTACCTCGATATTGCAGATGATGACGTTGATGGATTGCGCATGCATTACATCGATGAAGGCCCCACTGATGGACCAATAGTTTTGATGATGCATGGCATGCCGACATGGTCGTACCTCTATCGCACGATCATCAAAGAACTCGTCGCTCAGGGTTACCGCTGCATCGCTCCCGATCACATTGGCTTTGGTCGATCGGACAAAGTTCTTGATGCTTCTTGGTACAACATTGCGCGCCACACCAAGAACATGAAGCAGTTCGTTGAACAACTCGATCTACGCAATGTCACGATCATGGTTCAAGACTGGGGTGGCCCAATCGGTCTCGCACAAGTTGCACACATGCCCGAACGATTTTCACGACTCTGCATCATGAACACTTGGCTGCATCATGATGGATACGAATACACGCCAGGAATTCAACAGTGGATTCAGCAATGGTCACCTGGTGGATTATTCGAAGCGAATGTTCCAGAGAAATTCACGCTCGGTGGACTCATGGCGATGGCCACAGCGCGCATCACTCCGCAAGATTCGGTTTTCAAAGCGTTACAAGGTGAGACCCCCGTGTACGAAGGTGAAGCCGGCGATGTTCAACGTGCATACGACGCTCCGTTTGCGGGGCTTGGTCGCGAGGGGCACGCTGGTCCCTACCGTTTTCCGATGAGCATCCCCTTTCACGACATGATTTCGGGCGATGCGGCTCATCAAGAACAGAATTTTGCGACGATTAACGCCCTGAAAATTCCTGTCCACTTCATGTGGGGTAATGAAGACCCAGTTTTCGTCACCGAATGGGGTCGCAAGTGGTCGTCGCTGATTCCTCAGGCCACATTCGATGAAATTGTGGGGGCTCGCCACTTCTTGCAAGACACCCATGGCCCCGAAATCGCCCAATTGCTTCTGAACTACATGCACGCTTAGAAAGAATTGAAAATGAACACAGACGATGTGAAGAAACTGGTCGGCGGCGACCCCAGTTGGTCGGCCAATTGGACCCTTGGAGGCTGCGAGTTCTATGGCGAAGTGATGGATGACGCGACTTTTGGTGTGTGGCTGTCAACCGAGCCCATTTCGCCCGAAGAATACGCGGCGCTCGTTGTCCCCGAAGGCTTCCGGAAATCTGGAGTTGGTCGTAGCCAGCACGACGCCGCATTTTTTCGCCGTCCACCCAACGCCGAAATTGATGGCCCTGTTGAAACAACGCACATCGGCAATCGCGTGTTTGCCTTAGTCGCTCGTCCTGGTCGTCCCGAAAAGGGTTTCGAAGGCGTCACCGTATTACCCGTCTTCAAAAGTCATCGTGTGTTCTTCGCTGCTGGCCGAACTCTTGAAGTCTTGGATACCAACGATGATTTTCGTGGTGGTACAACCTTGTTACCACAAGCCGTTGAATCGCATTTAAATCAACGACGAAGTGACATCAAGCCACGGCGAATGCCCGAAGGTTGGACTTCGCGTTTCATCACACTCACTGAAAATCTGATTGTTGACTTACCGTGCCCATCCCGAGTCGCCATATTCAATAACGGCGACATCTTCCACGGTCCAACAACTATTTAGATCGTTGAAGCACTATTTCTTTGACTTCGCAGGCTTCTGTTGACTCACAAGAAAAAGCGCAATGGCTCGGTCGCTTTCCAAAAATTCTTTCGTTTGATCGCGCTTAAAACGGACGATCTCTGGATACAGCACTGACACGACAACTGCGGCCACTAACTTTTGTGCCATATGACGAGCATTGGCGTCATTCAGCCCATAAGCATTTTGGTAGTACGCAGTGACCGCTTCAAGAACCCTTCCGTTTTTACGAGTACTAAACCATTTCGGTTCGTTGACCGCCAACCAACTCACGAGTCGGATCATGCGGACCAGTTCAGGACTCGGAAAGGTTTTGAAAGTTCCTTCCTCAACGATGCCAACTATCGATGCGCTGGCACGCGGAAAGACTTCGGTAAACAGCGGACCTTTACCTCCGAAATAATCGGGAATGTAGCGGTGATGAGTTTTTGCCTGTGCCGCAATTTCGCGAATCGTCAATGATTCGGGGTCGCGAGTGAGCAAAAGCTGGAGTGCGGTATCAACGAGCCGCTCTTCAATATCAGTCCGACGAACATAAGTGCGTTTTTCAGGTTTCGCCGACGCTTTCGATTTCGCCGGTGTTTTTGATTTAACAACCATCTAAACAAACTAATCTCGCAAATATGGTCAATCCAATTGTGCAACGAAAAGCAATCGTTACTGGTGCCGCCAATGGGCTCGGATATGCAGTAGCAAAGTCCCTTGCGCAAGCCGGGACATTTGTCGGCGTCTGCGACAAAGATCCGCGCGTGATTGACGTTGGCGAAGAGCTTCGTCAATGGACGGACATTGTTTATGCCGAGGTCGCCGATGTCAGTCAGCCCATGCAGATCAAAAATTTTGTCGATAATGCCGCTCGAGCAATGGGCGGAATTGACATCGTCGTCAGCAATGCTGGCATCGTTCGCCCCACGCAACCGAAGAAAGATTCGTACGATCGCGCGATTCAAGATTTTGATGACGTCATCAACGTCAACCTGCGGGGCGTGTATCTCACGGGCCGCGCCGCGATTCCTCACATGCTCGCCACTGGAGGCGACATTGTGAACATTACGACTGACCATATACATACGTGTGGCTGGCCCGAACACCTCGATCACACCGATGCTCAAGAGTGTCCCTGGAAAGACGTGCAACGCTCGCCCGTGGGCAGCAAGAACTTCGATATATACGACTCGTCCAAATGGGGTATCAAAGGCATCACCAATGCGTGGGCTCGCGATTTGGCACCACACAAGATTCGCGTGAATTCTTTTGGCATGGGCGCGACCATTACCCCGATGTTTTTGAGTGTGTTGGGCGACCGACCATTGCCGTCGGGGACTATGCAAGCCGATGACGTGGCGGGTCTCATTGTCGAACTGATTGCTGAGGGTCCAGACGGCCGAACCGGTGACGATGTTCAAGTGTGGGCTGGTCACCCGACGGTCCTCCCCCCAATCGGACTCGAAGGTCGTCTCACCCTGAACGATCTGGTCGGAAAAAACTGAGGAAACCTGCCACTTCGCCAGACCAGATCGCCTTTTGCTTGTGAACAACAACCAAGGACTAAAAACTTCAAAGTATTGACCAAAGGACACTTGATTCCGTAGCCTGCCTAGATGCGGAAATCATCCTTGAAATACGTCCTTGTCGCTGGCCTCACATTGGCGACCAGCTTTGCTTTTGCTAACGGCAGTCAGGCGGCGGGCAATCTGCAGCCAGCGGCAACTACTGGCGCTCCAGTCGGTGCCCTTGACGGTTCAGGTGCTCCGCTCAAAATTCGTGTCGGTGGCACCAACGGAATTCCCGTAGACGCATCTGCCGTCGCATTGAACGTGACTGCAGTTAAAACACAAGCACCTGCCACCGGTGGATACATCACGGTGTACCCATGTGGCGATCGCCCAAATGCCTCAAATCTCAACTTCATCAGCGGCCAAACGTTGGCCAACAGTGTGATCACACCGATGTCAGTGAATGGCGATGTATGTCTCTATGTGTATGGCATCGCCAACCTCATTGTTGACGTCAGCGGCTACGTGCCCGCCGCTGGGTTTGCGACTGTCAGTGCTGCCAATAGTCGATTCTTAGATACTCGTCCCGAAACCGAGAAAATCGGAAAACTTGACGGCTCCGGGACAGCCAAGGAACTTCAGATCACCGGAAATGCAGGAATCCCTGCCGGGATCTCGGCTGTGGCAATGAACGTCACCGCTGTTGATACTGAAGCCAGCGACGTTGGCGGATACGTCACCGTGTATCCGTGTGGCGAGCGCCCAAATACTTCAAATATCAACTTCGTTAGTGGACAGACCATTCCGAACAGCGTCATCGTCCCAGTCTCGGCATCCGGAAAAGTCTGTTTCTACGTCTACGGTAAGTCCGACATTTTGGCGGACGTCTCTGGCTACTTCCCCACTGGTTCACTCACGTCACTCAGCAAGCCCGAACGTTTGCTCGACACGCGCTCGTCAAGCAAGGTCGGAACAATTGATGGTTCAGGTCTCGCTAAAGAACTGCAAGTGACTGGCACGTTTGGTATTCCTGCTGGAATCTCGGCAGTGGCAATGAACGTGACTGCAGTAAAGACGGAAGCGAATGACTTCGGCGGATATGTCACTGTTTATCCATGTGGCACACGCCCCAATACTTCAACGTTGAACTTCATCTCAGGCCAAACTGTTCCGAACAGTTTGATTGCACCCGTTTCTGGTGCAGGAAAAGTTTGTATCTATGTGTACGGAAAAGCCGACATTCTTGTTGATGTTTCGGCCCATATCACTTCAACGCATTTCACCTCGCTTGCTTCACCGGCACGTCTCCGTGACACGCGTGAAGATCCGACTCCCGGACCAAACGCTTTGGCATATGACTTCTCTGGTGCCGTTGCTGTAGGTGTTGCCGCCAACTCGGTCGCTCGTGCATCACTGCAGGTTGCTGAAGGTCGACGCGGAATTCAAGAGGTTGATTCGTCGAACTTGGTTGTGATCAATGAAGACGGCACAACTGAAACTGCAGCAGTTAATGGTTCGGCAAAAATCGCTCACACTCTGACCAGTCCCGACGGATCGGTGTACGTGTTGTACGACCGAGCAGCAAACCTTGATGACAATGGCACCGAGACCTGCTTGTTGGCTCGCGTCGACACCGACACCGGTTTGCCGACTTGTGTTGACCCGAATATCCAACAGTTCTTCTGGGACACCAACTTCCGTCCTTCGTTTAACGATCCGATTCAGTTTGATGATGCTGGAAATGTGTACTACTCGGCGATCATTGCACCTGCTGGTTCAATGGAGTTCCGCAAATGGGATCGCGCAACTGGCGAAATAACCAGCCTGTTGCAAATGAACGATTTCGACTTGACGACCCACGCCGATGGAAGCCCGAGTCGTGGCGTGAGCATTTACAACTTCTTGACTCGTGCCAACGGACAGACCTTTATCACGGGCTACGCCGACGTCTGCGACTTCTCAGGAAATGCCACGACGAATCCACCGATCGGCCTCGGAGAAAGTCAACCCGCTCTTGGCCAGGCTCGCCAACCCGTGACCGATTGTTACGCGTACGGGTTTTTCATCTACATGATCACTCCAGCTGGAGTTATTCGTAAGTTGCCTGCTGGCAACCCCTCGCAATTCTTCAAAGTATTCCCCGATGGCGATGTCTACAGTACGCAAGATGGAGTGAATAGGGGTATTTACCGTTGGAATGATGCACAAGACACGTTCGCAACCCCCGCCTACAGCAGTGCGAATTTCACGGGCGGCGTCTCAGTTCAAGCGGCCCTCGCCTATCACATCATTAGTTCAAAAGTTTTGGCCATCTACAACCAAATGGGCAACCTGACATCGTGGAGAATCTCATACGTTTTCCCCAACACATTGATTGGTACAGAAATCGTCTCTGCAATCAAGACTCAGCCCCTCAGCCAAACAATTGGTGACTACGTCGTAATGACAGGCAAGGACGCTCAGGGGAAGAACTTAACTACCTTGATTTCGGCTAGTGGAAACACGCCTGTTGAAACAGTGCTCATAGGACTCACTGCCCCGCGGGCAAGTGCTCGAGTCGATCTAGAAATCAGTTCCTACGATGTTCTGGCAGGAGGCAAGGTTGCCCTCAGTGGCACTCGAGTTTCTGATAGCGCTCAAGTCTCTGGCATCTTCGATTTCCTAACCGGAGAGCTAACTCTTAATGCAACAGGTGCCGCCGGAGCGATTGAAGATATTGAAGCAATCGTTAACGAAGTAGCGCCTGGCTGACTAGAAGTAGTTAACTACCTGAATCAAGGGTCTTGATCAGTCGAGTCATCGACTGATCAAGACCCTTTTTCAATTGTGTTGACAATTCATTCATATATCGATCTTGTGTTTCGACAACAATTTCAATACCCCGATCAGCAAGTCGCTTGCCCGCCGGCGTGATCTTGATGAGGGCACCACGCCCATCTCGTGGGTCCGCTTGTCGATCTATGAAACCCAACTTCTCGAGACGTGCCAGTCGATTTGTCAAACCACTCGGCGTTACAAAAGTTGCCGCCGCAATTTCTTTCGGAGTCAACTTCGCTCCTCGCCCATGGCGACGCAACGTGGCCAAGACGTCAAACTCCCCCAAACTGATTCCAAGATCTTCTAGTTGACGCGCCAATTGATCACTCACGGCCCGAACAATTGAATTCAACTTCAGTGACAACTCCATCGATGCAAAGTTGAGGTCGGGCCGCTGCTCTGACCAGCCTTGAATCGTCTCATCAATCAGGTTTTCTACGCCCATGCCGTCACCCTAATTGCCGATCTGCCTATTGCCAAGAAATAGTTTGATGTCGTACTATCTCATCTATGAGCAATCCGATCATCAAAGTCTCCGATATCGCCTTCCCTCGATTTCAAGGCCCCGACCTAGACGTGATGGAGGCCTACCTCACGAACTTCGGAATGATTCGTTCGGCTCGCACTGACGATGCGTTGTACATGCGCGGTACTGACGCCGATCACCATGTTCACGTGACGCATCTTGGCGAAGTTGCTTTCATCGGACTTACCTTTAATGCAACTCGCGCCGACCTTGAGACGTTGTCACAAGCAACTGGCACACCCATTGAAAGCTGCACCGAGCCAGGCGGCGGTTTGATTGTGCGACTCACCGACCCGGACGGAAATCGCATTGAAGTCATCGCCGACGCTGAGCGACTCACACCGCTTGAAATCCGATCGCACGCTGCCTACAACAATGGTCAGTCACGTCCACGTGCGGTCGAACTTCAACGCATCGCTGCTGGACCATCACAAGTGAAGCGATTCGGTCACGGAGTGATTAAGACAACATCACTCGCTCGCCTCGCCGATTGGTACTCAAACACTCTTGGCCTTCTGGGATCAGATGACATGTACGTCGAAGATCCCGAACAACCCATCGGCCGTTTCATGCGTTGTGATCGTGGCGACATTCCGACAGATCATCACTCATTACTCATTTTGGAAACGGGCGAAACTCGTCTCGGACATTGCGCATGGGAAGTCGCCGACTTCGACGACCTCATGGCTGGACGCGAACCGCTACTTGCAACAGGCGCTCGTCATTACTGGGGAGTCGGTCGCCACATTTTGGGTGGACAGATCTTTGACTATTGGAAAGACCCGCTCGGATTCACGCTCGAACACTGGACCGACACCGATCTACTTGTTGCGTCAACACCCCTCAATAAGCATTCAATTTTCGCCGGCATTAATCAGTGGGGACCGAACCCACCCGCCGATTTGGATTTCTGATGGACCTCGGAATTGCTGGCAAGAATGCCATCATCGCAGCTTCGAGCGCTGGTCTCGGTTTTGCATGTGCCGAATCACTTGCCAAAGAAGGCGTCAATGTCGTTATCAATGGACGCGACAAAGATCGTCTCGATGCTGCAGCCGAAAAAC
Source organism: uncultured Actinomycetes bacterium (assembly GCA_903872155.1). GTDB lineage: Bacteria > Actinomycetota > Acidimicrobiia > Acidimicrobiales > Ilumatobacteraceae > Casp-actino8. The sequence goes on along the minus strand of CAIQJP010000008.1, from coordinate 127,063 downwards.
TACGTCTCATTGCTCAGGGAACGGTCACCTGTGTCGTAGGTGACATTGCACTTGACGAAACTCGCAACGCTCTTCTGAATGCATGTCCTCGTCCAGACATTTTGATCACCAATAATGGCGGCCCACCACCAGGACGCTTTCAAGACTGGGGTCGTGACAATTGGTTGAGTGCGGTTGACAGCAACATGCTGGCGCCCTTGCTGCTGATTCGTGATGTGCTCGACGGAATGGTTGAACGTCAATTTGGTCGCATCATCAACATCACGTCGGCAATGACAAAGAGTCCGTTATCTCCAATGGGATTATCGTCAGCTGCCCGCACTGGTTTGATGTCGGTCGCAAAGGGTCTTTCAAAAGATGTCGCTTCATCAAACGTGACAATCAACAACATATTGCCCGAGCGCATCAACACCGATCGTCAACTCGGCATGGCCAAACTTGCCGTGCAATTCAAAGGCATCACACTCGAAGAGGCCTACGAAGAAATGGCGCAAACGATTGCTGCCAAACGACTTGGTCGACCCGAAGAAGTTGGCGACACCTGTGCATTTTTGTGTAGTGCACAAGCCGGATTCATCTCGGGTCAGAGCATTCACCTTGACGGTGGGTCGTACAGCGGACTTTTCTGATGACAACAACTTCAGACATTGATGTATTAATCGTTGGAGCTGGCCCCGTCGGTATCAGCACTGCAATGTTGCTACACAAAATGGGTCATTCAGTTCGCATCATCGAACGACGCGAAGGACCACAACGCGCACCAGCAGCCCACGTGATTAACGCACGCACTTTTGAAGTGTGGCGTCAAATCGGGGTCAACGTCGATCACTTACGATCACTCGCCCAAGATCCTCAGGCTGCTGGGCAAGTTCATTGGGTGACCAAACTTGGCGGAACTGTTTTGGGTTCACTTCCGTATGAACGTCAAGGCGACGAGATGTTGGCCCTCACTCCAACTCCGTTACGCAACTTGGCGCAACACATACTTGAGCCAGTGTTGGTTGATGAACTCTCAAGCATGGGCATCGAAATTGAGTATTCAACACAGTGGTTATCAATGGTTCAAGAAGACGAAAACGTTGTTTCAAAAGTGAGTAAAAACGGAAACGACGAAGACATCAAAGCCAAATATCTTCTTGGTTGCGATGGTGCTTCGAGTGCGGTTCGTCGTGCATCAGGGATCAACATGGAAGGTCCTGACAACCTGCAAAGTTTCGCAATGATCCACTTCACGGCCGATCTGTCGTCACTCACACGCGAATGCCCCGGAGTGCTGTACTGGCTTTGCGATCAAGGCATGGGCGGAACTTTGATATCACATGGCGGCGACAACGAATGGGTGTACATGCACCCCGTTGACGCCAACTATGTGGTTGATCAATCACCCGACGATTTTGAGTCCTTGGTTCGATCAGTTCTGATTGACGTTCCAGTCGACATCAAAATTCTGAAGACATCATCGTGGACGATGACTTCACAAATTGCCGATCGATATCGCGATGGTCGAGTCTTTTTAGTGGGCGATGCAGCTCACCGCTTCCCTCCTTCAGGAGGCATGGGGCTGAATAGTGGAGTCCAAGATGCGCACAACTTGGCATGGAAACTGCACGCGGTCATTGATAGTCAGTCACCCGATTCTTTGCTTGATACTTACGAACCTGAGCGCCGCCCCATCGCCCAACGCAACGCTCAAGCGAGTCTTGAAAATGCGTTCAAAATGATTGAGGTCTTTGAGGCTTTAGGCAAACCTGACCAAGAAGGCCTCAAGCAAGCCATCAACAATCAACAAACTCACTTCGACATGTTTGGGCTGCAGATGGGTTTCCGTTACGAAATTGAAGGTTCAACGACCCCAATTGCGCCACTCAGCGATGACGTCATCCGCAACTACCTACCCTCAATCGAACCTGGCTGCCGGCTACCCCATGGCTGGCTTGTACGAAATGAACAGACCATTTCTTCACTCGATCTCATCGACTTGACTGAAGCAACGGTCATCGCCGGACCTTCTGCCACGGCAAATATCAACTATTTGCAGGTAGGGCGCGACTTTGAGGATCCCGCGAATTGGTGGGGCACAGTCCTCGGGCTAGCAGGCGATAGCTACATCACAGTCCGACCCGATCAGCACATCTCCAGCCGTACCACTTCATAAAGCGACTTCTCAGCGCTTTATTAAATGTCTGCTAATTCAGTCACATTGGCGCTTTCAGGGGTTCCCAACCTCCCACCCGCAGGAGTAGGTTTACTTCGCTGATCAGTCAGCGACCTATGGCTTCCATTAAAAAAATCCTCATCGGCAAACCCCTCTCGAGTGCTGATGAACAGCATCAACGTTTGAGTCGCGTTATCGCCTTGCCCGTATTCGCTTCCGACGCAATTTCATCAACGGCTTATGCCACCGATGAAGTGATGGCGGTCTTACTTCTGCAAGCCGGAATCGGCGCTATTGCTTTTAGGACTCTGGTCCCCATCGCCATCATCGTGTGTGTCTTGATGGCCATCGTGGTGACGTCGTATCGCCAAACCATCATGGCTTATCCATCGGGTGGTGGCGCCTACATCGTGAGCCGCGAAAACCTCGGCACGATTCCTTCTCTTGTGGCGGGCTCTTCGCTTCTTGTCGACTACATCTTGACTGTTGCAGTAAGCGTGGCCGGCGGCGTGCTTGCAATTCGAACTGCAGTCGGCTTTGACCACAAGTGGACGGTTCCCGTTTGTTTGTTATGTGTCTTCATCATGACTGTGATGAACCTACGTGGCGTTAAAGAATCTGGCGCGGCCTTCGCAGGACCAACGTATTTCTACATCATCATGTTGATCATGCTCATTTGCACTGGCTTGTACCGCATCTTCGTGCAACATGTTGGACCGATTCCTGTTGACCTACTGAGTCCCGAGGCTCAAGAGCTACGTGACGGAGCAAAGTCACTCGGACTCATGATGTTGTTACGAGCGTTCTCTTCAGGTGCTGTTGCACTATCAGGTGTTGAAGCTGTATCAAACGGTGTACCTGCATTCCGTAAGCCCGAAAGCAAGAACGCAGCCATCACTTTGATGTGGATGGGTGGAATTCTCGGAACCTGTTTCTTTGGTGTGTCTGTTCTTGCCTCTCACCTCAAACCATTCCGTGGCGAGGCCGACGGAAACGGTCTCGGTTTGATGGCCGAGTATTTGTATGGCGGCAAAGGCGTTCTGTTTTGGATGACCATGATTGCCACGTTCTTGATTTTGATCTTGGCTGCCAACACCGCGTATGCCGACTTCCCTCGACTGGCATCAATTATTGCCAAAGATGACTTTTTGCCGCGACAGTTCTTCAATCGTGGCGCGCGTCTTGTTTTCTCCAACGGCGTCCTTTTCTTAGCAATCGTTTCAAGTATTTTGATCGTCGCCTTCGATGGAGATATTTCAAAGTTGATTCCGCTCTACGCCTTTGGCGTGTTCACCGGATTCACACTGAGCCAAACCGGAATGGTGAGACACCACTTACGACTCCGTGAACCCCATTGGCAAATTGCACTAGCTGTCAACGCCGTCGGTGCTGTCACTACCGGACTCATTGCCGTCATTGTGGTGGTTTCAAAGTTCACCGAAGGTGCTTGGATTCCCGCATTCCTCATTCCGTTTATGGTGTTGACCTTCCGTGCCATCGGACGCCACTACGCCAGAGGTCGCAAAGTAGTGAAGGCCGAACCTGGCTTTTGGCCGAGCCGCGAAACCCACACCATGGTGGTGCTCGTTGGCGGCATTAACAAGGGTGTTCTACAAGGCCTGCAATACGCGAAGTCGCTGAACCCCGATCGTCTCGTTGCGCTAACAGTTGTGAGTTCTCCCGAAGAACAAGCACAACTTCAAGAACAATGGGACTCGTACAACATTCCGCTTGAACTCACCTTCGAATTCTCTGAGTTCCGCGAACTCACGAACCCAGTGATGCGCTTCCTTGACGAACTTGATTCGCTGTACAGCGATGACATCATCACCGTAGTCATCCCCGAGTTCGTCACATCGTGGAAAACCCAGTGGCTCCACAACGGAAGTGCATTTGCACTGAAGGCCCGTTTATTACATCGTCCCCACACCGCAGTTGTTTCGGTGCCCGTGCATATGCATCACGGCGTCATCGAGGAAGGTTGATTTTTATGCACATGATCATCGTCGGCTGTGGCCGAGTTGGTTCAACGATTGCGAAAGAATTGCAATCTCAAGGACATGACGTTGTCGTCATCGACCGCAAGAAAGATGCCTTTCGGCGATTAGGCGAAGACTTCGCTGGTCGAACAGTTACTGGCATCGGTTTTGATCGCACCGTCCTTCAAGAAGCTGGCATCACATCTGATAGCGCAGTCATGGCCGTAACAAGTGGTGACAACTCAAACATCATGATCGCCCGCGTGGCCCGCGAAATGTTCGGCGTTCAACATGTCGCCGCCCGCATTTACGACCCGAAGCGTGCTGCCGTTTACCAGCGCCTTGGCATCCCCACCGTCGCAACAGTTGCCTGGACCAGTAATCAAATCTTGAGCATTGTGATGCCACAACAAAGCGCACCAACTTGGACCAGCCCAACGTCAACCCATTTCGTTGTTGAACGTCATGTTCAGGCTTCGACTGCCGGGCGGGCCATTGATGAGTTCACAACCGACGAATGTCGTGTTGTATTGCTCGGTCGCAACGGCGTCAGCCAGATTCCTCCAACCTCCGTGCTGCTCCAAGAAGGCGACGTGTTGCACCTACTTGCAACATCTTCTGGTATCGAAACTTTCGATCATGCATTCACCGCTCATCAAGGGAGCCACTCATGAAGATTGTTATCGCAGGTGCCGGCAGCGTCGGTCGCTACATGGCCGAACAGTTGTCATCAACTGGCAATCAAGTCACACTCATTGACTCTGACGCCAGTGCCGTTTCACGTATCAATGTTTCAGGAGTCACCACCGCCGTTGGCGATGCCTGCGAACTTGACACGCTCGCCAAAGCCGGACTCGCTGAGGCCGATGTTGTTGCCGCGGTTACTGGTGACGATGAAGACAACTTGGTGATTTCATTGCTCGCTAAGCAAGAGTTTGCGGTCCCCCGCGTCGTTGCTCGCGTGAACAACCCCAATAACGAGTGGATGTTCAACGAGATGTGGGGAGTCGATGTTTCGGTGTCTACACCACACCTTCTCACCGCAATGGTTGAAGAAGCAGTGAGCGTCGGTTCATTGGTTCGCATCATGAAGTTTGAACACGGCAAGGCACAGCTGGCCGAAGTCACCTTGGCCGCAGGTTCGCCAGCGGTCAATTGCCGCATCACCGATCTTGGTTTGCCGCGTGAAACAACGATTGTTGCAATTATGCGCGATGGACATGTGGTTGCACCACAGGCCGATACCCCGCTTCATCAAGGCGACGAAGTTGTTGTGTTGATGACAGGCGATTGCGAAGCCGACGTTCGCCGCATTCTCATTGGTGCTTCGGCCTCATGAGCGTTTTCCGACGACGTAAGGGCGAAACACCCGTCGGAGAAGAAATCTCGTATCCATCAATTGCATCCTTGACTCCCCGGGCCAAAACTGCAGTTCGAGGTCGCGTGGTGCGCATCGTGAAACAGCCCGCTCAGGGTTTACCGACGTTGCTCGTACGCATTGAAGATGAGTCGGGATCTGCAACTGCGGTGTGGTCGGGCCGTCGTTCAATCGGTGGACTCGACCTTGGCCGCAAAGTTGTGATTGAAGGAGTCCCGATGGCTTCGCCAACAGGTTTGCGCTTCTTCAATCCCGCCTACACCCTCCTCCCCTAAAGCGATCTGGCCAAAGCGATCTGGTCGTAAAAAGCTGAGGAAATCTGCCTCTTCGCCAGACCAGATCGACTTAAATCGCGGTGAGGTTCGGCGTACGCGACGCCTTAATTCGACGAATCACAAAGTCCGCGCCTAACAAAATAAGCGCGCTCATTCCCCACAGCGGATAGATGACGCCAAGTACCACCGCAACAATGCCGACAGTTTTCTGAGTCTTGTATTCGACAGGCCGACGAGGAACACCCAACGTGCCCTTTCGACGGCGACGCAACCACATGCTGAGTGCCGAAAAAATACTTACGATGACCATGGCACAGACAAGAGTCAAAACGATGCGGTTGATGACACCGAACTGGGTTCCCATATGTGTCTGCACGCCAAGTTCGGCAACTCGCTGCATCGCTCCCCAAGTTCCGACATCACTCGTGCCCAACGTCTTGGCACTGAACTGGTCAAGATACAAAGCACCTTGTTCGCCAAGCGAAGATGGCCATGGGTTTATGACGACATACGCGCCATACGAAGTAGTTCCATCATCGTTCACCGTGTCGGTCGGTGGAGCGATCCAGAATCCGGCCAACATTTTTTCTTCTTGCGCGGCGCGATAAATCGCTTCAAGACCAACCTGTTCGACCGGCACTGGTGCTGGCATCATTTCCATGTCGTGCGTTCCATCGTCTGGCATATCCATACCAGGCATATCGTTCGATCCATCAGAAGTTGGGACCGAATCACCTTGTGACGCCCAGGGAATTTTCACTCCGTTACGAGCCAGGTCACCAACCTTAGGAATGTTTGAAGGAGGCCCTGAGATCTCATAGAAATTCTCGGTATTCGGAGTCACTTTTGTGGCAACAGCCTGAAATTCATTTCCCCAAAAAGTGGCCCACGGCAAACCAGTCACCACGAAGAAGATCAAACCACAACCCAAGACGACCCCCGATGACGCATGAATATCGCGCCACATCGGGCGTCCGCCTTCTTTGAATCGTGGAACAAACAAACGCTTCTTCGAGCGCTTGCGAGGCCACCACATATACAGACCACTGACCGCGAGAATCAGACCCCACCCAGCAATGATTTCAACTGCAACTTCACCGATTTCAACTGTGCGAAACGCGGGACCGTCTCCGAAGATTCCAATCATTGACGGGATGGGCATAGTGAATTGACGCGGGAGGATCGACCCATGTGTCGAATTCGCGAATGACACCAAACCTTTATCGGGTCGCAATGTTCCAAGAACTTCACCGGTGTACTGATTCACATACACATTGCGCGGAGTGCCATCTGCATCACCCATTGCAAACGTCGTCGAGAGGTCTTTTTCTTTAGCAGGAGTCACCCACCAGAACTCATAGTCGGGATATGCAGCTTGCACAGCCTGCATCTGATCATCAAGCGACACCTCCTCACCTGAAGGATCGACCGTGTAGAGCGATTCGTGTTGCACGTGATTAATCGGTTCTGAATACAACACGACAAGACCAGTGAAAGCGAACCATAGAAGGGCTGGCATGATGATCAACCCAGCCAAGAAATGGAGCCTCCACAAACGGCGCCACAACGCCCCTTTGACTGAGGGTTCTTCAGCGATTTCAGTAGCGGTCTGATCAGGTTCGGTACTTGTCACAAAGCATCAGTCGCTGAGCACGCCAAATAGTTCCCAACTCCCCGATCTGGTCGTAAAAAACTGAAGAAATCTGCCACTTCGCCAGACCAGATCGGTCAAGTACGGTGTGCTTATGGCGAAATACGAAGCCTCCCTTGAGTCGGTTCAGCAACATCAATTGCCTCAGTGGTTTGACGACGCAAAATTCGGAATCTTCATTCACTGGTACCCAGCATCAGTCCCGGCTTATGCACCACTCACTGAAGATCTCTTTGCTCAGACCGCCAAATACGGCGATGTTGTGGCGTTCACCGAGTCGCCCTATGCCGAGTGGTACGTGAACTCGCTCGCAATTGAAGGCTCGTCAGTTCAAAAACATCATGCCGAGGTGTACGGCGATAAACCCTATGACGAATTTGTTGACGAGTTCTTCGAAGCCGCCAAAGAGTGGAACCCCAATGATTGGGCTGATGTCTTTGCTCAATCACATGCCAAGTACATCGTGATGGGAACCCGACATATTGATGGTGCCCTCATGTGGCCAACCGACCTGCACAACCCATTCAAGGGTCCGCGTTACACATCATCGCGTGATCTTGTTGGTGAAGCATGTGATGCAGCGCGATCAGTAGGCATGCGCGCTGGCTTGTACTACTGCGGAGGACTTGACCTCACCTATCAAGGGCTTGGCTACAACGGTTGGCTGAGCATGTTGATGGCGACGCCACAATCAGATGAGTACAAGCAATACGCCACTGCTCATTACATGGAACTCATTGAGAGATATTCGCCGGATTTGTTATGGAATGACGTGGGTTGGCCCGGCGGAGGCGCAGGAGCACTGCAGCTAATGGCCGACTACTACAACATCAACGAAAATGGAGTCGTCAACGATCGCTTTGACATGATCGGCGTTGTGCAAGGAAGCGCCCACTGCGATTACATCACTCCTGAATATTCATCGGGACTCACTGCACCTGGCCGCAAGTTTGAAGTGTGTCGCGGAATCGGCATGAGTTTTGGTTACAACCAGCTTGACGACGAAACGACGTACGCCTCATCAACCGAGCTCATTCACCTATTGATTAACAGCGTTGCCGATGGTGGAAACTTATTGCTCAATATCGGCCCGAAGGCCAATGGCGAAATTCCCGACATTCAAAAGCAACGACTGATTGAGATTGGGCAATGGCTCGAGATCAATGGTGCAGCAATTTTCGGTTCAAACAAACTTGAGTTGAATACACTCACAGCATCCGATGGTTCAGTCGTGCGACTCACACACGGTTCTGATGGTGCAACGTATGCAATGATCCTCGCAACGGCGCACGACTCATTCACAATTTCGGGATTGCCATATGGGAGTGTTGAACTTCTCGGATCAAGCGAGGCAGTTCAACGCGAGGGCGACACCATCACCTTGCCAGCAGTCCGAACCGGCCAACCGGCGCTGGCACTGCGCATCAATTAGTTACGGCCAGAGGGGTTGGTCGACGGTCCACGAAACTGGATTGCCCCAGGTTTCTTGAAACGCAACTTCATGAGGTTGCTGACGCTTGGCGACTCCCCACTTTCCAGTCGGATAACCAAGAGTGATCATCGCCATTGGCACCCATTCACCAACTGGTGGTGCGCCCAAAATATCGAGCACCTGTTGCGTGTGCTTTTTGAATAACAACGTCGTCAACGATGTCCCAATACCTTCAGCAGTCGCGGCCAACTGCAGACTCCACAAAGCCGGAAAGATTGAACTTTCTCCATTGGGCTTGCCCCAGGCAAACAACAATGTCGGCACCTTGTCGAGGTTGTCTGCCAACCAACGACCCGACGCGTAGGTCTTCTTCACTTGAATGACTTCTGGGTCATTGGGATCGCCATTGGCGATGAGGTCCATCATCGGCTTGTATTGCGTGGCATTCAGATCTGTCAATGCGTCGCTATAAATCTTCTGCAAGGCAGTCTTCTTTGCTTGATCGGTCAAGATCAGGAAGCGCCACTTTTGCGTATTGCCACCTGATGGTGCTCGCACTGCCGCATCTAGCAACTTGGCCATCACTTCATCGGGAATGGGCTGGGTTGTGACGCGCCGCATGGCACGAGTTGTGTAGAGCGCTTGCGAAAGTTCCATAGCAAAACTCTACTCAAATAGCCCAGTTCACCCGCAGTCCCCTAACCTCACCCTTGTGAGTTCATCCCCCGTGACATTTGAAAACTCATACACAAGCGCGTTACCAGAGTTGGCCATTACTTGGAACTCTGATGTTGCACCGTCGCCGACGGCACTCATCGTCAATGAAACGGTTGCACAATCTTTCAATCTCGATCCCCAGTTCTTGAAGACTGAAGCCGGAGTGCGATTCTTACTTGGCAACGATGTGGTTGACGGATGCACGCCCATGGCGCTGGCTTACGCCGGTCACCAGTTCGGTGGATACTCACCGCGACTCGGCGATGGACGCGCTTTACTGCTTGGCGAGATACTTGATACTGAAGGTCACCGCTTTGATCTCCACCTCAAAGGTTCGGGTCGAACAACTTTCTCTCGCGGTGGCGATGGCAAAGCAGCGATCGCTCCCATGATGCGCGAGCACATTGTCAGCGAAGCGATGCATGCTCTCGGCATACCAACAACTCGTTCGCTTGCGATTGTCGCAACCGGAGAACAAATCGCTCGCGAAACTTGGTTGCCTGGCGCAGTGCTGTGTCGAATCGCTTCAAGCCACATTCGTGTTGGAACATTTCAATACGCGGCACATCACGAAGACCCCACATTGGTTCAGCGACTAGCCGACTACGCGATCGGTCGCCATTATCCCGATCTGTCGAACGTTGACAATAAGTTTCTGGAGTTCTTCAAAGCTGTTACGCAACGCCAAGCTTCGCTCATTTCGCAATGGACGCTTGTTGGTTTCATCCACGGAGTTATGAACACCGACAACATGACAATTTCCGGCGAGACCATTGACTACGGCCCGTGCGCTTTCATGGACGCATTTGACCCTGCCACCGTTTTTAGTTCAATTGACCACAATGGACGCTATGCATTTGGCAATCAACCCAATATCGGGCAATGGAACCTCGCTCGGCTTGCAGAAACCTTATTGCCACTCTTTTCAGATGACAAAGATGAATCTGTTGCTATCGCCACTGAAGTATTGATGGACTTCCCGAAGCAATATCAGGCTTTGTGGGATGCCGGCATGAGTAAAAAACTAGGACTCAAGAATGCGCCAACAGATCTTGTGAGCGACTTGTTACACATGTTGCATACTCAATCAGTTGACTACACCCAATTCTTCCGATCACTTTCATCGGTTCTCAACGGCGATACATCGGCCGCGCGCAATTCGTTTATCAACATCGAACAATACGATGCCTGGGAGTCGCGTTGGAAAGAACTCATCAGCCGCGAATCACAATCATCAGCCGACATTGCAATGTCAATGAATTTGGTCAACCCGATCTACATTGCGCGCAATCACTTAGTTGAAGAAGCACTTGCGGCAGCAACCGAAGGTGACCTTGGTCCAACTCTGAAACTTCTTGAAGTTGTTCAACAACCCTTCAACGAACGTTCTGGATTTGAGCGCTTTGCTCAGCCAGCACCGTCTGAATACAAGAATTATCAGACTTTCTGCGGAACCTGAATCGGTTAACCGACAGTCGCGCCAAACAAACTGCCGATTGCCATGGTGAATGCCATTGCAGCACCGCCACCTAAAACAATTCGCAAGACTGGCTTCACGGGGTGTGCTCCACCAAACGTCGCCGAACTGGCGCCGAGGCCAAGCAGTGCAACGAACACCACCACGATGGTGAGCCAAATACGGTTTGAGTCATTCGCGAGCGATGAAGCCAATAGTGGAATACCTGCTCCGACCGAAAATGAGCCCGCCGAACTCAAAGCGGCCTGAATCGGACGCGCCATATTGTGCGCCGAAATCCCTAACTCTTCAGCCAAGTGAATCGTTAATGCATCGTGTTTCGTGAGTTCTTCGGCGACTTCACGCGCCAACTCGGGAGTCAAACCTTTGGATTGATAGATGCCAGTGAGTTCGGCCAATTCACGCTCGGGAGTATTTTCCAACTCCCAAATCTCTTTCTTGATATCAGCTTGTTCAGAATCTCGTTGCGAACTCACCGAGACATATTCGCCAATCGCCATCGAAGCCGCGCCAGCGACAAGACCGGCAGTTCCGGCGACAAGAATTGCGTGTCCACTCGCATGAGCGGCAGCAACACCCAGAATCAAACACGCCGTCGAGATGATGCCATCGTTTGCCCCAAGCACCATCGCCCGCAGAAGCCCGATGCGATGGCTGAAGTGGCGTTCACCTTGTTCGGACATACCAACAACTTAGCCGCCAACTACTCGTGGAATTCCTACCATTGATCCCTAAAAGCTGTTACAAACGGCTCACGAAATCGCCAATAAGCGACAATGCTATGTCGATTTCTTCAACTGTGTTGTAATGAGTCGGCCCAATACGCACGACTCCCCCACGATCTTGCAGCCCCAGCCATTCAATGACATCAATTCCGTACGAATGTCCGTCCCACACGTAGACCCCATGTTCATCTAAAAACTTGGCGAGTTCAGATGGAACAAGGTCGGGGCGAGTAATGGAAACAGTTGGTACTCGGTGAATAAATCGCTCGGGGTTGGTGATTCCGCGCACTTCAATACCGGGCAATCGCTGTAAACCAGTAATCAAATGACCAACCAGCATGCGATCGTAGATAGCCATCGCTTTTAGGCCCGCGTGAATTTCTTTCGTACGCTGACGATGACTGGGATTGTCATTCAGATGCTCGTGGCCCATCGTCGTTCCGACCCACTGCATGTACTCGAGCGCTCCATGGGTTCCGGCTTGGCCCTCTAATGACTGAGTACCTGTCTCGTAGCGGCCAGGCGACACGTCTTTTACAACGCGTAATTTGTAAGCCGGCAAACGATTCAAGAGTTCTTCACGACCCCACAACACGCCTTGATGTGGTCCATAGAACTTGTATGCCGACGTCACCAAGAAATCACAACCAAGATCCTGTACATCGATCGCCCCATGTGGAGCAAACTGAACTGCATCGACGTACGTCAGAATTCCGGCGGCACGATATTTCGTACACATCGCTTTCACATCGTTGATCGTTCCGAGAATATTGCTCGAGTAGTTGATCGCGGCAAATTTCGTTCGTGGAGTAATCAGTGAATCCAGCAGACCAAGATCTATCTCGTACGTGTTGCGATCAAATTCAAGACGCTTCACAATGAGTCCGTTTTCTTCAGCCATGATGCGCCACGGTGAAGCATTACCGTCGTGCTCCATTTGCGTCAGGATGATTTCATCACCTGGCGAAAACTGCGAAGCCAAAACCCGAGTCATCATGAAAGTCAACGACGTCATATTGGGCCCGAAAATCACTTCATTTTCCGACTTGGCATTGAAAAAATCGGCCATCGCGAGATGTGCTTGCCGTGAGATATCGGTGGCTTCACGCGAGGTTCGGAAATTGCCGTTCATGTTGGCGTTTGAATCAACAAGTGCCGAGACCATTCGGTCAACGACAATCTGTGGCACCTGGGTTCCAGCAGGATTATCAAGATAGACCCGAGGGCCACCACGATCGGTGAGGGCTAATGCGGGAAATTGAGCCCGTACTTTGGCGATATCAAGAACCATGGGAACACCGTCTTTCTGATGCAATCTCAATTCAGAGTAGTGCGCGCTACATGGCTATTGTGGTCCTCATGAGCGGTGCTTCGATTCACAAACTTGATGGACGCCACGAGCGCGTCCGCAAGGGCAAAGAAGCTGCCATCAACGCCATTATCGATCTTGTTACTGAAGGGCGAGTCAATCTCACGGCCGCCGATATCGCTGCTCGTGCCGGAATCTCAGAACGAACATTCACGCGATATTTCGAATCACTTGGCGAACTCATTTCTGTTTCATACCAGCAAATTCAGCCTCACGTCGAACACATGCTCACCCTTGATGTGCCGGTGGGCGATCTACCTAGCCGCCTCAAGACCTTGGTTGGTCTGCGCGTCAGTTTGATTCGCACCTACGGGCCACTCGTTGAGGCCGTTGATCAATTGAGTTCGAATTGGGCGGTGGCCAAAGAAGTCATGCGCGAACGTGACCACGTCCTTGAGGTTCAGTTTCAGCGTTGGTTTTCTGTTGAACGCACCAAAATGAACGAAGATCGATTTACCGCCATCGGAATCTTCTTGTCATATAACTCGCTCCGCCAACTCTTTTTTGCCCTCGGCTCACGAACCGAACACGTCGTGACGAACCTGACTTCAGAAATGTTTGTCGCAAAATCGGCCTAGGCCATCGCCAGTTCACCTAAGACTCACTCGTCTGCCTGTACCCTCGTGATGCCATGGAAAACGGTGCCAACATCTCAGAAGAAGCCCTCAGGCGCCGAACTTTCGCCATCATCAGCCACCCTGATGCCGGCAAAACCAGCCTGACCGAAAAATTCTTGTTGTATGCGGGCGCTATTCAAGATGCTGGTTCAGTTCGGGCTCGCGCCGGTCAGCGTTCGGCCACATCTGACTGGATGGAGATGGAACGCCAGCGCGGCATCTCCATTTCATCGACTGTTCTGCAATTTCCATATGGCGACCACGTCTTCAATTTGCTCGACACACCTGGCCACCGCGACTTCAGCGAAGACACTTATCGCGTTCTCGCGGCTGTTGATGCCGTCATCATGGTGCTTGATACTGCCAAGGGAATCGAAGCCCAAACTTTGAAACTCTTTAATGTGTGTCGCTCGCGTAACTTGCCCGTGCTGACATTCTTTAACAAGTTCGACCGTCCTGGTCGCGATCCACTTGAACTGCTCGACGAAGTTGAACAACAAATCGGATTGCGTGCGACGCCGGCTACTTGGCCGGTCGGACAACCTGGAGACTTTCGCGGAACGATTGATCGCCGCACCGGTCTCTTCACCAAATACACGCGTACCGCGCGCGGTGCTGCTGAAGCACCTGAGGAAATCATTGATGCCGAACGAGCAGCCGCCGAAGAAGGCGATGCTTGGAAAGTTGCACTTGACTCATGTTCGTTGCTCGATGCAATTGAGGCCAACGTTGATTTGCCATCGTTCTTAGCAGGAAAGAGCACACCGGTTTTCGTTGGATCTGCACTGACCAACTTCGGAGTTCGCGCACTACTTGATGCAGTTGCCGAACTTGCTCCCCCGCCGTTACCGCGTTTTGATATCGCAGAGAATGAACGGGTTCTTGAAAGTCCTTTCTCTGGTTTTGTTTTCAAAATTCAAGCCAACATGGACCCGAACCACCGCGACCGCTTGGCATTCGCTCGAGTTTGTTCGGGACATTTTGAACGCGGCATGGATATTGAATGCACCCGATCGGGCCGTGCAGTTGGAACCAAATATGTGACGACTGCTTTTGGCAATGACCGCGAAACGATTGAAGAAGCTTTTCCTGGCGACATCATTGGACTTGTCAATGCTGGCGATCTGCGTATTGGTGACACAATTTATGCCGGTAAAAAAGTTGAGTTTCCGGGCGTTCCGCGTTTCGCACCTGAAGTCTTTGCCAGCGCACGCCCCCTTGATCGCAGCAAGATTAAGCAGTTCCGTAAAGGAATTGAACAACTTGACCAAGAAGGCGTTGTTCAAGTGTTGCGCGACCTCGACTTCGGCGACACCGAACCAGTGCTCGCTGCAGTTGGTGTTTTGCAGTTCGAAGTATTTGCTTACCGATTGTCGAGCGAGTTCAGTGCTCCGACCGAAATCATCTCGTCGCCGTATCAAGCAATGCGAATCACCGATAAGGCCAGCGCTGATCGCTTGCGCCAAATCGGCGGAATCCGAATTTTGTATCGCAGTGATAACGAAATGGTTGCGCTGTTTGAAAACAAGTATCGATTGCAACGACTCGAAAAAGATGAACCCGAGTTGACGCTCAAATTAGTGTTTGACGGTCAACCCGACTCGTAATAACACTCACATTTCATTGTGATTCTGGTGTCGTTTTATTCGCTATTACCGAATAAAACCACACCAGAATCACAGGGGGATTTAGCGGCGGGGACGGCCACCGTTGCCGCGAGCGGTTCCGCTTCGAGCCCCGGGACGACCACCTTGACGGCCGTCAGCACGTACGCCACCACGACCAGCCGAACGACCAGACGGACGACCCGTCATGTTCGAAACATCGATTCCCGTCCATGTTGCAGTCACGCCAGCCTTCTGCAACAACTGCTTCACTTCACTCACTTGTGATGTTGAAGCAACAGTGATTACGCGACCAGCTGCACCGGCACGAGCCGTACGGCCCGAACGGTGGGTGTACGCCTTGTGCTCGATCGGCGGATCGGCGTGGACAACCAACGGCACATCATCGACATGAATTCCGCGAGCAGCAATGTCGGTCGCTACTAATGCAGAAGCTGAGCCACTAGCAAAAGCGGCCAAGTTACGTTCGCGCGCAGTTTGCGACAAGTTGCCATGCATATCAACTGCATTGATTCCGAAGGTCTGAAGCTTTGCGGCCATCTGCTTGGCACGGTGCTTGGTACGTGTGAAGATCACAACGCGTTCTTTGCGAGCCAATTCAGCAACGGCTTCCAAACGATCGGCATCTTCAATCACTAAAACACTGTGATCCAACAACACTGGTGCTTCAACTTCAGCAGCATGCGACACCGGGTTATCTAAGTAACGCGACACAATTGCATCAACGCCACCGGCAAGCGTGGCCGAGAACAACATGCGCTGACCAACCTTTGGAGTTGCGTCAAGAATTCGCTTCACCATGGGCAAGAAACCTTGATCGGCCATATGGTCGGCTTCGTCAATGATGGTGATTTCGATGCGATCAAGCTTGGCGTCGCCCTCACCCATGTGATCAACCAAACGACCTGGGCATGCAACAACAATTTCTGCACCCGCACGAAGTCCATCGCGCTGTGGTCCATGACCGACACCACCAAAAACGGTGATGACGCGCAAACCACAAGCAGTTGCCAATGGATCAATCACTGCAGCAACCTGTGTTGCTAATTCACGAGTAGGCACCAAGATCAATGCCCGTGGACGATTGGCCTGACGCGCAACTTTGGTGGCAGCTAAACGGGCAATCAAAGGCAATGCGAATGCAAGAGTTTTACCTGAACCAGTACGACCCTGACCAAGAACGTCACGACCAGATAGCGAGTCGGGCAAGGTCACGCTTTGAATCGAAAAAGGTTCGGTGACTCCAGTTGCCGCAAGGATGCCGGCGAGATTTGCAGGCACGCCAATTTTGACGAATCCGTTATCGGGGCCAACTTCGATCGGAATAATCGTTGGCTTCTTGGGAGCAAAATTAGAAGCAGTCGCCGAACCATTTTCGGAACGGAAACCGCGACGATCATCGCGACGCGATGCCGACTTGGCCCGAGATTGATTGGTTGATTTGCTTCGGGCTTTGCCAGCTGAAGGGCGGCCACCAGACGATGGACGTGCTGCTGAGGACGCTCCGCCAGCAGGCGAACCGCCTTCGGGGCGTCGTCGGGGCGTGGTCGAACGACCAGTTGAAGTGGATGGGGACATGATGGGGTGTTTCCTTTGACAGGTGCCGCGAACCTGTCTGGGATGACACGCATCGCTCGGACGAACCATCGTCCCGGCTCGGTCACCCTACCCACTCACTTGTCACAAACGGGTGGATGTGACCTAAGCAAGGCAATCGCAACGTGATCAGGGACGACGAACTGGACCTTCAGCTGGCAACAACGCACCATACGGAGCAAAAGCCGAACGATCGACGAGTCGGCCTTGTTTGCGCATTTCGTCGAACAGTGCAGTCACAACATGAGACATAGAAATGGACTTCTTTTCATCTGCAGCCCTGAATGCTGCGCCGAGTGCAACTGAACGAATATCGGCACCAGACAACTTGAACTGCGAACAGAAGTCAATGTCGACATCATTTTGTGGAGCATCGCTTGGTAAGGCTTTCAACCACAAAGTACGTCGCTCACCTTCATCGGGAGCTTGAAAATCAACGACGACATGAATACGTCGCAAGAATGCATTGTCGATATTGCTACTGAGGTTGGTTGTCAAGATGACCAACCCATCAAATCGCTCAATACGTTGCAGCAAGTACGACACTTCAAGGTTTGCGTAACGGTCCTGCGCATCAGACACCTCACTACGCTTCCCAAAAATACTGTCAGCTTCATCAAACAACAGAACAACATTGCCAGTATCAGCAACGTCAAAAAGTTGTTCGAGATTCTTTTCAGTTTCTCCAATGTATTTTGAAACCATCGTGGCGAGGTTGACTTTGAAAAGATCAAGCCCCAAGTCGGCAGCAATTACTTCGGCCGACATCGTTTTACCTGTGCCGGGAGGGCCACTAAACATCGCAACAACACCAGCCGATGGAATTGGCTTAAAGCCCCATTCATCTAAAACTGTGTCACGATGGCGATAACGCGCCGCAACCATACGTACGCGTTCAAAATCTTCAACAGGCAAAACCAAATCGTCCCACGAGCGAGTTGGTCGAATGCGTGTTGTTAAACGATCAAGATCACCAGTGACTAACCGACGCGCCGCATGGCTCGGATCGCCACCAAGTGCTGGCAACGACTTGCGAATCTGGTCAAGTTGCGTAAACGTCAAACGGTGACCTGCACCTAGAGCGCCGCCCATTTGCTGAAGAACCGACGATGCGCTCGCAACTCGATCAGTGATCTGATCGTCAACCCACGCACGATCGGGCAGTTGTTCTAAGGGGATTTGGTTTTCGGACAGGATTCCCCAACGCAAATGATCGGCCCGCTCAATCCACCACTTCATTCGAGCCGGAACAGAATCAACAATGTCAATCAGAATTGCAGCACCACACAACGTGGCTTCGCGAACGACTGCCGCCCAATTGGTTGATTCGTCCGTGCCCTTCAACGCAATGGCTCGTTCGGCACCGAGCCGAACCAATGCTCGCTGTCGACGCGCCGAACGATCGGGACCGGCAACTAACACAACTTGAATGTCACTCGCTCGCGACACCCCGTTGAGATGTTCAACGTCGATGGGCAGTTCGGGATCACGGTCTTGTGAACCAAGCATTGACCACACCAACGACGGTGCAAGGTGAATTTCTCGGGTTGCCCAAGGCCCCGTATTACTTACTTGGATAAAACCCGATCGATTCAAACGACTATCGGGAGCAGCAGACGAAAGTGATTCGGGCAAAACATGAGCGATGACACCAAGCGTGACAGTGCCCTCGGTTTTTCCACCCAATCCGACGACAACTCGACGGCGTTCTGGTCGAATTTCAACCGCGGCGAGTAACGCGACGAGAGCAGCATCATTCACATCAGCGCGGGTTAAACGCATGGCTGAAGCAAATATGGATTTACTAGAAATCTCATTTTCTAATAACTTCCAAGCAGCAACAAGATTCTTTTCAGTCTCTTTGTTGATTGAATCTTGCGACTTGAAGCCTGGCAAGAGCAGACCCTGCTTTGCTAAATCATCACCGACTGGCCCTTGCTTGACAATACCGAAGCGCAAAATCTCATCGGCAAACAATTCCCATTGATTGGTATTTTTTGACGATCCGAATTTCATGATTAATCCAATAATTATTGATCGATGAATTGGTGAAAACGCAGCGAACGGGTGATCGCTTCAAGGTTAGTGGCATTGTTGCCTTCGGCTACGACCCCGAAAACTTCCGAGGCATGAACAATTCGCGCACTATGCCCTTCCAGTCCTGGACTCATACTCACTTCAATTCCGCCAAGCGTTTTTAGAGCCGAACCATGGTCTTTTTCTTGTGGCAATTCGTCGTCTTGACTGGGACGCAAAACCCAACTTCCCCCATCAATCACGATCTGGATGAAGTCTTCAGTCATTTCCACTATGGCATCGGCTGGGTGCCAAACACTCATACGAAATCCCTCATGACAAGAACTCGATTTTCCTTCGACATCTTCAAAAGGAACGAGGATTCTGATTGATTCGGCTATTGCGCACATTTCATCAAATGCCGATTCGTCTCGCGGCCATTCTGCTCGAATGACTAATGGGAAATCGGTTGGAACAAACAAGACGAAACCCTGCATCGAACCACCAGATCCGTTACTAGAAAAACGTCGTCCTTCGCACTGGATTCCGTCAACTACGACAGACAACCACTCATCCCATATTGATGTTCTGCCCATGCGCTGGACGCTCAGTTCAACAGCTGTGCCTGGTCCCGCATTCATCCAGCGAACTTCAAAAGTCTTTGAGTCAATTTTTCTGGCTTCGGTGTCCGACGACCAGAGCACCGCCACCTGATCGCTTTCCTCAATGGCCAAGTAGCCAAACGGTGCAAAGAGAGAGACCCTCACATCATCTAAAGAAAAATGCAATAACTCGGGTTGATCACTCATTGAGATGTCGTCGCACTAATTTCTAACCCCATTCCACAACTTTGGGAGTGCTAGCGGGTTTGGCTTTACCGACGTACAACGGATTGACGAATGAAGTTTCGGCTGGTGCTTTACTGGTGTCTTCTGCTTTTTTAGGTGGCGCCACCATATTGGGCTTCAATGCAAGAGTGATCTTGATTGCAGTGTTAGTGAAAGTGATCTTTGTTTCCGCGACGTTTATCTCTTTTCCATTTGACCTCAGGCCAGCGAGCAAACGCTTCACTTCTAATGTGACCATGTCATTCATCTGTTCTCGACGACCGACCGACTCTTTTGGAATGAAACGTGCGAGAAGATTTGCATATGGTTTTTCTAAAGCTTTATTGAGTATTTTCTCAGTTACTCCGACTCCCGGCTTCACTTTTGCCCTGATCGGCGCTAACGCGCTTTCAACTGCAGTCTTGACTTCTTTCTCAACATATTCATATTTGGCATCGGATTCGAATTTGGGAGGAGGCTTCGATGTGAAGAACTCAACCGCGGCACGACCAGCTGTCACAAATGGTCCAACTACCCCGCCTACTATTCCTCCAACCACTGCCCCAGTCGCGAAACCAGCGCCACCGCCCGTAGCACCACCAGCGATCGCCCCGAGTGGGCCTGCGACTGCAGCTCCAACTGCCATACCACCCACAGCCCCCACTGTTGTTCCTACTGCCTTACCGATATCGCTACCAAGCTCTGCCCCATCTGCTATCGAAGTCCCGAGTGCCTTCGCAGCGCCCACAACCATGTCCTTTGCCTTCTTCAAACCAGCGCCGAGGGAAGCACTCCATTCACTCATTCGCTTTTGCATCGTCTTGGGTTCACCAACTGCGATCAACTTCCCAACTTCGACTAACGCGACTTCACTGTCGATCTGAATCGTCTGTCGGCCTTCTATCGCGGTGCTTCGGAATAGTGCTTCGGTATCGGAGATAAATGCTTCAGTCACGCCATAATCCAGTAGCAACTTCCTCATACTGGGTTCGCAAAAATCTTCCCCGTTGCGCATGCCCTGGAAAGCAGCTTCAAGAAGTTGCTTAAATGCAGTACGCGTGCTCTTCGACAAAAGCACTTGATACGCCGCATCATGTGCTTTTTGAGCCGTATCAATATCGCCCGTATCTCCTGATTCTTTGGCCGCTTCCAAGTTCTTCTTGGCCGCGTCATACGCAACTTCAGCTTTCGCCGACTTATGTTCAGCAACCCAATTTCCGACAGTGTCAACGGCGCCAACAAAAACCTTTGAGCCAACAGCAGCGAGGGTCATCACCACTCCTACCGGTGCTCCCACAACTGAGAGATTGGCAATCTGCCCACCAATAGCAACAGCATCCAGTACTGCCTTGGTGATGACAATGCCTAATTTCCAAGACGATTCTTGAATCACGCGTTTGACCGCAGAAATATTGACCTTCACATTGATGTCTTCTGGCGAACCAGGACGGAAGGCTGCTGCCTTCTTATTGAGTTCAACGACAGTTGCATTTGCAGTTTTTCGCGCGTTTAACAGTGGCACGATCTGCGTCAGAAGGTTTTCCATCAAACTCATGAACGAGACGATTAAACCGATTCCAGGAATGGCCTGCGTAATCGCTCCCGCCATCCCTCCACCAGCAGCAACGACTATTTTCAAACTTGAACTTGTGATGTCCGAACTATTTCTCAGAACTTGACAACTCCGTAAGAGTTTTTCACTGTCAGATTTCTCATCTTTCAGACTCATAAACAAATCTTTAGCAGCGGTGAGCAATCCGTTAAACGCAACGAACAACCCACCTGCAGAGGTGGTCATGATTGCTTCCTCAGAGGAAATGCTGCGATGAATCACACCGTTGCCTATAGGAGATCTAGAAATTCGCACAGCATCTGGGTTGATTCGTCGGTTGGCGCCACTGCTCTGTTGAACCACGTGGGTCAATTCGTGCGCCAACAAATTATTTCCCGAGTCATTGCCGGGAGAGAATTTTCCAGCACCGAAAAATACGTTGCTGCCAACCGTAAATGCATCAGCCCCCAATGTGCGACTTAATTCAGCGGCTTTGGCATCTGCGTGAACACGTACATCACCCAGGTCGGTGCCAAAGAAACCTTCAAACTGTTGACGCGTCGAGTCCTGCAAGGCCTGACCACCGTTTGCCTCGCGTCGAATATCTTGTTCAACTTCGCCACCGACTCCGAAACCACCGGTCTCCATCGTGCCCGAGGATGACCGGCGGGCCGATGTTGTTTGGTTCGAAACCATCAACTGGTTTTGATCAGCTGACGACGGACCAGAGCGCGCCCATTTCAAAAACTCAGCGGCAGTCTGGTCTGCTTCTAATTCGGCTGGATCATTAACTCTGCCAACCTCGAGTCGCGCTTGCGCCAACAACCCAAGACCAGTCATTGATGAATTGATTGGCTTGCTGTTTTCAGCTACCAATTTTTCACCCGCGACAAGTTCAGGAATCTGCGGAATTTTGTGATTACTTTTGGTGCGATTCAAATCAATCAAAATCCTGAGTTAGTTGTCGAGTAATTCTGCTGAACAGTTTGAAGTGCGTCATCCACTTCACAATCCAATTCATTCACAGCGATAAATGCCGGGAGGTAGGCAACATAATTTGCAGTAACAGTGCCAAGAAGTGCCAACACTTTTTGCCCAGTAAGTTCATGAATCGCTTCAATATGTGCCGTGGTTCGGCACACGGGGACTTTCAGTACTGCATCGATTTCAAATGTGACATCGAGGAGACCAGAATTCAGTTTTCCGCACAATTCGTACAACTTCGGTCGAGAATTAACCGGGGCATCGGCACTTCCGAAGGCAATAATGCGTATCAGACCAACATCTTCATACGGCTGGATTGATCCCCCAACGACAGTGTCGCCATAGAAGATTGATGTTCCGATAGCCGAGGGTGCACCATCGTCGCGATAGGGCCAGTCGGCGGTCGCCAAAGCCTCAGTGATCAACCCCCGCAATCCGCTCATGTATTGACAATAACACGACAATTGTTGTCGGCGTTCAGGCGATCTGAAGTTGGGGTACCCTTCGCACATGCGCATCACTCCTCCCGCCGCCTGCCTAATAACGGCTATCGCCACTGTCGCTTCGGTGTACATCACCCGATCGATCACCAACGAGAGCGTGAGCCAAATCAATCCGCTGTTCGCCGCTATCGGGGGTTTCGTGATTCCGGCCTATGCCATCAATGTTTTGAGCAAAAGTCGCGTCAAACCGAAGAATCCTCAAAAACTCGTCACGATGTTTACTGCTGCCATCGTCTTGCCGGTGATTGCCATTTTGTGGATCGGCAACCGCGACCACGCCTACAAGGTACAGATGGCCACGATGTTTATCGTCCTCGGTGTCTGCGCCATCGCTTTCATACCTACGGCCTTGAAAGCAGCAAAATCAGACGATTTATGAAGTGATCAATCCGCGCATGCCACCGTCGGCACGCCATTGCTCGAGCACCTGTACAAATGCCACTGGCCCACCGCCATAGCTGCCCCCTTGCACACTTCGGGCTGCTGGTTTGCCTTCGTTGTTGTAATAGCCAGGCGTACACGACTCGAGGAACTTGATGTTGTTCTGCGACAGCGAAATGATGCGATCAACCCACCACTGTTCAGACTCTTCAGAGGTTTCAATTCGTGTCGCACCTAGTTCAGAAATCTGATTCAAGATGTAACCAATGTGACGCGCCTGTTCTTCAAGCATGTGCGGGAAGTTCACAGTGAACCCACTTTGCACACCACTCACAATGAAACAGTTGGGAAATCCATGACTATGAAAACCGTGGAAGGTTCGCGCGCCATCATCCCAATGTTGAGTGAGTGACTTTCCGCCAACACCATAAATTTCGTATCCAGCGCGTCGACTGAAATTAGTTCCGACTTCAAAACCCGTTGCATAAATCAAACAATCAATTTCGTATTCAATGCCGTTAGCGACAATGCCTTTTTCAGTGATGTAATCAACACCTCGACCATCGGTATCAACAAGTTCAACAGTGGGGCGATTAAACGTTGCCAAATAGTCGTCGTGGAAGCACGGCCGCTTGCAGAATTGGCGATACC
This sequence comes from uncultured Actinomycetes bacterium, assembly GCA_903872155.1. Taxonomy (GTDB): domain Bacteria; phylum Actinomycetota; class Acidimicrobiia; order Acidimicrobiales; family Ilumatobacteraceae; genus Casp-actino8. The sequence continues at coordinate 103,153 of CAIQJP010000008.1, read as the reverse complement.
ACGGCTTGAGATGTTCGGCGGTGCTCGGATCGCTCACAATGTTTTCGACTCGCGCGCGAATCTGTTCCATCTTTTCGAAGTCGGCTAGTTCAAGATTGCGCGCCAATCCTTCGGGCGACAAATCAGGACTTGCATCTTGACGAAGGCGAATTAGCAAGTTGCCAATGATGTCGGTCCATCCATCATTCACCAAATCAACTTCAGCGAAACCACCGCTTACTAACGCATTGAAGTTATCCATACGTTCTTTTTGCCAACCTGGTTGTAACGACGCAGCCCATTCGTTGTCGGTCGGGCGATTGTTGCGCACATCAATGGACGAAGGCGTACGTTGGAATACAAACAATTGATCAGCCGATGCACCAAGATGAGGAACACACTGCACTGCAGTTGCACCAGTACCAATGATTCCGACGCGCTTGCCCTTCAGTTTTGACAAGCCACCAGTTGAGTCACCGCCGGTGTAGTCGTAATCCCAGCGACTGGTGTGGAATGTGTGTCCCTGAAAGGTTTCAATGCCCTTAATGCCTGGCAATTTTGGTCGATGTAGCGGTCCATTAGCCATCACCACAAACCTGGCGCGCATGATGTCGCCACGGTTGGTGTGGATCAACCAACGGCGATCGGTTTCATCCCAACGCAGTTCAGTCACTTCAGTTTGCAAACAGGCATTGGTATACAGATCGAAGAAGCGAGCAATCGCTCTGCTGTGTTCAAGGATTTCAGGAGCATTTGAATACTTCTGCTTGGGGATATACCCAATTTCTTCGAGCAATGGCAAATAGATATACGACTCAACATCACACGCTGCACCTGGGTAGCGATTCCAATACCAAGTTCCGCCGAAATCGCCGCCTTTTTCGATCATGCGAATATCAGTCACTCCGGCTTCACGCAAACGTGCACCAGCCAGCAGTCCACCAAAACCTCCACCGATGACTGCAACTTCAACTTCGTCAAAGAGTGGTGCGCGATTGAGGGGCTGAACATACGGATCCTCGAGATACTGATCAAAATCAGAGATGTCGATGTATTGATCGTTGCCCTCGGCACGTAAACGCTTATCGCGCTCAAACTCATATTTCGCCCGAAGCGAATCTGGATCAAATTCTGTCGTTGTCATATATCCCCCACTCTCAAAATGATTACTTCAACAAACTCAACGCATCATGATCAAGAACTAAATGGCCGTACTGAGTTGCCATGGTGACAAATAGATCGTCACCGCGTTCGGTGCGTGCCGCCATCGAAGTGGCAAGCACTGTGATGATGAGACCCCAAATTGAACCGAAGCGATAGTCGCGCCAGCAAGTATCAACGTCATAGTTAATTCCGGCCGCGTTGAGTTTTACGCGATACGACTCAACCAATTGCTTTTCAACTTCTCGACGACGTTCGGGCGTAAAGCTGCCGGCGATGAGGTACGCCACATCAACCATGCCCAAACCTTCGTTCACTGTTTGCCAATCAACGACAACGAGCGGCGGAGCATCTGGCTCACGAGCAAACATAAAGTTGTCTGGCCGAAAATCGTAATGGGCAACTGTCAATGGAGTTCCTGAGCCCATTGCCCATGACCCAATGACTGGCGCAGCGTCTTCAATTACTTTCAATATTTCGGGTTCGAGTCGTGCACCTAAACGATCAACGAAAGCCGGAAGTAAGAAACCGTAAATCATTGCCAAATTTGCCGAGCGCTCTTCAAGAGTGCTCGGGTTGACTCCAGATTCGGGAAGAGTCGGGTCACCCCAACGAGGCGCATGCAGAAGTACAGCCTGATCAATAGCCAGTTCGGCTTCGTCAAGATTGAGGCCAACGAACTGATCACCTTGTACTGAACCCGAGAGATCTTCCATGATTAAGCAAAATTCTTGGGCCTCAACGTTGAGCGCGGCGTGATAGCACTTGGGTGCTCGCACATTGACGGTTGATGCGAGACGCGAATAAAAGTTGAACTCGGTGACGTAGGCAGTACCGCCAAAACCTGTCGCCCGCGCCGTTGCGTCAAGCGACGGAAACTTACCCATGACTGTTTTTGGACGACCAGCCGGATTGTCCCATTCCAATGAAAATCGAGCATTGCAACCGGTCTGCCCCGTGCCTACGAAACCTTCAAATGTGCACTTTGTGATCGATGCCGAACCGGCAATACCCGAAGCTCGGAGAGCCTCGTTCATCCACGGCGCATCAATGGTTGTCGGGTCGCTCCGAATGTCAAGATTTTGCCCCATAGACACACCGTAGACCGAAACCTCTCTAGCCTCATAAGGGTGAGTCTGATTCAAGGAATCCGAGTTGGCATTCAACTACCCGAGGTCGAGCGCGAAGTCCGCTGGCCCGAATATCAGACCATGGCTCAGGCCGCCGAGAACTCGGGATTTGATTCAATGTGGATTGGCGATCACCTCATTTATCGAGGCGATGGCCGACCCGAACGTGGACCATGGGAAGCATGGACTTTGTTGTCGGCCCTCGCTGCCGCGACTGAACGAATCGATCTTGGTCCACTGGTTGCGTGCGTTGGCTTCCACCCGCCCGCTCTGCTCGCCAAAATGGCGGCGGGAATTGACGAGGTCAGTCAAGGCCGATTCATTTTCGGAGTTGGTGCTGGTTGGAACCAACCCGAATTTGATGCGTTCGGGATTCCCTTCGACCAACGGGGCTCACGCTTTGAAGAAGCGTTCACGATTTTGCGGACTTTGTGCTCTGGTGAACGCTGCACATTTGCTGGCAAATTTAACAAGGTTGACGATGCAGTACTTTTACCCCCGCCCCATCGACCAATTCCTCTCATGATTGGTTCAATCGGCGACCGTGTTTTGCGGGCTGCGCTTCCGCATGCTCAGTGGTGGAACACTTGGTTTGACTGGTTCGGCAATTCGGCAGAAGGCTTCGCCACGCAAAACGAACACATTTCAGAAATTGCGACCGAAGTTGGTCGTGACCCCGCAACTTTGAAACGTAGTGCGTGCCTTCTCGTTGTCACCGATGCATCTGCTGGTGAACGCCCGACGCCCGACGCATATATCGCGGCGACATTGAGCGATGTCCGTCAACGAGTGATTGAAATGCGCGACGCCGGTGCCGATGAAGTGATTTTGGTGAGCGACCCCATCAATGAGCGTTCAGTGCTCCGGTTGGCCCAGGCTCTGCAATGAAACTACGTTTGCCAGCGATTGCACTCTTCGTTGGGCTAGCAATTTCTGCGGTGCCGATGCGCTCATTGGCGAGCAACCAAGCTGAGACGCCGAGCAAAAACGACTTAGTGTCCGAACTTATTGTTGAACGCTTGCCCGGACGTTCGTCACTCGGTGCAATGTCGCTCATTGAAAATGAATTTGAACTCAATGCCACCGTTGAATCAAAAATTGTTGATCGACTCGAAGTGCTTCAACTTGATGAGCCAATCACTCGTATTGAAGCCAACGCACTCGTACAACAACTTGTTGATTCGGGCAAAGTTGCATCGGCTGAAATCAATGAGCAACGTTACGTTGCAACTTCACCGAACGATCCAGGTTACAACCAACAGTGGTATCTCAAAGATTTCGCTACGGCTGACAAGGGAATCGGAATTGAAGCAGCGTGGGACCACACCGTTGGTTCAAATGAATTAGTGATTGCAGTCATTGACACCGGAGGAACCAACCACCCCGATATGGCTGGCCGACTTGTTGCTGGTTATGACTTCTTTGCCAATGACAGCGACTCGACTGATGATGGTGATGCGTCTAATGGTTCACAATGCGCATCCAGTTCATCAACGTGGCACGGAACAAAAGTTGCTGGTGTGATTGGTGCAAACGTCAACAACTCTTTAGGAATTGCCGGAATCAATCAACTTTCATTCATTCAGCACATTCGCATTCTTGGACCTTGCGGAGGCGAAACGGACGATGAAATCAAAGCGATCCGTTGGGCCGCCGGATTACCGGTTGACGGAATTTCACTCAATCCCACACCAGCACGTGTGATCAATTTAAGCCTTGGTGGAGTTGGGCCTTGTTCAACTAATGAACAAGAGGCAATCAACGCAGCTGTCGCGGCCGGATCCGTCGTCGTTGTTGCTGCCGGCAATGGCGACAACTACCACGTCGGTCAAGATCTCGATATTCATCAATTTGCACCCGCGAGTTGCAACAACGTCATCACCGTTGCGGCAACCACCTCAACAGGTGCACGCGCTGGCTTCACCAACTTTGGCACAACTGTTGAGATTGCTGCTCCGGGAACAAACATCAAAACGACGACAGTTGGTGGATATACCAGCGTTGATGGCACCAGTTTCTCGGCGCCAATCATCAGCGGCATCGTCTCGTTGATGTTGTCAGTCAACCCAACACTTGACTACAACGGAGTTTTGGCGCTTCTCAGCAATCCTGATGTCGCCAATCCGTTTCCTGCGCTGTCACCCCCAACAATCACTTCTGCATGTTCAAGCAACATCAATGACACGTATTACTGCGGTCTCGGAATCATTGATGCTGCGCATGCAGTCCATGCAGCAGCCCTGATTGCACCCGAAGTTTTTTCGCCGATGCAGCCAGTCCGCGTTGCCGACACCCGTCCTTCAGGATTCGTCAGTGCAGATAATTCCTTGGTTCTTGATCTCAAAGGAACTTTCGGACTACCAAATGCAGGCCTAGGCGCTGTCGCGCTGAACGTCACTGCCACTGGCGCTCTTCAAGATGGTTACGTCACAGTGTGGCCATGCGCTGACGTCAAGCCAACAACTTCAAGTGTGAACTACACCGTTGGCGAAGACATCCCCAACACTGTCATCGCTTCTCCCGATCAATATGGCAAGTTGTGTCTTGACTCTTCAACTTCCGTCAACTTGATCGTTGACTTAAGTGGTTGGTTCATCAGTGGAGATGGATTACATACCTTCACACCCGAGCGCGCATTTGATCTTCGTCAGACCGGACTCGTTATCACGCCAGACACACCATACGCATTTCAAATGACGGGAAATTTCGGGATACCAACTACTGGAGTTAGTTCCGTTGTCCTGAATGTGACTGCAACTGGGGCAACAGCACCCGGGTACATCACCGTTTGGCCGTGCAATCAACCGCAGCCCTACACCTCAAACCTCAACTACTTGGCGTACCAAGACATACCCAACGCCGTCATTGCAACTGTCGACTCAAACGGTCAAGTGTGTTTCGCATCATCATCACCTACCTTTTTGATTACCGACATCAGCGGTTGGTTCGCTCAAGGATCAAATCTCAATGTCGTCACACCTCTGCGGCTCTTTGACTCTCGCCCAGCGAAGAGGGTCACGACAACGCCTATCTATGTTCTCGACCTTTCAGCGACTTCGCCCGTCGTACAGGGAGCCGCAACAGCGGTTGTATTAAACGTCACCGCAACCGGAGCCTCTAAAGCCGGATTCGCCACAGTATGGCCGTGTGACGAGGCCCAGCCACCCACCTCAAATCTCAACTTTGATGCCAACGAAGACATTCCCAACCTGGTCATCACCAAAGTGAGTGCCAGTAATACGGTTTGTTTCAATGCTTCGACCCCCGTACACCTGATTGCCGATCTCATGGGCTGGTTCGCCCCATAATCGGGCACTTTCTTGACCAAACCTAAACGGTGCTGAGGGCGTGTTAGTTCGAGGCAATTAGCCTGAAGTAGGTCAGGAGTTCACGGTGAGCATCAAATATTTGGGATCAAAGCGAGCAATGAAAAATTGCATCACACTTCTCGTCGCCCCGCTTCTCTTCGCCTCAACCCTCGCGGTCATGCCTGTCGCTGCCTCAGCCCACATGTCCCTGCGCCTTCCACCCAGTCAAGGATCAACGCAGCGCATGATCGTGACTGTTGCCAACAAGGCCGACGTTGCCACTGTTGCCAACGAAGTCGAAGCAGCCGGATCCGTTGTTCACGAGCGATTTACCGATGTCATTGCGGCATTTACTGCCACGTTAACAACTGCCCAAGCTTTGGTTCTTGCTGATGACCCGCGCGTCACTGGTATTGAAAATGATGAAGAGATTTCACTTGATTCATTGGAATCAACCAGTACAACTCCATCAGGAGCCGGTGACCCGATACCAGGTCGTTACATCATCACGTTGCGTAGTACCGCCAGCCAAACTGCCAAAGACGGTCTTGTCAGCATCCTTGGGAATTCAATCATCAGATCTTTTTCTTATGCGATCAAGGGATACGCAGCCAACCTGACTGCCACACAACTCAAGGCGCTCAAGGGCAACCCAGCGATTCAGCACATCGAGCAAGACCAAGTGATGTCGGCAAACAGTGATCAGCTCAATCCACCGTGGGGACTCGACCGTATTGACCAACCGAATCTGCCCCTAGACAATCATTACATCGACCGCTCAAACGGATCTGGTGTCACTGCCTACGTTGTCGACACTGGTATCGCAACGCACAGCGAATTCGGAAACCGCCTCGCTGCTGGGCGTAACTTTTCTGGCAATCTCAATGGCGATAGCAGTACAACTGATTGCAATGGTCACGGAACACACGTCGCCGGAACAATCGGAAGTAACACCTACGGTGTTGCAGATGGTGTCACGCTGGTACCTGTTCGAGTTCTTGATTGCTCCGGAAGCGGAACAACTCTGTCAGTGATTGCCGGAATTGAATGGGCCATCACGAACCATGCAGCAGGTGTGCCCGCAGTACTCAACCTCAGCCTCGGTGGTGGTGCAAGTACCGAACTGAACAGTGCCGTCACTCGCGCAATCGCCGACGGCATCATTGTGGTCGTTGCCGCCGGCAACAACACATCAGACGCGTGCAACTACTCGCCGGCCAATGAACGAAGCGCCATTACCGTTGGCGCGTCAACGTCAACCGACACGCGAGCAAGTTTTTCCAACACGGGCACGTGTGTTGACATGTTCGCCCCCGGCCAATCAATCACTTCAACCTGGTTAAGCGGAGCCACTAACACGATCAGCGGAACATCCATGGCGACGCCCCATGTCGCCGGTGCGGTTGCCGCAATCTGGGGAAGCAACCTCAGCCAAAGTTCGACCGTCGTCAACAACGCAGTATTGGCATCAGTCACTTCAAACAAGCTCACAAACGTCGGAACTGGTTCGCCGAACTTATTGCTCTACGTTGAAGCAGGATCAGGGACCCCGCCGCTCGCTCCTCGCAATGTCACAGCTGTCGCCGGTCAAGGAACAGCCACCGTGACTTGGGACGCCCCGACCGACTCGGGCTCGAGTGCCATTGGCAGCTACACCGTCACCTCAAGCCCCGGCAACCAAACCTGTAACTGGAGCAACGGGCCACTCACCTGCACCGTCTTTGGACTCACCCCAAATTCGCAATATCGATTCACTGTGACCGCGACTAACGCTTGGAATACATCTGACAGTTCACTTCCAAGTAACAGCATTATTGTCGCCGAATCCAACGACTACTTCGCATCGGCGCAACTTTTACCAACAACGAGTGGAACTCTCTACGACTCAAACATCAATGCAACGCTTGAGGTCAATGAACCTGCGTTGCAGGCTTTCGGGAATGGTGGCGGAGCATCAGTTTGGTACAAATTCGTTGCCGCTGATACTGGCACTCTGACGGTCGACACCTCAGGAAGCGCCTTTGACACAGTGCTGACAGCTTTCTCTGGTTCAAGAATTGACAATTTGACGAGCATTACTTTCAGCGACGATTACGCAGGTGCTCTCACAAGCTCAATTAATTTCACTGCAACACAAGGAACCACCTACTACCTGCGCGTTCACTCATGGGGACCTGGCCGCGGAACGATCAAGTTGAATTGGTCGCAAATTGTCGTTTGTTCACGTGCTGTTTCAGGCGACAACTTTTGTTCCCCAATCGTACGAACAGGGAATTCTCAAACCACGAACACCAGTAATACGAATGCAACTCTCGAGCTTAATGAGCCAAGTTCATCTCTTGGATCTGATTCAGGTTCACTTTGGTACTCATACACCCCCACTGCCGATGGTTCACTCACACTTTCCACGACAGGCAACACCATCCCTTCAACAGTCAGTGTTTTTCTTGGTGTTAGCTTTTCAACACTTTTCCGACCGCAGGGCTGGAACGATGTCGGCGGTCAAAATACCTATACCTCGTCAACCATCAATGTTGTCAAGGATGCCACTTATTACATTCGCTTAGTGAGCTTTGGACAATCCCGCGGTGCACTTTCGTTGACCCACAGCTTTGTTGCGACTCCTGTTTCGAGTGTGCCGTCGGTTCCACGCAGCGTTGTAGCAGCGGCATCAACGCGCGACGGAACAATTGATATATCTTGGGGACTTCCATCATCAGATGGTGGAAACGCAATCTTGTCGTACGAAGCATCGGTAACTCCGGGCGGACAATCATGCATTGTGAATGCGCCAATACTGACGTGTTCCATTAGCGGACTCGAAAACTGGAGCGCCTACACAGTGAGCGTCTCAGCGCGCAACAGTGTCGGTCGCGGCCCGTTCGCTTCTGCACCAAATATTGTTCGACCCGGAACCACCGATGACTTCTTTGCGAGTCCCCGTTTGATCGTCGGTTTAACTGGCACGTCAACATCAAAGACCAATTTCGCAACCGCTGAACTGAATGAGCCAAACCATGCTGGCTACGTTGCTTCACATTCAGTGTGGTTCAACTACACCGCGCCAGCGAGTGGTCAAATCGAAGTCACTACTGCTGGCTCAAATTTTGACACCTTGCTTGCGGTATACACCGGAAACACTCTTTCTACTTTGACCCAGATCGCCGCGAATGATGACGTTAAGACCGGACAGTCAAGTGGCGTCAGTTTTGCTGCTATTGCAGGACAGGTATATCGAATTGCAGTTGACGGATACGCCCAACTCACCGGAAATGTCACACTCAACTGGGATCTTCAATTGCCTCTACCACCAACGGCACCAACCGATGTCCGTGCTGTCTCATCACGAAATCGCCAAGTTGAGGTTTCATGGACTTCTCCTACCAACCCCACCTATCCCGTCACGCTGTACACCGCGACCGCAGCACCTGGTGGCCAAACCTGCGTATGGTCACAGGGACCGTTGAACTGCGTGATCAGCAATCTCGTGAATGGAACGTCGTATACCTTTACCGTTGTTGCACAAAACGCCGTCGGCAGCAGCCCGGCATCAGCGCCCTCAAACGCGGTCGTGCCCCGCACTATGGCGCGCATCACAACAAATAGTCATTCGTGGGGAATCGACCGCATTGATCAGACATCTGCAGCACTAGATGGAGAATTCTCCACGGCAAATCGCGGCGACAATGCGATCGTCTTTGTTGTTGATACCGGCATCGCCAGCAATGCCGAATTTTCCGGCCGCTTACAGACGGGCTACTCGGCTATCAGCGACGCAAATGGAACGGTCGACTGCCAAGGTCATGGCACCCACGTTGCGTCAACTGCAGTTGGCGCTTCGTACGGTGTTGCGACTGATGCTCTCGTCGTACCGGTCCGAGTGCTTGATTGCCTTGGCTCAGGTGTCACTTCGGGGATTCTCGCAGGTTTGAATTATGTAGCCACTTATCCGCTCAAGGGCAAGCGCGCAATTGTCAACATGAGTCTTGGCGGCTCAGCTAGTGGAGTCATTGATGCCGCTGTTTCACGCTTAGTCGAACTTGGAATTGTTGTCGTTGTTGCAGCCGGAAATGATTCAACAACAGCGTGTGAAACTTCACCAGCCCGAGAACCAACTGCGATTACGGTCGGCGCGACAGACATCACCGACACGCGAGCATTCTTTTCAAACTATGGATCTTGCGTTGACATCTTTGCTCCTGGTTACGACATTGAGGGTGCCAGCATCGACCCCACTTATGATCACGTTTCAAAGAGTGGAACATCCATGGCCTCGCCACACGTCGCTGGCGCTGCAGCCATTGCACTCACTTCTTTTCCTTCAGCGAGCGTTGCACAGGTCGCAGATCTACTCAATATTGATGCAACGACTGGCGCCATCAATGACGTAGGCGCAGATTCTCCTAACCGCCTACTCATGGTTGCTGGCCCACATCTTGGCGTTGAAACAACACCTACCACCATGAAGTCCATTAATCCTCAACGAATTTTTGATACACGTAATGGCGAAGGTGGAGTTCCGGTTCGCCAAGTTGGTGGCGACTACGTCTTAGAAGTACAGATATCGGGCCGCAACAACATCGCAACAAGCGGTGTTAACGCGGTATCTCTCAACGTCACGGCGACGAACGCTGCCAGCACTGGTTACATCACGGTGTATCCATGCGGAAGTCGTCCCGAAATTTCCAGCCTCAACTTTAATGCGGGTGACACTATTCCTAATGCGGTCGTTGCACGTCTCTCTGAATCTGGAACACTTTGTTTCTATAGCAATGTTGCAGTTGACATCATCGCCGACATCAACGGATCGCTTTTAGATGGAAATGGTTTCAATCCCACGGCGCCATCACGACTCTTTGACACTCGAGTGGGACTTGGAGGAGTTCCTGTACAAAAGATTGGACAACTTGATGGTTCAGGTGCAGCACTAGAAGTTTCGGTGTTGGGTCGAAACGGAATTGACTCGTCCGGAGTCAGCGCTATTTCAATGAATGTCACAGTGACTAATACGACGGCGCCTGAAAGCGGTGGTTATGTCACCGTGTACCCATGCGGCACTCGCCCCGATGTCTCGAGTTTGAACTTTGTTTCGGGGCAAACAGTTCCTAATGCCGTACTCGCACCAGTCTCTCCCACTGGCACCATTTGCTTCTACGTGTACGGTAAGGCCGATGTTATTGCCGATGTCAATGGTGATTTTGAATCTGGTCTTGGATTTATCCCCATTGCACCGAACCGCATTGCTGACACTCGTTCTGGTCGAGGTGGAGTTGCTGCACAGTCAGTGGGTGATGTTGCTGGAACTGGCACGCCGCTTGAAGTAAACATCGCCGGAACCACGGGGATTCCCGCGAGTGGAGTCAGCGCGGTTTCATTGAATGTCACAGCACTCGGAATTTCAGCCTCACCATACGGTGGCTACGTCACGGTGTACCCGTGCGATAGCCGTCCCAATGCATCAAATCTGAACTTTGTGGCAGGCCAAGTTGTACCTAACGCTGTGATCGCTCCAGTCTCGACTCGAGGAACTGTGTGCTTCTATGTCTACGGCATCGCCAATATCGTGGTTGATGCCAACGGCTATATCAGCAACATCGCCTAGTACTAAGCGGGTCGATGAAAAACCGCATTCGTGATAGTCACGAGCAATTCATCACCTTCAACTGTCGCCACACCATCAGCGACTAACGAATACTTTGCATGCTCGTGACCTTGTGTCGAATCACAAGGTGGCCATGTCAGAGTCACTGAATTATTCACTGCAACATTTACCAAAGGCGTGCGGCCAGTATTTGCGAAACGCGCAATATTTATTGTCATTTGTGGGCGCAATGCAACGACATGCGATCGTCCGTTGCTATTGGTAATGAGATACACAAATTCGCGACCAGCCAGATGTTCACCAATGTGAGTTGGCTCAATCTTGACGCTCAACGGTGGGTTCCCCACGAATCCCAGTGAGTCATGGTGTCTGACGGCAAACGATGAGCTGGCTTGAAATCGTCACCGGTGTAATAGGCCACGGGGAAAAGAACTGTCTGAGTCCAATCATCGGGAATACCCAATAGTTCAGAAATGGGTTTTTCTTGGAACAAGTGAATCGTGGTCCACGCAGTGCCAAGACCACGTGAACGCAGAGCCAACATGAAGCTCCATGCCGCCGGAAGGATCGAACCATACGTACTTGCCTGAGCAATCACCATGGGAACCGACTCAACGCGACCGCGCACGCAGGCAATCACGAACACCGGAACTTGTTCAAGAATTTCTCCGAGGTAGCCCGCTGATTCCATCACCTTGGGCATCACGTGTTCGCGCGGATCACCAGGTTCAAGCGGCGGTGGATAACCCGAGCCCGCCATCATTTCTCCGCCACTGCGATACGCATCAGCGATGAACTTCTTTTTGGCCGGATCGGTGATCACAACAAAGGCCCAATTTTGAGCATTCGTTCCGGTTGGGGCTTGCATCGCAATATCGATGCAGTCCTGAATCACTTGCGGCTCAACCTCACGAGTGAGATCAAGCCGCTTGCGTACTGAACGAGTAGTTGTCAAAAGTTTGTCGGTGGCAACACGATCAATTGTCATGTTGCGACCTTACGACAAATTCAATTGCATTTCGTGACGTAGGGTCAGCCTTCGTCACTGTCACCGGTGGTGTCAGTCCCCGTCGAAACTGGGCAATTCTTCGATACTTCACACCATGATGCTTTTGCGCCGTTGTGACCAGTCGCAATCATTGCCCATCCAGCAGCAACCGATGCTGCGACAATCAGCACACTCGCCACGATGCCTGCAGCTTTCTTGGCGATGAGAGCGGGCCGATAACGACGAACCAACATCACAATGAGCATCACTGCGAACAAAACAAACGACAAAAGTCGAGCGGTTTCACCAAGTTGACCGTGATGCTCGAGAGTTGCCGAATGAGCGACCTTATGCTCGAGTTCTTCACCGCTGCCGGCGGCGAGAACTGCCCCAACCATTCCGATGAACGAGGCGCCAGTCACCCACCAACCGAACTTGCCCAAGTACTTCGGAAAAATCGCCAAAATGATGGCGGCAATTGAAGCCATGGGCACAAAGACCACAGGTAAGTGAACGAGTAAGGGGTGGGCTGGGAGGCCGAAAAGATTGTTGAGTTCCATGACTTACGGTCTAACCCAAAAATCCGATAACTCGCTGCACAACGGCCTAAATCTTGCGTACTTCTTACACCATCAAACCAGCCGTTTTGAATACCCGAGTGGTTTTGTCGGGAATTGCTCGTAGAGTCATCTGCAACCTCTGCTCGGTCGATCCGAGCCACAACCTAGGAGATTCACCATGACTGTACGTCTCGGAGATACCGCCCCCGATTTCACCGCCGAAACCACCCAAGGAACCATCAGTTTCCACGAGTGGTTGGGCGATTCCTGGGGCGTACTTTTCAGCCACCCCAAAGATTTCACCCCGGTGTGCACCACCGAACTTGGCTATGTCGCCAAGATCAAGCCCGAATTCGACAAGCGCAATGTCAAGGTCATTGGTTTGTCCGTTGACTCAGTTGAAAGCCACATCAAGTGGGAAGGCGACATCGGCGAAACACAGGGAACACCCGTCAACTTCCCGATGATTGGTGACACCGATCGCAAGGTCTCCGACCTCTACGACATGATTCACCCAAATGCCAACGACACCATGACCGTTCGCAGCGTATTCGTCATTGGTGCAGACAAGAAGATCAAACTCACCATCACCTACCCCGCGTCAACCGGTCGCAACTTCGAAGAAATCCTTCGCGTCATTGACTCGTTGCAATTGACCGCGAAGTACAAAGTTGCTACTCCGGCCAACTGGACCGACGGTGGCGACGTCATCATCGGTGCAGCAGTCACCGACGAAGAAGCCAAGACCTTGTTTCCGCAGGGCTGGAAGACCGTCAAGCCGTACTTGCGAGTCTTGGCCCAACCTAACAAATAACTAATTCGTTAACCAGTTTCGTTCGACCCAGTCACGAACCGCCGGCGCTAAGCGTTCGAGGTGAGTGGCTGGGTCGTTTCGTATCAGCGTTGCACTAATCGGAACATTCGTGCGTTCAGGATCGCACACCAAGGCCTCCGCATCGAGGCGTGTTGCCAACTCTGAAATGTAAAAGTCGCTTGAAACAACAACATCTGGACCACTGGCCAATGGCCATTTTGAGCGCAACAAATCAATCCACTTTGCCCACAACTCTTGATCTTCCCAATCGTTGTGCAAATTGTGCTCTACCTGCACCACAGTCACATCGGGGTGGAGTTCTTGTAGCCATTGCGCCCGCAGATGACCAGGAGCAGCTTCGCCCTCTTTTGTATTGACGAAGACAACCAATTCATCGCAACGGTCTTTCGCCCATTCGATCATGTACGAATGCCCCAAATGAGGCGGATCAAAACGACCAATGATTAAGCCAGTGGCGTGCACGAAGTCACCCTAAGACATGAGCCATATATGGGCAAATCTTTAGGCAGAATAGGGGCATGACTGATGTTTCAACTGTGGCCGCTGCTGGTGCCATCAATGCCTCCAAGATTTACGGAAAAGATGACAGCGAAGTTCGAGCTCTCGATGACGTGACTGTCGATTTTGCTCTCGGTCAATTCACCGCGATCATGGGACCATCTGGATCTGGCAAGAGCACGCTCATGCATTGCCTCGCCGGCCTTGATGCACTCACAAGTGGTCGAGTGTTGATTGGCGACACCGACCTTGCACAACTTGATGACAAGCAACTCACCTCGCTACGACGTGAGAAGGTCGGCTTCATTTTTCAGGCTTACAACTTGATCCCAACGTTGTCCGCTCTCGAAAACATCACTTTGCCGATGGACTTAGGTGGAGTCAAGCCCGACCAAGAATGGCTCGACACGGTTATTGACAAAATGAATTTACGCAATCGCTTAAGCCATCGCCCGAGCGAACTCTCTGGTGGTCAGCAGCAACGTGTTGCAGTTGCACGTGCGCTGGCAAGTCGCCCACAAATCATTTTTGCTGACGAGCCAACCGGCAACCTTGATAGCAAAACTGGTGCCGAAATTTTGGCCTTTATGAAACATGCCGTCACCGACTTACATCAAACCATCGTGATGGTCACCCATGATCCTGTCGCTGCCGCATACGCCGATCGCGTCATCTTCTTGGCTGATGGAAAAGTTGTTGCCGAAATTGAAAACCCAACTGCCGAACTCGTACTTGACCGCATGAAGCGTCTCGGAAGTTGATGATGGCCTCCCCCGTTATTCGACTCACATTACGTGGTGTACTCGCGCGCAAGTTTCGAATCCTTTTAACCATTCTCGCCGTTGTTAGCGGCGTTGCATTTGTGTCAGGTGCTTTCATTCTCACCGACAGCGTCAAAGGGGCAATCAATAACTTATTTGTCGAATTACGCGGCGAAGTTGATCTCGAAATTCGCACGAAGATTGCCTTTGGTGATTCTGCACGAGCCGAACGTGATCCGGTTCCAGTCTCGCTCATGAAAGATGTTGCAGCACTTGACGGAGTTCGGCTCGTTGAGGCCAATCTCCTTCGCCAGACCACGATTATCAAGCCTGACGGCGAACCTTTGAAAACATCAGGTCCAGCATTCGGTATTAGTTGGAATGGTCCTGATGGACTCGACGGCCGAACGCTTCTTGAAGGTGTGATTCCTACCAAAGCTGGTGAAGTTGCCATCGACAAGGCATCAGCCAAACGTGCTGGGTATGTGTTGGGTGACAAGGTCACGCTGGTTGGTCCAATTGGCAAAGGTGAATTCACACTCGTTGGTCTCACCGGAACTGGATCAACTTCAGGAGGCGGAGGAGCAAGCGTTTGTGCTTTCGACCCCGTCACTGCAAATGAGTTCTTAGGCGCCGACGATAAAGCCGACAGCATTTATGTGGGCATCACTGCTGAGGCATCTCGCAGTGAAGTTCAACAGGCAATTGAAGAAGTCTTGCCATCGGGCTACGAGGTCATCACTGGTGAGCAATCGGCAAAAGAGACTGCTGGTGCGATCAACGAAATCATTGACATCTTTGGCAAAGTCCTTTTGGGTTTCGCGGCAATTTCATTGTTTGTGAGTGCCTTCTTAATCTTCAACACCTTTGCCATCATCGTCAGTCAACGTTTGCGTGAACTTGCGTTACTTCGTGCCGTCGGTGCAAGCACTCGACAAATTCACCAAATGATTATTGGCGAAGGTCTTGTTGTCGGAATCATCGCCACTGGGCTTGGCCTCGTCGGTGGACTCGGTGTCGCCAAAGGAATCACTTTTGCATTTAACGCTGCTGGTGCAGCATTCCCCGCTGCCGACTTGTTGATCTCAAGTCGCACGATCATCTTGTCCGTGCTGATCGGAATCGGCGTCACAGTTGCCGCAGCAATTGTTCCAGCCTTGCGAGCGGGACGTATTCCTCCTGTTGCTGCCATGCGTCCAGAACTCGGTTTCTCGGCGCTGCAACGAAGCAAGCGACTGATCGTGGGCTTGACCACGCTCGTGGCCGGAATCACCCTCTTTAGCGTCGGACTCTTCGTGCAACCAGGCGGAACCGTCGGAACGCTTGGCGGATCTGCTATTGGAGCAGTGCTGTTATTCCTCGGTGTTTCAAGTTTGTCAACCACCGTTGCCGCACCAGTCAGTCGCGCCATTAGTCGCATCTTGCCTTTCCCACTTCGGCCGATGACCAACTCGGTGCCTGGTCGACTTGCGAGTCGCAATGCTCAACGCACTCCCCGCCGCACTGCTTCAACCGCTTCGGCTTTGATGGTCGGCTTGGCCTTGGTGAGCATGGTTTCTGTTGTTGCCTCGTCAGTCAAGAAGTCGTTCACCGATCAACTCAAAACATCGGTGACTGCCGATTTCTTTGTGACCAACTTAAGTTTCCAAGGCTTACCGGTCGCATTTGGCGAACGGCTTGCCGAACTTCCCGAGCTTGGATCGGTGAGTCCATTCCGCGCCACACGCGCGCTCATCAATGGTGAAGAAAAACAGATCGGGGCCGTCAAGCCCGAGATGGGTGACCTCGTTGACATTGATATCCAAAAGGGATCAATCGACAGTCTCGCCGACGGTGCGATTTTGTTATACAAAGACCCTGCCCGCGATCTGAACGTCGGCGTGGGGGACTCAATCGATGTCACTTGGCAAAACGGGAAAACATCCAAACTGACAGTCGGTGGCATTTACGCGGACTCGTCAGTTGCTGGTAACTGGCTCATTGGTCTTGACACTCTGGCTGAGGTTTCATCAGCCCCTCCAGTCGACTTCTTTATCGGTGCGAAAATCGCCGACGGAGTTTCCATAGAAGATGCCCGAGCCGCAGTCGACAAAGTTGCCGCCGATTTCCCGAGCGCAGAGGTTCAAGATCAAGCTGAATTCCAAAAGAGCCAAGAAGATCAGCTCAATCAGTTACTTGCGATTGTTTACGGCTTGTTGATTTTTGCCATCTTCATCGCCATTCTTGGTATCGCCAACACCATGGCGCTGTCAGTATTTGAACGAACTCGCGAGTTCGGTTTGTTACGGGCCGTTGGAATGAGCCGTCGACATTTGAAGCGCTCAGTCAGGTGGGAAGCCATCATCGTTTCTGTGTTTGGTGCAACACTCGGAATCGTGGTTGGTATTCCGTTAGGAATTGCAGTTGCCATTGCCCTTCCCGATTCATTCGTGACTGCGACCGTGGTTCCGATCAACACAATTGTGACGATTTTGATTGCTTCAGTAGTGGTCGGAATTTTTGCTGCAATCTTCCCGGCTCGTCGAGCAGCAAAACTTGACATTCTTGACGCCATTGCAACTCACTAAAGGTGCCCTATGAGTTTTCAATCTTCTGATCTCACAGAAAGCCAAATTGAATTCATTCGAGAAAACCACTTAGCAACATTGACCACGTTACGTGCCGATGGTTCGCCCCATGTTGTCCCCGTTGGATTCACTTTTGATTTTGACAACAACATTGTGCGCGTCATTACGTTTGCGAAATCAATGAAGGCTCGTCATGCTGCTCAAGGTGGACGGGCGGTTGTGAGTCAGGTCGATCGTGGTCGCTGGATCACTCTTGAAGGAACAGTGTGCCTACGCACCGAGGCAGACATTGTTGCAAAAGCTGTTGAGGCGTATGCCGGTCGGTATCGCCAACCCAAGATTCGTGAAGACCGAGTAGTGATTGAAATCACGGTTGACAAAGTGATGGGCCGAGCCTAATTCTCGGGCTTAAATCTGCTGTCGTTAGCCAATCTGGTGCAAATCGTCAAAGATTTTGCGGCGTTTGCGAGCAGCGATCGCATCTGCGATGTACATCAATTCGGCGGGATGAGTCGGCGTATGGTCGCCTTGCAGAAGTTGGTTCGGAATCAGACGACGATCTAAACGACCTTGACATTCTGGGCACCAATATAAATTGCGGCGCGGATGCCCTACTGATTTGAACTCAATCGTTCCATGACATCGATTGCATCGCTGGCCATTTCTTCCATACACAGACGGCGAGGCCTCATGATCGCTTTGCGCGATTCGCGAAGCTGTCTCAACAAGAACGGCACAATCTTCATACGAGAGGTCGGCCATTTTGGCAAATGGGCTTAAACCAACCGCCCACAAAGTTTCGCTACGTGCAACATTTCCAAATCCACTCACAACAGTCTCATCCATTAAAACATCGGCGATCATTGCATCGGCGTAGCGATAATCAAGTAGTCGCTGAGTGCAACCAGACAGATCGGTATTCGGTTGAGAAATATTCGGGCCAACTCCTCCGGATTGTGGATGACGTTTGCGATCGGGTTGGCGATATGTTTCGACAATCGGTGCATCAAAGCAGACGGCCACCCAACCTTCAACTTCGATCACCACGCGTGCGCGATACGTTTCTTTGCGCCACATCTCATCGGTGCGATACAAATGCCATTCGCCGCTCAGTCGAAGGGCAGTTGACAACACAATGCCATCGTCCCACTGCACCAAGATTTCTCGGCGCTTGACGGTGATACTTTCAATCACACTTCGCTCAACTGGAGCCGGCCCAATCGTCGACATCGCATCAAATCGGAGCGTCGGCAAACCCACGAGCGCGGTACGCATGGCCGCTGCAGTGTGGGCAATCTTCCCGCTTGAGAGCACGAGGTCATCTTAAGCCTCGCGCTGCACCCGCATGAAGGTGATGCTCCTCAACCCGATACCGTGTTGCACATGGTTGAGCCTGACGAACGACAGCCCGTTTCTGATTCGGATCAAGCCATGCTCGAACGGGCACGGGCCCGACACGGTTCGGTGGGTGCCATTGTTTTTAGCGCCATGCTCGGAGTCGACAAAGTTCTCGGCCGTAAACCCAAAGATGAGGGCGCGGTCGTCTGGGAAGCCTCCGGCGAACCCGAAGATATTGATGCTGATGGCATCACCATCGATGTTGACGACCAGACCAAAGTGGTGTCTCAACTTGGAACCGACAAAGTTGCTCGGCGCGTTCGCAAAAAACGAACCGCAAAGTAAAACTTACTTAGGGAAGTTCACCGACGTGGGCAAGTGCCAAACGTAGCAATCGGTCTTGTCCACCTGTCATATCGGCAGCAATCTTGGCTGATGCCGCCTCGGCTGGCGTAAACCAAGCCAGGTCAAGTGCTTGTTGAGTTGGAGTGCAGTCGCCAGATACTGGGACGACATAAGCCAAACTCACCGCGTGATGACGGGGGTCAACAAAACCGCTGATGTCGGGGTCGGGGAAATACTCGGCGATGGTGAATGGGGCCGGATTAGTTGGAACTTTCGGCAATGCGAGGGGACCTAGATCCTTTTCAAGATGACGTATCAGGGCATCGCGCACCCGTTCGCCATAGAGAACACGTCCAGACACCAACATGCGACTGATTGAACCGTCTGACGCAACGCGCAACAACAGACCGACCTGAGTTACTCGACCCGATTCATCCACACGAACGGGAATGGCATCGACATACACGAGAGGCACATTGGAACGAACCGAGGCCAACAATTCTGGGCTGAGCCATGCGGTTCGGGTATCGATTTGATCACTCACAAGTGACAGTTTCTCAGATCAGCCCAGCAAGTGGGTGGCAAAGACCGGTGACGCCGAGTTTCGGTCATAGTTTTTGCCTCAAGTCGGTCGTTCAAACGATTGGCGGGCTACTTCGACTTGTTTCCATACGTAGCAACCCACATGGTGGTCATTCACCAAACCCATCGATTGCATGAACGCGTACATCGTGGTTGGCCCCACGAAACTCCAACCCCGCTTCTTGAGATCTTTAGACAACGCAATCGACTCGGGCGAGGTGATGAATGTCGAAACTTCCGCAGCGGTCGGTCGTTTTGGTCGAGTTGACGCCTTGGGTTCAAATTGCCAAATGTAGGCGCCGAGAGAACCGCATTCTTTGATGAGTTCGCGACATCGCTGAGCATTATTAATTGTTGACTCAATCTTGCCTCGATGCCGAACAATCGAAGCATCCCCCATGAGTCGTTCAATATCGACCTCGGTGAACTTCGAAACTTTGTTGATCTCAAAATTCTTAAAGCACCGCCTGAAGTCTTCACGCTTATTCAGAATCGTGCTCCACGACAGACCACTTTGAAATCCTTCAAGGCATAACTTCTCAAAGAGTCGTGAATTATCGGCCGTCGGAAATCCCCATTCGGTGTCGTGATAGTGCGACATCAATCCGGGGGTTGATCCCCATCCACATCTCTCCACATCTTTTGAACTCATGTCTTAATCTGCCTTTATCGATAGTCGCCATCTATAGTCAACATATGACACGACGCTGGTCTTATTGGCACATTCTTCTTTTGATCTTCGCATTAGTGCCCCCGTCGTTGATCTTGCTTAGCCCAACAGTGTTTAACCCCAGCTTGGTGAACTTAATTGAGACATCAACAGGACCATCCCTCGCTCAACCTGAAGTAGAGCCAACTAGCGCAGACCCAGGTTCTACCGAAAACTTGATCGGCGAAGATACAACGCGTTCATTTGATGTGATCGCCCAGATTCAGCCCGACCATTCTGTCGTTATCACCGAAAAGATCACCCAAGTTTTTCGTACCGACCGTCACGGCATTGAACGATTGATCCCCATTGAGTATTCCGGCTTAGACAGCCATGTCATTCGTGCAATGCAAATAGCAACGTCTGAGGGAACGCCCGACTCGTTGGAGATCTCCGATATGGGCGGTGCGGTGAACGTTCGAATTGGTGATGCCGCAACCACCATCATTAATGCCCACACGTACGAACTCAGTTACCAAATTGAAGATGTACTCGTGATCAACGGCGATACTGCCACACTTCCCCTCGACGCCATCACCGATTGGCACCAACACATTGATTCTTTGACATACACCGTCATTGGACCAACTGAACCTTCTGATACTCGTTGCTATCAAGGAGCCATGAATACACAGAATCCTTGCGACGAAAACACACCGACCCAAGATGGAGCGAATTTCGCTGCCAGTGACCTCGCCCCCAACAGTGCTTTCACCGTTGAAGTCGACTTTCCAAGCTCTGCCTTTGACGCGACCGCGACATTAACCAGTCGTACGCAGTCGGTCCCGGCATCAGTGTTCGCGATCGTGTTGATCTACCTTGCGCTTGTTGGAGCAATCTTCATCAACCTCACGCGTTACCGACGCCAACGAGCGATGGCGATCGCTGGCATTAGCGATACCTTTTCGGGTCCGATGTCGCTCGACCTTGCAGATCGTATGGATCGACCGGTTTTGCCTCCGCCGCCCCCAGGCTCGGCAACAATTTTGCCAACTTCAAGTTCACAAGAAATGCCTGTTGAATTCGTACCGCCAGTGAACTTAGACCCCGCCTGCCTCTTGCGAATTAAAGAAGGCAACAAAGCCAACGTGAGTCACATGATGGCCGCGACATTGGTCGATCTCGCTGCCGATGGAGTCATTTCGCTGACTCAAGTCAATAAAGCATGGGTCGTCGCTCGTATCGCTCAACCACCGCGTCAAGTCAAGAGTTACGAACTCACCTTGCTCACGGCTTTGCTGGGTGACAAGAACGAGGCGGCGCTTTCACAGAAAAATACGGCCCTGTCACTCAAGGTGAAAACCTACGTCCAAGAAGTTGACGAACAACTTCGAAGCCTCGGTTTGTTAACTGAAAAAGCAATGACTGCAGGAGTACGCAAATTCTCGCGCCCTTGGGTTTCAGTCGCTGTCCTCACGGCATTGCTGTCATTCATCTCAATTTTTGCGGCCGGCATTGCGTCTCAATCGAATTCAGTGAGTTTGCTTCTTCCCGCCGCTGGAATCTTCTTAAGCGGTTTGATTTTGCTCTACGGTCGAGCCAGCCAATCAGGTCAAATTTCAGCGTACACCAGCCGCGGACTCGGAACTGCACTGCGTGCTGAAGGTTTCGAACGTTTCTTCCGCGAAAGTGAAACAGCCCACGCACAAGCCGCCGAACGTATGGGCCTGATGCGCGAATACATGGGCTATGCGGTGGCGTTCAATGCAGTCACCACTTGGGTGAATGCGATGCCACAGACCGAACTTGATCAATGGAACATGGGCACCTCGCCCTTGCTGTACGCCTCTTTGCCGCATCAGCGCATCTGGAGCAACGCCGCTACAACCGCTTACACGCCAGCGCGTTCTAGCGGATTTAGTAGTGGTGGTGGCTTTAGTGGTGGCGGAGGCGGCTTTGGTGGCGGCGGAGGCGGAAGCTGGTAACTACCGTTTCGGTGATTCACCAGAGATTGTGGTTCGTCGTAGCTCACGACGAAATCCGGCATAGTCATTCAGCGCGACGTGCTGGGTTGATCGGTTATCCCAAATCACAACATCGCCTGCTTGCCAACGATGCCGATACATGAATTTCACATCGGTCGTATGCAAGTGCAAGAAAGCCATCAGAGATTGAGCTTCATCATCTGGCATGTTTTCAATCTCACGCACATAGGCACGATTGAAGTACAAAACTTCTTTTCCGGTTTCTGGATGCACTGGCACTAACGGATGAATTTCAAATTCATTAGCCGACTCATCACACACGATCTGCATACCACTCATTCCGGTGTGCAATGCCTGCATTTTTGGTGAGTAAGCATCGCGAGCAGAATGAACAGCATTCAGTTCGCGAAGACGATCTTGCATTGGCGCGTGAAGTGCATTCCAGGCCGCCGTCATCGAGGCAAAACACGTGTCACCGCCCCACGTCGGAACATCGACGGCCGACAGAATTGTGAACGAAGGTGGTTCTGCCTGAAACGAGAAGTCTGAGTGCCACGCACCACCGAAATTGAAGGCAGATCCTTCATCGGCTTCTTTGACTACCCGAATGACTTCGGGGAATTCGTCCATCGTCGCAATGAAGGGCACTTCGCCAAATGGTCCAAGACGACGAGAAAATGCACTTTGTTGCGCCGGTTCAAGGGATTGATCTCGTACGACCAGGACCTCATGTTCACACATCAATGCCCGTAATTCTGCAAGCTCATGGTCACCGAGGGAGGCAAGATCGATGCCTGAAACTTCAGCAGCAAAAACTCCCGTCAATGGTTGGGCTTTGATTGGCATACTTCAACCCTAACTGTTCTAAGGTTTAGGTATGACAGCGTTAGAAATCCCAAAATTTGGCGAATTACTGAGTCCGTTTATTTCGAAAGTTCCCGATGGTACTCGCCCCCGATTTTTGGCATTGCTCGAACGTGGTGCCGCCAATCGTTATCGCATCTGGGCCGAACAGTTGCCTGAACATTCGGCTGTTCTTCTTGAGTGCGCCGAAAGTGAAGACGAAATCGCCAATCGTATTGAAGGAGCCTTTGCTCTCGATGAAGCGTTACGCGATGAACTTCTCGCCCCGCTTCCTCAAGCAACCCAGACCTATTACGACGCATTTGCCCCGTATGACATTTGGGACCAATTGCGCATTCAGGCCAACGCCGAACGTCAAGGTGCAAACGCCTGGCGATCTATCGCGTCCGTACACCCTGACGCGCAGGTGATTGAGGTATTGCATTCATGTTCGGCACTTGAAGAACTGAGCGCCGATGCTCTTGACGCGCTCATTGCCAAGCACGCGCCTGCACCGGCACACTGATCAAGAACTAAGGTTTCTTCTATGCCCTTGAAGCGTCTTTTTCGTACGCTTCAACTCGCGACGCTGCTCATGTCATCAACGTATGGCGTGATGTTCACGATGCTTGATGACTATCGCGACAAATACGGCATCAGCGAATCACGACTTGGTTTAGTACTTGCTGCTGGATTCTTTTCGGCATTCTTGAGCCAAATTTCGATTGCACCGCTTGCCGATCGCGGCCGCGCCAAGGTATTGATGATGAGCGGATTTCTCCTTGTCATCATTGGCTGTTTGTTCATGGGATTTGGCCACAACTTTGTTTTGCTATTGATCGGTCGTCTATTGATGGGCATTGGCGGCGGCATGTCGCTACCAGCGCTTCGGAAAATTGTGATTGTTTCCGATCCCGAAAATCTTGGCGGCAATATGGGCAAGTTGCTCAGCGTCGATATTGCTGGCTTTGCACTAGGCCCAGTCATTTCAGTTTTGACCGTTGACACCATTGGGATCGCGGCACCTTTCATCATCATCAGTGCTGCGGTACTCGTCGTCACCATTGTCTTAAGTCGCGTTGATGTTCCCGAAACAGCCAAAGTTGATCGACCAAGCGAACGTTTGGCATTTGACCTATTGAAAATTCCTGCAGTGTCGGGCGCAGTGCTGATTGGCCTCGCATTGTTCTTAATGATCGGAACTTTTGATTCATTGTGGTCAATCATGATGGATGACTTGAAAGGTCCCGAGTGGATGGCCAATGCTGGTGTCAGCCTCTTCGCACTACCGATGATCTTTCTTGGTCCGATTGGCGGCCGGCTTGCACAGAACAAAGGTGCGTACCGAGTTGGCGCGATCGGTGGCATCGTAGGTGCTCTATGTATGACGATGTATGGCTTCTTGCCAAGCCCGTATCTCATGATGGGCGTGTTCTTTTTCCACATTGTGAATGATGGGTTTACAGTGACGAGCGCTGGCGTTGCGGTCGGCCAGGCGGCTCCCCCAGAACGTCAAGCCGGCGCCCAAGGTTTGCTTGGTGGCTTGCAGACCCTCACCGGAGGAATTGCCGCGAGTTTTGCCGGCTGGAGCTATGACCACCTGGGTCGAGGTCCTACCTTTTCGATCACTGCAAGCATGATGGTTGTTTTGGTTCTCTCGGGCTTGATGCTTGCTGGCCCTGAACACCGCACCGCACCTGTCGCTGTGCCAACATCTTGATCATGGGTTTTCGTGACGGTGACGGCTGGGTCTTTTGCAATTGCGGCTATCGCCATTGGGGTCTTCACGGCGCTGCCGGATTATTGATGGTGCGCTTCGACATGGGCGAACCCCATGTGTTGTTACAACTACGAGCTGCATGGACTCACGGCGGTGGAACCTGGGCGATACCCGGTGGAGCGCTTGACTCTCACGAAGATTCGATCGAGGCTGCAATTCGCGAAGCATATGAAGAAGCCGGAATTGATCCGCGATTTTTAGCCATTAAAGACATCTACTCAGATGATCATGGCAACTGGCGTTACGACACCGTGATTGCTCATGTCACTGGCGATGTGGGAGCGCACGAAGCCAACTACGAAAGCGATGAAGTTCGTTGGGTAGGACTGTCAACCGTTGAAGGATTTGATTTACACCCCGGC
This sequence comes from uncultured Actinomycetes bacterium, assembly GCA_903872155.1. Taxonomy (GTDB): domain Bacteria; phylum Actinomycetota; class Acidimicrobiia; order Acidimicrobiales; family Ilumatobacteraceae; genus Casp-actino8. The sequence continues at coordinate 77,880 of CAIQJP010000008.1, read as the reverse complement.
CTGCGTAGTTCATGGCCCCATGTCTTACCAAAACTTGTTGCATCACTACCCGAAGAAGGATGAACCATGGGACAACACATCAGTTATGAATTAGAAGGCGTCACTTACATTGGTTACCTTGCCCTGCCCGATGGCGAAGGAAAAGCTCCCGGAGTTTTGGTGTGCCATGAAGGACCCGGAATTTCAGAGAACACCTTTACCAAAGCCGATCGTTTGGCTGCTCTTGGTTTTGTGGCATTCGCTCTTGATTATCACGGCGACGGCAAGATGGTTCCGCTCGAAGACATGATGACCAAATTGATGGCACTCATCACGTCACCTGATGAAACGTTGAAGCGCGCCAAGGCAGGTCTCAATGTTTTATTGAGTCAGCCACGTGTTGACACAACTCGTATTGCAGCAATTGGTTATTGCTTTGGCGGAACCATGTGCCTTGAATTGGTACGCGCCGGAACCGATCTCGCAGCCATTGTTGGTTTCCACTCAGGTCTCAGCACATCAACCAAAGTTGTTGAAGGTGCAATTACCGCAAAAGTCTTGGTCTGCATCGGCGCCGATGATCCGATGATCCCGCCCGATCAACGCATTGCCTTCGAAAAAGAAATGACTGATGCCAAAGCCGACTGGCGGATGAATGTGTATGGCGGTGCGCAACACAGCTTCACCAACCCTGGCGCCGACGGATCACGCCCCGGTGTTTTGTATAACAAGAACGCCGATGAGCGTTCGTGGCAAGCAATGCGCGATATTTTCGCCGAAGTGTTCTGAACGATTCAGATCGTTTACTTCTCAACGCACACATTGCGTAGCGTGCCGATGACATCAGCACCGCTGTCAATCACATCGCCTGCTTTCAAGAATTGACCGCGGGCTGCACCAACTCCATCGGGTGTACCCGTGAAAATGATGTCGCCAGGTTCGAGCGTGCAAATACTTGAGAGATACGAAATCAAGAACGGGATATTGAAAATGAGATCGGTGGTACGCGCTTCTTGCATTCGTTGACCCGCCACATCACACCAAATACCGATGTCATCTGGGTTGCTGAAAGAATCAACTGAAGCAATGACAGGTCCGATGGGGCCAAAGCTGTCAAAACTCTTGCCCAAACTGAATTGCGGTGGCTTCCCGGTCATTTGCACCATTCGATCACTGATGTCTTGACCAAGAGTGATTCCAGCAACATGACTCCACGATGACGACTCGGCAATGTTCTTGCCACCTGTGCCAATCACTACAACGATTTCAACTTCCCAGTCGACTGCTGGCCCAGACAACACCACGTCGTCATTCGGACCAACTAAACACGACGGAAACTTCGTAAACGTTAAAGGCGCTGGTGGAACTTCCATTTCCGACTCGCTCGCGTGCGAACGGTAGTTCAACCCAATTGCAAAAACCTTCTTGGGGTTCGGCACACATACGCCAATCGGCCCAGTGACTGGTGAACCAGCGGCGCGAGCTTTGTCACTCGCTGCGTGCAGTTCACCAAAACGCTCTATGGCGTTCATTGGATCGGCCAATGATTCATCGCCAACGACTTTGGCTAGATCATGAAAAACACCATCGACTTCAATGGCCGAGCGATTATTGATATTGGTGAGACGAAACATAGATTTTCCGTTCTTGCGGACAATAGAGACAGTGGTTACTCTAACAATGTGACTGTCATTCCGAGATTTGCTGCTAGTGATTCATCTGAAGACATCGCCCAAGCCCTGCAAACCGTCGGGTGCGTGATTATTGAGTACCTTGTCCCCGTTGAACTTGTCGACCAGATATTGGCCGAGATGGACCCCTACATCGCTGCTACTCCTTACGGCAGCGAGGACTTCACCGGTCGCACGACCAAGCGCACTGGAGCACTACTAGCCCGTTCACGTGCGTCAGTAGATCTCGTCGCCCACCCACTCGTTTTGGATATCACCAAGAAAATCCTTGGCCCCTACGCCGACACATTTCAACTTCATCTCACCCAAATCATCAACATCGGACCAGGCGGTCAAGCTCAGGGCTTGCACCGCGATCAGTGGTGTTTCAATATGTTCCCATTTCCACCAGAGATGGATGTTGAAGTTTCAACAATCTGGGCGCTCGACGACTTCACAGAAGAAAATGGTGCGACGCGAGTGATCCCCAACAGCTTGCTCGACCCGCCAGCCGCCGTTGCCGACACGCACCGCACTGTTGGCGCCACGATGCCAAAAGGTTCAGTTGTTATCTACACCGGCCGCACGATTCATGGCGGCGGAGCGAATCAATCAAACCAAATTCGTCGAGGATTGAATGTTGATTACATCTTGGGCTGGTTGCGTCAAGAAGAAAATCAGTACCTGTCGTGCCCACCCGAAGTCGCACGAACACTTCCTGCTCACGTACAAAAGTTGGCGGGCTATTCACTTGGGTCATACGCCTTGGGCTATCAAGACGACATTCGAGATCCCTTTGCCGTTCTGAACGGACAAGATGGTGGGTCATCTTTTGGCGGACTGAATACCGCGATTCCCACGTTTGACCAGTAACAATGAGTCGATGACTTTGTCAGACCCAATACGCGCTGATCAGTCAGCGCCGTATTTACCCGGCCTCGATGGACTGAGGGCCCTCTCGGTCTTAGTAGTCGTGGCCTTTCACAGTGGTGTTATCGATGGCGGCTGGATCGGTGTTGACGTTTTCTTTGGCATCTCAGGCTTTTTGATCACGGGTTTGATGGTTGCTGAGAATCAGCGCAATGGTCGTGTTGCTCTCGGAGCTTTTTGGATGCGACGTATTCGTCGTTTGGTACCGGCTCTCATTGTTTTGCTCGGTCTCGTTGCCTTTCTCGTTCATTTCAATCAAGTTGAAGTCACTGCACGAAATATTTGGGGTGCGCTCACCTACTCAACAAACTGGGTGCACATTTTTGGGGGCACGAGTTACTGGGATCATTTTGCAACGCCCGACCCACTCCGACATTTGTGGTCACTCGCGATTGAAGAACAGTTTTATGTCGTGTGGCCAATTGTTGCTTGGTTCGTATTAAAGCGACGTTCACCTTCGACGCTTGGAAAAGTTGCAGTATGTGGTGCCGGTGTTTCGGCACTTATCCAAGTCATTGGTATTCACGCCGGATTGTCGGTCGACCGCGTCTACCAAGGAACCGATACGCGTGCCGTTGCCTTTTTGATTGGTGCAGCAATTGCAACTCGGGGTTGGCCGCCCAAGAAATTGACTTTGCCATCGTGGTTGTTACCTACTTACTCACTCGTTGTTTTAGTGCCAGCGGCAATCTGGTTGCCGGGTGACCGTGACTGGGTTTTTAGTGGACCACTGATTGCAATTTCACTGGCAGGCATTGCTGCAGTTGTCTACAGCACAACTCAATCCAATCGACTTCTCTCGTCACCTGCTTTACGACTCATTGGTCGTTGGAGTTACGGCATTTATTTGTTCCACTGGCCGCTTGTTGTTTCACACAAATTTGACAATCTGAATTGTGTGGTGCGGTTCTTGGCAGTTACCGCAATATCTATTGTCTTATCTGGCCTCTCCTATCGATTTATTGAGTCGCCGATCCGACACCGTCGCCTGCCACGAATGAGTCTTTTGCCCGTCGCAGTTGTTGCAGTTGCCATCGTTGTAGTGAGTCTGATTGTTTCAACTCCCACCGCGCCAGCACTTGACGTCGAAGTCACGCTTGCTCCACGACCCACAACCGATAACTCAATTGCAGTTGATGTACCGCAACGAGTCATGGTGTTCGGTGATTCTGTTCCGGCTGTTGCCGCCGATGAATTACAAGCCGAAGCGAAAACACTTGGTGTTGAAATTGAAGTGCGCGCCGATCCTGGTTGTGTCCCATCCGAAGATAAGCAAGATCAATACGGCAAACCCGAATGTGTGAATTTTTTGCAAGGTACTCGAGCCCGCGCCCAAAAACTTGATATTGATACGGCAATCATTTGGTGGGGCGGAACTGGTATCGGATTCACCGAGCACGGAACTCCGCATTACTTCTGCGAAGCCGAAGCCCAACAGATCACTCGTGATCGCATTCGTCGTCTTGTGGCATATTTTGATGGTGTGGCGACCAACATCATCTTGGTGGCGCCAGTGCCCCGTTTAGATCAAACTGCGAAAGACATTGTGGGCACCGAGTGCGAGATTGTCGCTTATGACGATGTCGCTGCTGAGCTAGGAATCAAGGTCGTACATCTACGTGATGATGTGTGCCCGTCATACCCCAATGACTGCGAGCGGATCTTCCGGTACGACGGCCTGCACTACAACGGCGAACCAGCCACCCAAGTCGCCAAAATCGTCCTATCTGCCTTGTAATTCTGGTGAGGATTTTTACTCAAAATGAGGAAAAATCCTCACCAGAATCACGGGAGGAATGTGAGTTGGTCGGTGGTTTTGATGGTGCCGGGTTTAGTGACCTTGGCATAGACACCAACATTCTGATTCAGGTCGCGCACGATGTGTCGCAAGATGGCGCGATCGGCAGGTAGATCATCGCCAACTTCTCGGGTCACCATCACACATCGCGGACAGGGTGACTGAAATTCAATTTCGCAATCACCAATTCGCGCGGTCTTCCCGGCCCACGAAAATTCGGGATGACCAGTTTGATCGCCCGTATCAATCACCAAACTCGGACGAAAACGTCGAATATCAATCTGCGAATCTGGCAACGCCTCTTGCATCGACCGCAACGCTGAAGTACTCATGATCATCAACGGCCAGCAGTCGTAATAAGTACCTGGTGGCGATTCAAATTCCATCACCTCAGGCGGAAAGACAGAAAAGTCGGGAAGCGGTTCGTCAATGTCGCGACCAAAAACATTGCGTAGTTCTTCCATCATGTCGTCACTGCCCGGGGCGCCGCGACGATAGTGCTCGAGGTCGGTGGCCGGTCGCAATTCTTCAAGTCGAACCGAGACTCCAATGGCTTTGCTGACGAGCGCGTTCACCTGCGCATCATCGCTACGAACCACAGCGCCATCTGGCAACGAAATCTCGACGACATTTGAATTGCCAACGAATGAGGCCGACAACTTCATTAATCCACCAAATTTTTTGGCGCCGCGAATTCCACCATTTTCAAGATCACGAACAGCCCATTGGCGATCGCCAACGAGACCTAACTCACTCACAGAACATTCATCAACTGTTGCTCCCACCATTGATTTAACGGGATACACCCAAATCTGTGAGAGCGGAAGTTGTGTCATGAACGAATGGTACCGACCTTGAGATCTTTGAACGGCATATTCTTGTCCACCATTGGTTCACGGGGCAGTCCAAGCACGCGGTCACCAATAATGTTGCGCTGGATCTCGTCGGTTCCACCGGCGATGTTCGACTGGAAGCTCGACAAGATGTAGCGCGCCCAGTTTTCACCGCGGCCTTCACCTTCCCATGCATCACAGTCTGCACCGACAAGACGGTTGATCAAGGGGCGACTGAAACGAGCGATAACGGCACCGTGCAATTTGCCGAGCGATCCACCAGGACCGGGCACTTTTCCGGCCTTCATTTCGGCGCGGGTACGCATTGAAACGAGCGACTTGCAGGTTTCTTCGCAATACAGCTTCATGAGTTCTTGGCGAATCACCGGATCGCTCAACTTGCCATTGTTCTTCGCAACGTCGATCAACCGATCGGCCAAGTTGTGAGTGACACCGCTTGACGAACCAGTTCCGATGGCAACGCGCTCAAACATGAGCATGGCGGTTGCTTGGTTCCAACCGTTGTTCAACTCACCGAGCAACCATGACTTCGGGGTACGAACATCAGTCAAGAAGATTTCGTTGAAGTGGCTGCCGCCATCAATCTGGTGAATCGGGCGAATTTCAACACCAGGCGCCTTCATGTCAATGATGAACATCGAGATACCAGCATGCTTTGGTGCATCGGGGTTGGTACGGGCAATCACAATTCCGTAATCGCTGACGTGGGCAAGCGTGGTCCATACTTTCTGACCATTGAGCACCCACTCGTCTCCATCGAGTTCGGCCTTGGTCTGCAAACTTGCGACGTCTGAGCCAGCACCTGGCTCGGAGAACATCTGGCACCACATGGTCCGGGCCGCAATGTTGTCGGGCATGAACTGACGCTTTTGTTCTTCAGTACCAAACTGGTTGAGCATCGGCAAACACATGCCATGGCTGATGGTCAATTCGAAAGTCATATCGGGGTACTTGCCGTACTCTTCGCGATAGATGCGGTCGTGAGCACGGGTCTTACCGGCTCCGCCATGTTCTTTGCCGTACACCAGACCAGCCAAACCAGCCTCAGCTAAGGCTGCTTGATAGGTCTTGCCGATCTGAATCGACGTTTCGCTGCGGCGGCCAATACCTGAGGCATTCTTTTCTAAGAACTCGCGAACTTCGGCGCGGAAAGCCTCGGCTTCGGCGGGGTTCAGGGCATCGTCAATAGTTGTGTTGCTCATGGGAACAGTCTGCCATTGTGTCCAGTATCCAGACATAACCGAGACGACATAATTGAGAACCGATAATCGAGAGCCCAACTCGTGGACGCACTACGGTTCGGCTATGGAATCTCCCGTCTTTCGCCATGTGGTCGTTCGCCATGTCAATGACTGTCCGACCGAAGAATGGACCAGCCCAACGCGGGGTTCGGTTCGTTGGTGGGAGTTGTTCGGCGGCGACGCCACCACAACCAACGAAATGACCGTTGGGATCGCCGAAGTTCCCGTTGGCTCGACTCCCCCGCCTCGGGGTCACTCGCACGACGCCACCGAGATATACGTGATCTTGTCGGGTGTGGGCGATGTCGTGATTGAAGGAACTGCGACATCTGTTCGCGAAGGCTCGGCCGTTTGGATACCCGAAGGCCTCGAGCACTACGCCCACAACACCGGGTCGGAACCGTTGCGATTGCTGTACATGTTCGCCCGCGACAAATTCAGCGATGTCACCTATTCATTCCCTGGCGAAGATTAAGGCCCTGGCGAAAACTAAGGAGTCGATTCATGGCACCAGCAATCAATCTCATTGATCCCGAGTACTTCTCCAAACATGGACATCCGTGGGATCAGTATGAATGGCTACGTGCCAATGCCCCGGTCTTTTGGCATGACGAACCAGATGGTCCCGGATTTTGGGCCATCACTAAATACGACGACATTCGCGCTATCAGTCGGACCCCAAAAATCTTCAGTTCGTACCAAACCGGAGTCATGCTGCCCGACCCCGATCCGATGGGCTTATACGCGCAACGTTTGATGATGCTCAATATGGATCCACCTCAACATGATCGATTCAAGTTGTTGGTCTCGCGTGGTTTTACTCCAAAAAATGCACCGCTCCTTCGTCCGCGTATCGAAGAACTCGCCCGCGAAATTCTTGAGTCAGCAATGAAGAAGAATTCGTTGGACTTCGTCAGTGAAATCGCTGGTCGATTACCCTCGGGTCTCATTGCCGAATTGATGGGCATGCCTCGTGAAGACGGCGAGCGACTGTATGACCTCACCGAAATCATGCACACCAACGATTCTGCAGTCGCACCTCCCGAAGTCAAAATGGCCGCAGTCGGCGAGATGCTTGCGTACGGTCAATCAGTGGCAGATATTAAGCGCAAGACTCCAGGTGATGATCTAGCAACAATTTTGGTCAACGCCGAAGTTGATGGTGATCGACTCACTAATGAAGACTTCCAGTGGTTTTTCTTGTTACTCGTCAACGCTGGTGGAGACACAACTCGCAACTTGCTCGCCGCGGGATTACAACTGTTGTTTGATCATCCCGATCAACGAGCCAAGTTGATGTCAAATCTCGATGGTCACCTCGCGACAGCAATTGAAGAAATGTTGCGCTTCAGTAGTCCCGTTTCGCACTTCAAACGAACAGTCATGGAAGACACGATTATTCGCGGGCAGAGCATCAAGGCCGGTGAACGTGTCGTGATGTTCTATGGCTCGGCCAATCGCGATGAAGATGTTTTCGAAAATCCGAATACTTTCGACATCACCCGCGATCCAAACCCACACGTCGCATTTGGCGCTGGTGGCCCACACCTGTGTCTTGGGATGCATGTCGCCCGAGTTGAACTTGCAGTCATGTTCAAAGAACTATTCACGCTGATGCCAAACATCAGATCTGACGGTGAATTTGAACGGATGCACAGCAGTTTCATCGCGGGTATTCACAGCATGCCCGTCAAGTACTAGTTCGTGCCTAAACTCAAACCGTGCATAGCAAAAGCCTTGGACTAGTCACATTCTTCGGTTTATGCCTTGGCATCACTGCATGCGGTCAAAGTAGCCCCACTGCAACAAGTTCATCCGATGCGTCATTGGTGCCAACGATCGCTCCAATTGCTGACACAACGACTTTGCCAGCAGACACCACGACCGTCGTACCCGCGCCAGTCACGATGAGTGTTGCTTTCGCTGGCGACATCTTGATTCACAGCCAAGTCTGGAAGGCCGCCACCGTCAATGCTGGTGGTTCTGGTTACGACTTCACCCCAATGTTCGCTCGAGTCAAACCGCTCATTGAAGGCGTCGATCTTGCGATCTGCCATCTCGAAGTTCCGTTAGTCGCCCTCGGTGAAAAGCCCACGACTAATCCGCTGTACTCGGCTCCGACCGAAATCGCGTGGGCCATCAAAGAGATGGGCTTTGATCGTTGTTCTAATGCGAGCAACCACACATTTGATAACGGGGTCAAAGGTATCGAAGCAACTCTCAACGAATTTGATGCTCTCGGACTTGGGCACGCCGGCATGGCCCGAACACCCGAAGAAATTGAGCCAAAAGTTTTTGATGTTAAAGGCATCAAGGTCACCCACTTGTCGTACACCTTTGGTTTCAACGACATACCTGCGCCCAACGGTGAAACCTGGCGTTCAGCACTCATTGATCCGGCCCGAATTATTGCCGATGCCCAGAAGGCTCGCGATATGGGTGCACAGGTGGTGATTGTCAGCATGCATTGGGGACGCGAAACACAAACAGATCTGAGCGATTTCCAACTGACAAATGCCGATGCAATCACCAAATCTGGATTGATTGATTTAGTGATCGGCCATCATGCCCACGTCGTGCAAAAGATTGAACAAGTCAACGGCGTCTGGACAGTATTCGGACTCAGCAATCTCATTAGCTACCTGCCGACTACTGATGCATTCACTCCGAACACTCAAGATGGAATGATCGTGACAACCAATATCACGCTCAACCCCGATGGTTCAGTAGTAGTTGAAAAACCTGTCGTCTATCCAACGTGGGTTGACAAAAAGAATGGAGTTGTCGTTCGACCAATATTGAGTGATCTCGCCGACCCCACAGTGCCAGAGGACATCAAGGCCGAACTCAATGTTTCGCTTGAACGAACCCGTGCTGTTGTTGGAGACTTCTTTTCCCCGGCACCCTAGGAGAAGACGAAAAGATGACCACGACACCGGTTCAACACGCAGTTCAATCTCACGTCGCATTGTGGAATGCCATGGATCGCGAGTCGTGGGTCAAACTGTTTTCTCCACAGATGGTTTTTGAAGATCCAGTGGGTACACCCGAAAAGGTTGGAGTCGACGCGGTGTACAAATCATGGGACCGATCATTCAAACCAGGGCGCAGGTGGACCCTGCACCCCGAAAACGTCGTCGCGGCCGGCAACGAGGCTGCTGTCGTGATGCGCAACGAAGGTGACCTCAACGGCCAAAAGGTCACGATTCGTAGCATTGAGATTTTTGTTGTCAATGAATCGGGACTTTTAGTACGAATTCGTTCATTTTTCGACCAACCCACCGACTTTGCGCTCTCCGATTACTTCACACCCGACCGAACCGAGTGAACTAGTAGAACAATGCAATTAGACACCACTGCCCGCGACATGCTCAATCGCACGATTGCTGTTATCGAAACCGACGGCGAAGATGGCGTACGTGTTGTCGATATTGCCAAACATGTTGGCGTGGCAGTCACAACTCTTTTTCACTTATTCGGCAACCGTGATTCACTCATCAGGGCGGCACAAATCGAACGCTACGTGCGTGGCCTTGCCACCATGATTGAAGAGTTTGATGTTGCGACGGCGATATCTAAAACAAAAGAAGATTTCCGTGCTGTCGTGATTCGCATGGTCAGATCTGAAATTGCTCCCATCAATTCGGCGATTCGTCAAAGTCGTCAAGGAGTTTTTGGGTCGGCGTATGGTCGACGCGAACTGACGAGCGCATTAACCGAAAGCCACAACAGTATGTGCCTTGGTTTTCAGGTTGCCCTCGAACGAGCTAAAGAAAACAGTTGGATCGAGCCAACTCTCGATACTTTGGCGACGGCATATTGGATACTCGGACTCATCAACAGTCGAGTATTCATAGAAGCTGGCTCTCCCCAATTAGATCGACGAGCATGGGACGACCTCACTCTGAAATCTATTTTGCGCGTTCTATTCGTTGACTAAAGATCGCCACACGTTTGTTGGGCAAATTTCAACAAATACTTCGCTCGCTCCACCGGGTCGCTGATGTCTCGCAAGAACTTTGAACGAACTTCAAAGGACAAGGGAACATTTGGGACTGCCTTCAACAATTCAGCGATTGGTAACAATCCTTCGCCAGGACAAAGTCGACCATTGAGTGCCTCATCAAGCAACCCGCCAAATTCAGCTGGGCGCTGCGCAGGTGCGTCGCAAATCTGAAGATACGGAAAGAGTTCTGTGGGCATCGCTCGCACATCTTCAACCGATGCTCCCGATCGTGACAAGTGCAAATTGTCAATGAGCACTCCCCCGTTTGACGCGGCAGACGTTGTGACAATTTCTTTTGCCATTGGCAGAGAGTTCAACGGGAAAATAGGCAAGAACTCACAAACGACTTTGATTCCATGCGGGCGAGCCATCTCGCACACTTGCTGGTATCGGTCAGTTGTCCGGCTTTGATCCTTCAAACGACTCGTAAACAAAATGTGTCGAGCACCGATGATTGCAGCTGCCTCAATGAGTTGTTCCGCAAAATCGTTTCCGTCTTCCGAAGGAATGATTGGTTCAATATCTAAGGCAATGACACCCGTGTCATCAAGTCTTTGACGCACTTCACGAGATGTTTCATTTGTCCATGTTTTACCGTCAAACCAAATACCAACTGCGGGCCAACCTGCATCGTGTGCAACTGTCGCCATGTCAACTGGTGCAACATCGAGTTGCACCCCAGCAGCAAGTGAAAGTAACCGAGCCATTAGTGGACGGGCGCAGAACCTGGAGCAGCTGGAGTGCTGCTGACGTACTTCGGTTTAAATGCAAGCAAGAAGAGCAACCCGCCAGCGGCAATACAACTACCGGACACAACCAGTGGGGTTGCCGACGTGATGCTGGTGGCGATGTAGCCAACCAATACCGAGGCGGGCACCTGAGCGAGACTCTGCACGCTGCTGTAAATACCCATTGCTTCACCCTGACGACCCATTTCAGCCGAACGACTGACCAGACTTCCCATATTCGCCATCGACAAACCATTGAAGAAAGTGAAAACAGGGATCGTCATGTACAGCCAAAGTGTGGTGTCGGTTGGACTAATGAAATAGATAAACATCACCAGACTCGTGCCGAACAAACTGAATCGAAGTACTTTCCAGTCAGCGAGAGTCTTGGCAACTCGACCTACTAGTACAGCTTGCGAGAAGGCGATAAACAATCCGACTATTGCGAAGTAGTCACCGGTCTTTCCTTCGTCAAAGCCAAAGTTATTCCGCAAATACACTCCGAAGAATGTTGTAAAAAAGGTAAATCCAGCGGTGAACAAAAATGCAGATCCTAAAACAACTCGCATTCGGTCTGATTTAAATCCATCAACAACGTTGCTCACTGATTTACCGAATTGGAGTCGCCCGTTATGAACTTTCTGCTTCAAGGTTTCGGGAAACAACGCCAGGATCAAACCACAGTTACACAGCGACAAAATAGTTGCAAACCAAAATGGTGTTGTTGCGCTAAACCAATCTGGAGTGTGGAATAGTCCGTAGAAACTTTTGTTCGGGCCGCTCAGTCGACCGCCGATATAAGGTCCCAAAATAAATCCAAGACCAAAAGCAGCGCCGATCATTCCAAAATTCTTGGCGCGATTTTCGTTGGTACTCACGTCACCGATTGCTGCCTGCGCTACAGCCTGGTTGCCACCCGTGATTCCATCGAGAGCGCGACCGACAAACAAAAGGGGAATATTCGCAGTGCTGATACCGATTGCAAAGATTGCATACCCAATCGCTGTTCCGAAAATCGAAAATGCCAAGACCGGTCGGCGACCATAGCGATCAGACATCTGACCCAAAATTGGGGCTGCTAAGAAGATGCACAATGGGAAGATTCCTTGCAACCAACCCAGCATGATGAGACCCTGAGTAAAGGACCAACCTTCAGGAGTCACACGAAATGGCGAACCTGGACTAATCAATAACGGGTACACCGGAATCAAGATTCCGAAACCGAGCATGTCAATAAAGACAGTCGTAAAAATGGCCAGCATCGGATTACGTGCTGATTTGGTTTCAACAGAAGAATTCACTCGTTCAACCTAACAAAACGAATCCTTACCGAGCGGCGTATGTTGCTCCCGCTGCCTTGATATTTTCGGCATCCACCGCGAGGATCGCACCACTCTCAACTGCTGCATCGGTTGCTGCATTCCATTTCGCAATGAAATCATCGGCTGTTGGATACAAAGCCGAGAGTTCATCTGCTGTAAAACTTCGCGTCGTTCCGAAAAGTCCGCAGAAGCTTCCACCTTCTTGCCCGAGCCCACTGAGAGCGGCCAACGGAACATCGACGTAGGGGGTACGAATTCCACCCAGAGCATTGCCCTGTGCATCGAGGTTGTAGCCCGTCAGATCAGCATTGTTTTCAAGTTTTGGCATTGATGCTGGTGGCGTGCCGGTGCGAACCCACTGGTCGAGCGAATGAATTGCCGAACGCAAAACGTATGTATGAGGGCCGGCGTTAATCGGCAATCCACACTCAATGATTCCCATGTACACCGATGATGGCGCACCAAACTGAGCATCAAACAAGCCCTGGTCTCCATTGCCCGTTCCCTTATCAGAATCACCAATGCCCAGGCTGTACGCGTCTCCGTGCGCCGTACCTGTTGTTTCCCAACTACGGAAAAAATCGGTGTCGGGTTGTTCGGCTTTGCGATAGCCCAGGTTGGTCCCGACAACATCAGTTTCAGTTGAGAAGTTCAAAACCGGTCGCTTGAGATCAGTACGAATCAGGGCAACATCAGGACCCTTAACGTCAGATGCATCGCCGGGGTCGGCACAATTGGTCGCGCAGTACAAGTTTGCCGCTCGTGCGCCACGACTGTGAACCAGATAGCCGCTATACACATCGTGCATCGGTGCCACTGCATCGAGATACGAAGTCATCCGAAATGCCGATTGTGATTCGCCAGCAGCAATGACCGCAGTCGGCTCTAGGCCCCCCAAAATGACATCTGGTTGGCGCCACACTGTTGCTCCCGCTTGGCTAAAAATGTCGTAGCTGTAGTTGTCACCTGGATGATTCAAAGTTCCGTATCGCTCGGGGTCGGCGATCTTCAAGACTCTGAACTCGCCCATTTTGTTTCCGCCACCTTCAACACCAACACGCTGAGTTGACACTCCGACCCAAGCTGCTCCTTCACGAAGCATTTCTACCCATGACAACGACCAAGTTGGTCCAGTGTCTAATCCGGCCGTGACATTGAGCCATTCGACGTACACCGTGCCGCTGAATTTCGCAGCCGTTATTGGCCGGCGGACCAAAATACGTGTTTTGTATTCAGCCGTATCTTTGGGGGTCACATTCCACATGCCATCTTGCGACAGAGGTTCGGCAGAAGTGAAGCTCGTGGCGGTTCCGGCGATGAAATATTCTTCTTCGGTATATCCATAGGACGGTCCATCAAAGGCTGATGTGCCAAAAATGATTTGACCGCCGCCGCCAGTGACCGGACCTTCGACCGTCGTCTCTCCAACATCGTTCATCGCCACGGGTTCTGGAGCGAAAACAGTTGTGGTCGGAGCTTCGGTAACAGGCGCTTCAGCTTCGGTCGTTGGAGCCTTGGAATCAGCCGTTGAAGAACTGGTACTCGAGTCATCACCAGAACAACTCACCAACCCCATTGCCAGAATTGGAACAATTAATAAGGCACGAATCTTCACGATGATCCCCCGATCAATAAAGAGTGAACCCGACAATAGATCATCTTCATCTTTCGGTCTACTTTTGCGCCCTACAGTTTGCCCATGACCCAAACAAACGAATCAAACCATCATTCATGCGATGCCTGTCGCATTATCGACGAAGCCGACGGCACCGTTGACGGGAAAATGTTCAAACTCGACCACTGGGGCGTCAGTAATGCGCGCATGCATTTCAAGCGCTTCTACACCGCTCAAGATAAGGCCGCCGACAGAGTGACAAAGTTTGCCGGGTCACTCAATTTTGTGTACTTGCATTCGGTCTGGTTCGTCGTGTGGATCGCAATCAACGTCGGACTCGTCGGTGCTTCAGCCAAATTCGACAAGTTCCCGTTTGGATTACTGACGATGATCGTGAGTCTTGAAGCGATCTTTCTCTCCACATTTGTAATGGTCAGTCAAAACCGGCAAGCCGCACGTTCGGAGACTCGATCGCAAGTTGATTTTGAATCAAACCTTCAGTCCCTCATTTGGTCAGTCCATATCGCCCACAAATTGGGAGTTGATGTGCAACATGTTGAAGCACTCTGCGCTGAAGTCATTGGCGAGTCGCGAACGGTCAGCAACTGAACTCACATCACCTGTTCACATTATTCATAACTTTTCCTTACCTTCGGCAAATACTCTCACTGCAGTGAACATCCCAGCCCTACACCGCAGCCGAATTTTCATCATTGGGATATCTCTTGCTCTTGGCATCATTTCGGCTTGTTCAGGTTCTGCAACGACAACAACGACAACAACCTCGTCGGCACCTTCAGATACGCCGGCGAGCGAGTTCACAGTTTCAAGTTCGGTCATGGAAGACGGCGGAACATTACCGATCGACTTCACCTGCGACGGCTCGTCGACGTCGCCACCCATCTCGTGGAGTAATGCTCCCTCAGGAACAGAGAGTTTTGCAGTCCTCATGGATCATCAACCGGGACCCGGTGATTGGCACTGGTATTGGACTTTGTGGAATATCGACGCAAGTACCAACGAATTGCCTGCCGGTTCAAATGGTGACGCGATCGTTGGCACAAACAGCGTCAATGGAGAATTGGCTTATACGCCTCCATGTTCGAAAGGACCAGGAGCGAAGGCATACAACATCACGGTCTACGCACTTTCAGGCGAACCTGAATTATCTGATCCGTCCAATGTTGATCGTGCTGCGCTATTGGACGCGATCGAAAGCATCACTCTCGCGAGTGACACACTGACCGTCACCTATACAAGGAGCTAATTCACGATGTGTGGAAATCGTTCCCATCACGAACATAGCCATATCTATTTGCCATCTTCAATGGTTACTCGTCGATCAGCACTTCGACTGGGAGGAATCGGTATCGGTGCTGCATTGCTTGCTGCATGCAGCAAGTCAAACAATGGGTCAAGCACTAGTTCATTGATTGAGGCACCGACAACTACAACAGTCGCCATTGGCTCACTTCCAGGATTTGAGTATTTTGCCGATTCAGTCAAAGTCGTCAATAACGGAAATTTATGGCTGGTTGAAAGTAATGGTCTACCGACACACAACATGATGGTCGGCATCACAAGTTGGCAACAACAAGTACCAACAGCACAGTCGTATATCGGAACTAACGCATGGCAAATTCCTGCGACTCCTGTGGTTGCCGAAACTCCGATATCAGCAAAGACTCAGCTCTACCGCGGCGCGATTGCTCTGGCTGTCAATGGTGTGCCAATTTTTAATGCATTGAACAATCGTGGTGATGATGCATATCTCTTTGGCGAACTTGACGAGTGGGGTGGACATGCTGGACGCGCTGACGATTACCACTACCACATCGCTCCGCTGCACTTGCAAGAAGTTGTTGGAACAGCAAGCCCAATCGCCTACGCACTTGATGGTTACGCAATTTATGGCGAAACCGAGCCTGATGGATCTACGGTCGGCGAACTTGATGAGTTCAATGGGCACGAAATGCCCGACGGCTCGTATCACTATCACGGCACTCGCACCTACCCGTATATCAACGGAGGCTTGCGAGGAGTTGTGAATGTGATTGAAGATCAAATCGATCCACAACCCATCACACAACCATTTCGTGACTCGCTTGAACCGATGGTTGGCGCAACAATTACCAGTTTTGAAACGATCACTACCGGTTCGTACAAACTCGGTTACACCGTTGATGGCATGACCGGAGAAGTCGCATACATCGTCACCGATACAACCGTTGATTTCACTTTCACAAATACCGATGGTCTCGTCACCACTGAGAAATACTCGAGGAACTCATGAAACTTTTTCGTTCAACTGTCTTGATGCTGGCGATTCTCGGAGTCGCAGCGTGTAGCTCGTCTTCGGAAACCACAACAACATCATCAACGTCGGCACTCTCAGCACCTTCAGTAACCGAAGCCGAACCGACAAGTACGGTCGCTGCTTCCGCACAGGCATCGACCTTCACCGCCGAGGTATGGGCCGATAACTGGTTTTCGCTCTATGTGAATGGCCAACTCGTCGGCGAAGACTCGGTGCCAATTACCACCGAGCGATCATTCAACGCCGAGACAATTACGTTTACAGCGACGTACCCACTCACGATCGCCATGATCACCAAGGACTACAAAGAGACCGATAGTGGTCTCGAGTACATCGGCGAACCGAATCAACAAATGGGCGACGGTGGTTTTGTTGCGCAATTTACCGATACGGCCACCGGTGAAATCATCGCAACGACAAATGGCAATTGGCGGGGTTTCGTCATACAGACCGCGCCACTCAATAGTGAGTGTGAAAAGTCTGCAGATCCAAATACCGAGTGTCAGTTCGAAATTCTCGAAGAACCCTCGGGATGGACTTCGCCAAGTTTTGACGACGCAACATGGCCAACAGCAACTGTCTACACCGCCGACGAAGTGGGAGTGAAGGACGGCTACGACACCATCACCTGGGACGGCAATGCCAAGTTGATTTGGGGTTCAAACCTGAACACCAACAACACCATTTTGTGGCGCATACATGTCCCACAGTTGTGATTTTGCACCGTCATTACTTCGTATATTTCTTCACAAATATTTTTGAAAATAGCTGTTTGCTGCGTTGACTTTGCAACACCCTTCCTGTATCTTTTGAACATACGTTCGTAGCAGTAAAAGTTACGAATCATCAATGAAATCAGGGGTATTTTGAAGTTTTTGTTCGAGTCCGGTGGTCCAGCCAAGGTTGAGATTCATGACATGACGATTGAGCAAGTTCGTGCTCGTCTGTCTGAAGTTTCTTCATTGCAGGCCAAACTCGATGCTGAAAAACTCGCTTTGAATGCACGCATGATTTCGTTGATGCACGACCCAGTTGCACCAACGTTTGTGATCCCTGAGCGTGAACTAGTTGCTCATGGGGGCCTCACATCTCGTGAAGCTCGAGAAGTCGTTTCGCGTGGACTCGTCACTGAAGTTGCACCTGAGATGGGTGCTGTGTTGGCCGCTGGTGACACGACCGCGGCTCATGTTGACTCATTAGGTCGTGGTCTCAAGATCGCTGGTGCCGAACGCGATGCTTTCATGGCGCATCTGCCTGAACTGGTTGAAGCATCAACGACGATGTCGGCGTCGCAGTTTGACCAGTTGGTGAAAGAAACCGCGAAGTCGGTCGTTGCTGACGACGGTCTCTCAACATTTGAGCGCCAGAAGCGCGAGACGTTCTTCAAGATGCGTACTGAGGCTGACGGTTGTTTGTCAGTGAGCGGAAAGTTCGATCCGATCAGCGCGTCCATCTTGAAAACAAAGATCGGTCGTGTTGTTGAAGCCATGTTTCACTCGGGAGATAGAGACGTTCCCGTCGGTGTGATGCCATGGATCGAACCAAACGATCACCGCCAAGCCCAAGCATTGATTGCTCTGGTCAACGGTGCCAGCGAATCAGTGTCTGATGTCCCGGCCCGCGCTGAAATCGTTGTTCATGTTGATCTTGAGACGTTGAAGAGCGGTTTGCATGCTGGTGGCACCTGCCGAACTGCATTCGGAGCCGATTTGCCTGTTGAAACGGTGCGCCGGTTGGCTTGTGAAGCAGAGATCTTGCCGGTTGTGCTTGATGGGCGATCAGTTCCGATTGATGTGGGCCGGTCAAAACGGTTAGCGACAGTGCATCAACGAAGAGCACTCGAAGCGATACATGCAACTTGTGCGATTCCGGATTGTGAAGTGATTTTTGATCACTGCAACGTGCACCACATTGACTACTGGGAAAACGGTGGCTCAACCGATCTCAACAACATGGTCCCATTGTGCTCAAGGCATCACCATGCCGCTCATGAAGGCGGCTGGAAGCTACAACTCGATCCCGCAACCCGAGAACTCACCATCACCTAGTTGGCGAGTGAGCAGTTGATGCAACGAGTTCTCAGTTTTGGGTGCAGTTGGGATGCGCAGCTGGTCGTGGGAGACGAACGTTGACTGAGCCCACGGCCCAGACTTGAAAGAGAACAATGGTGTGTGGGCGACGTCAGTGAGTCAACCACGAGCCAGCGACGAGCGTCCCAACAGACCGACAGAAACTGGTGGCGAAACCGGCGACAGAAACTGGTGCAGAATTGTTGCGTATTTCGCAAAGATTCTGCACCAGAATCACAACGACAGCCCCAGTTATTTACCGAGGGTAACTTGGCGGTCACGCTGGGACTTTGGTCCCTATTGACTTCCCGTTTTTGCTTCCAATCTTGAGACATCGCCACGCGCATTCATCCAGCGTTCGTGGCCAGTTGAAGGAGCGAGCATGACCGAGACTTTGAACGGCACCCATCGATCACGAGGCGCGACCTATCAAGAAATTCTTGATCACGACAGTCACCCTGTTCGCCCCATCTTGCGCGTTGATTCTCCGATGGAACCAGGCCCGACTCTCGTTCCGGTTGAGCGGTACTTTTCACAAGAATTCCACGACCTTGAAGTTGAGAAAGTCTGGAAGCGCGTGTGGCAGATGGCCTGTCACGAAGATGACATTCCCGATGTTGGCGATTACCTCGTATACGACATCGCGCATTTGTCATTCATCGTTTTACGTAATGGACCCGACTCTTTCAAAGCGTTTCATAATGCGTGTCTTCATCGCGGCAAATTGTTACGCGAAGAAAATGGCAAGTGGGCGCGTGAGCTTCGTTGTTCATTCCATGGCTGGAGTTGGAATCTTGATGGTTCGCTCAAAGAGATTCCATGTAAGTGGGATTTTCAATATCCGCAAGCAGACGATGCCTGTCTGTCACTTCCTGAAGTCAAGGTCGGTCGCTGGGGCGGATTTATCTTCATCAACCCTGATACCGAAGCCGAACCACTCGAAGATTTCATCGGCGACTTATCTGATCACTTCACATTGCTTCCCTACGAAAAGCGCTACAAGTCTGCGCACGTCGCCAAGATTTTGCGTTGCAATTGGAAAGTCGCTCAAGAAGCTTTCTCTGAGGCATACCACGTCATCGCAACACATCCACAAATTCTCGGCGGTATCGGCGACAGCAACACCAAGTACGACGTCTTCGGCAATTACTCGCGAGCGATCTCTCCGCAAGGGTTTGCGAGTCCACACTTGCAAGGTATGCCCGAGTTCCCATCGCTCGAAGGCGTTGGTTTGTACACCAAACTTCGTCATCCCTTGAGCGGCGCAATCTACGAACGACATGAAGATGGCTATGTTCATGTCACCGCCGTCGATGGACGTTCAGGGCGCTTTACCGATGGTGGTCATCGTGTGGATGGCACACTTGGCCAGGTTGATCCCAACATGTGCGATTGGATCGGCGGCAAACAACTTCCCGATTACGAAAACGCACCTTTGCCACCATGGTTGAACGGTGATGTTCCCGAATATTCGGTACTGCGCAAGATGGTGGGTGATCTTGGTCGTCAACGTTTACGCCCGTTCATCGGCGATGACGTCGAACAAGTGAGCGACGCCGAATTCACTGATTCGATTTATCTCACACTCTTCCCCAATATGCATCCGTGGGGATCGTTTAACCAGATCGTCTATCGATTCCGCCCGTATGGCGACGATCCCAACATGTGTATTCACGAATGCATGTTCTTCTCCCCTCGCCCACCAACAGAAGAACAGCCAGCCGCTGCACCTATTCACTGGCTCGGCGTTGACGACGATTGGACCGACGCTCCTGAACTTGGCATGTTGGCCAAGGTTTTCAATCAAGATGTGCACAATATGCCGTTCGTGCAAGCTGGACTGAAAACGATGAAGCAGCCGTACGTAATGTTTGGTGAGTACGGAGAGTCAAAAATTCGCCACTTCCACAAGCTGTTACAGCAGTGGATCGACAAGCCCTAAATCACGCAAGACACTTAATCCACTGGAGAACAACATGAGCATCGCCGAACCCATTGCACTCAATGACGCGAAGAAATACGGCAAGACACCACTTGACCGAGTCAAGACTCTCACCGACGTGATACGTGCCGGTGGTGACAAAGCCCAAGAGTTGCGCCATGTTCCAAAAGAAACCATTGATGCGCTTATTGATGCCGGACTTTTCCGTTTCACACTTCCCACCGAAGTCGGTGGTGAAAATGCATCAGTTCGCGAAACCATTGAAGTGCTTGAAGCAATTTCGGCCATCGATGCATCGGTTGGCTGGAACGTCATGCTTGGCTCAGAAATCAACGCCATGGCCGTTGGTGGAATGGACCCTGAACTCACTCAAGAGGTCTACAACGACAATCCGCGGGTTGTGATGTGCGGTGGCGGTGGGCCTGGTTCGGCATTTGGTCGTGCTGTGGCTCAACCCGATGGCAGTTTCAAAGTGTGGGGTCAATCAACTTTCATCAGTGGCTGCCACAACTCTGAATGGTGTTTCATGCCCGCTCCCATATTTGATGGCGATCAAATCCGTTTGGTCAATGGTGCACCCGTCGTTCGCACATGGTTTTTGCATCGCAGCCAGTGGGACATCGTTGACACATGGGATATGGCTGGTCTCCGTGGCTCAGGCAGTCATGATGTGAAAGCCGAAGGTGCTCATGTTCCCGCGCGCTTTGCCAATGTTCAACTCACCGAACTCCCCGCGCGCTACCCCAACCCCGTGTACCGCATTCCTGTTCCATTGCGACTGGCTTACAACAAGGCAGCAATCGGCACCGGCATTGCCCGTGGCGCGCTCGATGCATTTATCGAATTGGCAAACCAAAAGAAGCCATTGCTCTCGGCGAGCTTGCTCAAAGACAAGCCTGGTGTGCACATGATGGTCGGCGAAAACGAAGCCAAACTTCGCGCCGCTCGTGCTTACATGTTTGCCGCTATGGATCGCGTTGAATACGAACTCAACAACGGATACGACCTACCTTCGGCCGAAGCAACGCAAGATGCTCGCTTGGCGTGTGTCTACGCCGCCGACACCTCGCGTCACATCGTCGACGAAGTACACACCATGGCCGGCACGAGTGCTTTACGGATGGATAGTCCGCTCGAGCGCAAGCTTCGCGATTCACATGGTGCGGCATCACACCGTTGGGTCTCACGTCCGCTCTATGGCGAAATCGGTCGCATCTTCTTGGGTGACGAGCCGGCGGGAGAATTCGCGGGCGGCACTGCTGGTCCCGTTCTTGGTGGCTGAGTCACAAAACTAATTGGGCAGGTTTCATCGAGGAGTACTGTGGTTCTACTCATAGGAGAACTCAATGAACTCGCCCGATTACACATCTAAGCCTGCATCTGAACACACCCGTGCTTTCAACAGTTCGGCAGCCACTGCCCTCGACCCCGAAGATTTCACGCGTGCTCAGCGCGGATTCATCGCAGCGCTCGAAGACACCAAAATCACCGATGCGCAAGGTCGCCAGGCCGGCGACATTGGTCGTTATGACTTCCTTCAAGGCGACGCACCCGACACCGTGCATCCCAATTTGTGGCGCCACGCCAAACTCAATGTCAATCACGGACTCTTCGAAGTCACCGAGGGTGTCTGGCAAGTTCGTGGTTACGACATTTCAAACATCACATTCATCAAGAGCAACACCGGCTGGATAGTTGTCGATCCACTCACCGTTGAAGCAACCGCCCGCGCGAGTTACGAACTCATCACTAAGCATCTCGGTCACCGACCAGTCGTCGCAGTTATCTATACGCACTCACACGGCGACCACTTCGGTGGCGTGTTGGGCGTAACGTCACAGGCCGATGTTGATGCTGGTAAATGCCAAGTCATCGCACCGGTTGGTTTCTTACACGAAGTTGTTGGTGAAAATGTGATTGCTGGTCCAGCGATGGGTCGCCGCGCCCTCTATCAATTCGGCCCATTGCTGCCGCCTGGACCACGCGGACATGTCGACTGCGGACTCGGCAACTCAATACCCATTGGTCCGAACACGCTGATTGCTCCAAATCGAGATATCACCTTTACGGGCGAAGAGATGGTGATTGATGGCGTGCGCGTTGTCTATCAACTCACACCCGAAACCGAAGCTCCTGCCGAAATGAACTTCTTCTTCCCCGACTTAGATGCGTTGTGCATGGCCGAGAACTGTTCGCACACCATGCATAACCTGATTCCGATTCGTGGTGCGTTAGTTCGCAACTCATTGCGTTGGTCGAAGTACATCAACGAAGCCATTGAATTGTTTGGCGCACAAACCAAAGTCTTGTTTACATCGCACAACTGGCCGCGATGGGGTCATGACGATGCTGTTGAATTCTTAGGATTGCAACGAGATCTGTACAAGTGGATGCATGACCAAACAATGCGTCTTGCCAATCAGGGTCTCGTCCCCACTGAAATCGCGAGCACACTTAAGTTGCCCGACGATTTCTTGGCACAAGAACATACGCACGGTTATTACGGCGACCTTGTTCATAACAGTAAGGCGGTGTATCAGCGTTATCTCAGTTGGTATGACGGCAATCCGGCAAACCTCAACAAGTTGCCACCAGTAGATGTTGGTCAACGGTATGTGGCGCTAGCCGGCGGCGCCGACAAAGTGATTGCTGCCGGGAAAGAGGCTCTGGCAAAAGGCGACTATCGCTGGGGTGCGGAATTGGTGAACCATTTGGTATTTGCCGATCCAACCAATACCGAAGCACGTGCGCTTCAGGCTGATCTGCTCGAGCAACTCGGATATCAAAGCGAGTCATCGACATTTCGCAACGCGTATTTGATGGGTGCTCAAGAACTACGACACGGCACACCTAATTTGCCCGCCAGTCCCGCTCGTGCTCGCGGCATTTTGGTGGCGATGACCGTAGAACAAATCTTTGACACGATTTCAGTGCGCTTGAAGAGCGAAGCAGTTGGTGGATTATCGCTGAAGCTCAACTGGACATTTCCCGACATGGTCGGAACTGCCGACGAGAAGTGGGTGCTCGCCTTATCGCATCGCACGCTGTACGGCGTGCAAGGTCGACATGATTCTGAAGCGGTTGCGTCAATCAGCATTAATCGGTCGTTATTGATTGATATTTTGACGCAGCAGACAACGTTCGTTGATCAAATCACTGCCGGAAATATCACACTTGATGGTGACGGTGCAGCGCTGCTCAACATCTTTGGCAATATCGATACCAATGCCCCCGGTTTCGCCATCGTTGAACCATGATCCACTGATTAAATAGAGGTCTATGTCGACTTACTCTGCAGACCTTCGCGCCACCTATAACTCGGGTCACACTCGCCCACTCGCCTGGCGCAAACACCAACTCGAGCAAATGATCAAAATGCTCGAAGAGAACGAACCCGAGTTTTTGGCTGCGCTCAAGACCGACCTCGGTAAGCCAACTGTTGAAGGTTTCATCACCGACATCGCGTTCATCACTGGCGAGATCAAGTTAATGCTCAAGAACCTCAAGAAGTGGAATAAGCCCCAACGCGTCCCCACACCCCTCGTCACCATGCCGGCGAAGTCACAACTCATTCCCGAACCGCTTGGCGTTGTGTTGGTGATTGCTCCTTGGAACTACCCCATTCAGTTGTTGCTCGTTCCGGCCGCTGGTGCAATCGCCGCTGGCAACGCAGTGGTTATGAAGCCGTCCGAAGTTTCGGCGGCGACGTCAGAAGTGCTCGCGCGACTTGTGCCGAAGTATCTCGACCAGAAGGCCATCACATTGGTCGAAGGCGGAGTGCCCGAAACAACTGCGTTGCTCGCCGAACATTTTGATCACATCTTTTACACCGGCAACGGAACCGTTGGTCGCATTGTGATGGCTGCTGCTGCTAACAACCTCACCCCTGTCACCCTTGAACTTGGCGGAAAAAGCCCCGTCATCATTGACGAATCGGCCAACATCCATGTGGCTGCTCGCCGCATCGCTTGGGGCAAGTGGCTCAACGCTGGTCAGACCTGCGTTGCTCCCGACTACATCTTGGTCAACGAAAAAGTTCGTCAACCTTTCTTGGATGAACTCGGCAAGGCGATCACTGATTTCTTCGGAGCCGATCCGCAAACGAGCGAAAGTTACGGCCGTATTGTTTCGCCACGTCACTTTGATCGCTTGAAGTCACTCATGACTGGCGGCAAGGTTGTCATCGGTGGCGAGACCAATGCCGAGAGCCGTTACGTTGCGCCAACGGTGCTCGCCGATGTTGACATGAACTCGGCGTTGATGAACGAAGAGATCTTCGGGCCGCTGTTACCCGTTCTTTCCATCAACTCAACTCAGCAAGCCATTGAGTTCATCACTGCTCGCCCACACCCGTTAGCGCTGTATGTCTTTGCCGAGAATAAGTCGGTCGTCAAAGAAGTGTTGGCCAAGACCACTGCTGGTGGCGTCACAGTCAACGGAACTTTGATGCACCTCACGAGCCCGCACTTGCCCTTTGGCGGTATCGGCGAAAGCGGTATGGGCGGTTATCACGGCAAGTCGGGTGTGCGTTTGTTCCAGCACATGAAGCCCGTATTGAGTCGCGGCACCAAACTCGATCCGTCGCTGGCCTACCCGCCGTACACCGACAAGAAGGCCAAGCTCTTCCGCAAACTCCTCTAGCCCCCCTGTGATTCTGGTGAGGATTCTTACCCAAAATGAAGAAAAATACTCACCAGAACCACAGTGATTAGCTCGGTATTGGGGTGGTTCCGCCGCTCATGATGTACTCGAGCCACCACTGCGGCGCATTGTCGAGCAAGTTGCCCAAGTGTGAGTAGTCGTGCCAACGGCAGATTTTGCCATCGCGAATTTCCATCACCGAAGTAAATGGATGCACGATCACTTCACCGGTCGGAAAGTGCCACTCTTCTTTGTGCTCGGTGATCACCACGTCACCCTCGGCCAAAACATTGCCGGGTTGATGAACCATCTTCGCAGTCGGCCCCAGACCAAGCTTTAAGCGATCGGCGATATCGCGTCCACCAACTACTGGTGGCACCGCACCGACGTCCATGTATTCGGCATCGTCAGAG
The DNA here is from genome assembly GCA_903872155.1 of uncultured Actinomycetes bacterium. Lineage (GTDB taxonomy): Bacteria > Actinomycetota > Acidimicrobiia > Acidimicrobiales > Ilumatobacteraceae > Casp-actino8. Next base: position 52,355 of record CAIQJP010000008.1, on the reverse strand, counting down.
AATCGACTCGCGACGTCAGCCCAATCTTTGGCGTACATCGAATTCCAATGTGCTTCTGCGACTGCCTTATTGGCTTGTTCTTGTGCCCCCATGATGACCCCCAGTAATCAACGGTATGAATAACGAGAGTAGCCCATAGTGAGCGATTATCTTTGAGCCCATGTCGCTCACTTCAAACGTCTTGTCGGTTTTATTGGCCCTGGTCTGTCTTGCATCGGCATACACCGACCTCACGATGATGCCGCAGATCGTTGAAAGTATGACGAAATTGAAAATGCCGATTCGCATCATTCCGGCGCTCGGTGTGGCCAAGCTTGCGGGTGCTGCGGGGTTGATGATTGGTTTTGCCAACGACAACTTACGGATCTACGCCGCGTTTTGTTTAGCCGTGTATTTCGTGTTGGCGACATGGTGTCATGTACGAGTTCGCGACACCGCGGCGAACACCATCCCTGCATTGGTGTTGTGCTTAGTGAGTGTCGCGACTTTGCTCACCAGTATCTAAAGCCAGACGCGATTCTGGTGTGTAATTGTTGCGTATTTCGCAACAATTACACACCAGAATCACAACCTTAGTGAGGTTTATGACGCGCGAACGCGTCGGCAATTTCTTTCTCGGCAGCCTGTCGGCCTTCCCAACCACGTACGGTCGTTTCTTTGTTCGGCTCGAGCAATTTGTAGGTCTCAAAAAAGTTGCCGACTTCATCAAGCATGTGCTCGGGCAAATCTTCAATGTCGACATAGTTCTTGAAGCGTGGGTCATGCGAAGGAACACACAGAACCTTGGCGTCGCCACCAGCTTCGTCTTCCATCCAGAACACTGCGACTGGTCGCACGTACACATGACAACCCGGGAACGTCGGCTGACCTAACCACACCAATGCATCAAGCGGGTCACCATCTTCACCCAATGTGTTGGGGAAGAATCCGTAGTCGAGCGGATACTGCGTCGCAGTAAACAACGTACGGTCAAGCCAAATGGCCCCTGTTTCATGGTCCATTTCGTACTTGTTGCGAGACCCTTGCGGAATCTCGACAATCATTTCAACTTCCATGAACAGATGCCGCCAAAGATTCGAGGGTTGCTTCCATATTCTTGCGATTGTGTTCGCTGCGATCTGCAACACCGCTCACCAAACGGCCAAGCGAGTTCGCAATTTTGCTACGACGATCAATCCACGAATGAGTCACCAATGAACCGTTTGCCGAGGGCGCAACTTCCCACACCCAATCGCACCAACGTGACGGGCCAACCATCAACGCGAAAACGATTTTGCTACCGGGAACAAACTCAAAAACTTTGACCATTGTTCCCCAACTCTTTTTACCGTTCGAGTTGCGGCCTTTGAATTGCGCACCGACCGCAGGTCCGGTTGCGCCCTTCACCCATTGACCACCTTGGTTTTCGGGAGACCACTCACCCATGCGCGTGAGGTCACTCACCATTGCAAAAATGGTTTCGGGACTGGCATTGATTTCTTTAGTGACAACAACGGGAGCGCTCATGATCAAGCCGGACCCGAAAACAGACCCTCTTGCGTGCGAGCCGCGCGAGTCGTGTCGTTGTCTTCACCTTCGTAACGAGCAATTTCGTTACGTCCAACAACGTGCCAGTGCACTTCGTCGGGACCATCAGCCAAACGCAATGTGCGCTGACCGGCATACAAACGAGCAAGTGGAGTCCACTGCGACACACCAGTTGCACCGTGCACTTGGATGGCTTCGTCGATGATTGCGCACACGCGAATCGGCACCATTGCCTTCACGGCACTCACCCAAATTCGGGCTTCAGCGTTACCCATAGTGTCCATGGCCTTTGCGGCACGCAACACCATCAAACGCATTGCTTCCAGTTCAATACGAGCTTTCGCAATGATTTCAGTGTTTTTTCCGAGGCGAGCAATCGGCTTACCGAAAGCTTCGCGGCTCAAGCCACGACGAATCATCAATTCAAGAGCACGCTCACCGGCACCGATTGAACGCATGCAGTGGTGAATACGGCCAGGTCCGAGACGTACTTGTGAAATCTCAAAACCGCGTCCTTCACCGAGCAACATGTTTGCTGCGGGTACGCGCACATCAGTGAAACGCAAGTGCATGTGTCCGTGCGGAGCTTCGTCTTCGCCAAACACATGCATCGGTCCAAGAATTTCAACGCCTGGCGTGTCCATCGGAACCAAGATCTGCGAGTGACGACGGTGCGGTGACGCGTCGGGGCTTGTCATCAACATACAAATCATGATTTTGCATCGTGGATCGCCAGCACCAGAGATGTAGTACTTCTCGCCGTTGATCAACCACTCTTCACCGTCAAGGACGGCGCGGCATTCAAGATTCTTTGCGTCCGATGAAGCCACATCGGGTTCGGTCATTGCGTATGCCGAACGAATTTCTCCGGCTAACAACGGCTCGAGCCACTGCTTCTTCTGTTCGGGTGTTCCGACGCGCTCGAGCACTTCCATGTTGCCCGTGTCGGGAGCACTGCAGTTCATTGCTTCCGATGCGAGTGGGTTCTTACCCAACTCAACAGCGATGTATGCATAGTCGAGGTTCGATAAACCTTCGCCAGTTTCGGCGTCGGGCAAGAAGAAGTTCCAGAGACCGCGAGCTTTGGCTTTGGCCTTCAATGAATCGAGCAGTTCAAGTTGTCCCTCGCCATAACCCCAATGATCGGCGCGACCTTCGGCGAGTTTGTAGAACTTCGCCGTGACCGGCTCAACTTCTTCGGCGATGAATTTGACGACTGCTTCGTACAGCGGAACAACCTTGGCCGACATGGCCAAGTTCATTGCGTCGTCGGTACTGATTCCTGAGTGCATTCCGGGCTTAGGCATACGGCAACATTAGTTCGCCGTGCCTAAAAGGCACCTAACGGGCGAACTCGCGCAATACCCGACCGGGTCGGTGACCCGTATGTTCGCCCTGATCAGTCACGACTTCGCCGTTCACGATGGTTGCGGCATAGCCCCGAGCCTTAATACGGAAACGGCCCTTTTCGCCCGGGAAGTCATGGACATATTCGGGATACTCGGTCTGCAGTTTTTCCGGGTCAAACACGTTGATGTCCGCGAATGCTCCGACCTTCAAGGTTCCTCGGTCGACCAATCCCAAAACAGCGGCCGGCTTGGCGGTCAATTGGTGAATCGCCTTTTCGAGAGTCACTGCCTTGCGATCGCGATACCAATACGACAAGTAGAAGGTCGGGCTGTCGGCATCGCAAATCTGACCGGCGTGCGCACCCGCGTCACCCAAACCAGGAACAACTGCATCAAGTTGCAAGAAGACTTCCATCGATTCGGTATTGCGGTTGAAGAACCACGCGTTGTACAACTCACGGCCTTCGCTTTGTAGCAAGCGATCAACGATCAGTTCAACTGGTGTCACACCGGCTTCGGCGGCGAGCACTGCAACCGACTTCGGATTGTCAACGTTGTAGTTCGGCAACTCATCTAGACCTAACGGGAAAATCTTGGCCGCGTCGTACCACGTACCTTTACGATTTCCTTCTTCGAGCAATTCGGCACGACGTACTGGATCACGCAAAACCTTCAAGCGATCTTCAACAGTCGGCAACTTCATCATCTCATTCCAAACTTTGCCGGCAACGACAGGAGTTTGCTTGAGACCCATCAAGGTTCCGCCGGGGCGGGTTTGCGTTGCTGAAGAAATGCGACCCAAGTTGTCATTGATATTGGTGAAGAAACTATTCATTCGTTCAACCGAACGAAGGTCTCCGTCGCCTGCACCACCCGAGAACAAAACATCGCCGGCGTGTTGTGCCATCTCGCGCAGCAATGTGAATTCATATTCGGCTTTAGTCGCGAAATCATTGACTGCTTGGAAGATTCCGCCGCCCGCGCGATTCATACCATCGGCGATTGCTTTGTATTCGTCGATCTTTGCGTAAGTACCGGGAACACAACGTCCGTCTGGAACGACGTGCAACAAAATGCGTGATGTTGAGAATCCAACAGCACCACCGGCAACTGACTCTTCAGCGATGTCGGCCATGCGACCAAGTTCTTCAGGTGTTGGCTCTTCGTCGCTCAATGAACGATCGCCCATGACTTGTGAACGGATCGCGCAGTGTCCAACTAGACCAACAACATTCAACGCTGGCTTCAGTCGTTGCACCGAGTCGAGATACTCGGGATAGGTCTCCCAGTCCCACGGCAGGCCTTCAAGAATTGATTGACGTGGAATGTCTTCAACACTTTCCATCATCTCGGCTAAGAATTCGCGATCTTGTTCGACAACTGGAGCGAAGGTGACGCCACAGTTACCCATAAGTACCGTTGTGACTCCGTGCCACGAACTTGATGTCATGTACGGGTCCCAACCAACTTGCGCATCGAGGTGAGTGTGCAAGTCGACGAAGCCAGGTGAAACAGTTTTGCCGGTGGCATCGATTTCGCGGGTGGCGGTGTCAGATGAAAGATCACCGATCGCCGCAATGCGATCGCCCGACACTGCGAGGTCGGCACGAATGGCCGCCTTGCCGGTGCCGTCAACAACCATGCCACCACGAATAATCAAGTCGTAATTCATTTGTCCCCCAATGACTGAACTTTCTTCAGATTAGGGCTTTGTTCGTCAAAGACTTTGCTTAGAGACCCAAAAGTCGAGCGCCATTACCGAAATAAAAGTCGTCAATTTCGCTTTGACCCACATTGGGCATACTCGCCTCAAAGCGACGTATCGGGTCGTCAGTCCCCTCGTGGTGGGGGTAATCAGAAGAAAAGGCCACCATCTGCGACCCTGCCTGCTCGATGATCCAACCCACATCTTCTCCAGCAAATGGGCTCACGATGACTTGTCGTCGCAGGTAATCGGAGGGTCGCATCGACAAATGAGACAGATCTTGAATGTTTTTGAACGCCCGAAAACCCGTGTCGATGAAGTGCAAGAACGAAGGCAACCAGGTCGCCCCGAGTTCTGTAATACCGATCCGCAACTTCGGAAATTTCTCAAGTACTCCGTCGTACACCAGTGAAGCCAAAAAGAGTTCACCCGGATAACCAATTGCCATATACGACAAAGGGTCCCCGGGCGCATCAGAACGAAAATGTCGCATGTCGCGACCGTTGTCAAAGAATGCTTTAGGAACAGGTCGATAATTCTGATCAGCACCGACATGAAGAAACACCGCAAGGTTTGATCCTTGAAGTGCTTCCCACACCACATCAAAATCGGGATGAGTGAATGAATGTTGATGTGAAGCAGGTATTGAATCAATCAACACAGCAGTGACTTTGTTGGTCACGGCTTCGGCGATCAGTTCGAGCGCAATCGCTGGACCAAACTCAAAAGGAACATAGGCAGTGGCGAGCAATCGAGCATCTTGACAGAATTCAAGCATTCCGCGATTCATTGCCCGCACTGCTTCAACGCGCACAGACGTTGGGGTCACCATTATTTGTTCAAATGATCCAGTTGGAAAAACAAGTTGGCATTCAAAGCCCAACAAGTCAAGCGCCCTTCGACGTTCATCAAGATCCCAACCGCCAAGTGACATCCAGCCTTTTCGTGGAATTGTCATGAAGTCACGGTCAATTTCTTTCTGAAGATTCTCATCGTCGATTCGTCCTAGATAATCGCGATACGAATCATCTAAAAGTCGATTGAAGTCGGGATCACCTTCACCCAATTCGGGGATCAGATCTTTGACCGTGGCAGGGGCATACGAGCGCAACCAACCCTTTGGTTCAAGAATGTGTGCATCGATATCAATGATGCGACGATCACCGGCGTATGTAGAAGTCATAAATCCCCCTGCACCGCAAACTACAACGATTTTGCGGGTGAGGCTAGGAAAAATCTGGTTCAGAGGATTGCGATAGCGGCTGCTTCAGAAGCTTCTCGGCGCTCAACCTGACGACGAGCAACTTTGCCGACACGCTCGATGTACTTGAACATCGCATCACGAGCTTCTTCTGCCGCCGAGGAAAGACCTTCAACCTTGTCAATCGCCCACTGGCGAAAAACGAGTGGCATGATGATTTTTTCGTGGTGAATCGCGAAGTCATAAATGCCCACGTGGGCAATGGCCTTGGCGTGTTCAACGAATCCTGGAATTCCAATACCAGGCATCGAGAACGACGTGATCTGTCGCTTGAGAGCCTCAATGGCCGCCGATGGATTGAGCTCAATGAGCTTGCTCACCAGGTCGCGATAAAAGAGGTGATGCCGATTTTCGTCGGTTGACAACTTCATCATCACGTTGTAGCCGACTGGATCATTCAAGAGTGTGCCGGTGTTGCGGTGCGAAATTCGCGTCGCGAGTTCTTGCATCGCGACGTAGCACATGCCGTCAACGGGTGAATCGGGCTCGGGAACAATGGCACTGCTTACTTGAGCCATGCGACCATCTTCAAGAGTCTTGGGATCAACAAGTCCGCTGACAGTGATGTAGTCACGCATAACGATGGCGTGACGGCCTTCTTCTGCAGTCCAGCGTTGCGCCCATGCACCCCACGCCGAGTCGCCTCCGAACATTCGCGAGATTGTGCGCGTGTACCAAGGCAAGTTGTCTTCGGTTAAGAGGTTGACCAACAATGCTGAACGAACGCCTTGCGGAAGAGGTTCTTCACCAAATGTGAATCCTTCATTGTTTAAACGTGCGGCACGATCCCACGGAACTTGCTCATGTGGATACCACTCTTCGGCCGAACTGAGGTGCCGATTGAGAAGACGTTCTGCTTCTGGTTCAAGTTCAAGCAAAATCGTTTCGTCGGTCACTCTTACAACCTAAACGCTGAGGCTGGTCTTAGATAGTGCCATGGACCATTCTTTTGAGTACTGATATCCCTACCGTTTAGAGTTTGTGAATGAGTGAATATTGGCCTAGTTCGTGGTCGGGTGAAGATGGCGGACCAAAAAGACAACAAATTGCCACAAATGTGTCGATTCCACGAATTTTGAATGCAAAACAGCTTGAAGTTGTTTCTCGTGATGCATTGGCAATGACCATGCCAATTGTTGGACCTAACGATGAGTTGTTTCTGCAAAGAGTCATGCCCGGGCTTGATTCGGTCGCATGGGTTGAAAAGATCGACCCTTTGACGCTTGAACCGCTCGCTCAATCTGAACAACTTGCGGGTGGCCCGATGTGGCCAGGCGGTATGGCCGCTCACGCAAATGGTTCGTTATACGTGGTCTTCGGAAATCACGCGCATCGATTGTCGACTGATCTTGCGGTTCTCGCGTCTGCTGAGTTGCCCCGTGTTCGACCGTATAACAGTTTCGTTATTTTGCCGACTGGACATATTGCAACGAAGGATTTTTCTGGTCCACTTCCGGGTCAACCCAATGGCACACCAATGGACAACACCGAGTTGTTGATTCTTGATCCGGACGATTTACGTATTGTCGCGCGACTCGAACTTGCCGAGCCATCGATCGCACGACTATCGGCCGATGGAAACAATATTTATGTTGTTGGCGATCTCACATTGATTCGTGTCGTTTGGAATGGCGAGTCGTTATTGGTTGATGATTCATTCAATGCTCGCTATCGCACACTCGATGGTCAAACATTCGGTTGGGACACAGTTGTCACCGATGACGACGCTTGGTTCTTAGATAACGGTGAAGGCACACAGTTGTTTACCGGTTCATTTCGCGGTGTCGGTATTTCTACAGCACCGCTTCACCTCGTACGCGTCAACAAACAAAGTGGTCAAGTCACGTTGACGGAGATTTGTGGGTTGCCCAACGGCATTGTTGCGAATCCACCAGTTGTTGATACCAAACGACAAATCGTTGTTGGGTTTGACAGTGGCAATGGCGTCATCAGCGGCTTTGATTACGACGAAGATTCAGTCACGCTTCGTTGGAGTCACGAACAAAATCATGCCTGTCATATGTTGCTCTTCCCCGAAACTGGACAAATCATTACCGCCGACTACCGACCCGAACTTGGCTGCGAACAAGTCGTCGTGCTTGATATCACGACTGGCGCCGAAGTTGCGCGAGTCTCGACAACTAGCCCAATTCAGTCGGCTGTATTTCCAGCCATTGGTCCACGTGGCGATATCTATTGGTGCAGCATGACCACTATTACTCGCATCTCGGTTCGCTGACTAAAAGCTTCACGCCGAATGCGTGGCATGATTTCGGCGTGACCCAACTGACTCCCGGAACCCAAGATTGGCTCGACCAAGTTGTTGAAGACATCGTCGAACCCGAATTACCAATTCTCGATCCCCATCACCACATGTGGCCTCAGGGCCAAGGTTTGCCGTACACGCGCAACGACTTACATCGTGATGCTGGCGCGGGCCACAACATTGTCAAGACCATATTTATGGAATGTGGTTCGGCGTATAACCGCGAAGCCCCCGAACACCTTCGTTCGCTCGGCGAAACGAAGTACATCGCCGATGAAGCCTTAAGCGATCCGAATCCGCTCATCGCTGGAATCGTGAGTTCTATTGACCTTCGTCGCGCTGATCGCGATGAATTACTAGACATGCATGTCGACGCAAGCCGCGGATTGTTCCGCGGAATTCGTGATGCGCTCGCTCTCGCAACTCATCCTGAAGCGATGATGATTCCGGGACATGCAATGAAGGATTTGTATCTTGATGCAGATTTTCGTCGCGGATTAGCACGACTTGGCGAACGAGGCTTTACCTACGACTCGTGGCACTATCACCATCAGAATCGCGAGTTCTTAGAACTTGCTCGCGCAACACCAGGAACCACGATGGTCCTTGATCATTTCGGAACACCCGTAGGTGTCGGCCCGTATGCAACACAGCGCGACGAAATCTTTGAGCGGTGGAAGAAAGATATTGCCGATATTGCCAAGTGTCCCAACGTCGTTGCCAAGATTGGTGGACTCGCGATGCCCGACAACGGTTTCGGATGGAACACCGCCACTCGCCCACCGACGTCAGATGAATTCATCGCTCAACAATCGCGCTACTACTTACATGCAATTGAATGCTTTGGTCCGTCGCGCTGCATGCTCGAATCAAACTTCCCGGTTGACCGATTGTCATTGTCATACGAGGTTTTGTGGAATGCGTACAAGAAGATGACGAGCAGTTTCTCAGCGTCTGAACGCGCCGATTTGTTCTACAACACTGCCGCCCGCACCTACAAGGTCTAACTCCCCTCGTGCTTCTGGTGTCGTTTAATTCGCTATTACCGATTAAAACGACACCAAAAACACAATTGGCTAGTAGGCAAAGCCCGGATATCCACGGATTTTCAAAAGATCTCGTAGCGATTGGACGACATAGCGCGGTCGAGATTTCACATCACGCCATGTGAAATGGGCGATTGACCAACCATGCTTTTGAAGATAAATGTCTCGCTTTGCCAGACGTTCAAAATCTGAACGTTGTTCATACTTCCCCCAGCCGTCAGTTTCGCTAGCCACTTTCCACTCCGGCCACCCAAGGTCGACAACATATGGCCCAACAGAAATCTGCGTTTCAAATTTCGGGAAATCATATTTTGACAACAACCTTTGCATCTCAAGTTCCAAGACCGAATCTGCAGGTTTGTCTGCGTATGGCCATGTTGCAAGGAGGTCTCGCACAGGACCGATGCCCGCTCGTCCTCGTTTTGAATGTCGTGCAACTGCTGCAACGAGGTGTCCCCGCGAAATGTGAGATTCCATGAGCATCCGCTCCGTCGTAATTGGCAGAAGATGAGGTGCGACAGCTGCAAAATCCAGCAATGTCCGAGTGGCGGTTGTGACACGAATGCCTTCTCGCCGAACTGGAGCAATATCTAAGTGATCACGCGGATGATGGAACTTGATTCCTCCTTGCACTGAAGTCTTTTTTCGTCCTATTCGAATTATGTCAATGAATTCACTTTCTGAAGGCGTCCATACATTCCAAAGCGCGGCCGCGGTCTTGTGCGATGCAATACCCCGACCATCACCAGAAAGAGTTGCTGCATGTATCTTTTGCAACCACGTTGGTTCATATCCAAATACCGAAGACACATTGGGATGCACATGAATTAACAGTCCTTGTTCGTGGAGTCGAAACCATTGCCAATTACTGATTCCAGTTTCTAGTGCTTGAAAGCGAGTGACTAGACCGTGCTGTTTCGCCGCTTTTTCATGTATGAGTTTGAGATCCATGCCTCAATGTGGGCGTCGGACTCAAAACTTCGGCATCTTTTGTGAAACTGGTGTCAATAAATTCGCTATTACCGATTAAAACGACACCAGAATCACAGGGAGTTTAAGAATTCGTCGATGAGGACGACATGGCGCAAGACGGTGGTTCGCCACTTGTGAATCCACTCAGGCGGAGATTCATCAACCACTGACTTCAAGTAATCACGCAACATGTCAGGGATATTTTCAACCTGTGGTGCGAGTTCGGCGTATAAACCAAAATCGCTTGAAGCCTGATGTCCGGCATGGTCAATATTGAACCTCTGCGACTTCTCTCCGACCCGATCTGTTCGAGTTGATAGGAAGCCCCAAGCTTTTTCAGCATCAGTCGATGGTGGTGTCGTGACGTCTTGATTCGCAACCACCATCAAAACCGGTGATGCCGTCGTCGTAAAAACTTCATCGGGAAGAATTCGGGTATATCCCTGAGCCATGACTGCTGCTCGAACACGAACATCCGGGGTGAACTCATGAAGCGACGACACTGTTGCTAGTGCAGTGAGACCGCCATATGAATGTCCACCAACTGCGATACGCGATTGATCGACACCCCGAGAAAGCCACGGTGCAATTTCAGGACCTGCACCAAGTGCGCAATCAATGAGAAAGCGCACATCGCCTAAACGCTGGCGATCATTCGTGATGTCATCAACCTGTGTTCCGAGTGCCCAATCAAACAAGGTGTCGCCAGGATGATCTGACGAAATCACGATGTACCCGCGGGCCGCCAAGGCTTCGCAGAGCAAGCTGTAATTGTGTCGCATTCCAGTACGTCCGTGCGACCAAATAATGAGCGGATGGGTGCCTTCCAAAACCGCAGCATTCTCTTGAGCCGAAGCCGCAAAAAATGAAATACCTGGAAATAGCTCATAAGTGCTTTGCACCGTCGCCGATACCGCCGGGTACCAAATTTCGACGCCAAGCATTCGACTATTTCGTGATTCATCGACCAACAAAGTTGAATGATGACCGACAACGTTTTGTGGTGCTTCAAGCGGCGGAGCAGCAGTTAAATCCATCCCATTACTCTGCCACGAATAACTATTTTTAGTTCCGCTTCGCCTGAACAAAGAGAATTTTCGTACTCTTAAAGGACTTAAGACCTAGGAGATAGAGCCATGTCACGTGAAGGAATCGAAGCACTTCGAATTGCTGTTGATGAAGTGAAGTCGGTCATCACCACTTTGACCGACGAAGAGTGGTCACGACCAAGCGGTTGTGCTGGTTGGTCAGTTCGCGACCTCGTCGCACACATGAGCTCAAATTACAAGGAAACGGTCGACCCGTCGCCAGCCCCCGACGAACCCATCAATCTTCCCGCTGAACGCATGATGGATTTACTCGTCGAGCCCCGTAAAGACTGGTCGAACCAACAGATTCTCGACGAGTACTTGGCGTTCTGCGATCAAGCAGTTGCGGTCTTGGCGTCGATGCAAGAAGAGCCACTGGCATCAACAGTGATCCCGTTGGCCGACTTGGGCTCGTACCCCATGAATCAGCTCGCCGACGCTTACGCATTTGACCACTACTGCCACCTGCGCATTGACTTGCTCGCCCCCGAGGGTCCCGTCGAGCGTCGACTCCCCGATGCTGACGCAACTCGTCTCGGACCAGCCATTCGTTGGATGATCACCGGCATGCCCCAGATGCAGATCAATCTCGGACAATCACTTTCGGCTCCGATCGTGTTGACATTGACTGGTCCTGGTGGTGGCTCGTGGACTGTCTCCCCTTCGGGCAATGACATTGTTGTCACCGAAGGCAAGTCAAGTGGCACTGTGGCCGAAGTCAGCAGTAACGGACATTCATTTGTGAACTGGGGAACTCAACGTTCGCATTGGAGCGAACATTGCAAGGTCACTGGCGATCAAGCAGTTGTCGCCAATTTCTTGGACGCGCTCAACATCATCTGAGCAACGCCGACGCACTCAATCTTTGGGCGGTTGATAGGTCGACAAGAATCGACCTAAACGACCAATTGCTTCAGTCAGATCTTTTGCCCATGGCAAGGTGACGATACGTAAGTGATCGGGACGTGGCCAGTTGAACCCTGTTCCTTGCACCACCAAAACATGTTCAGCGCGTAAGAAGTCGAGCACGAAGCGCCGGTCGTCCGCGATTGGGTACATCTCGGGGTCAAGCTTCGGGAACACGTACAACGCACCTTTTGGCACAACACACGTGACACCTGGAATTTCGTGCAGAGCCTTAATCGCCGCGTCACGCTGTTCGAGTAAACGTCCGCCCGGCAAGATGAGATCTTTAATGCTTTGACGTCCACCTAGTGCGGTTTGAATAGCGTGTTGCGCGGGCACATTGGCGCACAAACGCATATTGGTCAACATTTGGACACCTTCGATGTAGCTCGCAGCGTGCTTACGCGGGCCAGTCATCACCATCCAACCTGAACGGAAACCGGCAAGTCGATATGCCTTTGACAATCCGTTGAAGGTGATCGTAAAGACATCGGGAGCAACTTCAGCAAACGTGTGGTGTACGGCATCGTCGTACAAAATCTTGTCGTAAATTTCGTCGGCGTACACAATGAGATTGTGCTCAATCGCGAGATCGGCAATTTTGCGCAAAATTTCGCGGCTGTACACAGCACCCGTTGGGTTATTGGGATTGATGACAACAATGGCTTTTGTACGACTGGTGATTTTGCTTTCGATATCAGCGATATCGGGATTCCATTCATTCTCTTCGTCGCAGAGATAATGAACAGGTGTGCCACCAGCAAGTGTCGTTGAAGCAGTCCATAACGGATAATCGGGAGCCGGTATTAAAACTTCGTCGCCCTCGTTTAACAAAGCATTGAGCGACAATTGAATGAGTTCACTGACGCCATTACCAAGCCAGACATCATCAATATTCGTGATGTCAATGCCTTGGTTTTGATAGTGCTGCACGATTGCCGTACGAGCCGCAGTAATACCTTGCGAATCGCTGTAACCCTGCGATGCCTGCAAACTGCGCGATACCTCAACCAAGATCTCGGCAGGTGTTTCAAAGCCGAAAGGGTGCGGGTTACCAATATTCAGCTTGATGATCCGCTGACCGGCTGCCTCAAGTCGCTTGGCCTCATCAAGTACTGGACCTCGAATGTCGTATAGGACATCGGCCAATTTGTCAGATTGATGGATTTCGTTAGGCATGGGACACTTCCGAGTGGACTAAGGACGTGTCAAGCCTACGCGCACAAGCCTTTGACTACTTGACTATTTAGCTTCATCAACTCTGTTGGGCGCGAAAACATGCCCTATTTGGCACTCCGAGCACCCAAGCAGCGCGTCAGCTCTTCTTCTTTTCGGCTTTCTTGGCACGCTTCTCTTTAAGAGTCAACTGGGGCTCGCGCTTACCGCTGGGCTTTGCCTTTTGTTCTTTATTGGCCATGACTGTTCCAATCGATTGTCGTTTTAATAACAATTATTCTCTGAGACGTACTACTTCCCATCAGACTACATCTGGTCCCTGCCCACAATTCGGCATAAATTCAAAGTAAATTCATCTTGTGCCACTTGTATCAAAGTCAATCGGCAAACACCGTGTCAGCCAAGCTGAAGCATCGTCGCGTCTGATTGATGCGACTATCAAACTGGCTGGCGACACTTTGATGAGCGAATTGACCGTCGGCAAGATCGCCAACGAAGCTGGTCTCGGTTCGGGCAATGTTCTCGTCAAACGCTATTTCGGTTTTCGAAAAGACCTTCTTCTTGCGGCAACATCTAAATTGGCCGATCAGATCATCGCCATGCTGAAAGCCCCACAAGACGACCTTTCGGACAATCCTGTGATTAACGCAATCATCATTGGAGTACCGACCCACGTTTTAATTCGCAAACGATTTATCTTGATTTCTGAATTAGTTGAAGTCATTTCTGATGATTCGGTTTTGCGCAACGATTCATTGCGAATCTTGCAAGCAATGGCTCACAACTATCAAAAGACTGGCATTAGCGAACGCATGGCATTTACCATTGCGATGAAAACCTACGCTCTCTCATATGCGCAATACACAGTGTTGCCCCACGTTGAGATTTCAAAACAACAACTTGATGACATTCAGGCCTTGATGTTGTTTGAATACGGCAATGCACCCGAAGTTGAAAAGCAAATCGGCTGGGCCTAGCTAGGCCTTCTTCACAACACTTGACTTCAAGTACATTGCGCCAAAACCTTCGACTTTGCAGTCAATGTCGTGATCGCCATTGTCACGTACCAAATGGATGTTGTTGACCTTTGTGCCAATTTTAATATTTGTGGGACGGCCCTTCACTTTGAGATCTTTCACCACAACGACTGAGTCACCATCGGTTAATACATTGCCCGATGAATCGCGAATAACTGACAATTGATCATCGCCGTCTTGTTCAGCATCGGCCGACCACTCATGAGCGCATTCCGGGCAAACCACCAGTGCACCCATTTCATATGAATACACGCAATTGCATTTTGGACACGGAGGAAGATCACTCATTCACCCACCATAGATGGTGCACCATGTTTAGGAAGCTTGTGGGCCAGTCTTTCGTCGCCAGATCGGAGAATCACCAGGTCGATGAATGTCATGAGCCCGACGCCATTGAGCGAACACTTGCAAAATGTGCGGCGGGTCACCATGGATCTCAGTGAATCCACCGTTGATGTGGCGCGTATCAAAATACGACGCATTCACTCCATCGGCGTATAACTCGCACGCTGGCTCAAGCCCCAAATCAATCAAACGTTGACGCTCAGCCTGAAAATCAGTCACGAGATAAGCGCAATGGTGATAGCCCTCTTGTCCGGCCCCATACATTTCGCGATAAATCGATGGAGTGTCATCATGTTGCTTGATGAACTGAATCATCGTGTCGCCTAAGTAACCGAATGCATACGACACGTCGGCTTCTTGTTTCGTACCGCGATATGTGAACTCATCACAACGATGATGTTCGGAGATTGAAAACGGGCCAGCACCAAAAGTGTCGTACCAATACTTGATTGACTTTTCGATGTCGTTGACAAAGTACGCCTGTTGAAATAGTGGATACGGAGTACCGAGTGCAGCCATGTTTTTCTCCTCTTGTTCTTTAATCACATTAACTACTCGTTATCGTGCTCATATGAAACTTCGCATCTTCACCGAACCCCAACAGGGCGCCCTCTACAAAGACCTTCTCGCCGTCGCTCAACACGCCGAAAAGCTCGGTTTTGATGGTTTCTTTCGCAGCGATCACTACGTGAAGATGGGCGATCAAGCCTCTGGATTGCCTGGTCCTTCTGATGCATGGATCACTTTGGCCGGCATCGCCCGTGAAACTTCAACCATTCGCCTCGGGACTTTGGTGAATTCATCGACATTTCGTTATCCCGGAGTGCTAGCAATCAGCATCGCCAACGTCGACGACATGTCAAACGGTCGTGTTGAGCTTGGGCTTGGTGCAGGTTGGTTCAATGACGAGCACACCAGTTACGGAATCCCCTTCCCCGCGCTAGGCGAAAGATTTGATCGACTTGAAGAGCAACTGGCGATCGTGACTGGCCTTTGGAAAACACCTATTGATCAAACATTTAGCTTTGATGGCAAACACTTCCAACTTATTAACTCACCGGCACTTCCCAAGCCAGTGCAGTCTCCAGTGCCGATCATCATTGGTGGAGGCGGACCCAAGCGCACTCCCGCACTCGCTGCTCGTTACGCGTCTGAATTCAACTTGCCATTTTCTTCACAAGAACTTTTCGTTCAACAATGTGACCGCGTGAAAGCCGCCTGCAACGACATCAGCCGTGACCCCAATTCGCTGGTGTACTCAACCGCACTCATCGTGTGCGTTGGCAAGACCGACGCCGACGTCAAACGCCGTGCTGCGTTTCTTGGCCGCGAAGTTGATGAGTTGAAACTCAACGGTGTCTGTGGAACACCCGCCGAGGCCATTGAAAAACTGCAATCGTGGGCAGCGGTTGGAGCCGAGCGCGCTTACTTGCAAGTTCTCGACCTAGCCGACCTTGACCAACTTGATCTCATTGCATCTGAGGTCATGGGGTCTCTCTGATCCACTCAATACATTTTGATGACTGCAGAGAAAAATTCAACAGACTTATGCCTGGCAGTATTGCTCTAACAATTCCCACAACAAGCGGCGAACTTCGGGAGTATCAGTTTTCTTTGTGGCTGATGTTTTGTGAATCGGCCATGTCTCGCGATCGCACCAAAATGTTCCAGAAGCACCAGGCAGTGTGTTGACCGCAGAAAGCCAGGCAATGGTGTCGGCCCCTTCACGTGCGGATCGCAAAATTGGTGCGGTCAAACGACGAAATCCGGGAATGCTTTCTTGAACACCAGGCGTGTCGGCCCAGCCTGGATGCATCGCAACAAATTCAGTTTCGGGGACCCGATCAGCCCACATCTCGTTCAGTGTTACCTGCACTCGTTTCGCAATCGCATACTGCTGACTGCCGTTGTATTTGTCGGCAGACATCTCAAGAGAAGCACCATTACAAAGGTCAGGTATTCCCTTCGTATACATGCCGCCAGATGAGACTGTCACCACTCGACCACCTTGAAGTTCTGGCAAAAGCAATGAGGTCATCAAGTACGGTCCAACCACATGTGAAGCAATGGTTTGTTCAATTCCGTCAGCCGAAACCTCACGAGAATTGAGAAGCGCACCCGCGTTGTGAACGAGGACATCGATATGACTCGTCAACTTTTGAATGTCTTTGCACGCCCGACGAACAGCGGCAAGATTGCCCATTTCAGCAATCACTGCTTCAGGCTTTCCAGCCGCACACTTGGGTTCGATCTCGCCGATCATGGCCGCCAACTTTTGGGGATTGCGTCCCACCAAAATCAACTTGGCCCCGGTGGGTGCGAGCAAGCGCGCCACTTCTAATCCAAGGCCCGAAGTTGGACCAGTGATGACCACCGTTTTTCCGGTCAGGTCAAAAGCCGAAATATCAGACCATCCACCAAGTTTCTTGCGAATCAAATAGCCGATCTTGGAGAAGCCCGGGACAACAGTGAAGTCAAGAACTTTGCTCACAGTCGTTGAAAGAGGCGACGAAGACGAGTGCATGTTCACAGATTCATTGTGTCAGAGAAATTCCGTTATTCCAGTTGTTATTCTGCGTTCATGCTTCAGCCTGGTTCTCCCGCTCCTGCCATTGATCTTGTTGACCAAAATGGACAGTCTTTCTCTCTGGCCAAACAAGGTAAGGGAAAGATTCTCGTGTACTTCTATCCAAAGGCAGATACACCCGGATGCACGCAGCAGAGTTGTGCTCTGCGAGATATTCGCACAGAAATCGGTCGTACAAAAATTGTTGGCATCAGCCCCGACACTTCGGCAAAACAAAAGAAGTTTGATGACAAGTTCGAACTTGGTTTTCCTTTGTTGGCAGATACCGAGAAAGTTGTGGCCAAAGCATTCAAGGTGTGGAAGAAGAAGTCGCTGTACGGGCGTGAATACATGGGAATTGAACGCTCTGCATTCCTGATTCAGAATGGCATCATTCTTGAGGCTTGGTACAAAATCTCACCCAAAGATACACCCATCAAATTGCTCGAAGCACTTGGGAAGTAGTTCCTGCTACTCACGATGAACGATTGCGTGCCGGCAAAAATTTCCACGCGCACAACGAACCAACAAATGCAACTCCGGCGCCCACAAATACTGCCGCGTGAAAACCGTGCATAAATGCTTCGCTGACTGCTTGACGTACAGCTTCTGTGGCTTCGGGAGTTGGCGCCATTTCAGCAACTGTGAAACCAGCGCCTGCCGATTCTTTGGCAACCGCCACAGCTTCATCTGGCATCCCGAAATTCGCGATGAGCTCACCGAGTTTGGGTCCATACAGCGATGCGAAAACCGAACCACTGATGGCAACTCCAAGCGTTCCACCCACTTCTCGACTCACGTCATTAATTGCTGAGCCAACGCCAGCACGCTCGGCTGGCAATGATCCCATAACCGCGTCAGTCGATGGCGAAGTCACCAGACCAAGGCCAGTTGCCAAGAACAACATGCCGATCACAACTGGACCCCAATATGGAACATCGGCACCGCTGAAACCAATGATCACCAGGCCAATTGACATGTTCAGCAATCCGTGTGCCACAACACGTTTGGTTCCGAATTTCAAAGCAAGGCGGGCGGCAATTGGCGAAGTAATTCCGGCTCCAAATGCAAACGGCAACGTGTGTAGCCCCGAAGAGAGTGTGCTGTAACCGCGTACAAATTGGAAATACTGAGTAACCAAGAACGTAAATCCAAAAAGAACAAAGAAAGCTGCGCCAATTGATCCAGTTGCGGCTGAAATACGCGCGTTACGAAAGACGCGAACATCAAGCAACGGCTCATCCGCCTTCAATTCACACCTAATGAAGATGGCGAACAGTGCTGCAGTTGCAACGAATGAAAGGAGTGTGCGTCCACTCATCCAACCCTGGTGCGGCGCCTCAATGACGGTGAAGACCAACAGCCCGACCATTGCAATCGAAAGGATGAAACCCTTCATGTCAATGGCGCGTGGGTTCGGATCTTTCGATGAAGGAATCAAGAGTGCACCAAGGGTTAATGCGATGATGCCGACGGGCAAGTTCACGAAAAAGACCGAGCCCCAATAAAAGTGTTCGAGTAAAACTCCGCCAGTGATTGGTCCGAATGCAACCGCAACACCCGAGACCGCCGACCACACACCAATCGCTTTCGCTCGCTCAATGGGATCGCGGAAAATGTCAATCACGATGGCAAGGGTTGCGGGGAAGATCGCCGCTGCACCAACACCCATCGCTCCACGCGCAATGATCAGGCTTGATGTCGACTGCGCGAATGACGCCCACACTGAACACGCCACAAAGGCAACCATTCCGAACTGCATGACACCTTTACGACCGAGCCGATCACCCAAGGCTCCAAATGCCAACAGCAAACAAGCAAAGACCAATGAGTACGAGTCAACAATCCACTGCAAACCACTCGTCGAGGCCCCAAGTTCACGCGACAAAGTGGGCAAAGCCACGTTGATGATGAGGTTGTCGACGACGACCATAAACAAACTGATGCAGAGCACCGGCAAGATGAGCCAACGGCGTTTTTGCACGACCGGGTTAGGGTGAATATTCATACTTGACACTGTCTAGTAGAAAAACTAGATAATGTCAAGTTATGTCCTCATTGAAATCAGAGTCCCTGCGACGAACGGTGCTTGATGCCGCTGTCGCAATCTCGGCAGCCAATGGCCCCGACGCCATTTCAATGCGTGAAGTCGCCCGCGAAGCTGGCGTTTCGCACCAAGCCCCCTACCACCACTTCACCGACCGCTCGGGAATATTTGCCGCGATCTGCGAGGAAGGTTTCCGCCAACTGTCTGAAGCTTTGCTCGCTCCCCGTCCCTCGAATGACTCAAATATGTGCGAGTCGTATGTGCATTTTGCATTACAACACCCTGGGCATTTTCGAGTGATGATGCGCAACGACTTATGTCAACTTGCCGACTATCCAAGCGCTCGAATGGAAGCCGATCGTGCCTTTGACATTCTTGTTGATGAGGTGAAGTCGCTGCTCGGAGAAGGTGCCAGTGACGAAATTGTGAAGACACAGACTGCATACATGTGGTCTGTTGGCCATGGTCTGGCGACGTTGCTACTTGATGGCCCGCTTGAGTTGAAACTTGAAGGTATTGACGACATCAATGCGTTTATCCATCAAGTGTCACGAACCGCAGTTACCTCAATTCACGTATGAAACTCGCGGAGTTCGCCGACTCAGGCACGGTGTATGTGACATTCAACTTCTATTGGTTGATACCGAGCGCCAATGTTGGCATCGCCAAAGTAGGCGTGACAGGCTCAAGGTATGCAGTTTGACATCGCAATTATCGGAGGTGGACCCGGAGGTTCATCGGCCGCAATATCAGCTGCACGCGCCGGACTTCGTGTGGTGTTATGCGAAAAAGGTCCTTACGGCCGCGACAAAGTATGTGGCGATGGTTTAACGCCGCGGGCTATTGCGGCACTCAATGATTTAAACATTGATCATTCAGTTGCCCATCGCATTGATGGCCTACGCATGATTGCTGGCAAGAAGCAACGCGAGCTTTCGTGGCCAACGACCGATCGCTTCCCAAATCATGGTGCAGTTTGGCCTCGACAAAAATTTGATAATCATCTGCTTGATGTCGCAATCGAGGCTGGTGCTGATGTTCGTTTCAATAGCGAAGCACTACCCGTTCTTGAAGACGGTGTCGTTGTCGGCGTTGAAGTCAACGGCGAAATATTGCGCTCGTCACTTGTTGTCTTGGCAACTGGCGCACAAGGTGCAGCGGCAAAAATGCTCGGAGCTGTTCGTGACCCCAATGAAACTTTTGGATTAGCCATCCGTGCTTACGCGCCGACTCCTCGTCATGCCGAACGTCATCTCGAAGCGTGTTTAAGTTTGCGTGATGAACACGGGACTCCGGTTCCTGGATATGGCTGGATGTTTCCGGCGGGTGATGGCACCGTCAATATTGGTGTTGGTGCACTGAGCACCATGAAGGGTTTCAAGAAACTCAATCTCAATACCTTGCTTGATCAATACGCATCAATTGTTCGAGAACCTTGGTCGTTGGGTGATTATGTTGAGAAGCCACGTGCGTGGCGTCTGCCAATGAGTTGCATACGTCGCCACGGGCCAGGTTGGGTTGCAGTTGGCGATGCTGCTGGTTTTGTGAATCCGATGAATGGTGAGGGCATCGATTACGCGCTTGAGTCGGGCACTCTTGCCGTCAAATGCTTTATCGATAATCCTGTAACTGCACCAAGGTCATACGACACTCAAGTAGGTGAACGCTTCGATGCGTTCTTACGCACTGGCCGACGATTCAGTTTCATCATCGGTCACCCGTGGTTATTACGCCCAGGTTTGCGCGTCGCCGTCGGAACTCAATCAGCGGCCGACATCACGCTTGCCGTGATGGGTAATTTGATTGATTCAACGACTCCTGGTGCTGCCGGCAAAGTCATGCGACTTGCCGACAACGCGTTACGAATTGCTGATCCACTTCTTCGACGCACTCGCGCTAAAGCGTAAGAACTAGTCGAAAAGTATCTGTCGGCAACTAAGCGTGCTGTCCACCGGTATGGGCAAAAGTCTTGCTTGTGATCTGCCAGTGTCCCTCAAGAATTGACAACTGGAAGAAATTCGTAAACGAAAGTGTTCCCCAAAATCCGTCTTCTGTCACTGTCGCTGTCGCAGCCGTACCAGCAATCTGGATGTCAACTATTTTTGCAGCCGTTGGGTGGCCAGGCGACTCAACCATAAATGCAACAAAGCCTTCTTTGTCCATGTCGTAATCAACGCCATCCATTGCACCAAACCAACGGGCGCTTTTGTGAAAGGCCTCATTTAATTGGTCGGCGTTTCCGTTTCCGGCTCCGTCGATATAAAGATTGACAACCCTTGTTATTTCTGTGGTGTCTTGGCTCATGGCAAACTCCGAATCGCTCAAAGCGATCCACGGAGATGTGAAGGGCTGAGGCGAACCTTAATGACAGCCCATCAACTAAGCAATGAATTTCTAGGCCATCCTGCAATTAAACAGCAATAACCCCGCACCAACAGGGCATACGCGTACTACGACTTGCGGATAACGCCCTCTTTCACTGCCGCTGCAGCAACCGCCGGCGCAACACGTTCAACGATTGTCCTTGAATTTGCGCGAGACATAAACTTCGATGCCGCAGAAAGAAGACTCACACAGACCTGATTCGACCGGGGGCATCCATTGGGCGGTCCATGATCCACTCTCTGAGTAATTTCTCTACGGTCTCGTCATCAAGGGTGGGATCCCCGCGACGTATTTGCGCGCGTTTCATCTCAAGACCTTCGAGATACATCTCGTCGATTGGCCTTGAAATTCATTGCTTAGTTGAAGGGCGGTCATTAAGGTTCGCCTCAGCCCTTCACATCTCCGTGGATCGCTTTGAGCGATTCGGAGTTTGCCATGGGCCAAGACACCACAGAAATAACGAGGGTTGTCAATCTTTATATCGACGGTGCCAAGAACGGGAATGCTCCAAAGAAAAGACTTTCAGGAAGAAGCGCAGTCCTTCTCGCTGTCATTGTGGGAACGGTGATTGTCAGTTCGAGTGCATCTCCCCGTTTGGCCCAAGCGTTGGATAGTGATGGTCTGGTATTCGGCCCTTTCCAAGGGTCTGATGCATCATGGGAAGTAAAGGGTTGTGCCGCAGCGTGCCCAGATCCAGTCGTCATTCCGAGCGTTGTCGACGGCAAGCCCGTGCTCGGGATCGGAGGCAGCTCCTTTTGGTTTGATAACACCCTCCGTGGAGTTCAGATTCCAGCATCGGTGACAGCTATTGCCGGCTATGCATTTGGTGGATCGAAAGCTACTGAATTTTCAGTTGACCCATTGTCACAGGATTTCAAGAGTGTGGATGGAACCTTGATGACCAAAGATGGCACCGAACTCATCGCCTACCCAGGTGGTGCCACGGCAACTTCAGTGACAGTTCCCAGTGGTGTTAAAAAGCTTCGCATGGGTGCCTTCTACGGGGGTCCGGTCACATCCGTGTCGCTACCAGCCTCTCTTGAATTCATCGACCAGCAAGCCTTTAGCCTCCCCGGTTTGTCAACGATTGAAATTCCGATCGCAGTGTCAGTCATTGGCGAGGATGCATTTGGCGGATCAATAACAGACTTTACTGTTACTGCAGGTAACCCAACCTTCAGCGCAGTTGACGGAGTCTTATTCAGAGGCAACGAACTGAATTTGTATCCGCGAGGGAGGACAGATACGACGTATCAAGTTCCTGCGGGAACCACCGCGATCGGGGATAAAGCATTTGACCGAAATACAGCCCTGACCTCGCTATCACTACCCCTCTCATTCACGAGTTTTGCATCTAATCCACTACGGGGGGTGTCAAATCTTGAGTCGGTCACCGTTGAAGTAGGTAACCCCAACTTCAATACAATTGACGGAGTCTTATTCAGAGGTAGCGCTCTGGTTGCCTACCCCAAAGGGAAAACGGGTGAAACATATTCAGTTCCTGCGGGAACCACCGCGATTGGGGAAGATGCTTTCCAGAGTGCACCGACACTCACGACAGTCACATTGCCCGATTCAATCACCGTCCTCGAAAACGCCGCTTTTATCTATGCCACAAATCTGGCAAGTATCAATTTGCCGTCGGGCCTCACCACCCTCGGTCAGAATTCTTTGTACTACACAAAGATCACGAATATTGTGGTGCCGCACACGGTGAACACCTGGGGTTACCAACCGTTCGGCCAGAACCAGAATCCCGCCGGCACTCCCTTTGATATTTACTTTGAGGGCGACTCTCCGCCCGAAGACGTCGATTTAGGTCTGCCCACTGGAGCAATCATCCATCGCATTGAAGGCACCAACGGTTGGCCTGCATTATCCGCGACATATCTTGGCTACACCCAAGCCGCGTGGAGTCCAGCTATCACCACACCACGCGCACCATCAGGATTAGCTTTAGCCCAAAGCGTTCGTGTCACTGCGCAACGCGGCACCGGTGGACTTCCTACTTCATACCTAGTGAAATCGTCACCGGGTGACATAACTTGCACAATTGTGTTTCCAGAAACTTCGTGTGTTGTTGCCGGCTTAACAGCTGGAACCGCCTATACCTTCACGACAACTGCAACAAAAGGGTCAACCACTACGGCATCGTCACCGGTATCGACAGTAGTCAGACCTCTTGCAGCCCAAATCATTTCGTTGACTGGCCCAGTTGATCGCGAGCTCTCGTCGACACCGTTCATGGTGACTGCTACGTCTAATTCAAACCTCTCTGTGGTACTGACATCAACAACGCTAGATGTTTGTACCGTGGCGGGGCTTGAGGTATCGATGCTGACAGTGGGGACCTGCACGTTGACTGCGAACGTGGCTGGTAACTCTTTGTTCGCAGACGCAAATGAAGTCATGCACTCGTTCACAATCTCAGAACCACAAACAACAACAACACCAAGTACCGAAAACACTGAAGCGCCCACCACAGAAGCACCGACAGAAAGTTCTGTGCCAAGCGCGACCACAACAACTGCGCCACAGTCGGGCTCAACAGCGACAACACTTCCAAACAACACATCGACAACTACTTCGACCACTACTTCGACCACGGTTGCACCACCATCTGAATCAGTTGTCACAGGTTTGCCACGGGCCGAGACGCCACTCGTTCCTGACAATTCATTGGCGACTGGCGAAGAAGTGACAGTGACGTTTGGCGGCTTTACGCCTTTCGAGTATGTGCAATTGATCATTGCCTCAACTCCGCAAGTGATCGGTTCTGGTTATGCCAACGCCCAAGGTGTCGTGACTATCAGTGGAAATTTACCGGCCACTTTGCGATCTGGTAATCACACGTTGGCGGTGTACGCACCCGTGAGCGGAGTCGGATTCTCGCAACCGATCACGGTGTCCCAGCCCAAGCTTCCGGCGACTGGTTCAAATGACCAGGACCGTCTGCTTGTGGTGGCGTTGCTATTGCTCATCGGCGGCGTGTTGATGCGGCGACGAGGATTATTCAAGTCAGTCTGACTCACACGAACCTGACTCGACCTGGAGCATCCATTGGGCGGTCCATGATCCACTCTCTGAGTAATTTCTCGACAGTCTCGTCGTCAAGGGTGGGATCTCCACGACGTATTTGCGCCCGCTTCATCTCAAGACCTTCTAGATACATCTCATCAATCGGCGATATCTCAGTCACGCAAAAAATCTACCCGATCGGTTGAGAGCAGATATCCAAACCTCAATGAAGAATTACTTGATGCTTCGGCCTGAGATCGCTCAGACAAAACACGTTCTACGACTTGCGGATAACGCCGTCTTTCACTGCAGCTGCAGCAACCGCCGGCGCAACACGCTCAACAATGGTCCGGTTAAACACTGAAGGAACCACAAATTCTGGTGAAAGCTCGGCGTCAGACACCGACTCGGCAATGGCAATGGCCGCGGCCAATTTCATGCCTTCGGTGATGTCCGTTGCATTTGCGTCAAGTGCACCACGGAAGATGCCGGGGAATGCCAGCACGTTGTTGATTTGGTTCGGATAGTCGCTGCGTCCCGTAGCCATGACAGCAGCAAGACCATCAACCTGCTCTGGACGTATTTCTGGGTTCGGGTTGGCCATGGCAAACACAATGGGGTTCTTCGCCATCGAGCGCACATCGGCAGCAGTGATGAGATCGGGCCCACTGACTCCGACAAACACGTCTGCGCCTTTCATGACGTCACTGATGGTTCCCATCTTTCGTGACGAATTTGTATTTGCAGCAAACCATTCTTTTGCCGAGTTCATTTCACCTCGACCGGTGTAAATGGCGCCTACTCGATCGCAACCAATGACATCACCGATACCAGCGTTGAGCAAAATCTTGCCGATAGCAACACCAGCAGCTCCAACTCCGGCGATGACAACCGTGAGGTCTTCCATCTTCTTGCCAGTGATTTTCAATGAGTTCCACAAAGCCGCCAAGGTGACAACTGCCGTGCCGTGCTGATCGTCGTGGAAGACAGGAATGTCAAGACTCGCACGCAGGCGCTCTTCAATTTCAAAACACTCAGGTGCTTTGATGTCTTCGAGATTGATTCCACCAAATGTTGGAGCAATACGTTGCACAAAATCAACAACTTCATCGGCGGTGCGAGCATTGATACAGATCGGGAAACCGTTCACCCCACCAAACTCTTTAAACAACAGGGCCTTGCCCTCCATAACGGGCATTGCGCCCTCTGGACCGATGTCGCCAAGTCCGAGCACCGCAGTTCCGTTGCTCACAATGGCAACGGTGTTTTTGCGAATGGTGTACTTATGGGAGAGCGATGGATCATTTTCAATCGCAGTACAGACGCGAGCGACGCCTGGCGTATAGGCCATTGACAAATCATCACGATCATTCACTGGCGCAGTACTCAGAACTTCAACCTTGCCAGCCTCATGCATGCGGAAAGTTCGGTCCCACCAATCAAGAACAGTGACACCATCGAGTTTTTGCACTGCAGCAACAATTGTTTGTTGATGCTCTTCGTTTCGACAGTGCACGACAAGACTGCGACGAAGAACCGGACCGCGAACGTCAAAACCATCAAGAGCGCCGATGTTTCCGCCTGCTTCACCAATGGCGGCGCACAACCGTCCAAGGGTGCCTGGCACGTTGTCAAGCTGACAATCGAGAGAGATAGAAAATGCGGCGTTAGGGAGAGTAGACATAAGACCTCTTATGCTACGGACTTAGCACCCAGTTGTCAGTTGACACTCAACTGAATTTGCTAAAAATGGCCTACGAATTACTCAATTCGAAGGCCGGAGATCGCACGCGCAATAACCAGCTGCTGGATCTCTGAGGTGCCCTAAATGGCAACAGTAAGTGCGTCGTATTCGAAGACCCAATCAAGAATTGACATTCCTGGTGGCGTCAGCGAAAAAAACATATCCCGATCTTTTTGTTCTTGACCATCCAGCATGTGGAACAGATCACGATTCATCAACGATGAGGTTTGCACTTGAGCTGTGCGACCTTGACGTGCATTTTCATATCGACGAAGGGCAAGCGCAGCATCGCTAATGCTCTCATCAGATAGACAACGTGCCAACACAACTGCATCTTCAATTGCTTGGCATGATCCTTGAGCCATAAAAGGAAGCATCGGATGGCAAGCATCACCGAGCAATGTTGTCGTGCCTATTCCCCATTGATCCAATGGTTCACGGTCGTATAACGCCCAGCGGAAAACTGGTTCTTCGACCCGGGCTAGCAGTGAGAGAAGCTCAGGTGACCAACCTTCAAATCGTGCATACAAATCTTCTACTGTTCCTTGCTCAGTCCATGATTCGGTTTCCCACGAATCTTCAGGTGAGATACAAACCAAGTTGAGATGACTGCGATTACGTCCAATGAAATAACTCACCACATGGCGATCTGGACCCATGCGGTTAGTGACATCAATTGGTAGATCTTCCACGAACTTGCGTGGGACCAATGCACGATACGCAGCAGAGCCACTGAACCGGGGTTTATCTAGACCACCAACGCACGGCCGAATCACCGAATGAATTCCATCAGCACCAATGACGATGTCAAAGGACTGGCTTGTTCCATCGGAAAATCGAACCGCCGATGATGATTCACCTGGCTCCGCACCCACAACATACGTCGAGAATTTCAATGTTACATTTGTCTGCTGCGCCACCGCATTTCCAAGAATTTCAACCAAATCATTCCGTGCAACATTTGCTAACGGCAGCTGATGCTGCGCCACGAAACTGTCGTCAATGTCTGCCATACGAAGAATGGAGTCATCTTCCCAACGGCGAAATACAACTCGATGCGGATGCACCGCAATTTCTGAAAATGCTTGGCCAAGACCTAACGAATGCAAAAGACGAGAAGCATTCGGGCTGATTTGCACGCCAGCACCAATTTCTCTGATTCCTGCCGAACGTTCAAAGACAGTGATTTCATGAGAACTTTGAGAGAGTGCAAGAGCGGTCGCAAGACCGCCAATTCCCCCGCCAATGATTGCAATCTTCATAGTAGAGAGGCTACGTCTCGTAGCAATTACTCAATTCGCAGGCCAGAGATTGCGCGGGCAATCACCAGCTGCTGAATCTCAGAAGTGCCCTCAAAGATGGTGTGAATCTTGGCGTCGCGGTGCATGCGCTCAACGTGGTATTCGCGGGTGTAGCCGTAGCCACCAAGAATCTGAATTGCTTCTTCGGTGACGCGCACTGCGGTCTCTGAGGCGTAGTACTTGCTCATCGAACCTTCGGCATTCTTGAAGCCTCCATTACGAGCCATCCAGGCAGCGCGCCAAATGAGCAAACGCGAAGCTTCAATTTGTGTCGCCATGTTGGCCAACTTGAAGGCAATCGCTTGGTTCATGATGATCGGCTTGCCGAAGGCAACGCGCTCTTTTGCGTAATCAAGAGCAATTTCATAAGCACCGCGAGCAATACCCAAAGCCTGCGCACCCACTGATGGACGAGTTGCTTCAAAGGTTGCCATTGCGGGCTGCTTGCCACTTGATGCTCCACCTTCGCGGTATCGCGCGAGCTTGGCATCAAGCTTTTCTTTTCCACCCAACAAGCAACTGCCAGGTATACGAACATCATCAAGTACTACTTCGGCGGTGTGCGAAGCCTTGATGCCGTGCTTCTGATATTTCTGACCCTGTGACAAGCCCTTGGTGCCCGGAGGAACAATGAACGAAGCCTGACCACGACCTTTGAGTGCGGGATCAACTGCAGCGACAACCACGTGCACATTGGCAATGCCACCATTGGTGATCCATGCCTTAGTTCCGTTGATCACCCATTCGTCTTTAGCTTCGTCGTAAACAGCGCGCGTACGAAGCGATGACACATCTGATCCAGCGTCGGGTTCGCTCACACAAAATGCGCCCAACTTGATGTCATCGGCGGTGCCGTAACACTGCGGAACCCATTCCATCACTTGTTCGGGAGTTCCGTTGCCGCTAATTCCTGCAGCAGCCAAACCAGAACCCATGATGGCCATACCAATACCAGCGTCGCCCCAGAAGATTTCTTCGATTGCGACAGGCATGGTGAGACCGGTGGTATCGGTCATCGCGTTCATCAAAAATTCGAAACCATACAAACCAATTTTTGCGGCTTCTTGCACCACGGGCCACGGGAATTCTTCGCGGTCGTCCCACTCTTGCGCGTGTGGGCGAATGTGCTCAACCGCGAACTGATGAATCCAGTCTTTGATCTGCAATTGATCGTCATTGAGGTGCATTGAAAATTCAGCCATGAGGCGATGTTACTCGTTGGTAACACTTTCCACCACATTCGTTAGGCATGACTTGTCGAATACTGACAAACTCAACGTATGTCCAAATCGAACCCGACGTCAGCGGTCAGTCTTCGCGGAATTGTGGCGGCATTAGTCGGCGCCGTTGGTGCACTACTACTCATTGTTGCACCCGGTCGTTCGGCCGATTGGTTTGCCGAAGGTCTCATGCTGGCCACTGTTGGGGTGTTGCTCATTGCCGTCGGACTAGCCGTAGTTGTGTCGTCTCATCGAACCATTTTGTATTTCGTAGTGATACTCATGACCCTCGTTGCGGCGTGGCTCATCATCACGCGAACAGCTGGTTACCCGTTTGGACCATGGTCGTCAGTGACTCCGCAAATGGGTCCATATGAAGTGCTCGTCCTCGTTTTGTCAATCATCAGTCTGACCTTGGCAATCGCCACCTTGGTCGTTGGCACCGAGCACGTTGGGACACCGGGCATTCGTTTCGACACACTCGCACCGTTCGCAATCGTTCTTGTAGCCCTACCTGGACTCGCAGTCAGTAAGTGGGCCGATAACGCTGCACACATTCTTGGTTCAAGTCACACGCATTCACACACGATGTCTTCAACGTCAAATATGCCCGGCATGGATCACAGCATGATGTCAATGATGACCGTTGATGAACGCGTGCAATTTGGTCAGCAGTTAGTCAACGCTCGCGAAGCCGCCCTGAAGTTTCCAACATTGGCCGATGCGCGCGCCGCTGGTTGGATCTTGGTTGGTGGTTATGTAACTGGTGCGGGTCAAATGTTGATGGATCCCAACGGCAATTCTCGAGATCAAGTGTTTGATCCAGCAGTCCCCCAAGGTTTGCTCTATGCATCTTCAATTGACTCTGCCCCAATCGTTGGAGTGCAGTACAACGCATGGACGAGTGACGGATCAACACCAGTTGGGTTTATTGGTCAAGACATGTTGTGGCATATGCATACCGGCACCTGCGAAGTCAACGATTCTTTTGCCGTTGTTTACGACGAATCAGTCACTGGAAAAGCATGTTCAAAAATCAATGGCACGCTTACAAACACGGTGTCATGGATGGTGCGGGCTTGGATTGTGCCAGGTTGGGAAAACTCGCAAGGCCCGTTGTCCCACGACAATTCACTATTGCCGTAAACAAACGACGATCTGGTCTGGCAAAGTTGCAGAAAACCTCAGCAAAAGCCGACCAGATCGCTATTTACGACTGGTGCGGCGTTTGTTGTTGAGGAAGTCGACAAGTACATAGTCGCCGAGGTTGTCACTGTTCGTCATAAATGCACGACCGCCATTTAACGCCGTCATCTGCTCAACAAAACGCTGCAGATACTGATCGGGATCGAGCATGAACGTATTGATACGAATGTTGTCTTTCGTGCAACGCATCGCTTCACGAAGAGTTGCTTCAACAGTTAACTGCTGAGCTTCGTAGCCATCAAAGTAGGTGAACCATGGATCACCTTGCGGGGTGATGTGAGCAGTCGGTTCACCGTCGGTGATCATGATGATCTGCTTGTTGCCAGTTTGACGACTCAACATTTTGCGAGCCTGACCAAGAGCGTGATGCATGTTGGTGCCTTGCATGCCAGTCAGTGAGGCTTCAATCAATTCATCAGCCTTGATTTCCCAGGCCACATGGCCAAACATCAAGACACCGAGGTAGTCGCGCGGATATTGCGATGACATCAACGACTGCAAAGCAACCGCAACTTTTTTAGCTGGCCCCCAACGACCATCACGCACCATTGAATACGACGCGTCAAGCATCAATACAGTCGACGACCGCGTCAGATGTTCGGTCTGTTCAATTTCAAAGTCTTCAGGCGACAGTTTGACCGGAGTCCCCTGCCCGCCACGACGCAATGCATTGCGAATCGTGCGCTGTAAATCAAGGTTGAACGGATCGCCGTATTCGTATTGCTTGGTTTCGTACGTGCGCTCGTGACCCTGACCAAAGCGGTTTTGCTGGTGCTGGCCCTGCTTGTCTTTCGACAAGTTTGAGAACAAGTCGCGCAACGATTTCGAACCGATTTTGCGCATGCCCTTTGGAGTCACTTCTAATTTGCCGTCTTTTTGGTGAATCAAACCTTCACGCTCAAGCTCTTTCACCAACTTGGCAAGTTTTTCCATGGAGCGAGCAACATCATCGCCCATCAATTCGCGCACACGATCCATGTCGGCTTCAGCAAGTTGCTGCGGAGACGTTGGGTTGTTCATTAAGTCTTCAAGGCGATCAAGTTCAGCAAGATCTTTCATTGCCTGCATTGCTTGATCGAAGCCCATCGGATCTTCGCCTTGCATTTCGTAACCCTGCCCTTGACCAAGACCCGGGAACATCTGCATCATGCTTTGCGACAGCTGATTCATTTCGTCTTGCATATCTGAATCTTGCATCAGCATCTGCGACAACTCTTGCAACTGCTGACGCTGTTCGGGCGACATTGAATTGAGCATGTCTTGAGCAGCTTGCATCTGCCGCGCAATCTGCTCCATCAGTTCATCAAACGATTTCGGGTTCTCTGGAAAGAACTCGCCATGTTCTTGCATGAACTCTTCAAACTTTTCGTCTTCACCATTGTTGTGGCGCTCGATCATCTCGTTGAGCGCCTTCATCATTTCTTTCATGCGTTGCATGTCTTCAGGTGATGTGCTCTTCATTGCCGACGAAACTTTGTCGAAGTTCTGCTGCATCAACTGATCACGGAGTTTCTCCATGAGCTGTTCAAATCGCTGCTGAGCCTCAGCCGACTCAAAGTCGTACGACTGCAGTTCGCGAACCTTGCCAGCCAGATCATCGGGCATCATGTCGAGTCGGAAGTTGCGCTCCATGGCGGCGTTGCGTGCGTTTTCGGCACGGCGCTCGTCGCCACTCTTATCGGCGTCCATCACCGACTGTTCAACGGCATGACGCTCTTCATCCAAGATGTCGTCAAGTGCGTCAGCGATTTCTTGAAAGACCCCGTTCGGGTCGCCTTTTTCCAGCAAATCTTGACGAGCTTCTTTCAATTTGCGGCGCATCTCTCGCAATCCCTGCATCCGCTCGCCGTTCGGGTCGGTCGCCCCACGCTCCATCAAACGTCGCAAAGCCCCACGCAGATCGCCATTTTGCAACAAATCATCCGACATTTCGTCGAAGAGATCACTGGCCTCGAGGTCGAACCCAGTCTGGGTTCCGTCCCATCGTGAATATGTGGACCGAGCAGTCATATGCGCACGCTAGTCCCCAAAAGCCGCCATTGACCCGTCGAAGCAAGGGGGTAGTCTGACGAGAGCCATGAAAGTTGAACGCACCTTCGTTTTTGTTGACCTCTCGGGGTTCACCAAGTACACCGCGGCAAACGGCGACTCTGCGGCCGGAAATATTCTCACCAAATTCCGGGCTGAAGTTCGCGATGTCGCGGCTTCGTGGGGTATTCGAGTCGACAAGTGGCTCGGCGATGGCTGCATGATCGTTTCAGTTGAACAAGATATGGCCATCGGCTTTGCCCTTGACATGCAAAAGCGTTGCGAAGATGTCTGTCGACCCCTCACCGTTCGCGTCGGACTGGCTACTGGCGAAGTCTTGATGTTCCAGGGTGAGGATTACATCGGCACATCGGTTAACTTGGCCTCGCGCTTGTGCGACGTCGCCGAGCACAACGAAGTTCTGATGCCTCGCTCCGACTTGCGTCGTTTGCCGCCCGGTGTCACCGAGAACAATCACGACAATGTGGTGTTGCGCGGACTTGGTGAAGTTGAAGTGGTCAACTTGACTGCCCAAGACAAAATTGGTGGCAATAACGACACGGGTGAGTTATGGACTCGCTCGCCCTTCGTTGCGTAATTACCAAGTGCACGCGTTTTCAAGGCCGCGATGACTGATCCAACTCCGGGTTTTTACCTACCCGCGCAATTCGCTGTTGGTCCCGATGGACAAGCGCCATTTCGCACACACTTCGAAGAGATCATCAACTCGTACGCAATCGCCGGAGCTACGCAATTGCGTTTGGGATTTGATTGGTCGCAACTTCAACCCCGCGCTGGCGGACTCGACGGCAAGTGGGTTGAGTGGTACCGCGATGTCATCAATGCCGCCAACGGTGTTGGTATTCAAGTATGGGCATCATTACTTGAACGCGAAGCCCCGCATTGGTTCGATGATGAACACGGTTTCAGCGACGCAAAAAATGCTGGCCGCTATTGGCCTCGATTTGTTGAAATGGCCGCTGATTCATTTGGTGATCTTGTTGCTGGATGGTTTCCGATCGATGACCCAATTGGTTACGCAACACGTCACGAACCCGATGACGCCACGCGCCACGGTGAAATGGTTGACACGATGATCGTTGCTTGGCGTGATGCCTGGCGCATCTTGCGCGGTGGACCACCAGTTGCGAGTTCGTTTGGTGTGCGCATGGTGCGAGCTATTGACGAATCACAAATTGCCATCGATCTTGCCAAACGCGAAGATCACATTCGTTGGAAAACCTTCTTGCGCGGTATTCGTGATGGCAACATCGTCATTCCTGGTCGTGCCGATCGCGAACTCGCCGACCTTGCTGGATCAATCGACTTAGTCGGTATTACCTTTCGATCAGACTTAGGCGAAGATCAATCAATCACTGATGATTCGCTTCGTCGTTGGCAAGAGCGCGCAACAATGTTGATTCATCGCGCGAACAACGAATCGCCTGACCGCCCAATTGCGATTTCCTATCGGTCGGCTCGACGGGGTGTGAGTGAAACTGTGAGCGATGCCGAGGTTTTGACCGAAGCCTTTGAACGTGCGGTTGCGGCATCGGTTTCAGACGGAATCGACATTCAACATGTCTTCACCAATCCCCCGCGGGACAAGTAGAATTAGTTATTTGATAGCTGTCGGTGCAACGGGAGCACCAACAGCGCGCGTAAATGGCAACGGCGTCGCAGTGAGCATGAAGTCGTACTGACCATCAGCCGCGCAATCTGCGGCCAAATCATCAAGCAACCAGTTCTGACCTTGCGTCAAGCCAATATCGCGAATGTTGATCATGTGGACTGGCAACATCGCAGCTGGGTCTTCGGGCGGGTAACACTCAAACACAATGGTGTCGGTCGCAACGATGGCAACATCGTGATCTCGTACCCACTGAATGCTCTTTTGACCGAGACCCGGAGTTGGGTACGAATAATGAACTTTGTTGCCTTCGCGCAGCCAGTGCATATGCCCGGTGCGGACACAAATGATGTCCCCAGGCAATACCTTCACACCAGCTTTATTGGCCGCTGCTTCAAGATCTTCAGCACCAATTGCAAATGCCTCATCGAAATATTCAACCCCATGTAAGCGGGCTATGTCTAAAAGAATTCCGCGTGAAACAACTGGCCCAACTTTTTCGATACCGAGTTCGGTTGCCCCAGTTTCATCGGTTGTTGTATCTGATAATCCGTTATACAAAAGTCCGTCGTAACCGACATGGGCCAAAGAATCAAGGTGAGTTGATGCTTGAACTCCCATACTCACGGCGTCATCACTTGACGTGAAATCACCAGGGTCACCCGTCATTGAATGGTTGAGCGAAATCATCGTGCGCTCGGGGTTGATGCGACCAGGAATGAATCCGAGTTGTGGACCGTCTTCATCAAATGGGTATGTGAGAGAAAATACTTTGCCTTGACGTGCCGCGGCCATGCCGCGACGAATCGCCGCATCATCAATCAGATTCAAAGTTCCGCGTCGATCGTCCGCACCCCAGCGTCCCCAGTTTGAAACGTTGGCCGCTAACTCACGTAAGTAATCAGGCATTGTCATGATTTTTCCCCGTCTCTCATCGTCACGTCTTGTCGTTGAATGTAAGTAGCGATCAGCCGTACAACAATTCGGCCATCGTGCGCAACGTTTCTGGCGCACCGCCGACGACCAAAGTTGTCACTTTGCTTTCGCGCCATGCCGCAAGATCATCTTTGATCTTTGCTGGTGAACCCACCAAACAAATTTCATCAATCATTGCTTTCGGAACAGCAGCAATTGCATCGTTCTGATGTCCGCTCAAGAAAAGACTTTGAATCTTGTCGACCGCTTCTTCGTAACCAAGTCGGCGAAACACATCAGCATGGAAGTTCATTTCTTGAGCACCCATGCCACCGACGTACAACGCAATGGTTGGACGCAATTTGTCGTACGCCTTATCCATGTCTTCGTCGATCGCCACATTGGCCATCGCCAAGATTTCGAAGTTGTCGGCATTGCGGCGCGCATTCGGCCGAGCGAATCCTTCATTGAGATGCTTGGCATACATCTCTTCATGACGCGGTGCGTAAAAAATGGGGAACCACCCATCAGCAATTTCAGCGGCCAGTGCCACATTCTTCGGGCCTTCTGCTCCGATGAAAATCGGCAAGTCAACGCGCAACGGATGCGTCATGACGTTCAACGCTTTACCAAGACCAAGTCCGTCAGTTGCCGGAATCGGATACTCGGGACCGGCGTTTGTTAGCCGTTCTTCGCGTGCCAAGATCTTGCGAATGATGTCGACGTATTCACGAGTACGCGCCAGTGGCTTGTTGAATCGTTGGCCATACCAACCTTCAACAACTTGCGGACCGCTGACACCAAGCCCAAGACAGAAGCGTCCACCCGACAGATGGTCCATGGTGATCGCGGCCATGGCAGTCGCAGTTGGCGTACGGGCCGACAACTGCACGATGTTGGTGGCAAGACGCAACTTGGTCGTGGCTGCTCCCCACCACGCGAGGGGAGAAATCGCGTCACTTCCCCACGACTCGGCGGTGAACACCGTCTCGTAGCCCAGGCCTTCGATCATCTTCAATGTTTCGGGCACGCCAGTGGGCATCGAACGACCCCAATATCCGATGTGCCAGCCGAGTTTGAGATCAGTTGTCATAGATATTTCACAGTAGTTGGCAACGACATTTCGGCGTGTCTTCTGCTAGAAACTTGAGGGCACTATCAGGGGATTCCCAGGGGGAAACATGGATATCGGGTACACCGACGAACAGCAGGCGATGCGCACCGAGTTGCGCTCGTACTACGAGAAACTTCTTGACGAAAAGACGGTCAAAGACCTGAGCACGAGCCACGGAATTGGCGAGACCCCTCGTCGAGTCTGGAAGCAGATGTGCGCTGATGGTTGGGCCGGTATCGGTTGGCCGAAGGACTTTGGCGGCCAGGGTCGCAGCGCGATCGAACAATTCATCTTCTTTGATGAGTCAATGCGCTCCGGTGCTCCGGTTCCGATGTTGAGTATCAACACTGTTGGACCGACCATCATGAACTTCGGAACCGAACAGCAAAAAGAATTCTTCTTGCCCAAAATCTTGAAAGGTGATCTGCACTTCTGCATCGGATACAGCGAGCCTGGCGCTGGCACCGACTTGGCATCGTTGCAAACTCGCGCCGTACGTGACGGCGACGTATATGTCGTTAACGGTCAAAAGATGTGGACTTCGCTGTCAAGCGATGCCGACTACTGCTGGCTTGCAGTTCGCACCGATGCCGATGCGGCCAAGCACAAAGGCATCAGCATCCTCATCATGCCGATGAACACGCCTGGCATCACATTGCAAAAACTCAACCTCATCGGCGAACACGACATCAACGCGATGTTCCTCGATGACGTGCGCATTCCAGTTGAGAACTGTGTCGGTGGCGAAAACAAGGGTTGGACCCTCATCACCAATCAACTCAACCACGAGCGCGTGACATTGTGTTCGACTGGTGTCATTGACCGTGCTCTTGCCGACACGCTTGAATACGCTAAGACCACTCACCTACCCGACGGTCGTCGTATTGCCGATCAAGAGTGGGTGCAAATGAACTTGGCACGAGTGCACGCCAAGCTCGATGTCTTGCGTCTCATGAACTGGCAATCAGCATGGGAAGCCACTCAAGGCAAACTTGATATTGGTCACTGTTCATCAATCAAGGTGTACGGAACCGAGTTCTACCTTGAAGCATTCAGACTCTTGTTTGAAATTCTTGGACCGACGGGTTACCTCGTTCAAGGAACACCAGGCGCAGTCATTCGTGCCCGACTCGAGAGCATGTACCGCGGCATGCTCATCCTCACCTTTGGTGGCGGAACAAACGAAATGCAACGCGACCTCATCACAATGTTCTCTCTTGGATTCCCCCGGGCGGCCCGCTAATGGATTTTTCACTTACCTCAGACCAAAACGAATTGCGCTCACTCGCTCGTCAGATCTTGACCGATGTCTGCACACCAGAACATCTCAAGCAAATTGGCGCAACCGACAGTGCAACCGATCTTGCGTTATGGCGCACGCTGGCTGATGCCGGCCTTGTTGGTATCGGGTTACCTGAATCAGTCGGTGGCGCCGGTCTTGGCATCATCGAAACATCAGTCGTTCTTGAAGAAATCGGTCGAGTTGCTGCACCGGTTCCGGCATTCGCAGTCATGGGACTTGCCGCCAATGCACTCGTGGCTTACCCCGAACTACTTGATGGCGTTGCAAGTGGCGAAACCATTGTGACTGCTGCTCTCCACGAAGCAGTTGGCGATGTTTTCAACCCGGCAACTGTTGTTGTTGACGGCAAAATCACCGGAACAAAAGTGTGTGTGCCTCACGGTTTGCTTGCCAAACGATTCGTCGTGAGCGCCGTTGATGGTTTGTATTGCGTCGAAGCAAACGACCCCAACGTCAAGATCACTCGTCAAGACACGACAAGCGGTGTCCCTGACGCGCTTGTTGAATTCAAAAATGCAACGGCAAAGTGCCTCGGCAACCCGGGCGCAACAGCAGAGCTGATTAACCGCGGAATTGCTGCGGCGTGTATCATGACTTCGGGTGCTTGCCAATCAGCTTTGGCACTTATGGCCGAATATGCAAAGGGACGCTTCCAGTTCGAAAAGGCCATCGCGACTTTCCAAGCTGTGAGTCAACGTGCCGGCGATGCGTACATCGACACTGAAGGTGTTCGTTTAACAGCATGGCAAGCAGCTTGGCGATTGAGCGAAGGACTCCCCTCTGACGAGGCACTGTTGTCAGCCAAGTTCTGGGCCGCTGAAGGTGGCTGGCGCGTGATGCATGGTTCACACCATGTTCATGGTGGTGTCGGAGTCGATCGAGATTATCCATTGCACCGTTACTTCTTGTTGCACAAGCAACTTGAATTGCAATTGGGATCAACGCAGCCGAGCCTGGCACGCTTGGGCCAGATCTTGGTTAATAGTTAACGCCATGGCTCAACCATTACCTAATCCCAATCCCATACTGCCCGACAACCCGGAGTACTTGCCCATTCATACGCGCAACTACGAAGTGCGGGCATTCAAAGTGAACGACAACGAAATTTTGTTATGGGGTGCCGTTCGCGATGACAAGCCTGCCGGCATGTACGTACAGAACGACGACGAAGTTCTCACGATCCATCACATGGTTGTGCAGTTGCGGGTTTCTTTCCCCATGATGGAAATTCTTGATGCATCGGCTGAACTCAAAGAGTTCCCGCATCACGAATGTCCCGGAATCGGCATCAAGTACAAAGGTCTCATCGGTTTGTCAATCGCTCGTGGGTTCACCCACAAGGTTCGCGAATTGTTCGGCGGACCACGTGGTTGCACTCACACCACAGCCCTCTTGCAAGCAATGGGCCCAGTTGCCATTCAATGTGGTTGGAGCATGCGTGTCATCAAAATGAACGAAGCGTTTGAGGCAGGTGCCGAACGACCAGAGATGACTCCCGAACAACGCGAAATGGGATTCAAGTCAAACCTCAATACGTGTCACATTTGGGACGAAGAAGGCGAACAAGTTCGCAAGATTCGTGAAGGTCTTGATATCGGTGCACCGTTGTCGGTGACTCGTCGACTCGACAAACTTGGTCGCGACCCCGGCGAATGGGGTCGCATCCGCGGCTAGTAGTTCGTCAGCCAATCAGGCGTAAGGCTTCGGCCTTAGCCCACTGATAATCGGCTTTACCCACCGGCGTGCGCTCAACCACTGGCACAAAGAACACCGCTTTCGGACTCTTGTAGTCAGCCACCAAAGTGCGCGAGAAAGTCACGATGTCTTCCACACTTGGACTCGTGCCCTCGCGAAGTTGAACTAACGCAGTGACCTGTTCACCCCAACGAGCGTTCGGTGTACCAATTACCACTGCGTCAAACACTGCTGGATGTTGCTTCAGCGCCGCCTCGACTTCTTCGGGATAGATCTTTTCTCCACCCGAGTTAATGCACACTGAACCGCGTCCGAGCAATGTGATCTGGCCATCGTCTTCGATCTGAGCAAAGTCGCCCGGAATCACCCAGCGTTTGCCATCAAATGTGCGGAACGTTTCGGCCGTCTTCACCGGATCTTTGAAGTAGCCCAACGGAATATTTCCACTGCGGGCCAACTTGCCAACTTCGCCTGCGACGCATTGACGACCCTCTTCACTCAACACCGTGGTGTCATCGTTCATTGCAAACTTAGGCGACGACATTGATGAACCATCATCGGCGCGTGCGCCGGCGGCACCAGTTTCGGAAGCACCAAAGCTGTCGAGAATCGCGACGTTCGGCAATGCTGCACGAATCTGTTCACGCACTCCAGTTGACAATGGCGCACCGCCATTTCCGATTGCAAACAACATTGACAAGTCATAAGCCGGGCGCGGTTCAGCAACTAGATGCTCGGCAAGTGGACGAGCCATCGCATCACCAATTGTTGATACCGAAGTCACGACACCGTCGGCAACAAGTTGCCACACATCATGTGCATCAAATCGCTTTTTTGTGTAGAGAACA
Source organism: uncultured Actinomycetes bacterium (assembly GCA_903872155.1). Taxonomy (GTDB): domain Bacteria; phylum Actinomycetota; class Acidimicrobiia; order Acidimicrobiales; family Ilumatobacteraceae; genus Casp-actino8. The sequence goes on along the minus strand of CAIQJP010000008.1, from coordinate 12,657 downwards.
AAACAACCACCAGATGTAATGGCATTGCCCATGATCCATTGACCACCACCGTGCATCATCGGACCAATTGACATCAGTCGAGCACGAAACGCCGAGGCTGCTGCTTCTTCACCCAACTGCTCAATTCGTTCAATCGGACGATTACCACGGGCCGAGTTCATAGCACCGAGAATCACATCTTCGTGCCGCCACATCACACCCTTGGGCATACCGGTCGTTCCACCCGTGTACAACACGTATACGTCATCAGCGGTACGGCCCGGGAAGTCGCGATCGGGTGAAGCGGCAGCTAAGGCATCTTCGTAATCTTCGCCGAGCACAATGACATTGCGAAGGTTCGGCAAGGCATCACGCACATCGTTGATTGCACCGAGATACTCGGGATCTGCGATGACCGCAACGCAATCGGCATTGTCATACAAATAACGAAGTTCTGCTTCGACATAGCGATAGTTGACATTGATTGCAACTGCGCTGATCTTGGCGCACGCATAAAAGGCTTCGACCCACTCATGAGTGTTTTGCGCGTGTACGCCGATGTGCTCTCCACGCTTGATGCCGATTGACAGCAAGTGGTTCGCCAAACGAGTGATGCGTTCATCAAGTTCGGCATAGGTGAACTTGACATCGTTGGTGATGAGCGCAGGCTCATTGGGAATCGCATCGGCGATGACTTCAAAGAGGTCACCGAGTTGGATGGAGCGGGGGTAAGTCTTGTGGGCCATGGAATTCTCTCTACTTCTTCACGAAGCCATCGAGCATGTCGGTGAAGCCATACTTTTCGTGTGGTCCAATCGCCATGTTTTCGTATAAGCCGTAACCCTCATGACGCTTGCCATCACGATCGGTGTAAGCAAACTTGGCCGAGTTATCAACGATGCCGAACAAACGCATGGCACCTTCGGGAGTCGTTGTATCGAGGTGGAAGTTCTCAACCTTCAACGGACCTTGCCACATTCCGTGGCGCCAATCGGCGTCATAGCCATAACCAGTTCCGATACCGATGTGCACTGGCAACAACGGTTCGATATCTAGGGTTATTACGTGGCCGTCGTCTGCGACAACGCGAATCACACCACCGGTTGAGAAACGTGAACCTTCGCGATATTCAAGATCGTGTTCGGGGCGACCGAGATGTTCAATACGACCATCGGGCCAAATGCGTGTTGCTTCTTCCATCACACGACTTCCATCAGGATTTTCTTGCATGATGATCATGAGCGAGTGATCGGCGAAACGAATTGGCGTGTAAATCCAGAACCAGCTGAATGGATTGCTCGCACGAATACCGGCAGGTTCACTTTCACCGATCGGACGTACACCCCACGAACGATCGCGAGTCCCCCACCAGGTCTTTGAATCAATGGCGAATGTGTGTCCACCCGCGGTCAAGGTTCCGTCCCAACCACCAGTTTGCGCGAGGCGACAGGTATCAAAAATCACGCGGCCATTTTCGCGAATGTAATGGCGAGGTTCTTCGAAAGCGGGCATTGCACCGGTCCAGGTGGCATCAATCGTGATACCCCATTCATTGTCATCACAACGTACGCGCAATTTTTGCAATGGCTCAATGACTTCAATGCTGATCGGACCAACGCCAGGGTTCATACGATTCGCATTATCAAGAGCGCCCGATGCGCGAACAACTTGCTGCTGACCTTCATGGAAGACCAACAGGTACGCATCAATCACGCCAAGGTTTGGATACACGCCCAAACCACAGACAAACATCACTGTTCCATCGTGATTGAAACCATTGAAGTAATAGCGATCATAAAAATTACGATCGCTCGTTGCGACATGGCGCATCGGCTCAGATGTTTGGTGAATCGGGAAGTCGTCGAGATTAGACAGCATGATGGCTCCGTTAGTGAAGTAACTATTTCTTAGATTGTTGTCACGAGTGGCGCGACTTCGCTGGCAAACGCAGTGATTTGATCGCATAGTTCATCGCAACTCTGCGCTTTGAAGCGAACTTGAAGTTGATTCACACCAGACGCAGTTCCTTCAAGAATTCGTTCGGCGATTGATTGAGCAGAACCACTCAGTGTTGCTTCACCCACATCAAACGAGGGCTTGCCGACATATAAGAACGGCGTGATGTGGCCAATCATGAAGCCATCATTCGCTGACGCTGCGCGACCGACACGAGCACGCTCTTCGTTCAACATATTCACCATTGATGCGTCTGATGGGCCTTGTGGCAACCAACCGTCGGCAACCCGCGCAGCACGTTTGATTGCTGCTGGGCTTGAGCCTGCCACCCAAATGGGCGGACGTGGCGACTGTGTTGGCAACGGACGGGCACCGAATCCGTCAACGAATTCGCTCTCGAGCAACTTCGCAAGTTCAGGAACGCCTGTATCAAGAGCTTTACCGCGGCTATGAAAATCAACGCCGAGCAATTCAAATTCGGCTTGCGCATGTCCGGCGCCAATTCCGATGAGCGCACGACCATCACTCAGGTGATCGAGTGTCGCGAATTGTTTGGCGGCTACTCGCGGGTTGCGATACGGCAACACATAGACATGGGTGAGCAAGCCGACGTTCGATGTCATGCCAGCGATCCAACCAAGCGTGGCAATCGGGTCGGCCCAGTGCGTGCCCATGCCGCCAACAACTGATTCGGGAAGGGCCACATGGTCACACACCCCGACATAGGCATAGCCATTGTCATCGCAAGCCTTGGCCAGGCGACCGAGTTCTTTGGGTCCAGCTGTTCGTTCCCAGTCGGCCACGAAGTAGGCGCTTTGGGCCTGGATGGGCAATTGCATTCCATAGATACGGCGTCCTTGCGGAACCGTGAACATCCCCCGAGTCATGCGTTACACCTTAGGCGTTGAGGGCAAATTTTCTGATGGCGTGTCAGAAAGTATTTCCCTGTTTAACCACCGTCGACTGCAATCGTGAAGCCTCACTACCTGCATGAATATCAGCCATATTATGTGTAGACAATTTGTAGACAAACCCAGCTTGGAAGCCTAAAGTCATGCTCATGACTGACTCCACGACAATTCGGGTTGACCGCGACACCCACCAACGACTTCTCACCTTCAGTCAGCAGCAAGGGCTGTCTTTGATCGAGGTGCTCCGCCGAGCCACCGATGCGTTAGACCGTGAACTTTTTGTCGACGAAGCCCGATCACAAATGCAGAACTTGAAGGCCGATCCTCAAGCCTGGGCCGACTACTTGCGCGAATCGTTGTTGACCGAAGTTGCCGATGGGATCAATTGATGGATCTCATCGACAGCATTTGGCTCGTTGACTTCGGACCCAACTTCCCGGCCGAACCTGGACACAAACGGCCAGCACTTGTTGTTGGACCAACCGATGGCTTCGCCGATTTTCTGAGCAATGTTTTCGTCGTTCCGTTCACCACAAAACAACGTGGATTGAATTTTCATGTAGAGGTTGAACCCAGTGTTGACTCGGGCATTTCTGAAATCAGTTACGCCCAATGCGAACAATTACGTTCCATCAGCAAACGTCGACTCGTGCATCCGCTCGGTGTCATTGATATCGAGTCGCGTTTTCAGATTCGACGTGCCCTACGAATGCTGCTCAACTTCTCGTAGAGCCATAATTAATCCTTCATTCTGAGTTGTTCCAAGGTTCTACAGTTGTTACATGAGAAAAAAGACTTCTGGAAAAAACGCTGTAACGGTTTTCGAGTTACGCAGTGACTCTGGACAAGTACTGGACCGAGTACTTGCGGGCGAACTACTCACCATTACTCGCGATGGTCAACCAGTCGCTGAGATGTCTCCAATATCAATCCCAGCAGGTTTGAGTGCTCTAAAAATGCGTGCCGCGAAACTCAAAGCCATCGATCCAGTGTTGCTGCGTAACGATCTTGAAGAATTAGTTGAGCCTTGACCGTTATTTGCGGGTGAGTTTTTCGGCGAGTCCAAATAGTTGCGTGATGATCACCGCAACCAATACCGACGTGGTCGCGACGGTCCAGATCATTCCATAATCAAGTCGACCACGTGATTCGTTCAGCAGATTCCCGAGTCCGTCACCAGTTGCTAAATACTCGGCAATCATCACACCAAGCAATGCACGTGGCGCCGCCAAACGTGCTGCTGTCACCATTGCCGGGATAGCACCCGGTAGTCCAACGAAACGCAACGACTTGAAACGTCCACCGCCACTGACGCGAACTACATCAATCGCGGCCGAAGATGTTGTCGCTAGCGCTTGAGAGATTGTCACAAACGACGGGAAAAACGTCACCGAGACACACACCACAACTGTTGCCAAAATACTTCGACCAAAAACCAAAACAATCAACGGCGTTAAAGCTGGCAGCGGCATTGTTTGCGAAACCAAAGCAAATGGCAAAACTGCTCGACCGAGCGCAGGTCGCAAACTTAATATGACTGCAAGCAACAAAGCGGCAGCAAGCCCGCACAATAAGCCGATCAAAGCCAACGGCAGAGTTTCACTGTATGCATCAAATAAACGTGAGCGTGAAACTGAAGCGCGAGGGTCGGTTGTGAGATATCTCACGATTGCAAACGGCGACTTGGCGACTACCGGCGACATATCCAAAATACTCAGCACCAACGCCCAAAGACCTAAGACAACTCCGGCCGATATGACTCCCCCGCCTAATCGTTTCCACCAAGGACCAGTTGCTCCACCCATCGGCAACGATGTTTGGACTGTGGCCGACATTGACGAGCGCGTGAGGCGAGAACCCAATAAAGCGAACAACATGTACGCCGAAGCCGCGACTGCAGTGGCTACTAAACCGATACTCCATAATCGCGACGGATTGGCCTGACCTAATGAACCAAGCAGATATGTTCCGAGTCCCCATCGAGTTCCACCGCCAAACTCAGCGAGCAACGTTCCGAGCAAAGCCGCTGGTGCAGCGACTCTGAACGCACTCACGATGTGTGGCAACGCGCTGCGTACCCGAATCCAGCGCAAGACATCAGTGGTTGAGCCACCAGCAACCATGACCACATCAACAAGTCGCGGATCGACATTGCGCATTCCATTCATCGTTGCGATATAGGTCGGAAAATACACCGCCATAGCAGCCAAAATAATTCGCGGTGTTGTGCCCGTGAATGCCAACAACAACACCGGAACAATCGCGATCAACGGCACTGCAAACAAAGACATTCCAAGCCCGCGCAACAAGGTTTCGGCAATTCGAAATCGTGCAGAAATCGCACCAGCGACGATTGCAATGATATTGCCGATCACAAAACCAGTGCCCGCTGACTTCAATGTCACCGACAGATGTGGTGGATAATCAGAACGGTCCTTCCACAACTGAGCCAAAATTTGTGTCGGGGCTGGCAGAGCTCCTTGACCGATGAGTTCAAGTCGTCCCAATACTTCCCAGATGGCGAGGACAATCAGCACAACGCCAGTGCCGCGAGCGAAACGACTGAAGTTCTTCATCTTGACGACACTTTTCAGTGTCCGCCACCAGCGAACAACAGCTCGGACAAGTGATCAGCCAAATGATGGAATTCAGAACTGCGCATGATCTCGGGAACTCGAGGCCGTTCAAATGGCACGTCCACAATTTCAACAATGCGACCTGGTCGCGCCGACATGACAGCAACTTTGTCCGCAAGAAAAATGGCTTCTTCAATCGAGTGTGTCACCAAAATGGTGGTTGGACGACGAGCCGACCAAATTCGCTGCAATTCAAGATTCATGGTGCGACGAAGAATTTCATCAAGCGCACCAAAAGGTTCGTCGAGTAAGAGCACTTCGGGCTCGGTTACTAATGCCCGCGCGATTGCAACGCGCTGACGCATTCCACCTGACAATTGCGCCGGCAATGCCTGTTCAAAACCTTTGAGTCCAACGAGGGAGATCAGTTCTTCAATCGCTGATTGATATTCCTTCACAGATTTGCCCATCACCTGCAAGGGCAAAGTGATGTTCTTCCACACTGAGCGCCACGGCAACAAAGCCGGATCTTGAAAAGCCACACCGAGCCGACCTGCCGTACGCATTTCATCGGGTGACCTCTCGCCGATGAGCAATGAACCTGCGTCAGGCAACTCAAGGCCGGCGAGCAATCGCAACAACGTTGATTTACCGCAACCCGAGGGACCGATCAACGAAATAAACGACCCGACCGGAACTTCTAAAGACACTTTGTCAAGCGCCCGAACTACATCGTCTTTGAGCGCGAAGGTGCGCTCCACGTTTTGAACGCGGAGCGCACCACCGGCTACTTCTTGCAACGTTGACAAATTTAGATTTCCTCGAGAAGAGTCGTATCAAACATGTCGCGTGTTCCCTTGATGCCGATAGCACCAAGTGCTTCGAGGTTTGCGGCAATTGCCTCTTCGGACATTGAGTAAATGCCACCGTCTGATTTGATCAACGGCATCTGCGCATTGTTGAAGTACAACTCGTTTTCGATGGTACGGCCAGTTCCCTTGAAGTAGGTGTCGGTAAACATCGGCGGGTACTTGCTGGGATCTTTGAAATTTTCATCCCAACCCATACGGCTCGCACGCAACCACTTAACAATTTCGGCACGATTGTTCTTCAAGGCATCCTTGGTCACAACAACCGTGTCGTTGAAAATTGTAAAGCCGTAGTCGTACATCAAGAATGATGTTGCTTCTTCGCCAGCTTGCTGAATGGTGAAAGGTACGTTGGTTGTGAAGTCAACCGATGCATCAATTTCACCCTTAACAAGCGGTGTTGGGTCGTATTCGTACGGCACGATATTGACATCGGCCTTATTGACACCACTGATTGACAACATTGCTTCAACCGAAACAGTGTTTGATGGCGGAACTGCAAGCGTCTTACCCACCAAATCGGCGGGCGAATTGATGGGGTTCTTCTTCAAGCTCACAACACCCAACGGATTCTTTTGGTACTGAGCACCAACGATCACAAATGGAGCATTGTCGTTGACGATGGCTTGAATAGTGCTGTCTGGCGTTGTCAATGCAAGTGGTGACGTACCAGCGAGCAATGTGCTCTCGGGAATGACATCAGGTCCACCTGATTGGTAATTGAGGTCGAGACCTTGATCGGTGTAATAACCGTTGGTCAATGCCACAAAGTAACCAGTGAATTCAGCGTCATTCACCCATGCTGCTTGCATCGTGAACTTGGTCGAAGTACCTGAACTTGAGCCTGATGACTTGCTGTCATCGCCTCCACATGCTGCGAGGAATGCAGGCAAGCCTGCTAAACCAACACCGGCTGCGGATGCTCGAATCAGCATCTGTCGTCGTGAAATCGGATTCATAGTTGACCTTTCATGTTGTTTGTCGGATGGGTTGTGTCACGGTTGAAGTACTGGGCGCAGAGTCATAACGGACCCAAGTTCTGAATCGCGCGCAACTCGGACACAATGCCGAGATGTTCGAATTCTGTTCCTGGAACCAATTCCCAGAACACTCGTCCACTTTGACGCGAGCTCTGATCTATGTGCATTACTTGAGTGGGAGTGACCACCCAATCGACAACGACGTCATGCTTCTCTGCAGGCATAACTTCATTGACGAACTGACAGTCGTGCACGACATCGGCCACAACTGAAGAACTATCGGTGAGTCCAAGTTCTGAAAGAACAGCCCACTCAAAATCGAAATAACCATGCCCTTTGCCAAAGCGCACACCGTTATTGCTCACAGCACTTCCGCCAGTTACGAGCAGGGAAAACTTTTCACCTTTTTGCAAATCAGCCAATGGCATTGCCACTGCATAGCGATCAAATCCGTCAAGAGTTGCAGCGTAATGATGATCGCTCGCCGGAATCGTCGTGGGATCGAGGCGATAAAAACCACGGACGATTCCGTAGGTGGTCATCACGAATGGAATTCCGCGCTGAATCAGTTTGTAACGCAAATCTTCTAAGCAATTGTCGGGTGTAACAAAGACCTGACGATTTCCGCGATTCTTTAATGCATCAAGTTCTAAGACTCGATCTGAACACTTTTCGCTTCCGATGAAATCACAGATGAAACTCGAGAAGTCCCAATGAAAACGTGAGTCGGGTCGCGCAACCTTGGCCAACTCGGCCCAAATCTGCTCGCGATATTGATCGGTTGACAAAGCGCTACTCACTTAATTCTCCTCAATTTTGAAGGAGCAGAATCACGGGGCTCCCACACATCAATTTCATCAGTGTTCGTACAAATCAGATCAAGCAAACAATCTGGTTCTGCTTCAACCATTTCGTCAACGACTTGGCAGTCGTGCACGACTGCAAAAACCAAAGCATCTGATGACAACACGCCAAGTTGCTTCATCATCATCCACTCGAGAGCGAGGTAACGCTGACCACCACCGATATGTCGGCCATCGGTTGTCACGGCGGTTGCACCAGTAACTACCAAGTCAATCGTGCCCGCTTGACGTAAATCGCCAGGACCGAGTCGCTTGCCGAATCGTTCCATCCCGTCAAGTGATGCGGCCAAGGCATGATCGGTTTTTAGAATTTTTTTTCCGTCAAGAAGAATGAAGCCGCGACGCAGTCCGTACGTCGGAACGAGAATCTTCTTTCCTGCTTCAAGGGCCGCAAATCGCAACTGTTCAATGCTGTTATCGGGGGCGCAGAAAACCACATCTGCACTTCTCCACTCGGTGCGCTTCATGACTCGCTTGTGCGCAAGGTTGGATCCAGCAAAATCGGGAACGTATTGACTGAGGTCAAGATCAAATCGTGAGTCGGGACGAGCAACTTCAGATAACCGTTGCCATACGACTCGGCGCACGCGTTCTTCTTGGACAACAAACGTGCCACGACCTTGTTCGGCGCTCAATAGCCCGTCGCGAACCAATTCTTCAATCGCTCGACGAAGAGTTCCGCGGCTGACACCGAAAAGCTCCATCAGATTCGGTTCGGTTGGCAGCGGCGTTGAGTCTGAAAGATCGCGGGTCAAAACCATCTGGCTCAAGCGATCTCGGACCTGCTCATACAGCGGAGCATCGGAGGCGAGGTCGATCTCGGTCTGTCGAATGCTGGTCTCCCGCTTGGCCATGTGCGAACTATAGACACAATTCGTCTAGACGAATGTTTCCAAAGTGTGACGATTCCGTTTTTGGGCAAAAAGTAAAAGCCCGGACCTGTCCAGATTTGAGCCTCTAAAGCGCGACAGGGACTTGTTTCCACTGGTTGACGTCAATCAACCCGTGGTCAGTGATGCGCAGGTCGGGAATGACCGAGAGCCCCAGGAACGACAGCAACATAAACGGTGCGTCAATGGAAATGCCGAAATCACGGGCGGTCTGCTCCATGAGTTCGATCTGATCAGCCACCACATCGAGGGGCTGATCGCTCATCAGACCAGCAATCGGTAGAGGAACCTCGGCCAAAATCTTGCCTTCGTGCACGAGCACCTGTCCCCCGCCAATTTTGGCAAGGTGTTCCACAGCAATAGCCATGTCGGCGGGACCACTTTCGTCGCGAGCACCAATCACCATCACATTGTGAGCGTCGTGACACACGGTTGATGCAATCGCGCCGCGAGTCAAACCAAAGTTGGCGACATAACCAAGACCAATACGACCAGTTTTTTTGTGGCGTTCAAGAACTGCAATACGCGCGATGTCGTTGTTCGGGTCATTGATATCAAGTTCGAGTGCAGTCGTACGCACGGTTCCTTGAGTAACACCAATGACTCGCGCCATTCCATCGGCGGGTGCGTCAACAGTTAACTCTGCGGCAGTTGGATTGTGATGCAAGTGCACGCGATTGCGCAATGAATCGGGGGCCGGCGTCGCCGGCACGGCACCATCGAGGATGTAACCATGTCGAGCCACCAACTTGCCGGCTTGATACACAGCAGCAGGTCGGTACTCCTTCATTGAATCAAAGACCAAGACATCGGCTTGATATCCAGGCCCTAGTTGACCGAGATGGAAGAAGTTGTGAAACTGCGCAGGCAAGTACGAGGCCATGATGAGCGCTTCGATCTCGTCGCAACCCGCTTCAACCGCAAGGCTCACGCAATGGTTGATGTGGCCGATCGTGCGAATCTGGTGAGGTTCACGATCGTCGGTGCACATTGCAGTACGTGTGACACCCGTGCGCAAAACAGTTGGTAGTAATTCAACGAGATCTTTACAAGCCGATCCATAACGCAAAAAGACCCACATTCCTTTTTGACGCTTTTCATGTGCTTCATCAAGAGCAAAACATTCATGATCAGATTCAACGCCTGCGGCCAAATACGCATCAAGTTGCGGACCACGCAAACCAGGGGCATGACCATCAACACTTCGCCAGCCCGCAGCCGCGATGATTTCACGGAAGGTTGGATCGCCATTAATGACAGCGGGATAGTTCATCACTTCACCAATACCGATGGCTTTGAATTCAGAAATCAAGTGACGAATATCTGCTGGCGAAAATGCCGCGCCAGGACTTTCAAAACTCGATGCAGGCACACAACTCGAAGCAGCAAGGCCAAACGTGAATGGCATCTTTTCGGCAGCTTCGGCGACTGCCCCCACACCTTCGAGCCCGGCAACGTTGGCAATTTCGTGCGGATCACAGGCAACCGCAGTTGTTCCGCAAGGCAATGCGCCACGAACAAATTCATCCACCCACAATTTGGTTGATTCAAGATGCATATGGGCGTCAACAAAACCGGCAACTAAGGCCGCGCCACCAACATCAACAGTTTCTTTAGCTTCACGTTTACCCCATCCGGCGACAACACCGTCAGCAATTGCCAAGTCGGTTGATACCCATTCACGTGTAATCGGAGATAGAACTCGTCCACCAGTGATGAGCAAATCGGCAGGCTCATCACCACGGGCAACGGCAAGGGCTCGAAGTGAGGCGGGGGGTCGTGACATGGCGTGAGTGTAGACACAATTTGGGGTGCTCTGCAGATCACCGGCGATAACACGGCAGATTTCACACTCAAAATTCACTAACCTGACACACGATCATTGTGCTGCACGACCTTAAAACCCTTTGGAAAATCAAACGCTTCCGTATTTTGCTGACGGCGCGCACTTTGTCGAATATCGGCAACGGCATGTCACCCATTGCCATGGCCTTTGGTGTGCTTTCGCTCCCTGGCAGTAATGCTTCATCACTGAGTTGGGTGACTGCTTCGCACATGGTGCCGATTGTTTTGTTCTTGTTACTTGGCGGAGTTGTCGCCGACCGTATGGGACGAGCTCGTGTCGTTGGAATTACTGACATCATCGGCAGTTTCGTTGTGGCAACAAGTGGTGTCCTTTTTTTGACTCACCACGCGACTGTTCCGCTGCTGTGTATCAACGCATTTATTTTCGGAGTGTTAAACGCGTTGTGGTGGCCCGCATTTGCTGGGCTCCTTCCCGAAGTTGTGCCGAGTGAAAATTTGCAAGCGGCCAACTCGTTGGTAGGGCTAGGTGCAAACATTGGTTTCACACTTGGTGCAACTTTGGGCGCAGCCATCGTCAGTACATTTGGCCCAGGCTGGGCAATCATCGGCGACGGAGCATCATTTCTGATTGCCGGCATCCTGGTCTTGCGACTGCAGTTGCCAACAAAAATGCAAACGGGTGAAATTGAAGAGCACCCTTCAATGATTTTGCAACTACGACAAGGTTGGACCGAGTTCTACTCACGTAAATGGATTGTTGTCGTCGTGATCTGCTTCGCATTTATCAATATGTGTTTTGAAGGATTCTTAGGAGTCCTTGCTCCGGTGCAGATGAAAGAAGCACTCGGTGGTGCTCGCGACATGGGCTTCATGCTGTTCGCTTTTGGTGCAGGCAATATTGGTGGAGTATTGGTGTCATTGCGCATCAAACCAAAACATCCGTTGATTATTGCGATGGGCGGAATGCCGATTGTTGGCGTGTGGATGCTTGGTGCCGCCGTGCCATTTCACATCGGTGTCTTGATGATCTTGGCTTTCGTGTCGGGCATTGCGATGGACTTGTTCTTCGTGATGTGGATGACCATGTTCCAGACGCACGTGCCCGAAGAGGCTTTGTCTCGAGTGAGTGCGTATGACGCTCTTGGTTCGACCGTGTTTGCGCCGTTTGGATTGTTCTTGGCTGGGCCAATCGCTCAGTGGATTGGCACGAGTGAGACTTTGTATATCGCTGGTGTGATTGCGATCGTGATGGCCGGAGCGGCGCTATTCAATAAAGACGTGCGTCGACTTGAAAGTGTTACCGATTCAGTCGCTGTTGATTAGCTATTGATCTTGCTTTTCGCGTGATGCTCGTCGCTAGCTCGTGGTTGACACATTTCATTGGTTTTTCTGGTGGCAGAAACGAGAGCTTTTCCGTTAGTTTTCGCCACCAGTTTCGATAGCTGCATTATTGAAAACTTTTTTCAAAAAACCCTTGATTTCATTTGCTTTTTGCCACACCTTAGTGGCATACTAAGAACATATGTTCTCACGTGATCTGACACCAAAAACCGCAGAAAGTTGTGGTGGTTTTCTCGTTGCAGGTTTGCGCGCTGCATGGTCGTCGCAATCTTTGATTGTTGATGGTGATGATGCGATGACTCGTCTGGTTGAGCTTGAAAAAGCGTCACGGTTCATCGAAGCCGCTCGAGCGGAAGTGCTTGCCGAAGTTGATCGCACTGGTGCATTTCGTGATCACGGCCACACCACCATGGCCGGCTGGTTACGAGCGGGTATTTCCTATAGCGCGGGTGATGCGAAACATCATGTGAAAGTCGCGCGCATGGT
>CAIQJP010000007.1 GCA_903872155.1 uncultured Actinomycetes bacterium | reverse complement strand
TCGGCCTTGCCTTCAGAAGGCGGGAGCAAAATCACCAGGGGAAATGACTTTCGGCTCACGGTACAAATTCAACTCTATGAAGACAGCGAGTATCGTGATGCCCATGCGCATTCATGTCGACGCCGAAAAATGTCAAGGTCACAACCGTTGCTATGCATTAGCCCCCGAACTTTTTGATGTTGATGATTACGGCAATGCCGTGGTCATTGGTGACGGATCAGTGCCGGCCGAACTCGAAGACCGAGCTCGCTTGGCTCTGGCGAATTGCCCCGAATTTGCCATCACGATTTCTGAATGATTGTCTGACCCCCTCATGACATCCACTGAAAACTTGAACGTTGATTTCACGCCAGTCACCGATTGGGCGACCGATTTCGATCACGCCGATCCGCAATACAACCGCAACGCCCACGAAATCTGGGCTGAACTTCGTGGCACGTGCCCCGTCGCGCACTCCGATCGTTACGGCGGAACCTGGTTGCCCACGACGCACGAGTACGTTCGCGAAATTGCGTACGACACCGAAAACTTTACGAGTCGTGCGGTCATCGTTGAAAAAATGGTTCCGCCCGATCCAGCACCAATTGGTGGAGCACCGCCGATCACCAGCGACCCGCCGTTTCATATTGAAGCCCGCAAACTTTTGTTGCCACCGTTCGCTCCGAAAAAGATTGAGTTATGGGAACCCGAGGTTCGCAAACTATGTCGCGGTCTTCTTGACTCGATGATGGCCGATGTTGCCGAAGGTAAAACCATTGACGCCGCTGCCGATTACGCCAAGCGCATTCCGGTCAATGTGATTTCACGCATGCTCGGATTCCCCATGAGCGATGAAGACTTGTTCCTTGAGTTCGTTCATGATGTGCTTGAAGGCATCGATGACGCGCCAGAAATTCGGTTTGTCAAAATTGAGCGCTTGATTCAGTACATCATCGCCCAAATTGAAGATCACGTTGAAAATCCTCGCGATGACCTCACGTCGTATTTGATGGGCGTTGAATTGTTTGGCGAAAAACTGTCCGTTGAACACGTGGGTGGCTCGATCATCTTGTTGTTGATCGCTGGCATTGACACCACATGGAGCGCCATTGGTTCAAGTTTGTGGCACCTTGCCAACAATCCTGATGACTTGGCGCGCTTAGTTGCTGATCGTTCACTCATTCCAACTGCGGTTGAAGAGTTCTTGCGGGTGTACGCACCAGTCACGATGGCTCGCCTTGTGGCTAAAGATCATGACTTCCACGGGTGCCCAATGAAGGTTGATGATTGGGTGTTGTTGCCATTCCCAGCCGCCAACCTTGACCCCGAAGTTTTTCCCGATGCTGACAAGGTGCTCATCGATCGTGCCGAAAACCGTCACTCGGCATTTGGTCTCGGTATTCACCGTTGCCTCGGTTCAAACTTGGCTCGTCTTGAATTGACGATTGCGATTGAAGAATTCATCGATCGTTTCCCGTCGTTCACTCTTGGTGGCACCGAAGATGATGTGGTGTGGAGTGTCGGACAAATTCGTGGACCTCGCCAATTGCCGGTGCAAGTGTTGGCGAAGTAAGAATCACCGAGCCGTTAGCCGAGTGAAACAACTGTGACGCTCACCGAACCAGGACAATATTGGGCCGAACAACTTTTGGCGTGGGCAATTCCCGACGAGATCGTCGCGCAAGCCGAAGTACCACCGTGGTCGCATGATCCGAAAACTTTTGCTGTCGACGAAACTCTTGATCCCACCAGTCCCATATTTGAGTTAGCGCGCGAACTTCTACCGTTAGAAGGCGGAACGGTGATGGATGTGGGTTGTGGTGGTGGTCGTTCATCATTGCCGTTAGCCCCGCGTGCCACCCGCATTGTTGGTGTTGACGAAAACCCCGCGATGTTGGCGCGTTTTGGTCAAGCCGCTGATGAAGCAGGCGTTGAATTCACCGAAATTCAGGGACGTTTCCCTGATGTCATCATTCAGGCCGAACTTGCGGGTCGACCCATTACACAATGCGACGTAGTGGTATGTCATCACGTGTTTTTCAATGTCGCCGACCTTGAACCATTTGTTGTTGCTTTAACTGCAATGGCCCGACTTGGTGTAGTCGTGGTGATGCCGAAGAAACATCCGCAGTCAGCATGGAATGAAGGTTGGAAACATTTCTGGAATATCACTCGACCCGATGGACCAACATCTGACGACGCCGTGAAAGTTATTGAAGGACTCGGACTCGAACCTGAAGTATTTGAAGTAGAGCGCCCACCGATGTCGCGCCACGCTGAAGATCCAGCATCACTAGTTGTCTCGGCTCGCCGACGATTGTGTTTACCCGCAAGTCGCGACGCTGAAATTGAAGAGTGGTTACGCGACCACCCACCTGCGTTTATGAGTGATGTGGTT
>CAIQJP010000006.1 GCA_903872155.1 uncultured Actinomycetes bacterium | reverse complement strand
TGTTTAACTCCAGTGACGGCCCCACCTACTGAAACCTCAACGCCGAGCGAGACCATCCCGGCCGATCCGACGGCGACGACGGTGCCGACGACCACGACAACGAGTACAACAACCACTTCAACGACACTGGTGCCGCCGGTGCCAGGATCCATCACCGATCTCAATACCACGGTACCCCGAGGTGTCGTGGACCCGACCTGGCCAGTGCCCACGATCGACCCGGCGCTCTACACAGTGGGAAGTTGCTAGTCCGAGGGCATACAGTCATCTCTATGGATGTCAAAGCGCTGTACGAACTGCAAAAGGTAGATACGGCAATCGAGCAAGCCAAAGTCGCTCTCGAAAAATTGCCGGAGCGTACTCATCACGCACAGGCGCAGTCGGATTTGGCTCACGTGCGATCGACTCGTGACAACCTGCGCCGCGAACAGTCGACGATGGAAGCAGAACTTGCTGACATTGAAAAGAAGTCAGTTGATATTGATGCACATCGCGCCAAACTTGAGCGCCAAATGAAGACCATCATTGCTCCTCGCGAAGCTGAAGCTTTACAACACGAAATGCAAACGCTCGCTGCGCAGCGGAATGAACTCGATGATCGTGGATTGCTGTTACTGGAGTCAAGTGCCTCGGCCGATGAAGATGTGCGCAAGTTAGTTGAAAGCGAAAGTCGCGCTATTGAAATTGAAGCGACGACGAAACAAGCGCTTGACCTTGCTGCGGCAGCAAAAACTGAAGAACTTGTTGCGTTGCAAGAACGTCGCGTTGAAGTTGCTTCATCAAACTCCGATTCAGACATTGCCATCTACGACCGCTTACGGGCGTCATACAAAGGAATTGCGGTCGCCGTCATTCAGCACGGAGTGTGCGGGGGATGTCATATGGATATCTCGGTTTCAGAACTCGACATCATGAAGCGTTTGCCGGCCGACCAAGTTGCTGAGTGCCCCAACTGCAATCGGTTGCTCGTTCGATAACAATGCTTTTCTGGTTTATTGGTACAGCTGTTTTGTCGGTCTGGTTTGTTTTTCGTGATCCGGCATTTGATCATCGGACGTTGGTGATCGGTGCATTATTGCCCGACATCATTGACGGAATGTGGGGCGGGGCTCGGGCTTTTCATTCGGTCGCTGCCAGCGTGGCGACTTTGGTAGTTGTGATGTTGGCAACGATTGGGCGTCGTCCGATTCGGAAACGATTACTGGCGATACCTATCGGGATGTTTCTGCACTTGATCTATGACGGTGCTTTTAACAACACCAAAGTTTTTTGGTGGCCGTTCAGTGGTCTGTCTTTTTCGGGGGACCGTCTTCCGGTTGTTGACCGTGGAATGCTGAATATTGGGTTTGAAATTGTCGGCTTGTTGATGTGCGTGTTCGCCTGGAAGAAGTTCCAATTAGGTGATCCAACTCGCCGCAAGAATTTCCTGAAGACAGGAACTCTTTCCGAATGAGTGGTTCAATCATCATTGTTCGTCATGGACGAACCGAGTTCAACGCGACGGGTCGTTTGCAAGGTCGAACGGATAATCCGCTTGATGAAGTTGGACTTGCTCAGGCCGAGGCAGTTGCAACGTATCTGGAAACAGAGTTGTTGTCCGACACAATGTTTGTGTGTAGTCCTTTGTTGCGAGCCCGTCAAACGGCGACTGCAATTGTCAATCGAGTCAATAGTTCGTTTGACATTGATGAACGATGGATTGAACTTGATTACGGAAGTTACGAAGGACTGCGTCAAGCAGAAGTGCCCGCAAACGTGTGGCGCGAGTGGCGAAGCGATAGCGACTTTGCGGCGCCACAAGGGGAGTCCCTCAATCAGGTGCAACAACGAGTGGCTCTTGCGTGCGACGATTTGGCACAACGACTCAATGGGCGGACAGCAGTGGTGGTGTCGCATGTGTCGCCGATCAAGTCGGCAGTTGCGTGGGCATTAGGGGTTGATGTGTCGGTCGGCTGGAAGACGCAGTTGGTGACGGCATCGATCACCCGGATTTCAGTCTCGGCCAATGGAGCCGCATTGACCTCGTTTAATGAAGTCGCGCGGTAGTCGCTGTCTCATATTTCGGCTTCACGACCAAATACTGGGGGATTCCCCACGCGACGAATATGTGACCAATCGGTAACTTTCGCTACGCTTACACAGTCCGCACATCACGTGCCTTAACGAGGGGGAATCCCATGCCCGAAGCAGTCATTGTTGCTACCGCCCGCAGTCCGATCGGCCGAGCCAATAAAGGTTCGTTGGTGTCATTGCGCACCGATGAAATGGCCGCCCAGATTGTTCGTGCTTTGATGGCCAAGGTTCCATCAGTCAAAGGCTCCGACATCGAAGACCTCATCATTGGTGTTGGTCAGCCCGCTGGCGAAGCTGGTTTCAACTTGGGTCGTATGGTCGCCTTGTTGGCTGGTATTCCTGAAGCACCTGGTGTTGTTGTGAACCGTTACTGCTCATCGTCATTGCAGACCATTCGTATGGCTGCTCATGCAATTAAGGCTGGCGAAGGCGACTGTTTCATCGCTGCTGGTGTTGAAGCCGTCAGTCGTTACCAGTTCGGCGCCGCCGACACCGCTCCGAACCCCATTTTCAAAGGACCGGGCGAGCGCACCAAGTTGCGTTCGGCTGGTGGTCAGCCCGTATGGACTCCGCAGCAAGGCCTTGCCGATGCGTACATCGCTATGGGTCAGACCGCAGAAAACGTTCGTGAAGTTGAAGGTGTGAGCCGCGAAGACATGGACTGGTTCGCGAAGCGCAGCCAAGACTTGGCCAGTGCCAACGTGTCAAACGGTTTCTTCGATGCCGAAATCACCCCGTTGACTCTTGAAGACGGAACCGTTGTGAGCAAAGACGATTGCCCGCGCGAAGGAACGACCCTCGAAGGTCTTGCTGGTTTGAAGCCGGCATTTCGTCCCGACGGTCAAGTCACTGCCGGTAACGCATGTCCGTTGAACGACGGCGCAGCGGCAGTCATGGTGATGAGCGACACCAAGGCCAAGGCTTTGGGACTCACCCCACTTGCACGTTTCGTGTCGAGCGGTGTGTCATCGTTGAACCCCGAAATCATGGGACTCGGACCCGTTGAAGCTTGCCGTCAAGCCATGAAGCGTGCCGGTATGAGTATCAATGACATCGACTTGGTCGAAATCAACGAAGCATTCGCCGCACAGGTTCTGCCATCGGCGAAGCACCTCGGCATTTCAATGGACAAGTTGAACGTCAATGGTGGAGCAATTGCACTCGGTCACCCATTCGGAATGACCGGTGCTCGCATCATGACCACCTTGATTCATGGTTTGCAGGCCAGCAACAAGAACGTCGGCATGGAGACCATGTGTGTCGGTGGCGGCCAGGGCTTGTCGATGATCATCGAGCGCATGAGCTGAACCAAAAAACCACACTTGATATTTCTCGTGTTTCTGGTGGCGAGAATGTGCGGAAATCCGCACATTCTCGCCATGAGTTTTTTCAGGCAGTTTTTATACCGGGTGTAGTTCGGGAAGTTTGCGAGCTAGTAACTGTGCAACTGAACCCATCACGAGCACGCAAAAGCCAGCGATCGTAAACAAAGTGCGCGGTGAAACGTGCCCGTAGCCCCAAGTAGCCAATATTGCGACCACAGCAGCAAGAAGTTGATTGCACGCGCCAGCGAGCCCCTGAGCGGCACTAGCGCGACCCTCAGGTGCACCTTGCGCCAATAAACCTTGACCCGCAGGTGAGCCAGCAGCCTGCGCACACGATTCGATCATGCCGAGCAAGATCGGAATCAGTGGAACAGCGAACCAGCCATACAAAGCTGTAAGTGGAGCAACGATCAACATTGATACGAACGCGACTTTTGCTTTTCCACGCCGGTCGGCGAGTCGACCACCCACACGCGACAACAAAACAAAGGGCAATGCGTATGCAGCCAAACTTAAGCCCACCACAATGTCAGACGCTCCGATGTCAGTGAGGAAGCGGTCCCACAACGCGTCGTACATGCCAACGGGAAGTGCGAGTGACGACAACATCAAGATCGGCACAAGTACCGAACGACGTTTCAAGAGTCCAAAGGCAAGACGTTGACGATCAGTTGAATGGGGAAGAGTTGGTAAGTGCTGCGTGCTCACGATGAAAAGTGAGATCAATGCCGCGATCGAAAAGATGATGAATGGCCAGCGAAGCCCCAACGGTCCAACTAAGAAACCACCGATGACTGGACCAGTGACGAATCCGGCCAGTGCAACTCCACCCATAGCCCCGAGTCGTTCAGACACACCTTCGTCATCGAGTGAAGCCATCAAGGCCCGTGCTGGAGGTAAGAACAAACCACTTGCGGCTCCTGAGATCAGGCGTGCCAAAACAAAAATGATCAATGACGATCCACCGGCGAACAGTGCGTTACCAACGACTGCAAGAATTGTCCCGATCATCAGCAGTCGTTTGGCGTGGCCGCGATCGGCATATGGCGCAATCAGAATCTGCATCACGAATGAAGCCATAAAACCTGCAGCGGCAATGAACCCCAGACCTCCGTCAGAAAAGTGGAATTCATCTTGCAAGTTGCCCATGAGAGCGAAGATGACACTTCCGCCAGCTTCCATTGCAAATACGGCGCCAAGTAAGACACGTTCAGTTTGGCGAATGCTGGTCATAAAAAGGGTGTGCGTTGAAAAAGAAGTTATGCGTGATTCGACAACGAATGAATCACTGCATCACTCAGGCTAGGCCAGGCAACGAGCGCTTCGGCTGACCATTCATCAAAGTTACGATCAGTTAATGCAATCAAACCAGTATTGATTGCAGGATCGATCCACATCATGGTTCCTGAACCACCAAAATGACCGAAAGTTTGTGGTGAATTTAGAGACCCAGTCCAATGCGGTTGTTTGTGATCGCGAATTTCAATTCCGAGTCCCCACGGATTTGGTTTATATGAACCAAGGCCTGGTATGACTCCACCTAGTTCTGGGTATTGAGCAGTGGTTGCATCTTTCGCAGTGGCGTGGCTGATCAACGTTGGATTCATGAGTTCTTTCATGAACAGAGTCATGTCACCAACTGTGCTGAATACTGCATAGGCAGGTGATGCTTTGAGCGATGTGTTGCTCATGCCGAGTGGTTCAAAGATTGCTTCGTTCATGTAGTCGGCGAACATTAAGCCAGTGCGCTCGGCAACATGTTTTGCGGCAGTTTCGATTCCGGTATTCGAATAGATGCGACGCTTGCCGACTCCCATGATTGGCGCGGCAGTATCGAACCCATAACCAGCGGCGTGGGCAAGGCAATGACGAAGTGTTGCGCCAGGAGGACCGACGGGATCATCTAATGAAACCGAACCCTCTTCAACAGCAACTAAACAAGTCCAACCAGTGATGACTTTTGAAATTGATGCCAGACGAAAAACTCGATCGGTTTCACCGTGCGTTGCAATAACGGAGTCATGACGAATCACTGCCGCCGCCGCATGCGGGACGGGCCACTCGTCAATCGTTGCGAGAAGCGAAATAAGTGATGAATCAGGCAAAGCCGGCAGAACGAATGAGCTCGGCGACTCCGAACGCGAGGTCAAGACCTTGGCGTGCATTTAAGCGAGGGTCGCAAACTGTCTGATATCGCACGTCAAGATCGGCATCGGTGAGATCGTCAGCGCCACCAAGACATTCGGTGACGTTGTCGCCGGTGAGTTCAACGTGGATGCCACCTGGCCATGTGCCTTCAGCGCGGTGAGCCGCGACGAAGCCAGTGATCTCACGAATAATCTCGTCGAAGTGACGCGTCTTGCGACCACCAACAGAAGTGAAGGTGTTGCCATGCATGGGGTCACAGGCCCACACCACTGGATGTCCGCTTTCGCGCACGGCACGAAGCAACGGACGAAGCGAATCTTCAACCTTGTCGGCGCCCATGCGACTAATGAGGGTCAAGCGACCTGGAATTTGTGCGGGGTTAAGTTTTTGACACAGTTCAAGAATGAATTCAACGGTGGTTGAGGGGCCGATCTTGCAACCAAGGGGATTGCCGACACCGCGCAAGAATTCAATGTGTGCGCCATCAAGTTGACGGGTGCGTTCACCGATCCACAACATGTGTGCTGAGCAGTCATACCAAGCTCCGGTTAGTGAGTCTTGACGAGTGAGCGCTTCTTCGTATCCGAGCAGAAGTGCTTCATGGCTCGTGTACACGTCGGCTTCGTGAAGCGCGGCAGTGTTCTCGGTGTCAACGCCACAGGCATGCATGAATCGCAATGCGCGCTCGATGTCAGTTGCCACTTGTTCATAGCGCTGACCTTCGGGGCTTGAACCGACGAACTCTTGAGTCCAGGCGTGCACGCGTGACAAGTCGGCGAAGCCACCTTTGACGAAAGCACGCAACAGGTTCAGCGTTGCTGCCGACTGGTGGTAAGCCTGCACGAGGCGATCGGGGTCGGGGATACGTGCTTCTGGAGTGGGCGCAGGATCGTTGACGATATGTCCACGGAATGATGGGATTTCGAGATCGCCAATCTTCTCGGTATCAGCGCTACGGGGCTTGGCGAACTGTCCGGCGATACGACCAACTTTGATCGTGGGGACACCAAGGCTGTAAGTGAGGACGACAGCCATCTGCAAAATGACGCGCAGTTTTTCGCGGATGTTGTTGGCCGAAAACTCATCGAAACTTTCGGCGCAATCGCCAGCCTGCAACAAGAACGCGTTGCCGGCACACACTTGAGCGAGAGAATTTTGCAGGGCGCGGGCTTCACCAGCGAACACCAATGGGGGATACGAGGCGATCTGCTTCAACGAGCGATCGACTGCGCTCTGGTCGGGCCATTTCGGCTGCTGTACAGCAGGGAATGACTGCCACGATGAAGGGGTCCAAGTATTGGCCATAAAAAAAGCCTAACGACCCGAAGGCCAAAGCCATCGGGTCGTTTTCACTGGGGTCTAGCCCCGTCGATATTTCGGCCAGTACTGGTCAGTAGGCGAAGATGTCTTCGGCTTCTTCTTTGAGGCCAGTGACTGCACGAGAGACCAAGCGACGAGCGGCTTCAGCGGTGACACCAAGCTTTTCGCCCACTTCGCGGAAGCTCTTGCGCTCACCATCGATGAGACCAAAGCGGGCTTCAACGGCGTAACGGGCACGAGCATCAAGGGTGTCGAGCAACTTGTTGAGCTGATCGGTTTCGCCTTGAGCAATGATGTGGTCTTCGGGGGTGGGGTCGCCATTGGCCATCAAGTCACCAAGGGTTGCGTCGCCGTCGTCACCGATGGTCTTGTCAAGCGAGACCGGGGTGGTGAGGCGGTGCAGTTCGGCATTTGACAAGTCGAGCGTTTCACCGTCGCCGCTGGCCTGACGTAACGCGGCACGCAAGCTTGCCGAACGATCGCCGGGGATACGAATGAGGCTGGCCTTCTGGTCGAGTGCACGACCGATGGCCTGACGAATCCAGAACGTTGCATAGGTCGAGAACTTGAAGCCACGACGCCAGTCAAACTTGTCAACGGCGTGCTCGAGACCAAGGTTTCCTTCTTGAATGAGGTCAAGAAGATCCATGCCCTGGGGCAGTGGGTAGCGACGAGCAATTGAAACAACCAAACGAAGGTTGGCGCGAATGAAGCGATCTTTTGCTTTGGCTGCTTCGCGGATTTCACGCTTGACAGTTGCGGTCTTGTCACCAGCAGCTGACTTCGTTGCGGCCTCGCGACCCTTTTCAATGGCACGTGATAAAACGCGTTCGTCTTCGGCGGTCAACAATGGAACCTTGCCGATGTCATTTAGGTAGATACCGATGGAGTCGTTCATGCTCTTGTCTCAACTGTTCGTAGGGGCTCATTGTTTCAACGTGCTGTGTGCCGTCAGGCATATCGATCGGTGACCTGATCGAGGGGCGCAACATAGACAGCGATGAAACTGGTTGGGGGTAATTACTAAAAATTTTTTCTGGGACCCGCCACCATTTGTTTGGAAACGAATGGTGGAGTGGGGGTAACGCTGGGGGGTATTTTGAATGTCATGGTCCCAAGAAGGGATCATTAGGCTATCAAATCTTGAGGGCTGTGTCGTATCGGAATTACTTTGTGGGCAACTTCGTGACGCTTTTAACTTTCGGCAGGTATAAGCCAGGACTTGAGGAAAATTTCCTGAATTGTCAAGAAACTCTCAAATTTGGCTGTGGGCTGGGGTTTCATATCAATCAAACG
>CAIQJP010000005.1 GCA_903872155.1 uncultured Actinomycetes bacterium | reverse complement strand
GTTGACCTACATCGTGAATCATGCTGAAGACGAAGTGATTTTTGTTGACAAGTCGTTGATGGGATTGTTGGCTCCGCTGTTACCCACATTCACGACTGTGAAGCATCTCGTGATCATGGATGATGGCAAGGGTGAAATTCCGGCCGACCTCGCTGGCATTCCGTCGTACGACTACGAAGAACTGTTGGCCAAAGCTGCTCCCGCACAATTCAAAGAAGTTCCCGAAAACACTGCTGCGAGTATGTGCTACACGAGTGGCACAACGGGCAACCCTAAAGGTGTCGTGTATACGCACCGCAGTACTTTCTTGCACACCATGGCAACGATGATGGCCGATGGTCTCGGAGTTTCAGAGCGCGATTCAATTCTCCCTGTTGTGCCAATGTTTCACGCCAACTCATGGGGATTGGCCCACGCTGCAGTTGCAGCCGGAGCAAATCTCGTCATGCCTGGTCCCGACTTGTCGGGTAAAGCGGTTGCCGATTTGATCGTGAATGAAAAGGTCACCATCGCTGCGGGAGTACCAACAATCTGGATGGGTGTGTTGCCCGAACTCAAAGGACGCGACACATCAAGTTTGCGAGTGATTCCGTGTGGTGGTTCGGCAGTGCCACGTGCATTAAGCGAGGCCTATCGCGAACAAACTGGTCTGCCGATTTTGCAGGCCTGGGGAATGACTGAAACAAGTCCGCTTGCGGCGGTGTGTCATCTCGACGGCGATCAATTGTTGCTCGACGTGAATGCGCAAGCAGATTTGCGCACGCAAGTTGGTCGAATCATGTTTGGTGTTGAATGCCGTGTTGTTGAACCAGGCACGGCGATCAGTGTTCCGTGGGACGGCGAATCAAGCGGTGAACTGCAATGTCGTGGCAACTGGATTGCTTCGACGTATTACAACGACGAACGCGCGGGTGAAAGCTTTACTGAAGATGGTTGGTTGCGTACGGGAGACGTCGCTGCTGTTGATGCTCGTGGTCGTATTCGTTTGCTCGACCGCACGAAAGACCTCATCAAGAGTGGTGGTGAATGGATTAGTTCAGTTGAACTTGAAAACGAGCTGATGGCTCACCCATTGATCCGTGAAGCTGCGGTGATTGGTGTGATGCATCCACGTTGGAGCGAGCGTCCGCTTGCCTGTGTCGTACTTGAAGCCGGAGCAACCTTGTCAAAAGAAGAAATTCTTGAGTTCATATCTAGCAAGGTCGCCAAATGGCAGGTTCCTGACGATGTGGTGTTCATTGATGAAGTTCCGAAGACAAGCGTTGGCAAGTTTTCGAAAAAGACTTTGCGAGATCGCTTCGAAAATTACCAATTGCCCACCGCTTGAGGCGAGAATAGACACGATGAAAATTTCGCTTGTGAGTTCAGTCGTCGTGTCGGCCGTTTTATTGGTGGGTTGCGGAGCCGATGCACCAGATGCCGCGTCGTCTGGCGCAAAGCCACCAAGTGAAGTTGAAGCAGCAGTCACCACGACAATTGCGACAGTTCCACCAAATGGTGAGTCAATCACCATTCAAGTGCTCGACAACTCATATCGACCCAGTGAGTACGAAATTAAGGCTGGCACCGAAGTCGTCTTTGAAAATCGTGGCCGCAATGACCACAACATTCTCCCTGAAAGCATCAAAGATGATGCTGGACTCACGGCATTGTTGGCCAGTGATATGTCGCCAACGTCATGGGGGATTGAGTCATCAGCTTTCACCCCAGGTGATTCATTTACGCATCTTTTCAACGTTCCTGGTGTTTATAAGTTTTATTGTTCGATTCACGGCGCTCCAGGTGCCGGAATGTATGGGACTTTGACTGTCTCGTGAAGTACGCTCATCTATCGGTATAAACCGTCTCAAGGGGGAAATATGAAGCGATCAATCAGCGCGCTCGCAGGAGTCGTGCTACTTGCAGTGGGATTGGTGTCGTGTGGCGGAGACGACTCTGCAAACACCACTAATGCACCATCAACTGAAGTTGTTACATCAGAAGCGCCGGCAACCGATGCTCCAGCAACCGATGCTCCAGCAGTTGAGGGCGTGCTGAATGTTCCGGCCGATTACCCAACGATTCAAGAAGCGGTCGATGCTGCAGTTGAAGGCGACCTCATTTTGATTGCACCTGGCACCTATAACGAGGCCGTGCAGGTCAAGACCAACAACATCGTGATTCGCGGTGTCGAACGCAACTCCGTCATTCTTGATGGACAGTTCAAACTTGACAACGGAATTCGAGTTGTTGGTGCCAACGGTGTCGCTCTCGAAAACATGACCGCAATGAACTACACCAAGAACGGATTCTTCTGGACTGGTGTGACTGGCTATCGCGGTGACTACCTCACTGCATGGCGCAATGGTGACTACGGCGTATATGTCTTTGACTCCATTGGAGGCGTTCTCGATCACTCATACGGTGCCGGTTCACCTGACGCTGGCGTGTATGTCGGCGAGTGCTACCCATGCGATTCACTGATTAATCACTTTGTGTCTGAACACAACGGTCTTGGTTACTCGGGTACTAACTCGGGCGGCAATATGGTCATCGTGAACTCCGTGTTCCGCCACAACCGTGCTGGAGTTGTCCCGAACAGTGGTAGCTACGAATTGTGTTACCCCGAGCGCAAAACCACCATCATTGGCAACTTGGTCTACGACAACAATCAGCCCGATACTCCGGCCATTGACGTGGCAATTCTTGCGATGGGTAACGGAATTTTGAGTGCGGGTGGCGTGCAAAACATCATCGAAAGAAACCGCGTTTGGAATCACAACAAAACAGGTATCGGTCTTGTGCCTTTCCTTGAAGAAGATCCCAATGACTCGTTGCCCGATAAATCAGCATGGGATACCTCGTGTGCTGACAGCAAGAAGTTGATGCCAGTTCAGCCCGATGGGGCTTTGTTGTGGGACAGCCAAGACACCACGGTTCGCAATAACGTTCTTGAAGACAACCGTCGTGCCGACATTGCTGTTGGTTCAGCTGGTTCAGACTTGTGGACATTGGGCAACTGCTTCGAAGGCAACACATTCACCACATCCGCTCCGCTCGATCTCGAAAAGTTGGCTCCGTGTGGTTCGCCACTCAGCAAAGATGCTGGTGACTGGACTGCTGGTGACTTGAACGTCATCACATGGTTGGCCGATCAAGCAACTGCCCCTCCTTCGGTTGATTGGAAAACAGCACCGCTTCCCGAAATGCCAGTTCTTGAGTCGATGCCTGATGCCGCGACTGCCGCTGCTGTTCCGGCAAGTGCAACACCGCCAGTCATCGACCTCGACGCAATCACGGTTCCTGACAAGATCGACTGATCTCGTCATACATAGAAGGACAACAACAATGACCCGGCGAACAAAATCACTTTTGCTCGCCGGGTCATTGTTTCTTTTCGGCTCGTGCGCAAGTGATTCGCAAAATACGCAAACACATGATCATTCAATGATGCCCGTGGACGCCGCATCGGTGATGGGTCAGCCCGATCAACCAGTGACCGGCCCGCAGGGTCGAGTTGGACAGTTTGTTGTTGAGTGTCCGTTTAGTCATGCCTTGCCCGATGATCCGATTGTGTATCCGGGCGATGCGGGCGCATCGCACCTACATGTGTTTTTCGGGAATGTCACGTCAAACGCTGATGCAACTCTGGATTCGTTGCTTGGTCAAGGCACAACATGCGAGCAGCAGCAAGATACTGCCTCGTATTGGGCGCCAGCTCTTCTTGATAACGGGCAACTCATCGAACCCGTGAAAAGCGTCGCTTACTACCGTGCCGGAGTAGGCGTCGACCCAACAACTGTCGTTGCTTTCCCGCCCGGCTTACTGATGATCGCTGGCGATGCGATGGCCACTGAAGCGCAACCGACTTCGGTTGTTGCTTGGTCGTGCGGAAGTGGTGGTATGCGTGATGAACTACCACCGTCTTGTCCAGAAGATCGCGGTTTACGCATTGATATCACCTTCCCCGATTGTTGGGATGGCAAAAATCTTGATGTTGATGGACACCGCACTCACATGCATTACTCGTCAAACGGCAAGTGCCCAAGTAGTCATCCGGTTTCGGTGCCGCAACTCATTTTCTCGGTTGCGTATCCAGTGCATGGCGATGCATCACAATTACAACTCGCATCGGGTGGCTTGATCACGGGTCACGCCGACTTCATCAATTCGTGGGATCAAGAAAAACTCGAAGAAGAAGTGGCGTTGTGTATCGGTCGCGACATCGTGTGCGGTGTCACGAGTGGCCGTATTTCGGGCTAGAGGCGACCGGCGTCGGTGACGCGTTGCAAGAATTGTTGAGTTCGCTCATGTTGCGGACGACTGAAAAATTCTGCCGGGGGAGAGCACTCGAGTACTTGACCTTGATGTAAGAAACACACGCGGTCAGAGATCTCTCGGGCAAAGCCCATTTCGTGAGTAGCAAGCAACATCGTCATGCCGTTTGATTTGAGTTCGCGCACGACGTCGAGTACTTCGCCGACTAGTTCGGGATCGAGTGCTGAAGTGATCTCATCAAGCAACATCACTTCGGGGTTCATCGCCAAACTGCGGGCGATGGCTACGCGCTGTTGTTGGCCTCCCGACAACTGATCGGGGTAGCCATCGGCACGATCGCTGAGTCCGAGACGACCAATCAATTCGCGAGCGTGATCGTTGGCTTCTTTCTTTGACTGGCCCAACACTTTGCGGGGAGCAAGCGCAATGTTTTCAAGCACCGTCATATGCGGAAAGAGATTGAAGTTTTGAAAGACCATCCCGATACGGCGACGAAACGGGTCGGGGTTGATGCCAGGCTCGCTGATGTCAATCCCATCAAGCAAGATTGCGCCGTCATCAATGGTTTCGAGCAAATTGACGCAGCGCAACAGCGTGCTCTTACCTGAACCAGATGATCCAATGAATGCGATGACTTCACTTTGATTGATTTCAAGATTGATGCCATTCAAGACTTGGCGTGAGCCGAAAGACTTACGGACGTCTTGAAGAGAAATCTTTGATTCATTATTCATCGCACGGCCGTCCCAGAAGTACGACGTCGTTCGCGGGTCATCAAATGATCAACAAAACGCGTCTCGGGGATGGTGAGCAACAAAAAGATAATCGCAGCACCTACATACGGTGTGAAGTTCGCGTACTTCGATTTATCGATGCCGGCCTGACGCAAAATCTCAATCGGTCCAATCAAGCTGATGAG
>CAIQJP010000004.1 GCA_903872155.1 uncultured Actinomycetes bacterium | reverse complement strand
GGATGTCGCGTTTCTGGGGCTACCTCACGAGGCCAGCTTGGCCTTGGCCCCAACACTTGTCGGCAAAGTTGGTTGTGTTGTCGATCTCTCGGCCGCATATCGCCTCAAAGATGCTTCGGCATATCCGCAGTGGTACGGCTTCATACACGATCAACCCGAGTTGTTGACGCGAGCCGTTTATGGTTTGCCCGAACTGCATCGTGATGCTTTGGTTGGCGCGCAACTTGTCGCGACTCCTGGTTGCTATGTCACTGCGGCAACAATGGCGCTTGCGCCACTCGTCAGGTTGGGACTCATTCAGAATTCTGGAATCATCGTTGATGCTGCTAGTGGAGTGTCGGGTGCTGGTCGAGTACCTAAGCAGAACAACAATTTCACCACGGTGAATGAAGATATGAATGCTTACGGACTTCTTGATCACCGGCACACGCCCGAAATGCAAGAGCAAATCGGTGCAGAATTGTTGTTCACTCCGCACTTGGTTCCGATGAATAGAGGAATTTTGGCGACGTGCTACGCGCGGCCAGTCAATGGAGTCGCGTTGTCAACACAATCATTGCTTGATGCGCTGAAGAAGTTTTATGCCAACGAGCCTTTCGTAGTAGTTCGTTCAGAATCGCCGTCAACAAAAGCAACGCTCGGTTCGAACGCTGTTCATATCACGGCTCGCTACGACGAACGCACCGGCTACGTCGTCGTGATTAGTGCACTAGACAACTTATGTAAGGGCGCATCTGGCGGTGCATTGCAAGCTGCCAATGTTGCGCTTGGACTTCCAGAAACTTCTGGACTGACTTCGATTGGGGTTTACCCGTGAGTACACACAATTCTTCGAGTGCATTGGCTCCCGAGTCACGGGCGGCTGTTCTCATTGAGGCTTTACCGTATATTCGCAAATTCGCCAACAAGGTCGTGGTTGTTAAGTACGGTGGCAACGCGTTGGCCGGAGCTACCGAATCTGATGCACTTGCCCTTTTTGCTGAAGACATTGTCTTGATGCGACTCGTCGGATTGAAGCCCGTCGTCGTTCATGGTGGCGGACCGCAAATCAGTGATCTGATGACTCGGCTCGGCAAGACCACTGAATTTCGAAACGGTTTGCGAGTCACCGATGCTGAGACAGTCGATATTGCCCGAATGGTGTTGAGCGGACAAGTGAATCCACAAATCGTTGCAGCGATCAACGTGCACGGCCGATTTGCCGTCGGTGTGAGTGGTGAAGATGCGACACTCATTACTGCAACCCCCAAAGATCCCGAACTTGGTTTTGTGGGCGACGTTGAAAAAATCAATCCGGCAATTCTGCAACGACTTCTTGATGATGAATTCGTTCCTGTGATTGCGACTATTGGCGTCGATGCAAGTGGCCAGGCGTACAACATCAATGCTGACACCGTTGCCGGCGCAATTGCGGAGGCTCTCGGAGCAGAAAAACTCGTGTACCTCACCGATATTGAAGGTCTGCGGAAAGTCGTGAGCGATCCGAACAGTTTGATTCGCCAGACCACTCCCGATGAACTCGATGCATTGATGGCCGACGGAACTATTGCTGGTGGAATGATTCCGAAAGTTGAAAGTTGTGTTCATGCCGTACGTAACGGTGTGAAACGTTCACACATTTTGGATGGGCGAATTCCGCACGTATTGCTTCTTGAACTCTTCACCGATTCTGGTAT
>CAIQJP010000003.1 GCA_903872155.1 uncultured Actinomycetes bacterium | reverse complement strand
TGACCTTGACATTTTTCGGCGTCGACATGAATGCGCATGGGCATCACGATACTCGCTGTCTTCATAGAGTTGAATTTGTACCGTGAGCCGAAAGTCATTTCCCCTGGTGATTTTGCTCCCGCCTTCTGAAGGCAAGGCCGAAGGTGGTTCGGCACCCAAGTGGAAGGCCACTTCTGGTGACTTTGGCAAGGCTCTTGGTACATACCGCTCGCAGATTGCGACCGCCCTTGAAGAACTTGATGGCGGCGATGCCAAGTTGCTTGGGGTTGGGGGCAAACACTTAGCCCGCGCTCAAGAGATCAACACTTCAATCGTTGGTGCCCCAACCATGGCAGCCCATGAGCGTTACACCGGCGTGGTGTGGGATCACCTGTCTCCATCAACAATGAGCGTCAAAGTTCACGCCCGAGCAACCGAGTCAATCATTGTGTTGTCCGGCTTGCTTGGACTCGTTGGCTTTGACGATCAGATACCCGATTACAAATTGAAAATCGGTGCGTCGTTTGCCCCGATCGGAAAGTTGTCAACATGGTGGCGCGAGCCATTGTCGAAAGCCTTAAACGCGCGACTGGCCGGACATCATGTGATTGATCTGTTGCCAAACGAACATCGCGCCGCATGGACACCGACGCCCGATGCGTACGCGAGTTTGAGTTCGGTGACGTTTGTTGAGAAGTCAGGAAAAGTTGCGGGGCACGATGCCAAAGCAGCCAAAGGTTTGTTGGCGCGTCACTTACTTGAATCAGCTGGCTCACCAATCGACGCACTTGAAACTTGGGAACACCCGCGCTTCACACTGACGTACTAGTTGTTCGTGATTCTGGTGTGGATTTGTTGCGTATAACGCAACAAATCCACACCAGAATCACAAAATTACTTCAGCTTTTCGTTGAAGAACTCAATCACGCGTTGAACACTTGGCTCATCGCGTTGTTCGGTGAGCACCGAGTGATCCTTCTTGTTCTGCGACGGCAATTCGATCGCGATGAACGCATCACCGATCAACTTGCGAAGAGACGCAAACCGATCCCCCACCAACTTGTCACCAGTGAAACGCAAGCCAAGTACTTGGCAACCTTCTTCGGCACGACGAGCGACCGCGATCTGATCATCGGGCGAAAGGTTCAAATCTCCGGCCCGACTCTTGCTCACGTTGAAAGGCATCGACGGCTGGCTTAACACCGGAGCAACAAGATGATCATCAACCATCATGCCCAACGCGAATCCACCACTGAAGCACATGCCAAGAGCACCAATACCTTTGCTGCTGATTCCCTTTTCGACAAGTTCATTGTTCAATTGACGACCAAGAGCCCGCAGCCACGCAATCACTGGTGAGGTTTGATTCAGCGCCATATTGGTGAACTCTTTCGAGATGCACACCTTGGCCATTGACGAAGCCATGTAACTACCGCTCGGGGCCTTGCCAGGTGTCCCAACAAGCACGGGCATAATGACTGTGAATCCAGCATCAACAAGATCGTTCGCAAAGCGAGTCACTGCCGGCGTGATACCCGGAATTTCGTGCACCACAATGATGCCAGGACCAGTTCCACGACGATACGTATCGTGCGTGATTGATGCAGCAGTGAAAGTTCCTTTTTCCCAGCCAGTTAATACATCTGTGCTCATAAAAGTCTCCGTATCGATTCAAGCGCGCGCGTTGTCAAACCATCAACACCAGCACGCATGGCATT
Organism: uncultured Actinomycetes bacterium; assembly: GCA_903872155.1. Taxonomy (GTDB): domain Bacteria; phylum Actinomycetota; class Acidimicrobiia; order Acidimicrobiales; family Ilumatobacteraceae; genus Casp-actino8. The sequence continues at coordinate 136,101 of CAIQJP010000003.1, read as the reverse complement.
CATGTCAATTCCCTCTTGCTTACCCATCGCACCATGTAAGTAGCGCGCATAAACACCTTCGCTAATCACTGCAAGTCGCCAACACGAAAATGCCACGTAGTAATCGACGCCACTCACATCACGACCAGTTGTTTTTGCATAGCGATCAACAAGATCTTGATACTTCGCAAAACCACCAGCAGGCGTCGGGTCATTGGCACGCAATGCCGAGGATGGCCCATCGCTCCAATACACGCCGATATAACCAAGGTCGGCCAACGGATCGCCCAGCGTGCATAGCTCCCAATCAAGCACCGCAGCAATACGACCAGTCTGAACATTGGTCAACACATTGCCAAAACGGAAATCGCCATGAGCAATCACGACGCCTTGCTGTTGCGGAACTTTGCTCGACAACAAACGAACTACTTCATCAATCTCTGGCAGTTCGCGTGTCTTCGAGTTCTCCCATTGAGTACTCCAGCGTTTGATCTGTCGTTCGATGTAACCCTCACGTTTAGCAAGGTCACCAAGTCCGACGGCATCAACATCAACCGCATGCAATTCAGCCAGCACATCAATCAAATTCATTGACGCTTCAATACGCAATGACGGGTCAAGCTTCACGGCTTTTTCAGCACTATCTAACACTTCACCCTCAACGAATGCCATCACATAAAACGGCGCGCCGTTCACACTTTCATCAGTGCATACACCTAATGTTTTGGGGACTGGCACGCCTGTTTTGCCAACGGCAGCAATGATGCGATGTTCGCGCGCCATGTCGTGTGCAGTTGCCAACACATGACCAAGCGGAGGACGACGCAACACATAGCCAACATTGTTGGCATCAGTGACTTTGTAGGTGAGGTTCGAACGGCCCCCGGCGATTAATGAAAACGAAAACGGTGCTCGAGCATCAGAAATATTCGCAACGAGCCAAGCCGAAACTTTGTCGACATCAACGCCCTGAATACTCGTGGGGTTTGAATTGGCCTGGTCAGCCATACTTGCTCCGTTCACCTTCGTGTGAAGAGAACCGTAGTCCGAATCAACAAGTCGGGGCTCACCCCGGACGGGTCACACCAACAACTTTGTCCCAGGTGACCGCGGCATAACGCACAGTTCGGCCAACACCGGGCGCGTCAACCATCATTCCGCCACCGATGTAAATACCGACGTGGCTAATGGGATTATGGAAGTACACCAGGTCGCCTGGTTCGATGTATTCAGTCGGAATTTGCGGTCCTTGACCAAATTGCGCTCGCGATTGGTGGGGCAATGAAACTCCAGCCTGTTGCCATGCGAAAGTTGTGAGTCCTGAACAGTCAAACCCCACACCTTCTTTAGCCATGAACTTCACATACGGCACGCCGACCTGGCTCTTTGCAGCCGCTACGGCAATGGCTGCACGCGAACTTGTTGATGGAATCGAGGATGGATCAAAAACTTTTTTGGCGGCTTCACTCGGCGAGTTTGGTACACCATCTCCACGAGCAGCTAAAAATGCTGCCGCTTGTGCACGTGCGGCAGCGGCTGCCGCAGCAGCACGACGAGCCCGCTCATCGGAAAGTGCTTTACCAAGTTCTTTTTCGGCTTTGGCCTTCAACTTGGTGTACTTAGAAATTTCTTTGTCGGTCTTTTCTTGCAGACCGACAATGTTCTTCGCTAAGTCTTCGGCTTGATTTTTCTGCTTAGTGAGTTGATCGGTCAGTTGCGCCAGATCAGTAATCGCCGAATCGAGTTCGTCGGTTGTTGCAAAGCCAACGTTGAGTGCGATTTCGGTGAGCGATTGCTTCTGCACCGATTCATTGGGGCCACCACCAGGGGCCAACAAACCAGTGATACTTCCACCGCGACCGCCACCGACAAATGCTTCGACTGCCAAATCGGACATTTGAGTTTGCAGTCCACCAAGTTCGGTTTGCTTGACCGCGATGTCGGCTTCGGTTTGAGCAATGCTCACTTCAAGTTGTGCCTTATCGTCAGTGGCAATCGCCAGCTCTTCAGACAAGCGATCGGCTTCGGCTTCGGCGGCCTCGAGTTGGTCAGCCATCTGCCGCACTCGGCGCTTGGCATCATCAACTGAGTCGGCAGCAGCCGGGCGTTCAACCGCCACAACTCCGACGGTTCCGAGCAACATCGCACTCACCAAAACCTGGGCAGCCATACGGCGCAATCGGGGGCTCGTGCGAAGACTCAACATGACCCTTGGCAGGCTAGCGAATATTACGAATGTGTTGCAGTCGGGCTATTCCCATTCAATGGTGCCCGGCGGCTTCGAGGTGATGTCGTACGCCACGCGGTTGACCCCGTCAACCTCGCTAATAATGCGGCTCGACATGCGCTCGAGCAGGTCGAAAGGCAGGCGGGCCCAGTCAGCGGTCATGGCATCATCGCTGGTCACAGCCCGAATAATGATCGGATACGCATACGTGCGTTCGTCGCCCATGACACCCACCGAGCGAATATCGGGCAAGACCGCAAAGGCCTGCCAGATCTCTCGTTCAAGGCCGGCGAGGCGGATTTCTTCACGAACAATGGCATCAGCTTCTTGCAAAATAGCCACCTTGTCAGGTGTCACTTCGCCGATAATTCGCACCCCAAGGCCTGGCCCAGGGAAGGGTTGACGCCAAACAATTTCGTCGGGCAGACCGAGTTCGCTACCGAGACGACGAACTTCGTCCTTGAAAAGCGACCGTAGGGGCTCGACCAACTTGAGCGTCATGTCGGCAGGAAGTCCGCCCACATTGTGGTGACTCTTAATGACCGAGGCGGTGCCATCGGTACCACCACTTTCAATGAGATCGGGGTACAGAGTTCCCTGAACTAAGAACTCAGCGTCGGTAACTCCACCGGTGTGCTGTTCAAAAACGCGCACGAAAAGTTCGCCAATAATTTTGCGCTTGGCTTCTGGTTCGGTTGTGCCCTTTAAGCCGTCAAAAAACTTTGCGCCCGAATCAACATGAATCAACTCGATACCCATGTTGCGTTTGAAAGTTTCGACGACTTGATCGCTTTCACCTTTACGCATGAGACCGGTGTCGACGTATACACACGTGAGTTGCGCACCAATCGCGCGATGCACAAGCGCTGCGGCGACAGCTGAGTCAACACCGCCTGACAAACCACAGATCACGCGCTTATCACCCACTTGCGCACGAATCACAGCGATTTGTTCATCGATGACCGAGCCCATGGTCCAACTGGCGTCGCAACCAGCAAGGTTGTGCAAGAAGTTCTCGAGCACCTGCGCACCAAACGGCGAATGCACGACTTCGGGGTGATATTGCACTCCCCAAATTTTGCGATCGGCATTTTCGAGAACAGCAACGGGAGCTTCGGGAGTTGACGCAGTAGCTGTAAACCCAGCCGGCACTTGCGAAATCGCATCGAAGTGACTCATCCAAACTTCTTGCACATCGGGCAAGTCGGATGTCAGCAAAGTTGATTGTGAACCAGCAATACGCGTCATCTGGGCGCGACCGTATTCACCACGTGAACCACGACCGACTTCGCCACCGAGTTGATGAGCAATCAATTGAGCGCCGTAACAAATGCCCAAGATCGGAACACCTGATTCGTAGACCTTGGGGTCAAGCCGAGGTGCACCTTCAACATGCACGCTCTTGGGGCCACCCGACAAGATGATGGCGGCCGGGTTCTTGGCAGCAATCTGTTCGGCCGTGATGGTGTGCGGAACGATCTCAGAGTACACCTTGTGCTCACGCACGCGACGAGCGATGAGTTGTGCGTACTGCGCACCAAAGTCGACAACCAAGACAGTGCGGCGAGTAGTCACCTCACTGATCGTAGTCCCACCAACCAGAACCCTTAAAACCGACCCTTCATACAAAAAGTTAATTGTGCTTCTGGTGTCAATTAATTCGGTATTGCCAATTTAAACGACACCAGAATCACTGTTTCGTGGTATGAAGTGGCACGATAAAGGGGTGAACATTCGTCGGATCCTGAGCATTGCACTACTCGCCATCACATTGGCGCTCGGCGGTGGACTCGTGAATTCATCGTCTGCACTCGCGACAACTCCTCCAGCCGATACACAACAAGATACCCAGCCGCCCACAACCGAAAATGATTTCATGAATCTTGGGCGTGATGTCACTACGTGCATCAGCTCTAATCCACTCCCCGATTGTGGTCGTGCACCAACAAGTTCGAGTGATCGTGGCGGCTGGCAACAACTGTTGTTGTTCCTCATCATGTTTCTCGGCATGGCATTTATCTTCTGGCGGGTCTTTTTGTCGATACGAGCGCGTGACCGCAACTTGAACTGAAAATCAACTACCGAGAAAATCCGGTTTGCGTTTTTCTAAAAATGCTTGACGACCTTCATTGGCATCATTACTGGCCCACGCAGCAAGTCGCGCGTGTTCAACTGCTTCAAGAGAAATGTCGGCGCCACCTAAACGCTCAAGCGCCAACTTGTGCGCTTTGATTGTGAGTGGAGCAAGCAACGACATCTCATGAGCCCATGTCATCGCATCATCAAGGGTTCCGAGTCGATGCACAAATCCGCCAACGAGTTCATCAGCATGAATCGCTTCGGCCGATAACAGCATGTAACGCGCCGCACTCCAACCCGCTTCGCGACCGATGCGTTCAACCGTCCACGAATCAACGGCCAGACCTAACTTTGCCGCCGGAACTCCAAACTTGCTCTTGGGTGTCGCAATACGTAAATCGCAGGCAGCTGCTAACTGCGAACCTGCACCGAGCGCAGGCCCATCAATGGCTGCCAAGGTGAGACAGTCCATCGATCCGAATCCACGCAACACCGACAACAAGGTGTCGGTGAATTCGCCGAGTTCAACACCACCCAAATCGGCACCGCTACAAAAAGCTGGCGGCGTACCTGTCAATACCAGTACGCGTGCGCCACCTGATACCGCTGCTGCTTGGGCCTCATGCAATGCCACCAGCGTCGCCAGGTCGACGGCATTGCGCTTATCGGGGCGGTCAATGACCACCTCGCATACCGATTCAAACCATTCCACAAGAACTGCCACATGCGAACGGTAGCCCGTCGTGAGTCTGCGAGCCCGCCCCTCTAGGCTAAAAGTGTCATGAGTTCCCCCGAAAGCCCACGTTCGTCTTCCGACCCGGTCCGCGCTCGACGGGCGATGATTGCGTTGTGGACCAAGCGCGCTAACCGACTTGGATATCTGCTGTTTGCTGCAGCCATTGCACTTTTCATCGTGGCTTTCGTCGTCGATTTCAACGACACTATGGTCACGTTCATCACCATCTGCATGGTCATCGGCTCCATTCTTCTTGCTCCTGCCATCGTTCTCGGATATGCCGTCAAAGCAGCCGAAAAAGATGATGTTGCTCAGGGTTTATAAAGGTACCGTGAAGGCGTTATGTCATTAAGAATGCCAGCCGCTGAACGCCGCGAACAATTGCTCGCAGTTGCGCTCGATGTGTTTGCTCGTGAGGGCTATCACCAAACTTCGATGAACGATGTTGCCGAAGCGGCGGGAATCACTAAACCAGTTTTGTATCAACACTTTGAATCAAAGCGCGAGCTCTATTTGGCACTCATTGAAGATGCCGGTGCGCGCATGCTCGAAGTCATCACGACACCCGAGATTGCCCAGAGCAACGGACGTCGTCGCACCGAACTTGGTTTTCGCGCCTATTTTCAGTGGGTCTACGACGATCACGATGCATTTCAGTTGTTGTTCGGTGGTGGCTCGCGTCGCGATCCCGAATTCAGCGAAGCGGCTGGCAAGTTTCAATCACAGGTTGCCGACGCGATTGAACCATTGATTACTGCTGACATCGATCCTGAACACCGCCGCACATTGGCGCATGCGTTGGTTGGGTTAGCCGAAGGTGTATCGCGTCGTTTGTTGCGCCTTGGCGGCGAATTTGATCCCGAACTTATTGCTCGTCAAGTGAGCGATCTGGCCTGGGCCGGATTACGTTCTGCTCAACGCCCAGTGTAATTCTGGTGTCGATTTAATTGGTATTACGCAATAAAACGACACCAGAATCACACGCGGCGCAAAACGCGCAAACTTCCCGTTGCCGATACATCTTCAAAACGACCACTGTTGATCGCTGGCAGATAAATCTGTTCATACGGCGGTCGACCACCATCGGCCGGATCAGGAAACACATCGTGAATCGCCAACGTGCCACCAACAGCCACATGTGGTGTCCAGAGTTCGTAATCAAGTCGCGCTGGTTCGACACCATGGCCACCGTCAATAAACAAAAACGCCAATGAACTCGTCCAGTTTTTCGCAACGATCGGTGACTGACCCACAACAGCCAAGACATGTTCTTCTAATTCGGCGTGAAACATTGCGTGGCGAAAGAACGGAAGAGTGTCCATCTTGCCCACGGCCGGATCAACCAATGTTTCGTCGTGCCATTCCCAGCCCGGTTGATTTTCTTCAGAACCACGATGATGATCAACCGCAAATAACACAGTGTTCGCTTGACGCGCTGCATCACCTAACCAAATAGTTGAACGGCCGCAATACGAACCAACTTCAAGTAACGGCAAACCAGGTAACGAACGCGCCGCAGCAAGTGCTGCTTCATGTAGTGCATCACCTTCGTCAACGGGCATAAAGCCTGTTGTGGCAAGGGCTAATTCGCGCAATTGCGCAGAGATCACCACTTATCCCAGTGAATGATCGTTTCTGCGTCGGGACGAACTGCTGCTTTGAAGTCGGTTCCCTTGGTGAAAGCCAATGGCGACAAACAGACCTGCTGCACGGTGTCGAACGGAATTCCCAAGATGTCAGCAACTTGCTGTTCCATCATGAGGTGAACGGTGGTCCAAGCGGTTCCCATTCCACGGGCACGAGCAGCCAACATGAAGCTCCACATCGCGGGCAAAATATTTGCCATCACCGATGACGCCATCATGCCAAGACCGCCGGCGGCTTCAGTACGTCCACCGACATTGCACGGGATCACCAAAACTGGTGCATCACCCATGTGATCGCCGAGGTAGTCAGCCGAGTCAGCCGAGCGCTGCTGCTGCTGGTTCAGCACAGCGTCACCCTTGTCGATTGTTCGGATGTACACGCCGTCCATGGCCTGATACTGCGAGAAGCACTCGCGGTACACGGCGCCGATGGCCTTGCGCTTGGCTTCATCCTTCACGATGATGAATTGCATCGTCATGCTGTTCGAGCCCGAAGGTGACTGCATGGCCAACGAGACGCATTCGCGGATCAGTTCGTCCGGAACCGGCTTGTCAAAATCGAGGCGCTTACGTACGGCGCGGGTTGTTGAGAGGAGTTCATCTGGGTTCAAGGGTAAAAGTGCCACGGGCGAGACGCTAGCCAAGAACCACGTGTGAAACACGCTCTTGCGTGTCATGATGTAAGGGTGTTTGAAGCCCTCGACGACCTGATCTCCCTTCTTGACCTTGAAGCCATTGAGGTCAACATGTTCCGAGGCCGCTCGCCCCAAGAAAATCGCCAGCGCGTCTTTGGTGGCCAAGTTGCCGGTCAGGCCCTTGTGGCCGCCTCCCGCACGATCGATGACCGTGACCGTCGGGTGCACTCGCTTCACGCCTACTTCTTGCGTCCAGGCGACCCCACCGCGCCCATTTTGTACGACGTCGACCGCATCCGTGACGGCAAAAGCTTCTCGACCCGCCGTGTCGTCGCCATTCAGCACGGCCAGGCAATCTTCAACTTGCAGGCCAGCTTTCACGCTCCCGAAGAGGGCTTGTCGCACCAGGTACCCATGCCAGTTGTCCCCGATGCTGAAAGTCTCCCCGACTTCAAAACGCGCATGGCTCCCCACAAGCACCTACTTGGCGAGTGGTACGACCGTCCGCGCCCCATTGATATCCGCTACGTCGACGGCGACCCCATGTCACGTTCTCGCACACCAACGGTGCAACAAAAAGTGTGGTTGCGCGCTGACGGCACTTTGCCTGACGACCCCACATTGCACGCTTGCATCGTTACCTATGCCAGCGACATGACTCTTCTCGACACAACAGTTTTGCCGCACGGTCTCAACTGGACCGATAGCGGATTGCAAATGGCCAGTCTCGACCACGCCATGTGGTTCCATCGTCCGTTCCGCGCCGACGAATGGTTGTTGTACGACCAGATGACACCAACGACTTCTGGTGCACGCGGTTTGGCAACGGGTTCGATTTACACCCACGACGGCCACCTTGCCATCACCGTTGTTCAAGAAGGTCTGATTCGTCGCGAGCGTTCGTAATGAAGATTGCCCACGTTCGCCTTGGCGCAATCACGACCCTCGCTTTGCTGTCGCTGATTGCCTGTAGTTCATCAAACAAGACTGCTGATAGCGCCACTGTTATCGACGCAACCACGATTGCAACAACAGATGTCTCAACAAATCTCGCTGAAACTTCAACAACTGTTGCTACAGAGCCCACGTTTACGGCAACTCTTGGCACACCGATCACTGACTACGTAGATCCTGTCGACATCGCTGTTCGAAAAGGTGATACTCCACAGTCGTACATCGTTGAGCGGGCTGGAAAAATCTACGAACTTGCGAGCGATGGCACAAAGGGCACACAAGTTCTTGACATCAGCGATCTCACTATTGCTCAAGGCGAGCAAGGTCTGCTCGGTCTCGCCTTTGCTCCCGACGGATCAGGTGCTTACGTCAACTACACCAACCTCGCGGGCGATACCGTTATCGCTTCATTCTTGATTGCCGACGATGGTTCTTTCAACAAATCCTCACAGGGCATCATCACCACAATCAAACAGCCATATCCAAATCACAATGGTGGCGACATCATGGTTGATACAGCGGGGGCTTTGTACATTTTCATGGGCGATGGTGGATTCGCTAACGACCCCGAACGTCACGCTCTTGATGTCACTTCACCGCTCGGGAAGATTTGGAAAATCTCACCAGTCGATGGTCACTGGAATGCCGGCGAAGCCTGGGCCGTTGGTTTGCGTAACCCGTGGCGGGCGTCGCTAGACCCGGCAACAAACGATCTTTGGATTGCCGATGTTGGTCAAGATCATTGGGAAGAAATCGACGTCGTGCCATTTGATCAAGTGCAGGGAGTGAGCTTTGGGTGGAGCGCCCGCGAAGGCACTCACGCGTTCAACGCCGATCAACAAGCACTTCATGAAACTTTCACCGCAGTTGAACCCGTGTACGAATACGAACATGTCGACAACAACTGCTCGATTTCAGGTGGAGTCGTGTATCGCGGCTCACAAGTTCCAGTTTCTGGCACTTGGTACATCTTCTCTGACTATTGCACGGGCAAGGTTCAAGCTCTCTGCATTGATAATCAACGCAAGAATTGCGGACTCATTGAACTTGGCACCGTCGAAAAATCAGTGGGGGTCCTCGCCGATGCTCAAGGAGAAGTCTGGGTTTTGTCGCAGAACGGCCTCATTGTGCCCATCGTTGCTAGCTAAATCAGCAATAAGTACTTAACGACGCTGACCCATGAACATGCGCTTCAAGGCGTCATAGTTCTCAATACAGTGACCCGCACCAAGCACCACTGCTTCGAGTGGCATTTGCGACATGCGCACCGGCACTTGAGTTTCACGTTCAATACGTTCGGCGAGTCCGCGGAGTAATCCTCCACCACCAACGAGGTACATACCGCGCGTTAAGAAATCTTGCGCAAGTTCAGCTGGGGCTTTCGCTAAACAGCGAACAACTGACTGCACGATTTGCGAAACCACATCATCAATGGCGTAACGAATCTCTTCGGGCGTGAGAACAACCGTCTTAGGAAGACCCATCATCAAATCTCGGCCACTGACTTCGGCTTCTACTTCATCGGGAGTCTGAGCAGCAGAACCAATCGCAACCTTGATTTCTTCTGCGGTGCGTTCACCGATGGCAATGCCGTGTTCGCGACGCACATAGTTTTGAATCGCGTTATCGATATCGAAGCTTCCGACACGAACAGCTTCGAGAGCAACAATGCCACCCAAACTGATGACTGCAGTTTCGCTGGTGCCGCCACCGATGTCGATCACCATGTTGCCAACTGGTTCGTCGATCGGTAACTGAGCACCGATTGCCGCAGCCATTGGTTGTTCAATCAATTGAGCATCAGCAGCACCAGCACGACGAGCTGCGTCGGTCACCGCACGTCGCTCGACTTCAGTAATTGCCGAAGGCACGCAAATAACCACCTTGGGGCGAGTAAAACGGCTGACTCCGACTCGCTGCAACAGCAAACGAATCATGCGTTCGGTGACATCGAAGTCAGTAATGGCCCCACCGCGAAGCGGACGAACTGCAACGATGTAACCAGGCGTACGACCAATCATGTGCCACGCTTCGTGACCAGTTGCCAGTACTTCTCCGGTCTGACGATTGAGTGCGATCACTGAAGGTTCGTTCAGCACAATGCCGCGACCCTTCATATACACCAGTGTGTTTGCAGTACCTAAGTCAATTGCAAGGTCACGTGCCATCGTCTTGTTCCTCGGTTTCTTCGATCGGCGATGTCACAACGGGATAATTCTCCACCGTCTGTCGACGTGCTTCAGGCGACAAAGCGTTGAGATGGCGCTGAAAATCAGCAACGCTGTCATTGCTTGTTGGAGTGCGTCGACTTGTTGCCAATGCTGCAAATACCACAACACAAATAACAACAACTGCCACTAAGACATAGACCATCAGTGACCAGCACCTTCAGGTGATCGAACTTGCGAGGCATTAACCGGAGCCTTGGCTCCTGTTCCCCAGTCACTTCCGCCATCCCAGGTCTCGTGTTTCCAAATGGGGGCTGACGACTTCAGTGCGTCAATGGCAAATCGTGCCGCTTCAAATGCCTCGGGGCGATGCGCAGCTGAAACAACCGCGATCACCGAGGACTCACCAAGTTCAATACGTCCGACTCGATGGACCAAAGCAAAGCGTCCGATTTCATTCCAACGTTGACGGGCCTCAACAGCGATGGAACGAAAGCGGGGAATGACCTCTTCGGCATACGCCTCATACTCAAGAAATTCAACACCTGAGCGCAACTGTTCACCTTCGATGGCGTGGTCGCGAACGGTGCCAGAAAAAACCACCACGGCCCCACAATCGGGACGTACCGCCCAGTCGTACAACTCACCAACTGACAACGGTTCATCAGTGATGGCAAACCAATCGTCAGCGGACTTCTCAACGAGCACATCTTGAGCGTAGCGGTTACATCTCAAGGGAACGCTCGACCGCGTGCCACTCTTCGGCATTCTTTACTAACCTGCCTGATTGTGGCAGTGAACGACGACTTCGGAACCGAGTCCAGCGACTCATTTCCAAACGACGACCACCCTGACACCGACTACACCGCCGCCCCGCAACCGCCCCACGAACGCCCGTGGCGCCACCCGTCAGAAATCGGATTTGCGGCAATCACACTCGAAGCCTTAACGCCCATTGATATCGGTCGCCGCGGGCGCGGCTTGGTCGGCTTTTCGTGCATCGCTGGCGCGGTGTTGATTTCAGGGTTGCTCCTCATTTTGATCCCCCGAGCTGGTCGGCAAAATACTTCAGATGTCGTAGCACTCACCAATGCCAATCTTCATGTGGCGGCAGTTGATACCAATGTGACAACAACCGAAGCAATGGGGATCATACTTTTCAACAATCAAATTCTGGTGACAACTGCTGCGGCACTCGGCGAACTTGAAACAGTCTCAGTGCAACTACCCGATCATTCAATAAACACCGCAAACCTTGTTCATATATTTCCTGAAAATGGAATCGCAGTCTTGCAAATCGAACAACAATTTGATCCAGTGACTTTTCTGCGAACTTTGACACGTACGAGTGGCATTAAGTACAGCCAGCGTTTTGCAACTGGGCAAGTCGTGACCGTGCTGCTTGAGAATCCCAAACTATTGGTCGTTGATGAAACTTCTCATCAAACGATGATCACTCTGCGGTCAAGCGATGGAGACCAGTTAGATACTTCGGCTTTCGCCGAAGGTGCCCCGGTCGTCGACCAAAGTGGACGACTCGTGGGCCTGTGTACACACATCAACAAAGAACTTGGCTTTATCCCAATACCGAGTATTGAAAAACAAATCAGTGCGTTGAGCGTCGGCGGCGATATTTTCTCGCTGCAACCAACACCGTAATCACCGCTGCCAAAATCCCAGTAACCATTGCTCCTAATGCGATCTCTTGCTTTCGCTTCGGCGTCAGCATTGTCCACCATTTGGCGTCAGTTCCCTCAACAAACGCTTGCTCATTGGTGACAGTTGGGGTCCAACCTTCGGCCCGCAGTCGTCCATTAGAAACAAGCCAAGTTGAACGCACGTATGGACGAAGACCCGGAGGAATCGGTCCACGTTGAAAACGCCAACGCAAATCACTCACAATTTCGCTCATCCGATCGGGTAATCGTAAACGAGGTGCCATTCCCCACAATGAACGCACTCGCGCACTGTGTACAAATCCATCAGGCGCAACGTTGTAGACACCGTTGAGTCTCTTGCGAGTTGCCAAAACCACTGCTTCGGCTAAATCGTCAAGATGTAAAAACTGCGCGGGAACATCATCTTCACCCAGTCGTCCGCCCATACCTGCTGCAAGTGCGCGCACCAAACTCGACGCACCATCAGCAGCCATTGCTGGCACTGGCCGCAACACTGTTGCACTTCGACCATCACCCGACTCACGCCAATCGTCAACAAGTTGTTCGACGGTTGCCAACTGTCGAGCAAAGGCAAATCCAAAGTCGGGGCGCAATGCCGTATCTTCAGTCAAGGGAACGGGGTTGTTCGGCCATGCTCCGTACACCATTGCAGAAGACAACAACACGATGTGTTTGGCTCCTTGAACTGTCGCTGCATGCAACAACTCGGGCGTACCAATCACCGCGCTGCGGCGACGCTCGACAAGTGCATCGTGATCGCCTGGAGCCAGATGTATGAATACATCAAGTGGAGCATCAATCACATCGGTGCTCTGATTCACTTCGTGAACTTCAAAACCGCCGTCGGCCTTGAGAAGCTCAATAACCCGCCGGCCGAGCGGCCATTGCCCTCCGCTCACGACAACTCTGATGACATCATTCGTGGATTCATGAAGTGGCGACCCATCAGAACTTGGTTCTTCAAGTGAAGTCGCAGACATTGTCACAAATGCGACATTACCTTGAGTTGACGCGCTACAAAAACCTTCCCATTTAGTTCTATGCTCGCAATGTGTCTGGTGATTTCCCCAATCCATTTGATTCTGACGGCGACGACGAATCTGAAAACAGCGCTGGCAAAAACCCCGAAAATATGTTTGGCAACATGTTCGGAAATATGTTCGGAAATATGCCGATGTTCGGCGACATGATGAAAATGTTCAATACTCAAGGCCCTATCCAATGGGATACCGCTCGTCAGGTTGCTCTCGTCACTGCAACCGAAGGTCAAACAGAACCAAATGTTGATCCACTTGTGCGCATCGAATATGCAAATTTGGCTCGAATCGCTGGCATGCATGTTCACCAAATCACCGGACTAGGTGACATCAGCACCGCAAGTTCAGTTGAACCAGTCATGGTGACGCCGGGTGTCTGGGCTCAACGCACACTTGATGACTACCGCCCACTGTTTACTCAGTTGGCGACCGCCCTCAGTTCACAGCAAAACGATTCCTCAGAATCTGCAGCCGATAGTGACCCCTTTGCATCGATGTTTGCCGGGATCACCAACATGATTGCCCCAATGACCATGGGTATGACGGTTGGTTCAATGGTCGGTCACCTGGCCAAGAAATCTCTTGGCCAATACGACTTGCCATTGCCTCGACCTGTCAAGAACGAAATCGCAATCGTTCCGGCAACTGTTGATGCATTCGCTAAAGAATGGGATCTACCTCTTGAGGACGTGCGGATGTGGACGCTCATTCGCGAACTCGTCGTGCATCAGCTCTACAGCATCACTCATATTCGTGATGCTGTCACCAACATGGTGCAATCGTTTATCGCAGCGTTTCGCCCAGACCCATCGGCGATCACCGACAAATTGTCCAATCTCGAGAGTGCCGATCCCAATGATCTCATGGGATCACTGCAAAAGATTCTGAGCGATCCCGAACTGATGCTCGGTGCCGTGCGCTCTGAAGAACAAAATCGTCTGCAGCCACAACTTGATGCATTGCTCGGCCTCATTATCGGTTGGTCCGATCACATGACCGACGCTGTTGGTTCACGAGTGCTCGGCAATCCCTCTCGAATTGCCGAGGCTGCCCGTCGCCGTCGTGTTGAGTCTGGTGAAGAAACTGTCTTTGTTGAAAAACTCCTCGGCCTACACATCAATCGTCAGCAAGTTGAACGTGGTCGTCATTTCGTTCAAGGTGTGATTGAGCGCAATGGTGAAAGTGGCTTGGCGCCTCTCTACGTTTCTGCAACTAATTTGCCGACACTCTCAGAACTTGATGCGCCTGGGTTGTGGCTCGCTCGACTTGAATTCAGCGCGAACGACTAAATCGTTGCCGTAGCTGAGCAACGACCGAAGAAGGTTCAGCACCTAATGCGATCTGACGTAAACCAATCCAATAGATCAAAGCTCCGCTGAATCCAATTCCGGCCACGATGCCAAATCCGACAACCCCTGGGAGTTTGAGCAACACCGGAATGATTCCGGCGGCAACCCACATCAATTGGAAACGCGTGTAGTAATTCGCCAGTGCCCGACCTCGGTTGGCATCAGGGGCGTCGCGTTGAACAATCGATTCAAAGGCCATATTGCCAATTGCAGCGGCGTAGTTCACGAGAGCCATCAACAGCAATGCTGTGATTGTCACCGAAGTGAGTGCTGTTAGCAAACCTGCGACTCCGATGATTGCCAAAGCGACAACAATCAAATACTCGACACGCTTCAATTTGTTGAGTCGCTTGGCGCTCAAGTTTCCGAGCAACGAACCAATGGCCGCCATACTCACCGCTATACCAAACCACATCGTTCCGAACTGTGGGCCAAAGTGATACTTCACCTGTCTCCATAATCCGTTGGTATCTGTTCCTACTACTTCGGCTCGTTGTGGATCAGCGAACCAAAATGCAAGATGGAAAAATACAAACCCCACACTTGCTCGAACCAAACTCATTGCTGAGACTGCGATGATGACACCTGGTTGATTCAGTTCACGAACTTCTAATTCTTCCGGTGCATTTTTCGCAATCGTTTGTTTAGGGAACTTCATTGCGTTGAGGGTGGCCAAAACAAAAATGATCGCACCAAAGATCAATGTTGCCTGTGCAGAAATCAAGCGACTCAAAATTCCGGCCGGGATGGCCGCCAAGAATCCCACGATTCCCGCCGTCACTCCCAACTTGGCATTTGCTTCAACCAAGTTGTTGTCAGACTTCACCAAAGCTGGCAACAACGCCGACTTTGAGACTAGGTACGTTTTATTGAGCACCATCGCCAAGAAGGCCAACGGGAAGAGCAGTAGAGAGTCAAGTTGCGACACCATCAAAACCATCACTACGGCGCGCAGCACTGCGATCAATACGACCAACAAACGGCGACCACCAGGCATTCGATCAATGACCGGACCAATGAATTTCGCCAAAATCAAAAATGGAGCAAAGCTCACTGCTAAAAACAACAGCACTCGGCCACGAGCTTCACCCGGAGTTATTGACAAAAACAACGAGTCGGCAAGTGCAACAGCCATGGTGGCTTCGCCTGCAGCCATGAGGGCATGCACGCGCACCAAACGGGTAAACGGGCTTATTTGAAAATGGTGCTGATGTCTGGGAGGAACGTAGTTCTTACCCTTACCGCGACCGGGCAGTGGTTGTTCGGTCGACGCAGGCACATTCCTACTTTAGGTGAGTAGGAATGAACCAAAGTGGAAGATCAGCTCTTGGTTCGTTCGAATTTGTAACCCAAGCCACGGATCGTGATGATTCGTGTTGGGACAGCCGGATCGTCTTCGATTTTGCCGCGAAGACGCTTGATATGGACATCTAGTGTCTTGGTGTCACCGACATAGTCGGTTCCCCAGACTCGATCGATCAGCGTTTCACGTGGCAACACGCGCCCGGCGTTTGCCAAAAGCAAATGCAACAACTCGAATTCCTTCAACGGCATTGACACTTCTTCACCGTTGACCAATACGCGGTGCTGGTCGGGGTCGAGAGCAATTGCCCCAATTTCTAAGGCATTATCGTCAAGATCGGACACCTTGGTACCTTGATCGGCTGCTGAACGGCGTAACACTGCACGCATACGAGCCACCAACTCGCGCATGCGATAGGGCTTAGTGATGTAGTCATCGGCGCCAACTTCAAGTCCGACGACCGTGTCAATCTCGGCACCTTTAGCAGTCACCATAATGATCGGGACTTGAGTGCGCTTACGCAATTGACGACACACATCAATGCCTGAGATCTTCGGCAGCATCACATCCAGCAACACCACATCAGGTTGCACGATGTCGAACTTTGCTAAAGCCTCCATGCCATCGCGAGCAACTTCAACGCGAAAGCCTTCTTTCTTCAGACCAATGGTCAGGGCATCAATGAAGCTCTCTTCATCTTCCACCAGCAGAACTGTTTGCATACCCATTAGGCACTCTCTTTCATGACCGATTGATTTTGAACAATAGATTTCGGAATCTTGAGTGCGAAGGTTGAACCTTCGCCTTCAATACTTGTGACAGAAACTTCTCCACCGTGGTTATTGGCGACGTGGCGCACAATCGCCAGTCCTAAACCAGTCCCACCGGTGTCGCGCGAGCGAGCACGATCGACACGATAAAAGCGCTCAAAAACCCGATCAAGGTCTCGTGAGGGAATACCGAGGCCAAAGTCTTTAACGGTGAATTCGACCCAGTCACCGTCGCCACGAGCCGTCACTTCGACTGCAGAGCCAACGTCGGAATACTTCACAGCGTTCTCGACCAGGTTGCCGATTGCCGAAACCAACTGCCGACGATCACCAACAACTTTCAATGCTCCTGGAAAATCAACCATTGCGACTTTGATCGCATGAGTCGAGGCCAATGGTGAAACGCGTGAAATAGATTCTGAGATAATCGCCTCAGCATCTACTTCATCTTTCACTGCTTCGCCACCAAATTCGATTCGAGAAAGCTCAAGTAAGTCATCGATCGTGCGTCCGACGCGTATCGCTTCATCAACCATCTTTTCGGAGAGTCGGTGAATAATGTCAAGATCATCCTCTTGCGACAATGCTTCTGCCAAGACCGCCAATGCGCCGACTGGAGTTTTGAGTTCGTGACTGATATTTGCCACGAAATCTGTGCGTACTGCATCAACTAAGTAGCGCTCGGTGATGTCTTCAATCATTGCCACAGCACCACCAAAAAGTAACGGAGTTGCTGAAACCGAAAATACTTTTCGAGGTGGGCCAAACAAGTCAAGAACCTGGCGCTTGGTTTCGCCATTGAGTGCCGCCGATAAATGTTGCTCAACAACTTCTTCAACAAGAACATCGGAGTGAACAACTCCGGTCACGCTTTCGGCCAATTTGTTGCGAAAGGTTACGACGCCCTTGGCATCAACAATGACAACTCCGACACTTAACGAGTGAATCGCGTCTTGAATTTGCAGCAAGGCTCCGAATTTTTCTGCTTCACGAGTTTCAATGTCAGATGTTGTTTCAGGAGTCGAAATGTTTGGTATTTCTTGAGACGTTGCAACAAACAGCAGGTAACTCACGACGCCGACCGCAAGTCCGATTAAGAGGCCAATAACAAAACTCATGCCGGAAGACCTTCAATTTCGCCCGTGGAATCACTGAGTCGCCCACCACGGCGGTGATCTCCGGCCGGAGGAATTTCACCCGTAATGAGATACTGCACATAATGAGCCACGTTGACAGCGTGATCGCCGATGCGTTCAAAAAATCGTGCTGTGACTGCCATCTGAATTGCCACCGGAAGATCGATTGTGCCCGCGCTATGGGATTCGAAAATACTTTCAATGAACTGTCGGTGCAGATAGTCCAAAAACAAGTCCATATCGTCGACTGCCTTGGCCATTGGTAGGTCTAAGTCGGCGTAGGCCTGAATGGCGTGGCGAAAGAGAATTTGCGCTTGCGTTCCCATGCGTCCAATCAGGCCTCGCATCTTGGGGTCAAGTTGAATTCCATGTATACGGCGAGCGACTTTACAAATATTGACAACCAAGTCGGCCGAACGCTCAATGTCAGCCGACATCTTCATGATCGTCACGGCGTGGCGAAGTTCGCTCGCAACCGGAGCGTGCAGCGCCATCAACGTCACACACCGATCTTCAAGATCTAGGGTTCGCGAATCCATTTCATCGTCGGCCAAAATTTGGTATTCGGCGCCTTCGAGGTCTTGATCAAGCAAGATTTGAGTCGCTCGAGGAATACTTTCAACAAGGCTCGCCGTGACCCGAAGAAGTTCGGAGCGAAGTTCCATGAGTTCGTCGTGCGCCAAGCGATTCATGTCTTAACGACCCGCACATTGAATGAACTCACGGTGAATAAACCTAGGTAAGTCATATGTACCTACACCCACGATTTCGTAAAATCGTAGTGAACAAAGAGGAAACTCATTCACTGGTAGGTGGAATTTGCTGAAGCCTTTGGATGCCACTGAATGGCGTCGGATCACCGGTCAGTCGTTGACGGTGGCGAGCAGCACCCGAGCGATCGGGGGGCAGACCAGTCACCTGGAAACGTACCTTTTCACCGATGTTGACTGCATGGTCACCAATTCGCTCATAAAAGCGCGCCACCACGGCCAACTGAATCGCCACTTGTAGGTCGATCCGTCCGGCCGCATGCGATTCAAAGATTGCCTGAATGAATTGACGTTGCAGATCATCCAAAAACGAGTCCATATCGTCAATTGCTGCCGCTCGAGAGGCATCCATCGTCATGTAGGCACCGGTCGCCTCGCTAAAAAGATGTCGCGCTTGCTCAGACATCTTCAGCACGAGCCCACGAAGTCGCGGGTCGAAATCATGTCCATATATGCGCCGAGCGGCTTTACAAATATTGACCACTAGATCGGCAGAACGTTCAATTTCGGCGCAAATCTTGAGCGCTGAAATCACTTGGCGTAATTCGCCAGCAACAGGTGCCTGCAAAGCCAAAATCTGAATACAACGGTCCTCAAGATCAATTGTTCGGGCATCAATTTCATCGTCGGCGCTAATCATGGTTTCGGCGCCAGTCAAGTCTTGCTCAAGCAAGACTGCTGTGCATTTCGGAATGCTTTCCACAACTCCGGCTGAAATACGAACCAGTTCTTGTTGAACATCATCTAAGTCACGATGGAATGTTTTGCGAGCATCATTCATTTCTGCCTCCTCAACCGAATCTTCCTGTTACGTACGCTTCGGTTCGCTCATCTGAAGGAACCGAGAAAATCTTTTCTGTCAGATCAAATTCAACCATGACGCCAGTGCGACGGTCGCTCTGGGTATTCACTTCTGTGGTAAAAAAGGCTGTTCGATCGCTCACTCGGGCAGCCTGTTGCATGTTATGGGTCACGATGATGATCGTGTAATCCTTCTTAATTTCTTGCATTAAATCTTCGATCCGCGTCGTCGCAATAGGGTCGAGTGCTGAACAAGGCTCATCCATCAAAATCACGTCGGGTTCAACTGCGATACACCGAGCAATACACAAACGCTGTTGCTGACCACCAGACAAGCCGAGAGCTGATGCTTTGAGGCGATCTTTCACTTCATCCCATAACGCCGCACGACGTAAGGATTTCTCGACGAGATCATTGAGGTCTGACTTTGACATCTTCCCGACAAGACGCGGGCCGTATGCCACATTGTCAAAAATACTCTTCGGAAAAGGATTGGGCTTTTGAAAGACCATGCCGATACGGCGGCGGACTTCGTTGGGGTTGACTTCAGAGTTATACAAATCGACTCCGTGATAATCAACGAGACCTTCAACTTTGGCTGAGTCAATGAAATCGTTCATGCGGTTGAGACAACGTAAAACGGTTGTCTTTCCGCAACCCGAAGGTCCGATGAAAGCAGTGATTTGATGTTGTCCAATGTCAAGAGTGACATCACGAACTGCACGGAATTCACCGTATTTCACACTGAGGTCTTTCACCGCAAAAACCGGTGACTCACTCATTTCGTTTGCCATCTGGCGCTCCTTGACCTCTGAGATCAGCGGAACAGCTGTTGCTGTCACGCTTGAATTATCCGCAGTTTCATTACTCATTACGTGCCCACCCGCTTGGCTTCGAAGTGATTCCGCAACAAAATTCCGACGACATTAAATGCCAGAACTAAAACCAATAAAACCAAACCAGCTGCTGCCGCAGCATTTGACCAGCCAACACCGCCGTCTCCGGAATCGGGTCGGCCCGACCAGCTGTAGATCAACATCGGAATTGCTGTGAACTTTCCTGACAGTGATGTTTCGGGAAGCAGTCCGGTGATGGCACCAATCATGATTAACGGGGCCGCTTCGCCAAGCGCGCGAGCAAGTGCCAAAACTGTTCCGGTCAAAATTCCGGGCATTGCATAAGGAATGACGTGATCGCGCGTGACTTCCCAGCGCGACGCACCAATTCCATAACCAGCATCTCGCAAACCAAGTGGAACGGCACGAATAGCTTCCATGCTGGTAATGATCACGACTGGCAAAACCAGGATGGCCAATGTGAGGGCAGCGGCAATCACAGTGCCGCCGTTAGTGACCGGCTTGAGCCAACCGACAAAAATGATGAGACCAAGCACGCCATAAATCACTGCAGGCACACCTGCAAGATTGCGAATATTCACGATGATGAAACGCGTCATAGCATTTTTCTTGGCGTATTCCTCGAGATAAATCGCTGCACCAACTCCGAGCGGCACCGCGATGACCAAAACTCCGAGTCCAATACCAAAAGAACCAAACAAACCTGGCCATATACCGACCTTGCTGGCTTCAGAACCAATGGTGTCGGTCAGGAATCCACTCCCCTTTTCAGTGAGAGCCGGAATTGCTTGAGTGATAATTCGCGCGAGCAACGCGAACAGAGTTAAAAGAGTGAACGAAACTGCAACGAGTAGTGCAACACCAAGCGCGATCGTCGGTATGTGTTTGTTCTGACGGGTGATGGCTTGATGCACTTCAGAACGAGTGACAGAGCGCTGAGAATCGGTGACGATGGCCATGATGTCCTAGTACTGCTGCCGAACGCGTTGCACAAAACGATCGCCAATGACATTGAGCGTCATTGTCATCATGAACAACAACAAGCCAACGAAAAACAAAACTTGAAATGGTGCACCCGCATTTACTTGATCAGTGCCACCCGCGGCGTTGGTCATTGCAGCAGTCATAGTGAGACCAGGTTCGAGCGGATTGAGTGTGCGTGGGCCTGATCCGTCACGACCACCAGCCATTGCTGCGACCATCGTCTCGCCAATGGCACGTGACGTCGCGATGATGAACGCGGCAACGATTCCAGAAACAGCTGCCGGGAGCACAACACGAATTGTCGTTGTGCTCTTACGTGCTCCAATTCCATAACTCGCCTCACGTAGCGACGACGGAACGGCACGCAAAGCATCTTCACTAATGGACGCCATAATCGGAACAACTAAAACGCCAATGGCGAGACCAGACACCAACATGTTGCGGGGCTGGTCTGGTGAAAAAATCGGATTCACAATGTTTGGGGCGATGAACTTGAGAGCGAAATATCCGACGATGACCGACGGAATGCCCGCCAAGACTTCAACAATCGGTTTCAATATTTTGCGAACTTTCGATGGGGCGAACTCGCTGAGGTACACCGCGGTTCCCAGTCCAAGCGGAACTGCGACCAACATCGCAATCATTCCCATAATGACGCTGCCGGCGAAAATCGTCAGCAGGTCGAAACGTTCACGACGTGGAAACCAGCCAGGGGCTTTGCTGGAATCGCGCAAAATGCCAAAGTCCCAGCCAACTGAACGGAGAAAATCGAGAGTTCCTCGGGCTAACACAAACAAAATCAGCGCACTCACGACAATCGTGACGAGCGCTGATCCACCTAAAAGTCGACGCATGCGCCGATCATGAGCGCGGCGTCGCGGATCTCCTCGAAGATCCGCGACAGCCAGCAACCCATTCATTACTAACTAGCCTCGCGCAGTCCAGGCGTCGAGCGACAACTGCTGAGTTGCTGCTTCAAGCTGAATGTATCCAGCGGCGCTGACTTGCTCAATACCCTGGGCCGACAAGTACAAGTCGACGTAAGCGGCGACGGCTGGGTTTTCAACAGCCTTGGCCTTGTTTACGTAGATGTACAGCGTGCGGGAGAAGGGGTACGAACCATCAGCGATGGTGGCGTCGGTCGGGGCAACACAATTGCCGTCTTTGTCAGCAATGGCGATGGCCTTCATACGAGCCTGCTCGGCCTTGTAGTAGGCGTAGCCGACCCAACCAAGCGAGGTGTCAGCACTCTCGATTCCGTCAACGATGACGTTGTCATTGGGGCTGGCGGTGTAGTCAGCACGAGTCACAACATCGGTTGCACGATCGGTTGCAATTGACTTGATGGCGAATTCGACGAACGAGTCGTACGTTCCGCTTTCTTCACCAGGTCCGAAAATGCTCAACGGTGCGTCGGGCAAGGTTGCAAATGCCGATCCCAATTCGCCGGCAATCGCGTTGGCGTCAGCCCAGCTCGAGAATCCTTCGGACTCGGGTCCGATGAGGGCGTAGAGAGCGGCCTTGTCGAGACACTCAACTGCGGTGTTCTTCGGGCTGGTTGCCACGGTCAATCCGTCGATTCCGACGGCGAGTTCGATGTACTCAACTCCGCCGTCGGCGCACAAAGTAGCTTCTTCGTCTTTGATCTTGCGTGAGGCATCGGCAATGTCGCCATCGCCAGCACAGAACTTCTTGAATCCGTCACCAGTTCCGGGACCTTCAACGGTGACCTTGAGGTTTCCGCCTTCGGCGGTTCCGGCGAGTTCGCCGACTTTGATGGAAATGGGCTCAACGGTTGATGAACCAGTAACGAAAACACTGCCACCTTCACCAGTCGAGGGAGCATCAGTTGAAACGGGGGCGTCCGATGTTGCCGGAGCGTCCGAGGTTGATGAGGCGCCGTCGTCTCCACCGCAAGCTGCGAGTGGAAGCGTGACGGTCAGGGCTGCAAGTAGCGACCACTGTTTGAGTTTCATTGGTATATGTCTCCTTGGGTAGGTTTCACACGATTTCAACTGCCGTGCGGAACGAACCTTAGAAATGTAATCTTTCGTTTACCTGTTGTTCAGATGAACGAGAGGTTAACTCAAGCGAACATCTTGGGGTGAGGCTACTCGCGGCTAATCCGGCGAGTTTGTTGATGGGCCGCCCATTCATACAGGATTCGTTGCGGGTGCGGCTCGAAAAGTGCTGGTCCGACGCGTGTCCACGAATCATCGGGCAACAATTCGTACGCCGCCGCCGTCTCCGAGAGCAAAGTTTCGAACGTTTTGTTGAGCCAGTCCTGGTGTTTGGGATGTGTCAAGGGGGTTAACACTTCAACTCGTTTATCTAAATTGCGTCCCATGAGATCGGCCGATCCGATGAGGTGCAGCGGCACCCCGGCGCCTTGGCCGTTCGCAAAGCGGAAGACTCGTGAATGCTCGAGATAGCGACCCAAAACCGAGCGGACTCGGATGTTCTCGCTGAGCCCGGGCACGCCGGCTCGCAAACAACACAAGCCGCGAATAATCAAATCAACTTTGGCGCCCTTTTGACTCGCGGCATATAACTCTTCGGCCATTTCGGCATCGGCCAGCGAGTTGACCTTGATGGTGATTTGGCCTTGATCACCCATCTCCCCTTCACCGCGGATCAGGTCGATCAAGCGGCTGCGTAAATAATCGGGGGCAACTAGGAGTCGGTTGTACTCAACGTCGCGGCTGTAACCAGTGAGGTGATTGAACAATTGCGCGGCGTCGGCGGTGATGTCGGGTTCGCTGGTGATGTACCCGAGGTCTTCATATAGACGCGCAGTACGTGAGTTGTAATTGCCGGTGCCAAGGTGCACGTAACGCCGCAAACCATCACTGTCTTCGCGCACCACCAAAACACACTTGGCATGTGTCTTTAATCCGACCAAGCCATACACCACGTGTACACCGGCGCGTTCAAAAGCCTTCGCCCACGTCACGTTGGTCGCTTCATCAAAGCGAGCTTTCAATTCAACCAAAACCGCAACTTGCACACCGCGCTCGGCTGCACGAATCAGGTGACGCGCAATGGGGCTATCGCCACTGGTGCGGTACAAAGTCATCTTGATACTTTGCACCCGCGGATCATCGGCGGCCTGCGACAAGAATTCTTCGACAGAGCTCGCAAAGCTTTCATAGGGGTGGTGAAGTAATAACGCACGCTCGCGAACAACGGCAAAAATTGAGCGATCAAGTTCTTCGGCAGCAGCTAATCGTCCTGCTGTGACTGGCTGCCACTGATCATCTTTCAATTCAGGGCGATCAACCGCGTGCATCTGCCACAAACAGGTCGGGTCAACGAGGCCATTCACTGGGATCACATCAAGTCCAGTGAGATCATGTTCTTCGGTCAAAAGCGCCAACATTTCAGGGGAAACGTTGTGATCAATTTCGAGTCGCACGGCGCGACCAAATCGACGACGACGCAATTCGAGTTCGACTGCTTGCAACAAATCGTCAGCATCTTCGTCTTCAAGCGATAAGTCGGCATTACGAGTAATGCGGAACGTTGTTGAATGCGCAACTTTCATTCCGGGAAAGAGTGAATCAAGATTTTGAATAATCACTTGTTCAACGGGGACAAACCGCATACCACCGGGTAACGCTAAAAGTCGTGGGAAAAGAGTCGGAACCTTGACTCGGGCGAAACGTTCTTCATCAGTTGAAGGGTCGCGCACGATGGTGGCGACGCTTAACGCAAGGTTTGACACATACGGGAAAGGGTGCGCTGGATCAACGGCAAGTGGTGTGAGTACCGGAAAGATTCGCCGCTGATAAAAGTCATCCAGATAAGCGATTTCTTCTGTTGTCAGATCAGCCCACGTGCACAGTTCAACGCCTTCACGCTGCAACTGTGGCAACAACACGTCATTCAAGAGTCGTTGCTGCCGTTGCGAAAGCTCTTGTACTCGCGCCAGAACTTTCGAAAGTTGCTGAGCCGGAGTTAACCCATCGGGCAAACGTGCGGTGATTCCGGCTGCCTCTTGGTCTTTCATTGCCGCGACACGAACTTGGAAAAACTCATCAAGGTTGGACGAGAAAATGGCGCAGAACTTCAAACGCTCAAGGAGCGGGATGCCAGGCTCAGTCGCGAGACGCAACACGCGCTCGTTGAAATCAAGCCAACTCAGTTCTCGGTTCAGTAAACGATGATCCACGCGGATCCCATTCAATAGTCAGCGCCGACGTGAAGTCGGCGTATTTACCTGATGTTCAGGAAAGATTTTCGTCGAAACCGAGATCCCACTCGACCGTCACGTTTTCGCGCTCACCATCGCGCATGATGCGCTCACGATTGCGCTTGAACTGCGGATCGGTGTACGGCAACAGAACTAAACGTGCCAAGGCACGGGTGCGGAATTCTTCGATGACCACTCGATCGCCAAAGTCGCCAACGACGTCCCAGTGCGGAGCTACTGGGCCGAGAAACACGATGCGGACATGTGCTCGAGATTGTGCTGAGGTATGTAGATCGGACATGGAACTCCTTGAGTGCGAAATGCCGTTGGTCGGGCAAGATCTTGGTGGATTCTCGGGCGTGTGCCGAAAAACTTACCGATTTCTCACCAGGAAAACCGCTGGTCAGACAAACCCTATCGGCGATACTTGCGTGTCAGAACTAACCCTGACTGGTTCTCCCGAGCCAGGCATGGTTAACTGAAAGCGGTTGGGAACTCCATCAACCCCGGTGAACGTCTCATTGGGGTCAACGAGAACTCAACTTCTCATAGGGCGAAGCGGGCGGAAACCACCTTCGCACAAGGAGAAATACTCATGAATGAAGACTCAGTAGCCACCTGGATGGCCGATGGCGCTTGCCGCGCCTACCCGCCAAACACCTTTTTCCCGAGTGACGGGGTGGGCGTCGACAAGGCCCGCAAGATTTGCGCGACCTGTTCTGTGACTGCCGCTTGCTTGGAATACGCCCTCCAAAACCACATCGATCACGGTGTGTGGGGCGGTTGCAGCGAACGTGAGCGTCGTCGCATCAATAAGCGTCGCCGTATCGCCGTCCGGGCGCTCTAAACCTCTCTCTACCTCAGAAATTGATCCGATCCCGCCAGGGCTCGGATCAGTGAATCATTCTGATTTGGAGTCGTCGTCTTCCTTGGCGCCTTCGGCCAAGCCCTTCTTAAATTCTTTCTGTGCCTGACCAAGGTTCTTAGCCAACTTCGGGATGCGCGAGCCCCCAAAGAGCACCAAAATCACGACAAGTACAACAATGACCTCAGGTCCATCAAATAAGCCAGCAAGCATGTTTTCAGGGTAGCACTATTTGGGCACAGAGCATTCAGCACTGCGCAAATCACCCCTGTGCCCACGAAAAGTAGACGCCAAAAGCCAATGTGCCAAAGTGGAGCTGTGCTTGAGTGCGTCATCAATATCAGCGAAGGACGCAATGTCAACACGCTTCGTCAACTGGCAGCCGTTTGCGCTGATGACCTTCTTGATGTTCATTTTGACGTCGAACACAATCGCAGCGTTTTCACATTGACCGGAATCCACGCACCGCAACGGTTAACCAAACTTGCAGTGCAACTTCTTCAACTGGATACGCATCAAGGTGTTCATCCTCGACTCGGTGTCGTTGATGTTGTTCCATTCGTTCCGCTTGATGAATCAACAATGGATGAGGCTCTATTAGCCCGCGATGATTTCGCTCGCTGGGCCAGCTCTGAATTATTGGTGCCATGTTTTGTTTATGGCACCGAACGATCGCTTCCAGAATTACGTCGTGATGCGTGGACGAACCTGCAACCGCAATACGGACCAGTTGTCCCCCACTCAACTGCTGGCGCGATGTCTGTTGGCGCCCGCAATTTATTGGTCGCTTACAACGTCTGGCTAGACATGAAGACATCTGAAAAAGATGCCCGATCTATTGCGCAATCAGTACGCGGTGACGGTATTCGAACATTGGCACTTCAGGTAGGAAATCATTGGCAAATCAGCATGAATCTGATTGATCCCGAACGAGTTGGTCCCGACATTGCAACCGACCGCGTTCTCTACTTCGCTCAACAACACAATGTAGAGATTGACCATTGTGAACTTGTTGGTCTGATGTCGAAGTACGCGCTGAACAAGATCTCACAGCACCGTTGGAATGAACTCGATCTCAGCGCAGAACAAACAATCGAATTTCGCCGAAGTCACGGCTACACATTCACCGCTTGACGATGAAAAATTCAGGCGGTGGCAATACGACGATTTGACTGAGCGCGCTGGCGACGCAAACGACGGCGTTCGCGTTCTGACAAGCCACCCCAAATACCGAACTTCTCACCATTCACCAGTGCGTACTCAAGACAATCCATGCGTACAACACAGCCACGGCAGACTTCTTTGGCCTCACGGGTGGAAGCTCCACGCTCGGGGAAAAAGAGGTCGGGGTCGACGCCCAAGCAGTTCGCTTGGTCCTGCCAGTTGTTGTTCTCGCTCATCGATTCGTTCATGTGGCTGCCTGCCATCTTGACCCTTAGGTCACTCGTGTGTGGTTCTTGTCCGCGCAATGCGCAGGGCAGTTCCACACGTGTAACTACATGCATGTCATTCTGCTCTAAACCAGACCCCTAATGCAAGGGGAAATCTGACAAAAGCCCTGACAGATGGCAGCGCGCAAGCGCACAAGACATCTGATGAGTTCCTTCAACCGGTCAAGTTCTTCAGCCCCGGATGAAGTACGGGTTGCTCGGTTGACCGCCGGCGAGGTGTTCAAGAATTGCGAGCGACCGCGTCGGAGACGCCGAACCTTGCTCGAGCGCAGCAACTGTGGCTTGATGATTATTTCGGTAGACGGCCTCGGCATCGTCGGCCTCTGGGTTTACCCACACCGCTGTGAGCAGGACAAATGCGTCACTTTGGCCGATTTCGACGAACCTTCGTGACGCGAATTCGGCAACTCCGTGAGCGACGCCGGCTTGTGCCGCACCCCACGTGAGTTCACCGTGACGGTCGTTGACGATGGCTGCTTTGTTCACGAACAGCGTCGCTGGAGTGACTGGCACATTGGGTTTCCACACCACCAAAAACGGGATGTGGCCGACTGATGGTGATCCCAAAGTGGTGACAAAAGCACTACCAACTGGTCCAGATTTTTTTCCTAAAACTGTGTTGATATGCGCTGCATTAGCACCCTCGCCCGCAAATCCTTCGCCAACTTCAAAACCTAGTTCGCTCGTTTCACTCATGAAATATCTCCATTTGCTTGATGCGCTAGTCGTCCGTAACGCGACAACTTCAGCGTGTCGGTCGAGTCCGTGCCGGTTTTGGTGTCATAGGCCAAGAGCGCGACATAGCGCGGTACGTCGCCTTCAATCTTCGTCACTCGATGCATGCTCCAGCGACCATTGAACAACATCAGGGTGCCTGGAGTCATCGGTTCAGTGCGCACAGATTCTGGCGCTTGACCATTCATCACATTTTGAATCGTTTCGTAATTGGGTTGCTCAGCGTTGCGAATCTGTTTGGCATTTTCAAAATGTCCGCCGATTGATGATGATTGAATTGCAATTGACACAACAAAATCAGTCATATCGAAGTGCCAACCCAATGAATCGCCAGCGCGCATGACCGCAAGATTGAGCGCACCAAATGGATCGGCGTAACGAAAAAGTTCGGCGAGGCCTAAGCATTTGCGAATGAATTCAAGCAGTGGATCCCATTCATAAAGGACCCGCAATCCATCTTCGTGAGCGAACTGGTCGTAGGCAACAACTTCAACCGAACTCTGAGTAACGGTGTTGCACGGATGCCCCACCGGGAATGTCTCATCGACTGGTCCCAGATATGGAGTGGCGCGTGAAGCCGATCGAAAGGCTTGAGGTGCAAGTGCGTCAGACTGCTGGCGTAAAACCTCAACTGCTTCGGGCGTCAAAAAATCGCTCAAAATGCACACACCCTGTGTCGTCATTTGTTGCACGCATGACTCAATCAAGACCCGATCGTTCAGGTCGTAGCGGCGAGTGTTAATCATTTGCGCAGGGAGCACAGTATGAGAGTAACTGACTCGCCTACGCTGAAAACATGCCCATTCATTTACGAGCCGAACCAGGCGACTACGCCCCCGCTGTTTTGTGCCCTGGTGACCCCCGCCGCGCCAAGTACATCGCCGAAACTTTCTTTGATCCGGGCGCCCGTCTAGTGAACGAAGAACGCGGCATGTTGGGCTACACCGGCACTTTTGAGGGCAAGCCCATCAGCGTGCAAACGACCGGTATGGGCGCGCCGAGCGCGGGAATCGTGTTTGAAGAACTATGCATGCTTGGGGCCAAGCGACTCGTTCGAGTTGGTACGTGCGGCGGATTACAAAAACACCTACGCATGGCCGACACCGTGATTGCAATCAGTGCGTCGGCTGACGATCAAACTCCCATTCGCTATTGCGGCATGCCTGGTTTTGCACCAACGGCAACATTCTCGTTAGTTGAAGAAGCTGCTCGTCTCAGCCGTGCCGTGAGTGACCGCGTGTTTGTCGGACCAATCGTGACAAGTGGCTTGTTCTACGACCCAGATCCCAACACCTTTGGTATGTGGCGTCGTCTCGGACATTTGGGCGTCGAGATGGAAGCATCGATGATGTACACCATCGCCACGCTCAAAGGAATTGAAGCCTTAGCAATCATGACTGTTAGCGACGTCATTGATCCTGACGGCGGCAATGTCGAACGAATTTCTGACGAAGACTTGAAAAAAGGCGTCGATCAAATGATGCGCATCGCCTGCCAAGTCGCCGTTAGCTAGATCAGACCCAGTTCGCGAACGGCGTCGCGCTCTTCGGCAAGTTCAGCCGTCGATGCATCGATCTTGCCGCGGCTGTATGCGTCGATGTCGAGACCCTGAACGATTTCGTACTTGCCGTCCTTGCACACGCACGGGAAGCTCGAGATCAAACCTGCGGGCACGCCGTAGCTGCCGTCGCTCGGAATAGCCATCGAGACCCAGTCGCCAGGTGCAGTGCCGAGAGCCCAGCTGCGTACGTGATCGATTGCTGCGTTGGCTGCTGATGCTGCCGACGATGCTCCACGAGCTTCGATGATTGCCGCGCCGCGCTTAGCAACTGTTGGAATGAAGGTTGAGTCAACCCACGCGTGATCGTTCACTGCCTGGTAGGCGTTCTTGCCGCCAACTTCGCAATGGAACAAATCGGGATACTGCGTTGTTGAGTGGTTGCCCCAGATGGTCATCTTCTTGACATCTGAAACTGTTGCGCCAAGCTTCTGGGCAATCTGGCTCACGGCACGGTTGTGGTCGAGACGAGTCATCGCGGTGAAGCGGCCCGGATCGAGATCTTTGGCGTTCTGCTGAGCAATCAAGGCATTGGTGTTGGCGGGGTTACCGACAACAAGCACCTTGATGTCGCGCTTGGCTGAACGTGACAAGGCTTCACCTTGCGGCTTGAAGATGCCACCGTTCGCGCTCAAGAGGTCGGCGCGCTCCATTCCGGCTTTGCGGGGCATGGCGCCCACGAGCAAAGCAACATCGGCGTCGCCAAAGGCAACATCAGCGTCATCGGTGCCGACAATTCCGGCCAGCAATGGGAATGCACAGTCGTCAAGTTCCATTTTCACGCCTTCAAGAGCCTTGAGGGCCGGCGTGATTTCGAGGAGCTGCAAGATGACCGGGGTATCGGGTCCGAGCATGGCACCTGAGGCAATACGGAAGAGGAGACTGTAACCAATTTGGCCAGCAGCACCAGTGACGGCAACGCGAACGGGAGTTTTAGAAGTCATGCCTAGATCGTATGTCGCCTGAGCCCGAAACCTGAAAACTCAGCGAGAAAAATGAATGTGATGGGCGTGAAAAGTGCCTAATTTGACACGATTTCGCGCCCAAGGGCTTTCCAGATTTCCTCGGCGTAGTACTTCATTCCGTCGCGTTCAAGATGGATGCCGTCGGCCGTCAAACAATTGCCAGGACATAGCGTCGCAACTAACTGCCAATCAAGCACCGTGACATTTGGATACGTCGCTGGCAAGGCCCGAATCTTTTCGTTATTCGCATCGGTCCAATCGCGGTACGCCTTACTGGTTAACACGACTACTCGTGGCACTTCACTCAGTGCCTGCATCATGGTGTCGAGAGTTTCTTGGCTCATCGGGCCATTGGTGCCAAGGTGCACCACAGCCGCGTCCATCGTGACACCAAGTTCTTTCAGCTGCACGAAAATATCGGCGCCCATTTTTCCTTGGCGATCTTGCACTGCGTCAACAACAATGCCCAAATCGGCCAAAGCTGGCGCTGCACCTTTCATGACCGAATCACCGAGCGCGAACACGTCGTAATGCGGCGGCACATACGTTGTGGTTGTTGTCGGTGCAGCAGTTGTCGTTGGAGCATCACTTGCTGTTGGCACTGCTATTGCCTCAGGTACCGATGACGGCGTCGTAGACGAAGTCAAATTGCCGAGCACGTCAGTGACCGAACCTTCGCCGGCATCAAGCGCCGCTTGCACATCATTTGCTTTGTAATCAGCAGTCGCCAAGCTAAAGACTGCAAAAACCGGCAACGCAATCGAACATGAAATGATCAGACCAAACGACCCGCGACGACGCAATTCGCCAGGCCCGCTGCGCAAGAGAGATTGAATTGATTCCTTAAGTCGGCGCTCGCGGATTGGTAATTCAACATAGCGATACGAGAACTCGGTAATTGCGGCAGTGACTAAGAGTGCGGCAATAAATTCATGCGGCTTGAGCGCGATTCCGGTTTCATGTCGTAACGCTTGAAACACCGGCCAGTGATACAAGTACAAGCCATACGAACGCTCACCAATGGTGCGTAAAACCACATTGCCAAGTACTCGACCTGTGAATGCCTTTTGGTGAGCGATCGCCGAAATCACCATCAACGTAGCAATGCCCGTTAAGAATAAACCGCCACGGAACAACCATGGGTCGGCGTGTAAACCATCTTCACCCACGAGGTGAACAATGTGAACCTTCCAGATCAAAAAGCCCAATAAACCCAGGCCGATAATGGCCACCGGATCCATCATTGGACCTTTGCGTTTCATCGGGCCGCGCAACAATGCATACGGTCGCCACACGATTGCGAGCGCTGCACCAAGTAACAGACCGATCGCTCGCGTGGGTGTTGACAAATACAAGAGATCAACCTTGCTGATACAACGATTGCCCAATTCCCAAAATGCGTTCGGGGTTGATGTACAACTTTCACCAATACGACCAGTCGGCATCACAAGAGCGACGAAACCAGCAATGCCTGCTGCGACACCAAAAAACCACATCGCGACGCGTGGTAATCGATCGCGACCAAGTCGCAAAATCACCAACATAACGACGGGCCACAATAAGTAGAACTGTTCTTCTACTGCGAGTGACCACAAGTGGCGCAATGGAGCAAAATCATTAGCCGCCGTGTAACCAGCACCCACCCACACTTGGAACCAGTTCGAACCGTAAAGCGCGCCAGCTACAACATCGCCGCGTAACGCACCTAAAGAATCGCGTTCACGAATTGAGGTCCACATGATGAGCAGAACCAACATGGTGAACAACGCTGGCAACAGACGTCGCGCCCGACGCGCCCAGAACTCGCGCAAACTAATCGCACCCGTACGTTCTTCTTCAGCAACCAAAAGCAACGTAATGAGATAGCCACTAATCACAAAGAAGACTTCGACACCCAAGTAGCCGCCCGGCAACCATGTTGAGTTGGCGTGATAAATAATGACGGCAAGAACAGCCAGGGCACGCAAACCGTCGAGGCCGGGAAGGTACGGCACACGACTGATCTGTTGTGATCGAGAGGTCTCAGTTGTCGGGGCCATTAATCCCCAAGTCTGCCGTGAATCAGAGTTGCATTGACTTCACTTCGCAGAACTCTTCCAAACCGAATTTTCCGGCTTCACGTCCGAGTCCGCTCTGCTTGTAGCCGCCAAAGGGGGCTGCAGGGTTAAACGAGCCGCCATTGACCTCAACCTGGCCAGCCTTCAGGCGACGGGCGACCTGCTTGGCATGCTCGGGCGTCGCACTCCACACACCAGCGGCGAGGCCGTACACAGTGTCATTGGCAATGCGAATGGCATCTTCTTCGGTGTCGTACGGGATGATCGACAGAACTGGTCCGAAAATCTCTTCGCGGGCGATCGTCATATCGGGCGTGACATTCGAGAAAATTGTGGGTTGCACAAAGAAACCAGCAGTGAGCCCCTCGGGGCTGGCGGTTCCGCCAGTCACCAAAGTCGCGCCTTCGTCGATACCAGTCTGGATGAATCCACGGACACGATCACGCTGAACAGCCGACACCAATGGTCCAAGGCGCGATGCCGGATCGAAGGGGTCACCGACGGTGAACTTTGATGCAGCGGCTGCTGCAATCTGCTCAGCCTGCGCCAAGCGAGTACGAGGAACCAACATGCGAGTCAGTGCAGTACAGGTTTGGCCTGAGTTCAAGAAGCACTTGCCAACACCAGCGGCAACCGCCTTGGTGAAACCTTCGTCGTCGAGGTCATCAAGAATCACGTTGGGGCTCTTGCCACCCAGTTCAAGCGACACCTTTTTCACATTTTGCGAAGCAACTTCGGCAACGCGCTTTCCGGCGCGAGTTGAACCGGTGAAGCTCACCATGTCAACGTCGGGGTGGGCAGCAATTGCTTCACCGACAACAGGGCCAACACCAGTGACCAAGTTGAACACACCTGCAGGCAGGCCAGCGTCGTGAACAATTTCGGCCAAGATAAACGCGTTGATTGGTGCAACTTCTGATGGCTTCACCACAACGGTGTTGCCAGCAGCAAGTGCCGGTGCAACCTTGAGCGCGATCTGGTGCAACGGATAGTTCCAGGGTGAAATACAGCCAACAACACCAAATGGTTCGCGCACAACGATTGAGTTGCCGATTTCTTCTTCAAACTTATAAGTACCCAAGAGACCAGCGGTGATTGCGAAGTTGCCCTTAGGCAAGCCGACCTGGATCATGGTTGCCATACCGACGGGCATACCAACTTCGCGAGCAACTGCCTCAGCAATTTCTTGCGTGCGAGCTTCGAGTCCGGCGTGAATCTTCATCAAGTACTCGGCGCGCTTTTCGCTTGGTAATGCGCTCCAACCCTCAAACGCAGCCTTTGCTGCAGCAACAGCCTTGTCAACGTCGCCTGTTGTTCCGTCGGGGATTGTGGCAATGATTTCTTCAGTCGCCGAGTTGGTGACTTCAAGAACGCCCTTGCCTTCGGAAGGAACCCAGGCACCGTTGATATAAATCTTGTCGTAAGTGATCATGCTTACACGCTAGGCGCAAGCGGGTCGCTGTGTCTCAGCGAGTTGGCGACAAACCGAGATTTGCGTAAATTTCGCTCGTCGCGGTGCTGCGATTCATCGTGTAAAAGTGCAGCCCTGGAGCACCTGCATCGAGAAGCCCTTGACACAATTCAGTCGCGGCATCTACACCAATGCGACGAATTTCTTCGGCATCATCGGTGCGATCAAGTCGTTCGGCCAGCCATGCTGGAAAGGCTGCACCCGATAGTTCGGCCATGCGACGAATCTGATTCTTGTTGGTGACGGGCATGATGCCCGGCAAAATCGGTTTGGTGACACCTAGATCGGCAAGTTCGTTGACCATTTGCACGTACACATCAAGATCAAAGAAAAACTGAGTGATTGCAAAATCGGCTCGCGACAACTTGGCTGCCAAGTACTTACGATCGGTTGCGCGATCTGGTGACCGCGGATGAAGTTCGGGGTGGGCCGCAACTCCAACTGAAAAACGTCCATCGGCCACCACATCTTCAAGAAGTTCACTGGCGAAGGTGTAATCGCTTGGCGCGGGTTCACCATCGGTGGGCACGTCTCCCCCAAGAGCCAAGATATTTTCGACACCATCAGCGGCGTAGTCATTGAGGATGTCGCGAATCTCGGCGCGCACATGGCCTTGGCACGTTAAATGCGCCATCGGTGTCAAAGTTGTTTCTTTGCGCATCCACGACACCACAGCATGAGTGCGTTGACGTGTACTTCCACCCGCACCGTACGTCACGCTGACAAAACTCGGAGCAAGAGGTTCAAGTTCACCGATTGCTCGACCCAACGACAACTGCGCGCCATCAGTCTTGGGTGGAAAGAACTCAAATGAAAATGTTCGGCCCGCGGCGAGAAGGTCTGCAATTCGAGCCATGTCGCAAGTTTAGAGGCGAAAGCCGCTCAGTGCTTGAAGTGGCGCTCAGAAGTAAAGATCATGGCGATGCCGTGTTCGTTAGCAGCCGCGATTACTTCTTCATCACGCACGCTTCCGCCTGGCTGAATGACCGCTTTGATTCCTGCCGCAGCGGTTGCATCAAGACCATCACGGAA
Organism: uncultured Actinomycetes bacterium; assembly: GCA_903872155.1. Classification (GTDB taxonomy): domain Bacteria; phylum Actinomycetota; class Acidimicrobiia; order Acidimicrobiales; family Ilumatobacteraceae; genus Casp-actino8. The sequence goes on along the minus strand of CAIQJP010000003.1, from coordinate 100,665 downwards.
TGGGAAAAATGCATCGCTCGCACATACCCCGCCGATGGCCCGGCCAGCTGAACGTTCAGCCGCGATTCGGGCTGAATCCAGGCGATTTTGTTGACCTGCACCAATACCGAATGCTTGTTGATCTTTGGCGAAAACAATGGCGTTCGAACTCACAATCGAACACACTTGCCAAGCAAAAGATAGGTCGGCCCATTGTTCGGCAGTCGGCTGAGTTTCGGTCACAACTTTCCATGTACTGCGATCAAGATTGACAGTGTCAGCGTTTTGCACCAAGAATCCGCCATCAATTGAACGAATATCAAGTTTGCGGACCGATGGAGCGGCGGCCGAAATCACGCGCAGGTTTTTCTTGGCCAACAACACTTCAAGTGCATCAGCATCAAACGATGGCGCAACAACAACTTCAGTAAATACTGGGGCGAGCGCTTCGGCCATGGCACGCGTTACGTTGCGATTTGCGGCAACGATTCCACCGAATGCGCTCACCGGATCGCAGGCATTGGCTAATGAATAGGCCTCGGCTATTGAACCTTGCGCTGAAACCGCGACTCCGCACGGATTGGCATGCTTCACAATCACACACGCCGCATCAGTGAACTGATTCACCAATCGCCACGCAGCTTCGGTGTCGTACAAGTTGAGATAACTGAGTTCCTTACCACCGTGCTGCACGGCAGTGTCCCACCAGCTGCTCTGACCATCAAAGCGATAACGCGCGCCTGACTGATGCGGGTTCTCTCCATAACGCAACTCTTGAACTCGTGACGTGCCGATCAACAAGTGTTCGGGTAGCGATTCATTCACCGAATCTTGAGCGGTAATCCATTCAGCAATCGCAATGTCGTAGTGCGCAATTTCGGTAAACGCAATCGCCGCCAAGTCTCGACGAGTATTGGCCGACACCACACCAGTGCTCTTGATTTCATTAATGACCCTCGAGTAATCACTTGGTCGCACAACGACTGCAACATGGGCATGATTCTTGGCCGCTCCACGCACCAGAGTGGGTCCACCGATATCGATGAGTTCGATACTTGGGTTGCTGTCAAAGGGGTACAGGTTCACGACAACAAGGCTGATCGGCGAGATGTTGTGGGTATCGAGATCTGCCACGTGTGAGGCATCATCGAGATCGGCCAATATTCCGGCGTGCACAGTCGGGTGAAGAGTGACGACTCGGTGTCCCAACATTGCGGGGTAGCCCGTGAGATCGGCGACGTCGGTGACCGTCAGACCCTTATCTTGCAGGACTTTTGCCGTTCCACCACTGGAAATGAGGTCCCAGCCAGCCGCCGCTAAGACCTCGGCAAATTCAACGATTCCGGTCTTGTCGAACACACTGAGTAAGGCGGCGGGCATGCCATGACCTTAGGCGTCGTGAATAGATCTAAACAAGGTCATGACAAGTGTTGTCATACGGCACTTATTTAATTGGGTAAGTTGCGACACAGTTGAGTTGACACGCAGGCAACTCGCATCATCAATTACCTAGATAAAGGAGCAAACAATGGATTTTTCAAAGTTCAAGACACCAGATTGGCTCAAGGTCGGAGGCGCACTCGGATTTTTGATTTTCGGATTTATGAGTTGGGTCAAAGTTGATTTCGGCGGAGAAATTGGCATGGGAAGCAATAGCGGAGGTTCCGTTTTTGACTTCTTCTTTACGGGCACAATTCCGTGGATTTTGATCATGGCATCAGCAATCGTGACTGTTTTGCTTGCCACTGGAAAGATGAAGCAAGGAAAAATGAATTGGCCGATGCTGATGGTGATTGCCAACGGTCTCGCCGCGGTCTTATTGCTCATTCGCATTATTTTCAATCCGCTGGACGGAAAGAACGAGCTCGAAGCCATGGGTGTTGATGTTCAACGAGGAATCGGAATGATTTTGTCAGTACTCGCTGGACTTGTTGCAGCCGCTGGCTCGATCATGAGTTTCACCGCTGGTGGAGGAAACTTGAAAGACCTGACCGACGTCAACAAGATCAAAGACGGTTTCGGCCAAAACTGACGCAACCGTTTTTCAACACGTACCTAAAATGCAAAGAGCCCGAGGCGTTGCCTCGGGCTCTTTCAATTCTTGCTGGATGTTTCAGCTAATCGATTTGATGATTTCTGCCATCAAGTCGCCGGCTTCGGTCGGGTTGAGACCCACCTTCACACCGGCAGCACGCAATGCATCCATCTTGCCCTGAGCAGTACCTTTACCGCCCGAAACAATGGCGCCAGCGTGGCCCATCTTCTTGCCGGCCGGAGCGGTGACACCTGCGATGTACGCACTCATGGGCTTGGTGACGTTGGCCTTAATGAATTCAGCGGCTTCTTCTTCGGCTGATCCACCAATTTCACCAATCATGATGATCGCGTCGGTCTCGGGATCGTTCTGGAATTCACGTAAGCAATCGATGAAGTTGGTGCCGGGTACGGGGTCGCCACCGATACCAACACACGTGCTCACGCCAATGCCGCGCTGCTTGAGTTCGTACAAGGCCTGATAGGTCAGGGTTCCTGAACGGCTCACAATGCCGACATTTTTCTTGCCGGCCTTGGGCAGCTCAGCAATTTCGCCAGCGGTGATTCCGATGTTGCACTTACCTGGGCTGATGATGCCTGGGCAGTTCGGACCGAGCAAACGGGTCTTGGGATAATCGCGTACCAAGGTGTTGAACACTTTGGCTTCGTCTTGTGCGGGGATGCCTTCGGTAATGCACACGATGAAAGCGATACCAGCAGCTGCGGCTTCCAAGATTGCAGCCGATGCGGCTTTGGGCGGCACAGCAATGAACGATGCATTTGCACCCGTTGCAGCAACCGCTTCAGCGACCGAGTTGAAAACCGGAATGCCTTCAACATCAGTTCCGCCCTTGCCTGGTGTGACTCCACCGACAACTTGGGTTCCGTATGCCTTGTTACGCAGACCGTGGTATTTGCCTTGGCCTCCGGTCAGACCTTGCACGATGACCTTGGTTGATTGATTCACGAAAATTGCCATGGGTTCACTTCCCCTTCGAGAGAGCGACAGCGGCGTGAGCAGCTTCGAGCATTGTGGGCTTAGAGATCAATGTGGACTCGGGGATTCCGGCGTCGGCCAAAATCTTGCGTCCTTCTTCAGCATTGGTGCCGTCGAGACGAATCACGATCGGTGCCTTGAGTGTCACGCGTGACAATGCTTCAACAATTCCCTTGGCAACTTCTTCACCGCGAGTAATTCCACCGAAGATGTTGATGAAAATTGATGTGACCTTCTCGTCGAAGTTGATCACTTCGAGAGCAGCAGCCATCACGTCAGCGTTAGCACCGCCACCGATGTCTAAGAAGTTGGCAGCAGTTCCGCCGACTTGATTGACAACGTCGAGCGTGCTCATTGCCAGACCAGCACCGTTAGCGATGATGCCAACAGTTCCGTCAAGACCGATGTATTGCAAGCCGTGTGTGCGTGCGAGTTGTTCGCGCGAATCAAGTTCTTCTGTCGCGCGATACTCGGCCCACTCGGGATGACGGAAGTCAGCATTGTCGTCAAGGCTGACCTTGGCATCAAGTGCGTGCACTTCACCGGTGGGCTTCAGAATCAATGGGTTAATTTCAGCAAGGTCGCAGTCGCCTTCGGTGAAGCAACGGTACAACTGCACCAAAATCTTGGCGACACCATCAAGTGCCTTTGCCGGAATCTTTGCGTCGACTGCAGCTTTGTGTGCTGCAGCAGCTGACAATCCATCAACAGGATCAATGTGCAATTTGATAATTGCATCGGGATCCTTTTCGGCGACTTCTTCAATTTCAACGCCGCCTTGTGCTGACAACATCAACAAGTGCTTCTTTGCAGCTCGGTCGAGCGTGAATGACGCGTAGTACTCCTCGTCGATGTCGCTCGCGTTTTCAACCCACACGCGCTTGACAACGTGGCCCTTGATATCCATGCCCAAAATGTTGTTGGCGTGGAAGCGAGTTTCTTCAGCGTTGTTGGCCAACTTGATGCCGCCAGCCTTGCCGCGTCCACCAACTTGTACTTGTGCTTTCACAACAACGGGGTAACCCGATGCGTCAGCAACTTTCACTGCTTCATCAACAGTGTCAGCAGCGCCTCCCGGGCTCACCGGGATGTCGAAACGGGCGAAGTACTGCTTGCCCTGATATTCGAACAGATCCATTGATTATGTCCTCTCTCTAACTTGCGTCTTCTCGGGCGTCCAGTGCTACTTCTAGCCACTGAGCGATTGCTTTCAACGACGAACCAGGTCCGAAGATTTCGGCCACTCCTTGTTCACGCAACGTACGTGCGTCGGCGTCGGGGATGACTCCCCCACCAAAAATCAAGGTGTCTTCCATGGAACGATTTTTCAGTTCTTCCATCACTCGGGGGAACAACGTCAAATGCGCACCAGACAACAACGACAGACCCACGGCATCGACATCTTCTTGCAGTGCTGTTTCAGCGATCTGCTCGGGGGTCTGATGAAGACCCGTATAGATGACCTCGAACCCATGGTCGCGGAGTGCTCTAGTGATGGTCTTTGCGCCTCTGTCATGCCCATCAAGTCCAGGCTTGGCAACGACGACTCGGTATGGCCGCTTCACAAGAGAGAAACCCTACGCCATCAGGGCGTCATCCACACATTCGCACGCGACGGCGCGGAACTGTGACGCACAATAAATGTGTCACAGGCGCGAGAAAGCCCCGACTCGGCTCCGCCAGAACCGAATCGGGGCTCCGCCCGCCAGCGGATGTCATCCCAAGGGGGTTAGGCGACGTCGTTGCGCTTGCGGCGACCAGCGATCACGAGCCAACCCGCAACCAGCAAACTTGCGGCGAGGCCGAGCAAGGCCAGACCCGAAGCGCCGGTCATCGGAAGGCTGCTCGACGTTGCACTGGCAGTTTCGTTACCGGCAATTTCGAGAGTGGAATCGCTCGTGGTCGTTGCTGGGCCTTCAGCGACTTCACGTGCCACTTCAGGAGCAGAGACCGGGCTTGTCTCGGCGGCCACTTGCGGGTTCGTGAGACTTGAATCGTTCGGTGCAGCGTTTGCGGGAATCTCGAGAGCAACCGCTGGAGTTTCAAAACTGGCCACCGTCGTGTCGGGAGCAGTCGTGTCAGGCGCAGTGGTATCAGGAGTTGAATCCACGGGAACATCGGCAACGGGTGCATCCGCCACAGGAGCATCAACAACCGGCACCGTCACAACGGGGGCCGAAACTTCATCGTTCAAATCGTCTTCGTTCAAATCGTCATCGCTCGAATCTTCACTGGCGTCATCGTCGCAATTGTCCTCACCAGTGCCGTGGCCGTATCCCCGGCCCTGGCCGTGAGTCTCGTGACCACGACCATTTTCGTCTTCGTCATCATCCTCATGGCCGTGATCCGAACCGTGCTGATGCTCCGAGCTAGAGGTATTGCGTTCGTGTTCTCCATCGCTCGCCGATGCGCCTGCCACACCGGCACCGATGGCAAGTGTGGATGCAATTGCGGTGATGACTAAACCTTTTGCGAACAAGTTGTTGATTTTCATGGCGGACCTTTCGTTGTCAGCGCCCGTTGCGCTGTCGGGGTACAAGAGCAACGACTCGGTGGGTCCTGACAAAAACTTGGAAACTTTTTGGAGAAATCTCGAAATATTTCCCGAAGGACTTTAAAAATCGGTCTCATGCTGGGCAGACTCACGACGTGGCGCTCCCCGAATTTCGCTCTCCCATCAGCCGTGCGGTCGCTCCGGTGCTGGCCGGACTCGGGTTCTTTGCCGTCCTTGGGCTCATCATGTGGGGTATCGCCGCCTTGATGGCCGGCGAACAAGCACAAACAACAACGTTCACTCCCGACCGACTCCCTGTCGGCAACGTCGATCAATGGGCCACGTCAATTGATGCAAACGGGCCAGTGTTATTCCCGGGTCTCGGAACCACGTCGGGTGAACGCACCATTGTTCTTGATCACAACGGCACCGACTCTGAACGCGGTTGGGTTGTGTACTACGCGTTTCCTGCTGACCGCGATGTCACTTGTGCAATCGAACAAATTGTTGGCACTGACACATTTACTGATTGCGATGGTCGCACGATTTCGATTGATGATCTTGCCCCGCCGACAAATGGTGAGTATCCCATCATTGAAGATCGCGTGGCGTTGTACATCGACCTTGGCGAACGTGCCAACGATGTCACCACAACCAACGCCGGTTAAAAACTGAAAACTCGTGTCTTCAGAATTGTAATAATCTCCAATGTTTTCAATGTCGTTTTAAAATTCCAATTTTTAAATTCGTCAAAGATTCTTTGAAATTTGTTGTTTGCTGCGTTGACTTTGTAACACCCGTCCTGTATCTTTTGAACATACGTTCGTAGCAGTAAAAGTTACGAATCATCAATGAAATCAGGGGTATTTTGAAGTTTTTGTTCGAGTCCGGTGGTCCAGCCAAGGTTGAGATTCATGACATGACGATTGGGCAAGTTCGTGTTCGTCTGTCTGAAGTTTCTTCATTGCAGGCCAAACTCGATGCTGAAAAACTCGCTTTGAATGCACGCATGATTTCGTTGATGCACGACCCAGTTGCACCAACGTTTGTGATCCCTGAGCGTGAACTGGTTGCTCATGGCGGCCTCACATCTCGCGAAGCTCGAGAAGTCGTTTCACGTGGACTCGTCACCGAGGCGGCCCCTGAGATGGGTGCAGTGTTGGCATCTGGCGACACGACTGCAGCTCATGTTGACGCTTTGGGTCGTGGGCTCAAGATCGCTGGAGCAGAACGCGATGCTTTCATGGCGCATCTGCCTGAACTGGTTGAAGCATCAACCACAATGACGGCATCTCAATTTGACCAGTTGGTCAAAGAAACCGCGAAGTCGGTCGTTGCTGACGACGGTCTCTCAACCTTTGAGCGTCAAAAACGTGAGACCTTTTTCAAGATGCGCACTGAGGCCGACGGTTGCTTGTCAGTGAGCGGCAAATTCGATCCGATCAGCGCATCTATCTTGAAATCAAAGATCGTCCGCTTTGTAGAAGCCATGTTCCACTCGGGAGACAAAGAAGCACCCGTTGAAGTGATGCCATGGATCGAACCAAACGATCACCGACAGGCTCAAGCGCTTATTGCGTTGGTCAATGGTGCCAGCGAAGCTGTTTCTGAGGTGCTGGCTCGTGCCGAGATCATTGTTCATGTTGATCTCGAGACGTTGCAGCACGGTTTGCATGCTGGTGGCACCTGCCGAACTGCACTCGGAGCCGATTTACCGGTTGAAACAGTGCGCCGATTGGCTTGTGAAGCCGAAATCCTACCGGTTGTGCTTGATGGACGATCCGTACCGATAGATGTGGGCCGATCAAAACGATTAGCGACGGTTCATCAACGAAGAGCACTCGAAGCGATATGCCCAACCTGTGCGATTCCGGATTGTGAAGTGATTTTTGATCACTGCAACGTGCACCATATTGATCACTGGGAAAACGGTGGCCCAACCGATCTCAACAACATGATTCCACTGTGTTCAAGGCATCACCACACTGCCCACGAGGGCGGATGGAAAATTGAGCTCAACGCCGCAACAAGAGAACTGACCATCTCATAGTTAATTCTCTGAGTTGAATAAGACACTTTTAGGTACTCAGACTCTGAAGTTTTGAGTCCTTAAGCCTGCGACCACAACTGTGGAAACCAGTCTCCCCTGAGTTGTTCGCCAGCAACACGCTGATCTTCTTCAGCACTCATCACGGCCCGCATATCGGGTGAAGTCACCCAGTCGCGCGGTGCGTACACCATGTCATCCCCAAGAACTCGCAAACTAAACACTCGGCGACGATTCGTACCCGAAACACCTGGTGCCCCGTGCACCGTCAACATATGAAATGCAATCACATCGCCAGGTTCGAGATCCCACGAAACGATCGGATAATCGGCGCGATGATTTTCAAAGTCGGGCATTTCTGTAAGTGATCCTTCGGGGAACCACTTCGCTTGGTGATCAAGAAATGATCTCGGCATCAACCACGGACCCCGATGCGTTCCAGCTATCAATTCAAGACAATCCTTTTGAGCCACTGAGTCAACAGGTATCCAAAAACTCACATTTTGTTGACCTTCGACGTCGTAATACGGTTGATCTTGATGCCAAGGCGTGCGCTGACGCGTCCCAGGTTCTTTGACCAAAACATGATCGTGGTACATCCGAATCGTTGTTGACCCAGTTAATTCGGCAGCGATTTTCGACAACTTTGTATGCATCACAAATTCAGCAAACTCAGGATGATCGCGCCACGTACTGAAATCTTCGATGAAAAACCCCGGGTCGTCAGGAGTACTCGCAATTTTCGCTCGTGGGCTTGGGTGACGAACAACTTCATCGATACCAGTAGTCAATAAAGACAGTTCATGTGGCGAGACAACACCGCGCAGCACAATGGCCCCGTCTCGGGCGAAGTCGTCTTTCAAACTCATAGCAACAGTCTGCCCTATCAATCTCTGATACAAGTGAGACATGCCTTATACGCCGATTTTGGGAACTCTCGGATACATCGTGAATCGTGAGACCAATGAAGTGTTGCTCGTCCACCGCAATAAGCGTGCCCACGATGAACACCTCGGAAAATGGAACGGACTTGGCGGCAAACTAGAAACCAACGAAGATTTGGCGTCGGGGATGCGCCGCGAAATTCGTGAAGAGGCCGGCATCGAAGTCACGTCGATGAAATTACGCGGCACGGTCTCATGGCCTGGCTTTGGGCCGAATGGAGAAGATTGGTTATCACCGATGTTCATCATTGATGGGTGGACCGGCGATCCCTTATCAACCAATGTTGAAGGCGATTTAGCTTGGATTCCGATCTCGCGAGTCCTTCAAGCATGTAGCGATGATCAAGTCGAGCGTGATGCAGCGCAACTTCCGATGTGGGAGGGCGACCGATATTTCTTACCCCTCGTTTTTGACAATGATCCACGCACGTTCCATGGCGTGATGCCCTACAAAAATGGCAAGCCTGAAAACTGGTCGTTCGAGCGTTGGTAAAAATCTTGCGAAATGTTGATATGTGACATCAGTGAAAACTCAAATTTTCACAAAGCAAACAACTATGAAGTTGAAGTTACTTTTCAGTCCCGATAAACCGAATCCAGATTGAGTACTGACCTTCTGGTCCTTCGGGTGACGAATTCCAGCGAGTGTCCCATTGATCCCCAGGAAGAATTCCTTTAACTCGTAGCTTTTTGATATCTCGATGATGAGCAGCGCGAAGATCGCTCGCTACTTGGGCCGCCGTCTTTTCGGTGTACATACGATTGACTCGCACCCAAGTCTTGCGGCGGCGCGCATCTTGCAAGGTTTTCACCCAAAACGACCGACGAATCCATGCTTGGTCGGGTGGGAAATCTTCAGTTTCAGCTGAGCTTTCACGGTCATCATCAGGATTTGAACCTATGACTCCATTGTCAGCTGCCAAATTAAACACTTCAGAAGTTTGCCCTATTGGTGTGTCATAGTTCGCCCATTATGACCTAATAAACAACACTATTTTGTCATACTGATAGTACAAGTCTTTGGTAACGGTCGTTTCATTAATTGTTGATCGACCTTTCAGAGGCCACTGGTTTTCGCTAGTTTTAATAAAAAGCGAAGGAAAATCTGACTAATTGTTCATTTTTCGTTGCTCATTGAGTGCCAAACGCCCTCTTCCTGGCCATCGCTCTCTCTTTCACGCGACTCAACCAATGTGTGCGTGGCGGACGAAACTAATGATCACGCTTACCACGCAAATGGCGCCCCACATACGCAACAACTACTTGCCGCAATTCATCGTCAAAAAAGACATGCACTCGGTACATTCGAGCGCCTTTACCATTGCGAATGTGGGCTACGGCAAACTCGGTGCGACCTTGCCAGGAAAACGCATAATCCGAACCGAACTTCTGCGCCGCATTGTCGCCGACACTCGGCGCGAAATCGAGACCTAAACCTCGGCATGCCACTTTGATCGACGCATTATTGATTTGCCCACTTTGCCAGTCGCGCGCAACGATGTTTAAACGCATTAAATCTTGCAACAATCGATTGGCATCAATGCCATCAAGTTCTCTGGCAGACGCCATTGCCTGCGGATGGAATATGAGATAGTCACAACGTTCAGCGGCTTGGTTCACCGCATCAATAGCATTAGAAGCGACTAAACCAGTCGGATTCTTGTTGAGCTCAATCGCATAGTTCACGTTCTGCAAGATCAGTTGGTTCACCGCTTGATCTTTGTTTTCAATAATTGTTTGCTGCTCGGCGATGATGCGGTCAGCTTCGGCCATTGCTTGTTCAAGCTCGCCCACATGTTCTTCTGTTTCTTGCCATCCATCAAGGGCGCTGCGGTATTCATTCCAAGAAACTGTTTCGGGGTCCCCCAGCGAATCATTTTCAATTTTCGTGGCTTCGACAACGCGAATTTCAACCTCTTGTTCAGCAGCTCGTCGACGAAAACGTGGAGCACGCAACGGCGCTAATGAATCTGCTGCGATTGCCGTTACAGTTGACCGCACCTGATTTCGGTCTTTTTCACCAGCACCAGCCAACATTCCGTGACCGGAAATAGAATCATGTGAATGGTCGGGCCACAAAATGACCAAGCCCTGCTGCCTCAAAACATCGCGGCCATGAAATTCGTTAAATGCAACTCGGGGAGCCGAACCAACGATCTGTACAACATGTGCCAACCCAGCCAATTCAGGAGCCAATTTTTGTGTTTCAAAAACAGATGATTCGACCGATGGCATCGTTTCAATCACTATTGGCAAAACACGACTTGGTGCTTCAAAGAACGCGGCGATTGCTTCGGCTCCAGATGTCTCTGTAATCACGGCAGTTTTTGCGCCGATCTTCGTACCGGCGTCGTAGAGCGTTACCGTTTCAACAACCCGTTTCAAAAGCTCACGTTTCGTCTTGACCGATACCGAAATCTTCAAAGGTGTGACACGCACGCCACTAGAGACCACAGAAGTGCGGACCTCAAAAGTTGAACGTTTTTCCAAATTCAAGATCGTGATCGTTGTTGAAACAATCGCTCCACCGTTGAGCGATTCATCAATTATGTACCGCCACCATTTTTCGGGATTCTCTGCATCGAGACGGATTGATACTCCAGGTCCGCGGTCATCAAACGGATGCTCCACCTCAAGCCAACCCTCAACCAGTTCACGAAGTTTTGCCTGCTGAGCCGGCGACCACGTTGGTCCTTCAAGGCGAACGCAGTAGTACGGCTTCATAACTTTGAGTCTTGCTGACTTTCTTGAATTTTGCGGACACTATTTAGCCATGCCGTCGACTCGGCCAGGCTTACCACTATTAAGCAGGACTTTTCTTCCTCAAGATTTCGTAAAACCGCGGTGGCTGCCACGAGTCCCGAGATCGGGTCAGCCACGGCATCTCCCAAAAATTGGGGCCATTCAGTTGAAAAATCAACTAAACCTCCCGCCACGGCGCAATCGTCCCCAAAGCCAACTCGCTGCCCATGTACTCCGGTTCGGCCATACCCAGTGATCGACAACCACACCTGCGGTTCAGCAATGCGCATGATCTCATCAGCATCGATCCCAAGTTGTTGCAGTGCTCGAGGTCGCGAACTTTCAATGACCACATCGGCCTCGCAAATTAATTCGCGCAAGCGAGATTTCCCTAACGCTGAATGGAAATCAATTTCCACGTGAGACTTGCCTTCATCAAGTTCGGCAAAGAAAATAGGATTTCCAAACCGCGCGCCATCAGGTCGATGCGTCGACTCAACCTTTGTCACCTCAAACCCACATCGTTGCAGAAGATGTGAACAAAGTGGACCGGCCCACAGTGAAGAAAGATCAACAACTTTGAGTTGTTTGCTCCTAGGTCGAACGCGAGTCTTTTCAAATTGTTGAACTCTTATCGGTAATTCTTGATACGAATAACTGTTACCCACTTCATTGAGTCGCGATATCGGAAGCCCGACATCAATCGCATACTCAATGAGGTCCCATGAAGTACATGTTCGGACCTTGCTGCGAAGTTGGCCGATATCAAGCTGCTTCATTTGGATTTCTAATGAAAAGAAAATGCCTAAAAGTTCATGATCTTCAGGACGCGCCAAGTTGATAGCAACCCACTGCCCATCTATCGTCAACATGAGATGACACGAGCCACCAACACTTTGTGACGGGCCCGCTTTCCAACCCGTATGTCGCGCTCTTTGCACTAGCAATTCCTGCGGGTTAACTGCAATTCCAGATAACAACTCAAACTCGCGAGCAAGCCAATTCAGCTGCTGAAGTTGAGGAGATCCCTCAGGTAGAAATTTCATCAATGAGGCCCCATTCGAAAGCCTTTTGCGCATCAATTGCTCGACCAGTTAGCGCCAACCAAGTAGTTCGTTGTCGCCCAATACGTCGCGGCAAGCTCGCGGTTCCGCCTGCACCCGGAACAAGACCTAAAGCGATCTCCGGAAGACAAAATCGAGTTTCGCGATTTGCAACGACCCATCCCGCGAAGGCGGCTAGTTCAACACCGGCACCGAAGTTTTCGCCGTGAATTTCACAACGCAATTTTGTCCCGAGGCGTTCTTGAAGGATATTCAGACTTACCGCAACATTCGAAGTCAACCTTGAGATATGAGACGAAAGTGAATCCGTGAAAGACCCAAATTCATCAAGGTCACCACCGCTTGAAAAGTTAGAACCTGCCCCACGCAACGTGACGGACTGAATGCTCTCATCAATTAAGGCAACCTGCAGTATTTCTGCCAGTGCAGTCCTCATGTTTGATGAAAAGGCGTTTCGTCGCGCTGGACGATTGAGAGTCACTGTGAGGTGATTGTCTAATCGCTCACTCAATACTTCTGCTTCTCCCGCAGCTTCGCTTTCTCTACCGACTCGGTGATTTTTCCACTGCGCGAATTCGGCACCACCTTGCAAGAGTGAATATGTCGTCGACTCGGCAATGAGAGATTCCTCAATGGTCCGGTTTTCAACTCCGCGCAACAACAACACTGCGGCGAGAGCTGCGTGAGGAGACCTTTCGATAGTCTTCAAAATCTCATCTAATTCGTCATCGTTGTCAACAACAACATCGCAATGAGTCGTCAGGTCAGCCTCGCTTCCTCGGCGGCCCACCACAATGCACGGGATTGACCCGATGGGAGCCATGTTGTTGATTGGGTCGGTATCAACGAGGGCCACTGTCACGCCCCGAAATGGGCTGAGTGACTCGCGATCAAGCTCACAACGGCTCGAGAATTCAGGGGTTGAGAACTGAGCAAGCACCCTGGCAGAGTACGCCTGACTCAAGCATTTGAAAAGTGTTCATCGGGCAGGTCTGGATCAAACATCTCAACAAGTTGCAAGACGCCGCATTCACATTGCGTGCGTTCAGAGACTTCAAGTTCTGAGACATCAACACCAGCGTGTGACCCATGTTGTGCCACACATTTGGCATACAACACGTTTGGGGTATATAAGCCGTAGGCTGGACAACCTTACAGAGCAGGAGAAACGCTCATGGATACATCAACCAGCGTGGACACCGGCTTTGCCGATTTAGGACTACGTCCAGAGATACTTAAGGCCCTGGCGGGCCTTGGCTACGAGGAACCGACGCCTATTCAACGCGAGGCCATTCCCCACATGATTAACGGCAAAGACCTTTTGGGTCAAGCCGCAACCGGTACCGGTAAAACAGCAGCGTTCGCGTTGCCGATTTTGCAATTACTTGACATGAATAACGATCGACCATCGCCAGTGGCGTTGGTTCTCGTGCCAACCCGCGAACTTGCGATGCAGGTTTCTGAGGCCATCTATAAGTACGGACACGATCTTCGTGCTCGTTGCGTTCCGATTTACGGTGGCCAGCCCATCGGACGTCAGATCGACGCTTTGAGTCGTGGCACCCACGTCGTGGTGGCAACACCAGGACGCGCTCTTGACCACATTCGCAAGAAGACACTCAAGCTTGAGAACATTCAAATGGTGGTTCTTGACGAGGCCGACGAAATGCTCGACATGGGGTTTGCCGAAGATCTTGAAGCAATTCTTGAATCAACACCGAAAGAGCGCCAGACGGTTCTGTTCTCGGCAACGATGCCACCACGCATTGATGCCATTGCCCGTCGTCATCAACGTGATCCAATTCGCATCACGATTCAGCGTTCAACAACCGAAGCTGGAACTTCGCCTTTGGTGAAGCAGTCGGCATACATGATTCCGCGTCACCACAAGGCCGCAGCCCTCGGCCGCATTCTTGACATTGAAGCACCAGAAGCAGCCATTGTTTTCTGCCGTACTCGTGGCGAAGTTGATCAACTCACCGAGACACTGAACGGACGCGGTTACCGCGCCGAGGCACTTCACGGTGGAATGGATCAAGAACAGCGCGACCGCGTGATGGGTCGAGTACGTTCAGGCGTCGCCGAGTTGCTCATTGCAACCGACGTTGCTGCCCGTGGTCTCGACATTGATCACCTCACCCATGTTGTGAACTACGACGTGCCTTCAGCACCAGAGTCGTATGTGCACCGCATCGGTCGTGTTGGCCGTGCCGGACGTGAAGGTGTCGCAATTACTTTGGCTGAACCTCGCGAACAGCGCATGCTTCAGAACATTGAGCGTCTCACCAAGATCAAGATTCCGTTCGAAAAGGTTCCGTCGGTTGAAGCACTCCGTGCCCGTCAAATGGAACTCACCACCGAAACATTGCGTGAGGCCTTGGCTGGCGGATCGCAAGAACGATTCGAATCGGTCTTGACCGACCTGTTGCAAGAGTTCAACATTGAACAAATCGCTCTAGCCGCAATCAAACTCACACATGATGCCGAACAGTCATCACTTGAAGAAGTCGACATTCCCGACTTGTCAAACGGTGACCCTCGTGATCGTCGTGATCGTGGCGATCGTCGCGACGGACGTGATGGTCGTGATGGACGACGTGATGATCGTCGCGGCGACAGTCGTGGTGACAGCCGCGAACGTTTCGATCGCAGCGGTAGTAACGATCGCAGCAGTCGTTTTGGTCGCGATGAGCGCCCCGACCGTGGTGGACGCTTCGAACGTGGACCAGCTCGTGGACGCGGATCAGGACCGACCGCCAAGTTGTACGTCGGACTCGGCCGCAAAGCTGGTATCCGCCCTCAGGACTTAGTCGGAGCAATTGCTAACGAAAGTGGCATCTCTGGTCGCGACATCGGTGACATCAAAGTTTCTGATCAGTTCTCAATCGTTGAAGTTCCAGGCAACGAGATGGACAACATCTTGAACACCATGAAGAACGTCAGCATCCGTGGCAAAAAAGCCAATGTCCGGTTGTATCGAGATGAACGCTGAAATAGCCCACAACCGTTACGTCTTGTTCAGTACGTTCCGTAAAACCGGAGTGGCTGTCAAGACGGCGGTGTGGATTGCCCCGTTCGGCGACAACCAAGCATGTTTCACCGTTGGTGGTGACTCAGGAAAAGTCAAACGCCTTCGCAATAATCCGAACGCCACACTTCAACAATGCGATGTTCGCGGTCGAGTCGTCGCCGGCACGCCAGTCATCGAAGCAACAGCTCGGGTTGTTACTGGAGCCGAATGCGAACCCGTCTATCAGGCGATGCGTAACAAATACAAGATTCAGTTTCGACTCTTAACCTGGTCGAGCGCCATCACATCAAAGATCAAGCGTCAGTCTGTTGCTGACGCGGCGATCATCGTGACTTTCAATTCATGAGCTCCTGAATATTCCAAAATTGGGAGCAGAACCACCGTTCAGCGCTTTAAGCAACCCCTCTGATTGGTCATCCACCACGAATTGTTAACGGCGTGTTGACTTTTTGTGTGCACTGGTTCACACAATGCTCAATAACGACTAAGGTTTCGGTGTCGGTCGCCCCTAGACCGACCCTGAGGGAGGAAAAATGAAAAGGATGACCAAGGGCAAATTTGTCCCGGTTCTGCTCACTGCAGCACTCGGTATCGGTCTCGTGGCATGTGGAGGCGATGATTCGTCAACCAGCACCGAAGCACCGGCCAGCTCAGAAGCACCAGCAAGTTCAGACGCACCCATGGAGACCGATGCCCCCATGGCAACCGATGCTCCAGCAGAAGGCGCCACATTGGCGAACTTCACCGCATGGGCCGATCTTCCGGCCGAAGCTGGCGGACTTGACGCCAGCCCAGTCGTCGACTGTGCACCAGCAGATGGCCCGTTGAAGGCTGCTTGGGTGTACGTCGGACCGACTAACGATGGTGGCTGGACCCAGGCTCATGACGAAGCTCGCCTTGCTGTGCAAGAGCACTTCGGTGACGCTATTGAGACCACCTACAAAGAGAACGTTCCCGAAGGTCCTCAGGTCGCTCAGACCGTTGAAGACCTCATTGCTGACGGCAACACCGTGATTTTCGGTACCTCGTTCGGATTCCAGGATCAGATCATGGAAGTGGCTGCGGCTCACCCCGAAGTGTGCTTCGAGTTCGCAACTGGATACAAGAGCGCAGCCAACGTGTCACAGTTCTACGGAGCTGCTGAAGATACCGACTTCCTCGCAGGTATGGCCGCTGGCGCTGCATCGAAGACCGGCAAGCTTGGTTACCTCGCTTCATTCCCGATCCCCGAAGTTGTTCGTGGTGCTAACGCATGGACCCTCGGTGCTCAGGTTTCGAACCCCGACGCCACCGTCAAGGTTGTTTGGTTGAACACTTGGTTCGACCCGGCTGCCGAGCGCAAGGCTGCTGAAGCCCTGATCGCCGAAGGTGTTGACGCTCTTGGTCAAAAGGGCATCGACTCGCCGTCGACCGGTGACGCTGCCTTGGCTGCTGGTGTCCCGTGGAGTGGTTACAACCGTGACCAGAGCGAGAACTACGGCGCCGTATGGTTGACCGCTACCTCGTACCACTGGGATGTTTACGAGATTCCTCGTATTCAGCAAATCCTTGATCACGCTTGGGTTGCCGGCGACTACTACGGAAACATCGCTGATGGTTTCGTGAATCTTGGCAAGTTCGGCGAATTGGTGTCAGCTGACACCCAGGCTGCGATCGAAGCCAAGATGGCCGAATTGTCCGCTGCTCCTGGTAGCGAATTCACCGGACCTATCATGGACAACACTGGCAAAGAAGCACTTGCTGCTGGTGTGACACACACCCATGGTGAACTGATGGGAATGCAGTACCTCGTCGCTGGTATCGACGGAGAAATCCCCGCCAGCTGATTTTCAGCACATCTAGGTAATGCCGGAAGGGGGCGGGCTATATGGCCCGCCCCCTTTCTCATCTAATGTCGTATTGGTCCATCGGCGCAATGGTCCACGGGGAAGGAATGACATGGGGCTCGAATCAGCCATCAAGATGACCGGGATCGTCAAAAGGTTCCCAGGGGTTGTCGCGAACGACCACGTAAATCTCGATATCAACTTTGGAGAGGTGCATGCTCTCCTCGGCGAAAACGGTGCAGGTAAATCGACCCTTTCAAACATCCTCACCGGTTTGTACCGACCCGATGACGGCACTGTTGAAGTTGCTGGCGCAAAGGTTGAGTTCAATTCTCCTCGCGATGCACTCAACGCCGGTATCGGCATGGTCCACCAGCACTTCCGGCTTGTTTCAACTTTTACCGTCGCCGAAAATGTTGTACTTGGCGAATCTGACTCATCAATTTTCATGGATCAAAAAGCTGTCGCTGCTCGTGTCAAAGAACTCAGCGATCGTTATGGGCTCGCCGTTGATCCGAGCGCACGTATTTGGCAACTCAGTGTTGGCGAACAACAACGTGTTGAAATCTTGAAAGTTCTCTATCGCGGAGCACGTGTTCTCATTCTTGATGAACCAACTGCGGTGTTGACGCCCATTGAGACCACGGAGCTTTTCAAGACTTTGCGAGCCATGGTTGCCGAAGGTCGAACAGTCATTTTTATTTCGCACAAACTTGATGAAGTGATGGCAGTGAGCGATCGGGTGACAGTGTTGCGTGGCGGCCGTAATGTCGGCACGGTCAACACACGTGAATCATCAACTCGTGATCTTGCAAGTTTGATGGTCGGCCGATCTGTCGAGTTCAACCGTGTACAACGTGCAGTTCCAGCGGAAGCTCGTTCTGTTGTTTTAAATGTCTCCGACATCAGCGCACATGATGATCGTGGCCGCGTTGCATTGCAATCAATCTCGCTCACCGTCGGTCGCGGCGAGATTGTCGGAATTGCTGGAGTCGCCGGAAACGGCCAACGCGAACTTGCCGAAGTCATTTCTGGAATGCGTCCCATGACGTCGGGAACGATTTCAGTTCAAGGCGAGAATGTGCAATCGGGTAAGGCACGATCGGCCATTGCCAAAGGTATTGCCCATGTTCCCGAAGATCGTTTGCACACTGGACTCGCGTCTAGTCACTCTGTCGAAGACAACTTGGCTCTCAAGAACTACCGCACTATGTCTCGGTTCAGAATTTTGAAGCGCCAGTCGATTCGAGCTCAATCAACCGATTTGATCGAACGTTACGACATTAAGACGCCTGGTTCGCACACACCTGTGCGCTTGTTGTCTGGTGGCAACGTCCAGAAGGTTTTGCTAGCCCGCGAATTTTCGGCGCTACCAAAAGTTTTGATCGCGGCTTCACCAACTCGTGGTCTCGATGTTGGGGCCATTGAAATAGTGCGCGAGCGTCTAGTACAAGCAGCCGACAGCGGTGTCGGTGTTTTGCTCATCAGTGAAGATCTTGACGAGATCATGTCTTTGGCCGATCGCATCTTGGTGATGTACGAAGGTCGCATTGTTGATGAAGTGCCCGCAGATGGTGCTGACCGTGAGCGAATCGGCCTCACTATGGGAGGAATTAAAGTATGAAATCTCCAATCAGACTTGAACGTCGCCTCGAACAACCCAAATGGTTGAATTGGGCGATCCCGGTGTTTTCGTTGGTGACTGCCTTAATTCTCGGCGCACTCGTGTTGTTTGCTACTGGTAAAAATCCGTGGGATGTATACCACCGTATTTTTGAACGTGGCTTCGCTGGTACTCGGGCACTTTCTGGTTCATTGAAAACCGCAACACCGCTTGCATTTACTGGACTCTGTGCTGCTGTTGCGTTCCGAATGGGACTTATCAATATCGGTGGCGAAGGCCAGTTGTACATCGGTGCAGTTGGTGCTGCTGGAGTCGGTATCGCACTCGATGGCCAACCAACCGGCGTTGTTGTTGTTGCAATGTGCCTCGTTGGAATGTTGTGTGGTGCGTTCTATGCAGCCATAGTCGGAGTGTTGCGCGCCAGGTTCAACACCAACGAAATTATTACTTCGTTGATGCTCAACTACATCGCCGGAATTTTCTTGAGTTACTTGATTTACAACTCGACGTCATATTGGCGCGATCCCGCTTCGAAGAACTTTCCCGCTGGTAAGCCCATCGCTGATCGGGCGGTCTGGAACTTCTATGAAATTGGCGGAATCAAAATTCCGTTGTCATTTTTGATCGCAATCATTGCCGCAGTCGCTGTTTGGGTTCTGTACAAACGCACTCGGTTTGGTTTTGAGGTAGGAGTCATCGCCGACTCACCGAAGGCTGCCCGCTACGCAGGTATCCGAACATCCAGCACAATCATTCTTGTTCTTGCGCTATCTGGTGCGTTGGCTGGTCTTGGCGGCGCTGCAGATGTTGGCAACTTCCGTCATGTTCTTGACGGAAAAGGTCTACAAATGTCGGGATACGGCTACACCGGCATTGTTGTCGCGGCTCTCGCACGACTCAATCCCATCACCACCGTCGTTGTTGCAGTCTTAATTGGTGGACTCACCAACGCTGGATTTGCCTTGCAAGGTCCCGACTTCCCAAGTGGCCTCGTTGGCACTTTGCAGGGACTGATTCTCTTCACTGCCGTTGCGGGAGAAATTTTGATTAAGTATCGCATTAAAGCCAATCGTCGAGTGACAACGGCGGTGGCGGCATGAACAGCAACATTTTCGTCATCATCATCGCATCAGCGATTTTCTACGGAACCCCGTTGTTCTATGCCGCACTCGGTGGCATCTTCACCGAACGGAGCGGTGTTCTCAACCTCGGTGTTGAAGGCACGATGTTGCTCGGTGGCGTGAGCGGTGCGTGGGCTTCACAACATGTTGGTGGTAGCGCTTGGTTTACTGTTCTGATGGCCGTCGTGATTGGCATGATTGCTGGTGGGCTGACGTCGGCATTGCTTGCGTTCTTGTGCGTCACATTAAAGACCAACCAAACCGTGGCTGGTTTGGCAATCACTATTTTTGCGGGCGCAGTTGGCTTGTCGAGTTACTTTGCCAATATTTGGGAAGTTGCCAAAAATCCTGCAACACGTCAAATTCGACGACTTGATGTTTTCGGATTAGCGGACACTCCAGTGATCGGTCCAATTATTTTCAATCAAACGATTCTCACGTATGTTTCGTGGGTCTTGGCTGTGTTATCGACCGTGTACTTATTCCGCACACGTATCGGACTCCAACTTCGTGCTGTCGGCGAATCGCCACAAACCGCAGATGCCATGGGTATCAGCGTCGTCAAGTACCGCTACTTACACACCATCTTTGGCGGTTCTCTTGCTGGAATTGCGGGTGTGTTTTACAGCCTCGCCATTGTCCCGACCTGGGTTGACGGTATGACCAAGGGCGCTGGTTGGATTGCAATTGCGCTTGTCATCTTCGGATTCTGGCGACCAAGCCTCACGCTGCTTGGCGCATATTTGTTCGGTGCCTTGCAGTCACTCGGCAGCACACTCAAGGCTCGCGGTGTCAACATCAGTGGCGACATTCTTGATGCCCTGCCCTTTGTCATGACCATTGTGGTCCTTGTTCTCGTCTCAAGTCGGTTTGCGCATCGCAAACTAGGAGCACCAGCTGCACTTGGTGTGCCCTATGAGCGAGAAGAGCGATGACATCAATTACCAACATCTCCCCTGAACTCAAACACGTTTGGCATCCAATCGGCAAGATCGATTCCTTTTCTGAAACTCCAACGCGAATTGAATTAGTCGGCGACCCGTATGTCGTCGTTCGACTCGATGGACAAGTCAAAGTATTCGCCGATGTATGTCCGCATCGTTACGCACGACTCTCTGACGGTGTTGTCGTTGGCTCAAACATTCAATGCCCGTACCACGGTTGGCAGTTTGGGGCTGACGGAAAGTGCGCACATGTGCCTGCACTTGGCGCCGATGCCACGTTGCCACCTGCTCAACTCACCGCTCCATTCGTGCAAGAAAAGTACGACCTCATTTGGGTGTCTCCACTTGAACCCATCACCGACATCTTGGAAATTCCCGAGTGGGATGATGAATCGCTCGCGCATGTGTGGATGCCGCCAGTTGATTTCAAAGCAGGCGCGGCTCAGGCCGTCGATAACTTCCTTGACTTCTCACACTTTCCTTTTGTTCATGCCGGAACATTTGGTTCTGACAAAGATTTGCTGGTCACCGACTACACCACCGAACGCGGTGAAGACGGTTGGGGATTTGTTGTTAAGTATCCACACCTCATCGAAAATCATGAAGACCCATTAGTCGCAACTGGCGAACACCCGTTAGTCCAAGAACGTTTCATGCGTTATGACTACCGCGTTCCATTCACTGCCAACTTGCGTCTTGAGATTCCGACAACGGGAATGATCAACGCGATTGTCTTTTGGTGTCAGCCGGTCAATGCCGACACCACTCGGGCTCACATCGTGATGATTCGTAACGATTGCCATACACCGGAAGATTTTCAATCAGCAATTAATTACGAGAATCGAATCTTCACTGAAGACTTAAAGATTATTGAATTCCTCGCCGACAAGAGTGTTCCTCTTGATCGCGGCCAGGTGCATATTCGTTCAGATCGTCACACCGTTGAGTTCAGGCGAATCTTGCTCAAGTTGTTGAACAGTTCAACTGAATAGTTCTCATTGCTTGATTCGTTGATATTCCAAAGTTGAGTTATTTCCTTTGGCATCGATCATGGTTTGCATCAAGCGATCGCCTTTGGGGCTTTTCACTGCTTGACGTCGATGCGTTTCAATTCCGTTAGGAGTATTAACGATGTGGACCAGCGCAACACCATCAATTGACGCAGTCATCGAAACTGGGCCAAGTGGCGATTGCATGGTCAGTGCAGTCATTCCGTCTAAGACATATTCAAATGTTGCGACTTGCCGGCGCAACTTGCGACGAACTTTGCTCGAAGTCGTGATTTTGACACCCTCTTTGGTGTCACCGATTTCGACCCAAGTGTTGTTAAACAACGATTTGACGTGGGCGTCAATTTCTTCAGGACCCATTGCCCGAGCAGCCAACCATTCGCGGTAACCAGTTTGAGCAACCAGGCTCCACCGACCGATCCACGAGGAGTACTCGGGAATATCCGTTGGAGCGGTTTTGGGTGGTTGTCGGCGTCGACCACCGAACATACCGCGCTGGTTTCTCTTGGCAATCCCCATTACTTTGGCATTCACCGGGACGACTTTGTTGAACATATTTTCAACCGTATCTGCTCGCTCATGGCTTTACTAGAGTGCAGGAGTGGACAACCTCATGGATGCGCGCCATCAAGCGGTGATGACCGAACTTGAGCGGGTCGGCTGGCGAACCACCACGATCGGTTCACCGTTTATTGGGACGACCTGTGTCATCGAGAGCCACTTCGTAGCCAGCGCCATGGCCATTGAAGACCTCACCATCATCGAGGTCTATGACATCGATCTTGAAGACCCGATGGCACCTGGCCTTGTTACTCGACCCCTTGATCCTGTCGTCAAAACTGCCCATCACCCTGGATTTCAACGCACCGTCTCGGCCACCGTGGTTGATCTACGCAATCTTGCTCTTGACGAGGTCGGACCTGCTGTTTTCCAGGGCCTGTCAGCAACCACCATCTCGCACGTGCGCTCCCGTTGGCCTAGATCTACCGATACTGATGTGGGCTAATATCGGCGCAGGTGGATGGCGATGAAAACAGCAGAATCTGACAACCAGAAACAACAAGGCGCAACATCCGAGCCTGCCCACGTCTCTTCGCCATCTGCTTCCACAAGTACGCTCGTCGCTCCCGAAACAACAGCGTCTGTTGAGGGTTTGCAACTTCTTGTTCAAGCTCGCCTCAGTGTCAGTTCGCCGAATGACCCGTTTGAACACGAAGCCGAATCAATGGCCGACGAATTCGTCAAGAGCATTCACGGACGAACAGTGTCAGCACCCTCTTCATCGTCCGGATCAATTGCTCGATCTGTTCCTGACAGTGGTCTCGTTGAAGGTGGTGGAGGTGGACTCGCGACAACCGACGACACCGCAAGTGCAATCATGTCGGCACGCTCCGGTGGCCAATCTTTAAGTGGTGATGTACGAGCACGCTTTGAAGGATTCTTTGGTGCCGATCTCGGTGGCGTAAAAATTCACAACGACGGCACATCAGACAACTTGTGTCGATCAATTAACGCCGAAGCATTCACAACTGGCAACGACGTTTTCTTTACATCACGAAACTTCAAACCTGGAAGTTCAAGCGGAGACCACCTACTCGCCCACGAACTCACCCACGTTGTGCAACAAGGCAACGCGCCCGCACTCTCACGCCGCGCATTGCCCGACATACAACGTCTTGACGACCCTAAGGCAGACAGCAATGACAAGAAAGTTGCTGATGCTGGGCAGGCAGTTGGTCTTGGGAAAATAGGCACTTCAATTTACGGTGGCGTGAAAGGTGAGCAAGTAGAAAAACCTTCTTTGCAAACGCAAGACGTTAAAGATTCTTCAATTTCCGGTGAATCTGTTGGACTTGTTGCCGCCGTTACGTCCCTCATGTCATCCATGATTCGTCTTGTACAAGAATGGCCTGAAGAATCTGCAAGTTCTGCTCGTGATCAACTGATCGGCGCAGTTAAATCTGCTGTAACGATCTGTCAAAACTCAACGTCAATTGCTGCAACTGCGGGAGCAACCGTTGCTGCTGGAGCAATCCCTGGTGTCGGACTCGCATACAGCACGATTGATCTTGCACTTCAATCAATCAAAATTCATGAAACCAGAATTGCTAAATCAGAGGCCGATGCTAAAAAGGCTGAGATTGAGAAAATTCCGGAAGCAACTCGAACAATCGGAGACCGAAAGCTCTACGCTTCGCTCACAAACCTTTCGGCCTCAGCAAAATCCGAATACATCCGTTCAATTTTCCGCCTGACTTCTGATCTCATCAGTATTGGTGGGCAAATTACTTTGCTTGTCACTGGTCCGACTGGTGTAGGTGCGGTAGCTGGTGGTGCTTTAATTGCAGTTGGTGCAATCGGTCAAGGGCTCGTTGCACTACAAAACAAGATTGCTCAATGGACTTCTGCCGGCGCAATTACTGCATCTCGTGAAGAAGTTGTAAAAGCGAAGGAAGCATTAGCCGCTCACCAAGCAATTGAAGCTGGGGATCGAGATGAAAATTACGACAAGAACACCAAAGAGCTCACCGACCGAGTTGACGACTTAACGGTTGACAACATTGGTATTGATGCTTATGCGGCTGGAGCTGAACTTATCAAGTACAGCGCAGGACTGATCAATGACAAAGAAGAATTTGACGCTGAAGCGATGTCGCTCGTCGGAAGATTTGGCATTAATGAAGCATGGATGCTTCGTTACGTTAAAGCAGGTAAAGATGCACAACCAGACTTGCTTGAAAAAGGTGCGAAAATTATTTGCGAATTTGTTGGAGAATCGCCCAATGCTCGGGGCCTGATCGCTGACCTCAAATCTGCGGCATTGGCAGTTTGGGAAGGAATCAAATTTGTTGCTGAGGGTACCTGGTGGGTGATCTGCTATGGGGCGAAAGTCATTGCTCGTGTCGCAGTTGCTGGTTATGAAGATGTTTTGCTTCCAATGTGGAATGCAGCGATGGCGACTCCTGGATTAGTTTGGCGATTCCTCGTAGCTGCCAAAGATGTCATCGGCGACGCTGCCTCTGCAGTCGGTGGTGCAGCAGTCAAAACTTATGAGGCTGTGAAAAAGAAGATCAAGGGAGAAGACCCCCAGCACTTCGTCAATGAAGGCGATCTCGTAGTTCGAACCTCGATCGAAGTTACCCCAATCATCAAGTCATATTTTGAAGAAAAAGCTGCTCGTGGGACAGACGTAAAACCAGGTACAGTCACTGATCTGCTAAAAACTCCATACAAGAAATTCCTCGCGACGGTCAAGGCTACGCCAGACGATGGTTCGATTCCTTTCGCTGGAGCAGATGTACAAATGTCTCTGGTTGACAACACAGTAAAAACTCTCATTTGCCAACATGCTCCTGAGCGCGTCAATAAGGCTTCAGTTAAATGTGCCATGGGCAAAGTTGACTTCACATATAACGGAAGTGAAAAAGCCAAAACCAAAGGATTCTTTGGAAGTTTGTTTGGCCGAGAAAAAATCTAAAGATTAATGCTCTTTTTTCATCACACGCTTTCTTCGTTCGGAATTTCGCTGCTCCTCCCCCCGGGGTACTACCCCAATCTTGACGACAGTGAACTTGCGTCAATCGCCAAGATTGTTGATATCGAAGATCTGGCCCCCGACAATCCTGAGTTGATCATGTCGGTTCGTCGCTGGCGCACCAATGATGCAATCAACCTCAGTGCAGAGATGTGCACACATTTTCATCTGTATGAATTGGAAGATGCACATAAATGGACATCCCCTTCGCGGGTCTCAACAAGTGATGGCCAAGTTGGTTCAATTCAAAATTTTGAATGCCACAGAGGCGAAGTTGGATTCGTCGCAACATTTGATCTCATCAACGACATCGTGACATTTCGAGCGACCTGGCCAAGCGACTATCCAGTTTTCGGTAAACAGCTCACGACCATCGTCGAATCGGCGCGCTACCTCAAACCTGGTGATGTGATGTCCGAGAAAACTTCGATTGTGCAACCCATGATTGGAGTCTCGGCGGTACCTGGCGACTGGCTCGTCGACGAACCCGAGTTTTCATCTCTTCGCATAGTGAATGGGGACAATGTCTGGTTAATTCACCAAATGTTTGAGTTACCAGTACTTGATAACTCATGGATAGAACTACCCAACGATGTTGGCGACAGTCTGTATCAATTTCGTATGTTTCGTAATGCCGAAAGCACGGGACTTGTCGGAATACTCGATGGTCCTCGTAAATATCTCATTGAAGGTCTCGTTATCAATCCATCTGATTTTTCAGAACTCATGCGAATCTCTGAATCGGTGCGAATACATCCGCAAATCGACTGGAACGTCTAGCGTTAGACAGCCATGAGTCAATTCAACGCCGACTATTACAAACGTTTTTACGGTCGCGGTGGAGTCCATGACAAAAAACGCATCGCCCAACTCGGATCTGCTGTACACAACATGTGTGCCTGGTGGGGCGTTGCTCCTAAGTCCGTTCTTGATATTGGTGCCGGGCCAGGGCTCTGGCGCGATTGGTACCACGAGAACTTTCCGAACGTACGCGTGACATCAACCGATGTCAGCGAATATGCCTGCAAAAAATTTGGACATCAGCTTCGTGATATTTCGCAATGGACTCCACCACACGCCTTTGATCTAGTGATCTGTCATGGTGTCTTGCAATACCCCGATGACAAAGCCGTCGAATCAGCAGTCATTAACATTGCTGCTGCAACTCGCCATGTTTTATATCTAGAAATTCCGACGATGCTCGACTTCCACACAATCGTTGATTCAACGTCGACCGACATGGAAGTTCATCAACGGCCTGGCGATTGGTATCGCGAATTGCTGGATCCGTATTTTGTCCAAGCTGGCGCTGGATTATGGGTTCGCCGCGGCGGCAACGTGTTGCTCTACGAACTTGAAGGTACGAAGTAACTTCTACGCAGTCGTTGACTTGCGAACCGGACGAGACCAACCCGGATCATCGGTGCGAGTAGGAGATGGCCATTGACCTTCACCCATCTCAACCATTCCATGTGGGGCTCCATATTCAGCCAGTAGCTCCAGATACGGAACTGCATCAAATGCTTCAGGTCCGCGAACCCCAGAGTGTTTCCACGTACCACTGGCAATGAGTTCGAGAGCAACAACGGGACAGATTGCGGTTTGCCACAACACTGCCTGACAACCCCAATCCCCCATTGTTTGCTGGTTATCTACCACGTGATAAAGGTACACCTCACGTGGCTTGCCATCTTTAGTGCCCTTAACCCATGTACCCGCACAGGTTTTCCCCGTCATTAAGTGACCAAGTTTTGCAGGGTTCGGCAACACGGCCGCAAGTACATCGCGCGGTGCTACTTTCACATCTCCAACCGCAATTTTTTCTGCCGAATCAAGTCCGAGATACGCAAAGGTTTTCAACCAATTGATGAAGTCAGTACCGAGTCCGTATTTGAAAGTCACTCGATTGCACTCAATTTCTCGAGGCATCAACAACACTTCTTCGTGCTCAACATTCACACACTCAATGGGACCAATACCTTCAGGGAAATGAAAAACTTCTGGCTCACTGAAACAATTCGTTGTGAATATGCCGCGTGACTTTTCCCAGACCAATGGCGGGTTTAAACATTCTTCAATCGTTGTCCAGATCGAGAAGGTTGGCGCAAAGTCGTAGCCCTCAATCGCCAAGTTGGCACCATCTCGAACTCCGATCTCATCAATCGCATCAAACAGATGATCACTGGCATAACGGGCAAAGACATCAGACAAACCCGGCTCAACACCCATACCAACAAGTGCAAGTAGACCTTTATCGACCCAGGCTTCATGGGCGGCAAGTTGCTCTTTACCCAGAATGTCACCGACTTGGTTATATGGATCTGTTGGGTGTGGGTGACTGAGGTTCATCGCCATGTCGACGTAATGAACCCCGGCAGCAAAACAAGCTCGAAAGATGGGTTCGTTCATTCGTGGGTCGCATGCATTCACCACGATGTCAGCGTTTACTTCGCGAATGAGAGCAACAATGTTGTCTTCGCTACGAGCGTCTAATTGCACAGCCCGAAAACGCCCAGGGTCGTCAAGAACTGCAATTGCACGTTGTGCCGATTCGATGGAGACATCAGCCAAGGTAAATGATTGAAAAAAGGAGCGGCTTTCCGCAATGGAAGCCATAGATGCACCGACGCCACCAGCGCCGATAACGAGGATATTCATACAAGTCCGTTTCAGGAACGCCTCGCTGCGAGGCGTACCCACAGTCTTGCCTACCGACAACCTACGCTGGTGTCATGAACCCGACTCTTGAAGAACGCTTGCGACGACTTGAAGACATTTTGGCGATTCAACAGCTGTTTATTGACTATGGGCTTGCCTTGGATACAGGTGACCTTGATGCCTACGCCCAACTCTTTGCGACCGCTGGCACTGTCAATCTTGGGCCAATTGGTCGGGCCACTGGACGTAACGAAATTCGCGCTCTGATGGCTCAAACGTTAGAAGGACTTGTCGGATCCTCATTTCATATTGTGAGTAGCCCCCAAATCAATTTGCATGGAGATATTGCCACGTCTCAAGTGATGTGGACAGTGATCCATCGAGACAAGAATGGTCAACCTCAAGTCACGATGATCGGCAAACATCACGATGAACTCATTCGTGAAAACGGCGAATGGAAAATTCAAACTCGAAAGGGAACAGTTGATATCCCATCAAAATATCAAGCACCAGAAATTTTGTAACTAGTCGCCTGTTTAGCGTGACAGAATTTCAAGAACTTGATTCACGCGCCCAGCATGAATGGTTTCTTCACGACCATTGAGTCGTAGCAATTTTTCAACTTCTGGATCGGTTTCTTGATCGGCCCATGCTTGGTAACCGGCATCACCGCTCATTTCACCTTGCACAATTCCCTGAAACATTTCAACAGAGATTTCGTCGGGCATCGGAATCGGTAACAAGGTAGCGATTTCTGCAGATGGCTCCCATTCATGACCAAGGCGAATCGAAATTGCCTTAGCGATGCGACGAGCATGTGCTAATTCTTCACGACCATTACGACGTAAGAGTTCGGCTGCTTCTTCGTTGCCGATGCGTTCGGCCAACATGTTGTAGAAATGCTCACCGCTGCACTCAAGCCGGTAAATAGTTTCCATTGCCTTGACATCAAGGACGCCCGCACCGTTTAAGGCTGCGGCTGCAGTGTAGAAATTCTCTTCCATCGTTCATTCTCCCCAATCGCAATTGACGAAGAGAACAATAGTCAATGAATCAGTAATCAGGCGGCACGAAACCGACGGGCCAGATTGTTGTTTCGTCCCACACGATGCCATCCATGGACACACGCGTCAATTTTGCGTCTGTCAGATTGGTATTAAAGAAAAAGCTGTAATCGAGAGTCGCACCAATCAGGTTGGCCCCCGTCAGATTGGCATCACTGAAATCGGCGCCAGTGAGATCCATGCCAGACATGTTGGCGCCAGCCAAATTCGCACCTTGGAAATTGGCGTAATACAAGTCGAGACCTCTGAGGTCAACGTTTCGACAGTCAGCTAATGGCATCACGTCACACTCGGGCGCGATCGTCGGAGTCGGGCGTGTCTTCGACGGCGCACTGCTGACCACAGGTGTTGTACCAATAACTTCGCCGGCTGCTTGAACGGTGGTCGACGGTTGAATTTTGACCACCGATGTCGTCGTGACTTGACCAGATTTACGTTTAGGAGAAGTTGTTGAAGTAACGGTCGAAGTATCTGGAGTCAGACCTGCGACCAGAGTCGACGTTGTCTGGGTTGACAATGTCGTTGAAGAAGCCATGTCCGCGTCAACAACTGTTGGCTGGGCCATTGAATGGGTGTCATCGCTTGATGTCGCACTGGGATTTTCTTCACCACATGCAGCCACCAACATCGTTACGCCTGCAATCAATCCGATAGCCCAATGCCTCACGCGCTCAAACTAATTGCTCCTACTTGACCCAAGTTGGCTCACAGGTTGCCACAAGGTGAACAAAGGGTTATAGGTTCACCAAAGTGCCAAATAGAGAGCCCACGATGGCACCGGTCGGCTTAACGGTGGGTAGACATTTTGACCAATCGCGCTCGCTGTCAATTAAATTCAATATTGCTTGGCTATACGCATTGTCTTTTGCTGACCACATCGCGGTTTGTGCTGCTTCATGTGAGCCCGTCACAAGTGAACCCACTGAACCATTCACTAATCGCCAACGAATGTAATCAGCGGGCGAACAAGCGAAACACATTTTTTGCCAAATCTCAGTCTCGCTGCGATGTAGCCACGACAACTTAGTCACGGTATGCAGATGACTCGGGACAACTCCAACTTCATGGGTCCACCACTGCTCATCAAATTTCTTGAGGCACCACTGCGCATCATCTTGTGAAGCCGTGTCGCTTGCCCAAATGATTGGCCGAAGCGGTGTGCCATCGTGACTCAAAACGACAAGACCACCTTCGCTACCATCAACGGCGATATTTGAAAGATTGCTGAAATCAATTCCCTCGAGTGCAGCGATGACTGCCGCTACATAATCATCAGCATGATCGCTGTCAACCACAATCGGTCCCACATCGTTAGCAGTAAAGCCATGCGGAGATACAACGATCTGAATGATTGCGGCCATAGTTCTACTCTGTCACGAATTGTGCAAAAGCGTTGGGTCTGCGCGTAGTTCTTGGCGGACCATCGCTTCCCAAAAACCGTGGAACTTGTCGCCATCTGAATTCTTCATTCGGTCGATGAACCACTGCGGTAACGGTGATGTCATGTCACCACCAGCGACTCGAACATGCCATGCTCGCTGACAACGCTGCTCAAGCGCCACAGCACGTTGATGGACCGCCCGTATTGAGTTACCGAGTACAAAAGTGCCGTGTCCTGCGAGCAACACCAGTTCAGCATCACCCATTGCTGCAACCGCGGTCGCAGCTGAACCAGGATCGTCAACACTGCCGCCATATTCACCGACCAGAACAAGGTCTCCCCCGCCGCCAAGCACACTTGACTGATCGAGTGCTGGTGGAATCTCACCAAGGTCGGCCCACACGGTTCCGTATAACGGGTGATTGTGGACAGCGACTTCAACTTCAGGACGGGCCTTGTGCAATTCAAGATGAAGCGGGATTCCTAACGGAACCGGCCAATCACCTTCAACCAAGTTGCCGTCCATATCAATGCGAATGATGTGTTCGGGTCGAAGTTCATTCCATAACAGCAACCACGGATTGCAGAGCAGGGTCCCGTCATGCATGTTGACCGTGATATGTCCAGCCAAGTGATCGTTGTAACCCTCGCGCCACAATGTGCGAGCCAAGAGAGCGATCTCTTGTTTGATTGTGAGCTCAGGCAAGAGCCGATCACGGGTTGGTTCAAATGCCTGCTCGGTCATGACTTCTATTCTTACCGATTTAGGGCGTCTGAACGTTAAGTGGCGTTAGTCATTCATATTCGTACCCTTCATATGGCACGATCTATACATGACGATCACTATCGCCTCTGTCAATGTGAACGGGCTTCGTGCCGCAGTCAAGAACGGTATGCACGCCTGGATTGATGAGCGTCAGCCCGACATCATCACGATGCAAGAAGTTCGCTGCCCCGATGAATTGGTGGCCGAACTCATGGGCGATGGCTGGCATATTGCCCATGCTGAGTGCAACCAAAAGGGTCGTGCTGGAGTTGCAGTCGCAAGTCGTCTGCCGATTGTTTCTTCACAAATTGGCAGTGATCACAAGGTTCACAACTTCACTGGCCGCTGGATTCAATCTGATATCAAAATCAGCAAGTCCAAAACACTCTCAGTTGTTTCGGCCTATGTGCATACAGGTGACGCCGAATCACCAGAACGGATGACCGAAAAGTACGCGTTTTTTGCTGCTATGAAAAAACGCATGCTCGATATGCGCTCATCAGGAAATCTCTTGCTTCTGACTGGCGACTTGAACGTGGCTCACAAAGAACTTGACCTCAAGAATTGGAAGGGCAATTTGAAGAGTGCTGGCTTCCTACCCGAAGAACGAGCCTGGTTCGACGAGATGTTTGAAACATATGGCTGGGTCGACGTCTTGCGCCAACACGCTGGCGATGTTGCAGGCCCATATTCATGGTGGTCCTGGCGTGGAAAAGCATTTGACAATAACGCTGGTTGGAGAATCGACTACCACATCGCGAGCCCCGAACTCGCCAAAACTGCAAGTACGGCGTTCGTCGATCGTGCCCCGTCATACGACACCCGCTGGTCAGACCACGCACCAGTCGTCGCCACCTACGACATCTGAGACCATCAGCCTGATTCACACGGCACAATGGACATGTGAGTCAACGCGAGCATCACCACCGACGAGCGCGGTTTCGTGGTTCTGGCTATTTTCGTCGGCTTGGACCAGGAATCATCACTGGTGCCGCCGACGATGACCCTTCAGGAATTGGCACTTATTCTCAAGTAGGAGCAGCAACTGGGTTTGGATTGCTCTGGACTGCTGTCGTTGCATTACCCCTCGCCACTGCTGTTCAAGAAGCGACTGCTCGGCTTGGCCTCGTCACCGATAAAGGTTTAGCTGCGTTGATAAAGACCCACTTTTCGCGCAAAGTGTTGCTGTTTGCGGTCTTGTTAGTCACGCTAGCAAACACTTTCAATATTGGCGCCGATATCGGTTCAATGGCTGCAGCCACGCAATTACTCGTTCCCATTCCGCATTTGATTTTGGTAGTTGGTTTCACGGCGATCATGGCCAGTCTTGAAGTATTCATTCCTTATCACCGCTATTCAAAAGTTTTAAGGTGGCTGTGTTTTTCAATTGTTGCGTACATCATTGTTTTGTTCTTCCTGAAAGTTTCATGGGGTGATGTACTTCATCACGCACTCGTTCCCCACATGGAGTTCAGTCGCACACAAATTGCTGCCGTCATTGCAATCTTTGGTACAACAATTTCTCCATATCTCTTTTTCTGGCAAGCAGCCGAAGAAGTTGAAGAAATCAATGAAAGTGGCGGGACCTTGGTTCCGAATCGACTCAACATTAATTCAATGCGTGGTGACGTCGTTGCCGGAATGACCTCGGGTGTCACAGTGATGTTTGCCATCATGGTGACTGCAGCAGCAACAATTGGAAAGAACGGTTCAATACAAATTTCAACAGCCGAACAAGCGGCCGAGGCACTACGTCCACTTGCTGGCAACCTTGCTGGGTTGCTTTTCACAGTCGGAATCGTCGGCACTGGCCTTCTCGCCATTCCAGTACTCGCGGGCTCCACTGCATATGCCGTCAGTGAAGCATTTGGTTGGCGCGAAGGACTTGGCAAAAAACTTTCACAGGCTAAGGCTTTTTATCTCGTCATCGTCTTCTCGATGCTTGGCGGCTTAATGATGAATCTGTTTGGTTTGAACGCAGTTCGCGCGTTGTATTTGTCGGCAATCCTGAATGGCCTTGCCGCTCCGCCACTCATCATTTTGGTCTGGTTACTTGCACGTTCGAAAAATGTTTTGGGTGAGCACCGCAGTGGAAAGGTTTCACAGACTGGGTTATTGACTGCCGCAATCATTAGCGGCGGATTACCGATCTTGCTGATCTTTGCTCGCTAAAAAGATTCTTGGCTTCTAAACCAATCGGCGAGTCGGACAAAACCTTCATCCAAACTCACTTGTGGTTTCCAATTGAGATCTTCTTGTGCTGGCCGCTGATCAAACCAGTGCGCAGTACCTAATTGCTCGGCTACGAAACGAGTAATCGGTGGTTCATCTTTTCGAATAAGTGGCCAGATACGTTCAATCACACTTCCAATATTTCGTGCGATCACCGCCGGAATATGTTTCGGTGAAAACTCAACTTCAGCTGCCAGACAAATACGACTCATTAATTCGTTCACAGTTCGCGGTTCACCATTCGAGATGACATACGCCTTTCCAGAACACCTTGATCCAGGAGCAATCGAGTCAAGTGCCGCAATGTGAGCACTCACAGCGTTGTCAATATACGTTGAATCAACGAGGGCATTTCCCGAGCCGACCATAACCAAACGACCTTGTCGGGCTCGTTCAACGATCCGACCAACTAATTGAGTGTCGCCAGGACCCCACACTAAATGTGGACGCAAAGCGACAACTCCAAGTTGTTCACTATTGGCGAGTAGAGCCAATATTTCAGCCTGCGCTTTGGATTCAGCGTAATGAGCGTGCTTACGTCCAATCGTCGCGGGACTCGCTATGTCTCCCTCAATCGCTTGACCGACATGAGCTACGGATGGCGTAGATACATATACCAATCGTGAAATCTGATGTTCAGTCGCTGCTCGCAAAATATTGATTGTTCCATCAACATTCGTTGAATAGAAATCTTCCCACGAGCCCATCACTCCCACGCGAGCGGCACCATGGATGATTGCATCACAACCGATAGCGGCCTCTGTCACCGAACCTCGGTCACGTATATCGCCCGCAAACATCGCGATGTTCGGGTGCGACTTTTCAACAACTCGACGTTGAAAGCAAATAACTTCGTCGCCGCGCTCAGCGAGCTGTTGAGCGACACCAGCCAATAACAAACTTCCGGCACCAGTAACAAGAACCTTCATCGAGACCGACCCGAAAGGACCTTCTGCATCTTTTGCGCCAACGCCGTGCGGTCAATTTTTGAATTATGTCGAATATCGACAGGGAGTTTTTTTGTCTCCCAGATCGCAACAACATCTAGATCGGGAAGGGATTCACGTACTTGGGTCGCAAAATGAGGCGGGGCAATATCTTCTTTTGCTTGATCGGTTTCAAGAACGATGACGAGTTGCTGCACACCTTTCTCGCCAATACCAACAGCAGCCGCCCGTTTGACACCAGCAATCTTTTCGCACACAACTTCTAATGGGACGGGCGTGATTGAACCATGAGATCCGTGAATCATGTGCACGACTCTTCCTTCAATCCAAAGGTTGCCATCACTATCAAGATGTCCGACGTCGCCAGTGCGATGCCATGTCAAACCATCGCTCTCAAAACGGGCATTCTGTTGGGTCAGCCACAAACGGTTATACCCAAGTGACATCCAACGAGCACTCACGACGACTTCTCCACATTCACCAGTCGGCAAGTTCGTGGTTCCGCCTTCAATGGCAACAATTTTGACATGGCAACCATCAACGGGTTGCCCAACGCAAACACCCAAACCTTCACCCACTGCTTCTCGTTGCTGAAGTGATAAGTCGGCGACTGGCAGAACTTCGGTCATGCCGTACGGAGTATGCATTTCTGCATCTGGGCAAAGTTGCTTCATCTGGCGAAGAGTGTCAATCGGAACAGGTGCTCCGGCTGACATCACGAGACGAACGAGTTTCAAAGACGACAGGTTTGTCGACGCCGTCTTGAGCACATTTGCTAATGCCGCTGGTGAGGCGAACACCATCGTGGCCCGAGTCGCCCGACAAGCATCGTCGAGAGCCTTGGCAGTCAACGTGGCCGGTGACGTCACATCCATATCAGCAAGGCCAGTGGTGATTCCTAACGCTGGTCCGAACAAAGCAAAAGGAGCAAAGGCCGCAACAAAACTGTCGGTGTCAGAGATGTTGTATACCTGTTGCAAAATATCTCGTTGCGCACCAAGTTGACCATGCGTGTACCGCACACCTTTGGCTGGCCCGGTTGCGCCAGATGTAAACAAGATTGCCGCCAGATCTTCATGTGTTGGCTCGGGACGACCTAACTGATTTAGACCTTCGAGTTGCATTGAGTTTTGTAATGACTTGAGTTCAATCAGCGATGCCCGAGGCGCCCAGCGCAAAGTTCGAGCAGCAACAACGGCCGATCGAATACCAACAACATGTTGTACGCGCGAAGATTTCACGGCGCGTCCTAAGCCATTGATTCCGAGTCCACGATCGGCGATGACTGTCACTGCTCCGATACGCCAACAGGCATAGACCAATGCAATTAGATCGATACTTGGGGGTACAAGAACAGCTACTCGCTGGCCTGCTTCAACACCGCGCTGAACCAATGCTTGAGCAAAAGTTGCGACGCGTGAATCAAGTTCGGCAAAAGTTACCGACGACTGATCAGCACCATCATGAATAGCCAAAGTATCTTTCCGACTTGGGTTCATGATTCTTGACCACAAGGTTTCAGATGAACCTTCTGCTCCGATTTCTTCGGGCTCTACGGACCTCGCTTGAGAAATCGTTCTCTCCACAAACGCCGCAATTGACGTTTCGAGTACGGCCAGATGCCCACTGTTGGCAACTCGCTGAATCTGAACGTCAGTAAATCGCTTCATTAGATCATCAGCAAAATCATCATTAAATACTGGGTCTTTTGCGCCCCACCACAGTCGAACTGGAACTTTGAGATTCGGTAATTGAGCCGCTACTTCGGCAATATCGCCAAACGATTCATGTTTTTCATTGAATGGCACGTCTGCCACAAAACCGGCAATTCCATCGCGTTGATTTCGATTGACATATGGCGCAACTAAACCCTGTCGCTGTTGTCGTGAAAGGCCAGCGCCTGGCAAATACGCAGTTCCTCGCACAAACAACGATGTGTTCCGGGTAATCGTGCGGTGCAGTCCCCCGCTTGCCGAAATCTGAATGAGGCGCGGGGCCTTTCGACCAGATGGCACGGCAATGCCAGTGTTTGACAAAACCAATCCTGCTACGCGTTCAGAGTGCGCCACGGCATACCCCATGGCAATAGCGCCACCCCAGTCTTGAGCAACGAGCCATATCGGGCCGCTGACGCCAAGAGCGTTGACAAAATCATTGATATCGGCGACGCGGTCGCGATATCGCCGCGGTCCAATTTGCTCTGAAAAACCCATTGACAAATGGTCGGGTGCAATGACTCGAAATTTCTCATTGAGTTCATTCAGTAAACGCGACCACAAATACGACCACGTCGGGTTTCCATGAAGACACAACACTGTTGGTGCGTCGTTATCTAAACCTGGACGATCTAGATAATGCCAACGATGAATTTGCCCATCATGACTGGGCACATCGATTATGTGCGACCACGAAGGATCAAGCCCGATCTCGCCCAATAATTGTGCGGACGGAGCGGACATTGTCACCAAAGAATTTCTGAGAAACTGGTGTTTAAACCAGAACCAATTCCCATACACAGAACGCGTTGGCCTGGCTGAATCTGATCTTGCACACTGGCCAAAGTGATGGGGACTGCCGCAGGACCGACATTTCCGTACTTCGGGAAAGTCAATGGAACCTTTGAAGAATCAATCGCCAAGCGGTCGCACAACATCGTGGTGTGAACTTTGCTCACTTGATGGAAGATGTACCAATCGAGTCCGTCAGTCCAATCAAAATCGGTCTTTGATGCTTCCCATGCGTCGGCAGCAAGATCGAGTCCAGCGACCAATAGTCCGTGCGTATCGGTCGTCATACGATCGAGGTTGCCAATACAAAGGGCGTTATGTTCGGTTCCGGCACGGCCCACTCCGCCAATGAGGCGATGCACATCGCCATGACGATTCTTTCGCGCCATCACCATTGCGGCAGCGCCTGAACCAAGTGTCAGCGATGCGAACTCAGCAAAAACATCGCCAGCTGTTGAATTCGGGTTGCGTAAACGTTCAAGAGTTGTTTGCTGCGTGTAGCGGCTTCCTTCCCCGTCGACAATAAGTGCATATTCAACTGTGCCTGCATCGAGCATCGTGGCTGCCAAATGCATCGCATTGATGAAACCAAGACAGGCATTCGCGATATCAAAATTAAGGCACGACGTGGAGAGGCCTAATTGATGATGAACTGCGCAAGCGACCGAAGGCTCAAGATTTTCTTTACAGACCGACGTCGAAATCAAGATCCCTATTTTTGAAGGATCGATTCCGGCTTGTTCAATCGCGGCTCGACCTGCCATCGCTGCGGCATCAGTAAATGACACATCGTCATCCCACCAGCGACGCTCTTCAATGCCAGCAAGTCCCGCAAGCAGACCTGGACGTAAACCGTTGCGCTGGTACGTTTCGGCCAGTTGCTCATCAATCCAGTCAGATGTGACAACACGGGGTGCCTCAATCGCAGCCAGACTCAGAATTCCGCTGTGTTGGTGCCGGAACACCGAATTTTTGTTCATTTCCAGCCTTCCAACGGGGTCGACTTCAGGCTAATGAAAAACTCGCGCAAAACGTCAGTCGTTCCCCGTGATTCTGGTGTGGATTTGTTGCGTATTTCGCAACAAATCCACACCAGAATCACAATAATTGAGGTTCCGCCTACCAGGTACCGCGGTAGACGTGAGTTCCGAGGACCTTGATCTTGACATAGAGAGAACATGAGTCATCCCCGTTGGCATTCAAAGTACATCCCAAACTTCCCTCACCTCCCGACACTGAGATAAAGCCATAGAACGAGAGCTTGCCATTTCCGGGGTTATCAAAGTCCATCGAGAAGTCAAGTTTGATCTCGAACTTCGGATGGCGGCGATAACGGTGCGACAAGAACTTCCACGAGGTCGAACGCTCAAACTTAAACGCCAATCCACCAGACAACACATGGTTGCTGCTGTTGTAGTCAAGGTAGAAGTTGTAGGTCACCGACTTCTTCATGTACTCAAAACGAATGTGGAGGACTGTCAGTCGACCACAATCAAGCGTCATGTTGCCATCAAAGATGTATGACTTGCTTCCCATTGACATATTGCCGCTGATGCCGGCTGAGAAGGTGGCACACGACCCACTTCCAAACGGAATGTCCATTGACATGTTGTAATTGAACGACTTGATATCAAAGGATCCGCCGACCATTTTCCAATCAGACAAAGTGACCGAACCAGCCATATGTAGCAAGTTGCTGTTAACAGTTAATTCAAAGTCACCAACCATCGAACCCATGGGCAGTGTGAAGTCGCCATTGAAACTGACTTCAGAACCTGCCGCTGAGATGTCAATAATCAGTTCCATGTCGTTATACGTTGTGCCTGCAAGCTTCAGATTCTGAACTCGCATGTCGGTATAGAACGTCGGGATTCCGTTGTCATCTCGACCTGTTTCAAGATCGAAGTGCAATGATGCGTCACCAAGAGTTGCATCAAATGCCAAGATTGAACCTGGCGCAATGACATAGTCACCTACGGTGCATCCGCGCGGCGCAAAGCTCAACTGGAAGCGTGAGGTTGAGAACACTCCACCGTCAACGGCCACTCGAGCATTCGTACCAGTTGCATCAAATCCGAATTGGAAACATGGTTCTGCCGTGCTGATGTTGGCAACCAGATCGCCCTTCAACCAATCGGTACCGGTCATCACTCCTGATGCCTTTGTTGGATCAAAGTACACAGTTGCACCAAGTCCCAAGGCTGGACGTCCATTAATGATGGCGACCTGTGCCGTCATTGACCATAAGTGGGCTCCTGGAATTCCGAATGCGTCATCCCAGAGATAGACGTATCCCGAATTGGGGTGTGGCAACGGAGTTGTCACACCGTCTGGTTGCCCGAGCGGTTCTTGAGCAACATTGACCGAGTCAATTTCGAGGCCTGCATTCACCGCGTCGACAAAAACTTTGGAGCGCAACGCAGTTTGACCAGCGTTACTGATACCAACAGTGACTGATACCTGCTTCCAATCGGTGCTCGCCGTGAAGCTAGTCGACGCAGTATTTTGCGCCGATCCACCGACGCCAGACAGCGTCATATGTCCAGCGACATTTGATCCAGTCGTTGAACGTACATACATCGTCATTGTCTGTGACGTATTGGTGCTCAAATTTCCTGGTGTGTCTATTTGAACCCCACCGTCGACATTGCTGGTTTTGGAAATCTTGAGGTACCCGCTACCCGACTGGGCCTGATCGGCATTGTTCATCTGTGTTTGCGATGCAGTTGCACCAAAGACGGCCCAGTCGTAATTCTGGACAATGACATCATCAACATCAAGAGTGGTACCCGCAGTTGTCACCAAAACTTGCGTCGTCAGTTGGGTATGACCACTATTGGCAATCGGCAATCGTAAGGACACCATCTGCCAATCAGAAGTTGCAGTGAAGTTCGTTGATGCACTTTCAAGAGTCCCACCGACTGTTGACAAAACAAAGCGGCCAGAAATCGCCGTCCCGGTGGACGAACGAACCCAGACGGTTCCTGAATAGTTTGCACCAACTGCTGGCGTGGTCTTAATGCTGTGCTGAATTCCGCTTTCGGCTGAACCAGTCTTGGAGAACTGTAGAACTCCATAACTGTCATGGGCTCGCGTTGAGTCAACCTTTACAACCTGAGTCACTGCACCGCCTGAACCAACAACCGTGGTCCATGGGTCTGACTGCACCACAGTGTCTTGCGTCAAGGTAATCGCATCAATGTCCAACTTGCCACCAGAAGACAAGTCAACTTCGGGGCGAATCGTTGTGTTCGCTTTCGTTGCCTTGAAATTCAACTCGACGACTTGCCAATCGGCATTAGCGGTGAAATTCTGAGTCACTGTTTCAGACGATGAACTACTTCCACCTGAAGCGGTGAGCAAGAGTCGGCCGTTCACATTGGCGCCAGTAGTTGATCGTACGCTTGCCTTCAATGTCCAAGTGACGCCGGTTTGAACCGTGGTTGTTTGTGTTGCATAAACGCCAGCATTTGTTCCGGTCGTCACAAGTCGCTCGTAACCCGACCCATCAGCCGCCGAGTTGCGATCGTCAATCAACAATTGAGCTGACGTAGTGCCACTTGGTTCAACAATCAACCAAGGTTTCATCTGACGCGTGTCAGCATCATCGATCAACATGTTGGCACCAAGAGTGCTTGACTTCACAAGTGTCTTGATCGTGGTGTTATTGGTCTTAGTGACTGGAATCGTGACCCACACCTGCTGCCAGGTGCCATTTGCAGTAAAAGACACCCACCTTTGTTCGGTGGTTCCACCTTCAAGACTGATACCTAGTTGACCACTCATATTTGAGCCAGTTGCCGACTTCACCCAGACCGAAGCTGAGTAGTTGTCGCCAACAACTGGTGTGAAGGTGCTCGGATATGAGATCGAACCAGCAGAGCCGGTCGCTGAGAACTGCAAGTAATTGTCTCCACCATGAGCGATCGTTGAATCTGCGTATGCAGCAGTCGTCACTTTTCCACCCGAACCAGGAACAATGCCCCACGGCGTGGGTTGGGTGAGACCGACAAGTTGAATTGACGCATCATCGACCCACAAACTTTGGCCGGCAGTGGCATTTTCAACTTGCATCTTCATCGAAGTACCGCCGGAACCATTGACTGGCAGGTTCACAGTGACCTTCTGCCAAGATCCATTTGCAGTAAATGATGTCGTAGCCGTGTCAGTTGTTCCGTTGACACTGACTGTCAACTTGCCAGAAATGTTCGAACCAGCCGATTTCACCCAAGCAGTTCCTACATAGGTATTACCTTGCGAAGGTACAGCGGTCGTATCACGTGATGCATACGCAGATCCAGTGGTAGTACGAAGTTGCATGTAGCCCGAACCACCATGGGCCTTTGATGAATCTTCGTACAAATGCATCGCCGTGCTACCCGAGTACAACTGGAAGTTATCCCAGCGTTGTCCTGAAGTTGAAGTGTTGTTACCAGAAGCATCGGTTGATTGTCCGAAGAATCCAGATCGATTGCCAGCCGGCATCGTCAATGTTTGATTCGCCAAAACTGCACCTGTATCGAGACGCGTTATTGACCCAGTGACATCGTCACCTGTCGCGGTCAAACGCACTCGCATCCACACACCTCGTGGCACATTGCTGCCGTTTGAGTTACCAGTTACCCAGTAACGATTACCGCCGTTGAACGTAATAAAACCGTTACTTCCATTGGTGTCCAAACGATATGCATATCCGACAGCTGATGACCCTGAACCAGTAACCCAGAACGCGACGTTGGCAATTTCACGAGTCGTATTTGCACTTGGTACGTAAACATCTACTGATTCGTCAAAGTCCCCGTTGACATTTCCCCAACTATCGGTGTTGAAATACCAATAGTCAGCATTTCCGTCGGTGCGAAGTGACTTACCT
Source organism: uncultured Actinomycetes bacterium (assembly GCA_903872155.1). Taxonomy (GTDB): domain Bacteria; phylum Actinomycetota; class Acidimicrobiia; order Acidimicrobiales; family Ilumatobacteraceae; genus Casp-actino8. Next base: position 58,845 of record CAIQJP010000003.1, on the reverse strand, counting down.
GTGTTTCCATAGTCAGTTGCGTAGATCACACCTGCCGAATTGTTGATTGGTGGAGGAGATTCAAAGTTGGTGTAACCAACTCCCGACCAAGCCGAATCGGCAGCAGGGAAAATCTCCACTGGGGCACCCACAATTGAACCGTCATCAAGATAAATCGTCTGCGGAGCACTTGTAGTCGCGTTACTTGTAATCAGAACTTCAATTCGCAACGAGGTATGGCTCGCATTATTAACAGTCAAGTTCTTTGAAATTTGCTGCCATGAAGTTGTTGCCGTAAATGTTTGCGTTGCTACTTCTTCAGTTCCACCTTTCGCAGTGATCTTTAAAGTTGCATTCGTATTGACTGGTGCCTTAACCCAAATGGAACCGGTATAAGTCGCGTAGCGAGTTGGTGCTGCCGTATCAAAATAGACAGATGAGCCACTTGATCGGGCCTCATAAATGAGTGAGCCCAAACCATCGTGAACATTTGTTCCGTCAGTTGGTACATATTCAGCAAGTACGTTTGAAGTTGCTGGGAGAGGTTTCCACGGAACCATTTGCACCGACATGTCGTCAAACAGGACCTCTGAATAGGTTGTTGCAATATCTTTGAATCCAGGACGGATATCAGTGTGTCCCGAATTGGCCATGTACAAAGTGACACTGAACTTCTGCCACGTTTGAGTCAACGTGATTGGTGCTTGCGCCCAGTCGGTTGTTCCACCCGTTGAATCAAGGTAAATGTTTCCGGCCATTGTCGAACACGAACGACACTTTGCCCATCCAACAAATGTGTACGTGGAGTACTGCGCTGGTGATTCAAGTGTCGACCAGTACATGTCCCAATTCGTTGAGGTCCCCATGGCGCGCAGTACACCAGAACCACTGTGTGCTGCATTTGGATCAAAACTCACCGTTGGTGCCGGCACTCCCGACAACACGGTGGGTTTATCAACATTGGGCACTGTGCTCAATGAGTTCACAGTTAATGTCATGTCGTCGAAGAGAATTTCGGTATTGGCAGTAGCTATATCTTTAAAGCCAGGCCGCGTGTCGGTATGACCCGAGTTGGCCATATACAACGACACACTGAATTTCTGCCATGTCTGATTAATGGTGATGGCCTGATTCACCGAGTCGGTGGTACCACCGGCAGTATCCATAAATACGTTGCCAGCAACACTTGAACAGGTACTGCACTTCACCCAAGCGCTAAATGTGTAGGTGGTGAATTGAGTCGGCGACTCATCGGTCGACCAATACATATCCCAGTTAGTTGACGAACCGGTAGCACTGAGGACACCGTTTCCACTGTGAGCAGTCGAAGGAGATACGCGCACATTCGGACTTCCCGATGCAACACCCGAGAGAGTTGTCGGCTTCAACACATTGGGCAAAGCATTAATGGATGTAACAGCAGAAGTGGTCCCCGGAGTAAACGAAACTGAGTCAATTTCAACCGTGTCGCCGTAGTCGAGCGGATCAAGCGTGACAGTAAATGAGGTTTTACATGAAGTTCCCGTAACCGTGTATGACACTTGCGTCCATGATGTCGTCACGTTGAACACTTGATATTGCGACACAGTCGTTTGCGATGAACAGCCCGAGGCCGTCCCCTTCTGGTCAATCCATAGGCCAATTCGCCCAGTCGTTGTATCGGGAGATTTCACCCATGCTGACAATGTGTAAGTAGCACCAGACACTGGAGCCCATGTCAGGTTTTGATAGAGACCGACATTGTTGTATGGTCCGCCCGAAGTTTTCGTGTTGTACACCTTGACCGCAGTCGTGCCCAATGGTTCGGCAGTTGAAGCTTCGTTCGCCAAAACAGTTGTCGTAAAGCCACTACTAGTAGCCCAACTGTTGGCATTGCCCGTTTCAAAATCACCGTTCACCAGAACGTCAAGGTCTTCCACGTTGCCGGGAGGCAACAAGTTTGAGGTCACTCCATTGCCAGCAATCGATGCCGTGAAAGTCACTGCATCAATTTCAACGGTGTCGTTGGCATCAAGCGGATCAAGGATGATGCGGAAGCTATTTCGGCATAATGCGCCAGTGACCGAAAATGACACTTGCTGCCAATCGGTTGTCACATTGAATACTTGATTTTGCGCCAATGTTGGCTGGGTCGAACAACCCGATCCAGTTCCGACCTGCTGGACCCACAAGCCGATACGACCTGTGGTGGTATCAGGAGATTTCACCCAAGCAGACAACGTGTAAGTGGCACCACCTTGAGGCGACCACGCGATGTCTTGATACAAACCAGAGTTGAGATATGGCCCTCCAGAAGTGTTGTTGTTCTTCACTTTGACTGCGGTCATACCTTCATCTTCGGTCGGCGCAGTTTCGTTACTCAAAACAGTAGTTGTGTATCCGCCATACGTTCCCCAACCAGTTGTGTTGCCTTCCTCAAAGTCACCGTTATTCGTAAAGTCAAGATCTTCAATGTCACCATTCGACAAAAAGTTGCCAGAGTTGCCATCTTCAAAATCACCATTCGTCAGAATTGACGTTCCTGTTCCAGATTCAAAATCTGGGTTCGGTAACAGGTTTTCAGAAGCGCTTGCGTCTTCAAAATCACCATGAGGAATATTGCCCTTGCCTTGACGATTGTCGAAGCTTCCATCAATCGCCGACGTGTCGTCTGGTTCGAAACTTCCGGTCGGCACTAAGGAAGCGGCGTCAAATGCTCCCGTTGCTAATGCTGATTGTGTGCCGCTGACGTCCATTTCAATAACAAATTCAGTGGTTCCACCACCGGCCGAGAAGCCGATATACACACCCATCGGGAATTTGTTTCCACTCACCTTCACCAAGGCTTCGGCGCCGATACTGAGGCTGAATGCATTGCCTTCTTTTCCGATATGGAAGGTAATTGTGTTGAGCGAGAATCCACCATTTGACATATTGACTTCTAATTCCGCGTCTAGTGAGAAGTCGCTGTCGTCAAACCATCCCGTCGCTTTGACATTCGATAGAGAATCATCAAGGCCAACTTTGTCCATCAAATATCCGGGCAGTTTGAAATTTGCCGTCAATGAGTTCAATTCAGGCTTTAGTTGAAGCACAGTGTCATAGAGGTTTACCGACGGTAATGAAGTCAGGTTGGTCCAGGCCCATCCAGTGAGTTGCGAAGAATCTAGTTCGACACCGCCACTTGAACTTCCGCCGTCAACACCGCCACCGACTGCAACTTGGGAAATGACAAATCCATCAGGAGTCCACTCAACACAACCACCGGTACCTGTCGTCGGAATACCAGGAATATGAATTGTAAAATCTCCGCAAAACTCAAAGTTCAAACCATCATTAGCCGCACTGAGGTCAGGCATTTCCATATTTGGATCAAATGAATCTTCGCGTTCACCCTTCCATACGGTCAGAGTGGGCGAGGTAATGCTGAAGTTTTCAAAATCTGCATCAGGAGCAACTCCTTGAATACGCCCCCACGACCCATCAGTATTCAACGCTCCGTTGATCGCAAGTGAAGGCAACCCATCAGGCAGATCCATCGTGCCATTGAGCATGCCGAGATAAACACCTTCGGCATCCGAGCAGTTCTCTTCAAGCGGACAAGTATCACCCAAAGTGAATTGTGCGTTGATGTCAACACCAGTCGTGCTGTTATGCCACGTCGTATTATTGATTGACACGTTCCACGTGAGATCACCATCTGTTGATTCAATAGTTCCAGACATTGATTCAGCGCTAATTGATAAGCCTGGGAAACCAGGAACTTCCCACGTTTCACCAACTTGAACGGTCAGAGTTGCAACCCAGTTGTCCTCATCGGTGTATTTAATATCGGCATATTTTTTGAATGTACTGAAATCATCAAAGGCCATGTCGACAGGTCCACCGAGACCACCTGTCGCGGCCATGGGTTGCCGTGAGCCCGAAGTTTGTTGAACAGTACGCACACCAGCTGTTTGCACGGTTGCTTCGCTGTCCATCCCGATAGATCCACCGCCCAAACCTAAACCTGCTGACAACGGGACTTTGCCACCTTCAGCATCTTTAATGGAGGCACTGAACTTGTAATACGGCACAGTACGCGCCACACCATTTTTCACATAGCCAGCGCTCTCATAACGACCGATCAACGGAAGTGGCGTTTTACCCATACGCAACACACCAGCAACAGTCAAACCGAAAGCACCATCACCTTGAATGTCACCATCCAATAAAATGCGACTGTTCTTGCGTGAAATCACTGCCGCAACATTGGTTTGCTTGACGATCGCACCTGTCGAGTTCGAGAACTTGATCGTGAGACGCGTCAACGGATCCCAACCTTCGGGCAAGCTAATCATCTTCAGATCGTTCGTTGTCACTGTCACTTTGCCGTCGATACGACCATTATCAATCGTGATCGATCCCTGAATACTGGGCTTACTCATTGGTTGACTTAAACCAAGAACTTGACCGCCACCATTACTGATCGCAACATTCCACGTTTTGGCCGCTGAGTACGTGAACGTTCCATCCATCGTCAACTTCGCGCTCGTCAGTACTGCAGTCGTGGCCACATCCCACGTCACCACATTGTTCTTGCTCGCAATCACACCTGTCAGATCTTTTGTCGCGACAGTCAAGACGGGGAAAACCTTGGGGGCCCACTTATTTGTTGACGAATTCAAAATACGAACTCGCCACGCCTTCTCATCCAAAATCAATACGCGCGCATTCGCAATCACCGGAGTCGTGTCACCTAGAACAACAGTCGTCGTTCCAGTCACCCCGGGAACACGATCGGTCATATCAATAGTTGTGATACCAGTCGGAGTGTTCTTATCAATCACACCGGCAGCACCACTGCCCGCGATATGCCATATTGACTTCACATCAGTCGCACCATTTTTCGGTGCAACATACGAACCAGTTAAAGCGATCGTCTGACCAGCAAACGGAACGGAACCGTTAGCAGTCAGTTCGTAACTCCCGTCCTCATTCAAAGCGCCCGTCATCGAAATCTTTCCCTGACCACGCGACAACGAATACTGCACCTCACCCACTAAAGCTTTCTTCGCATCCGAATACGTCAACACCAGCGATGCGGCATTCGTCCACGTTGGAACTACTTTTGGATGTTCAGATAAAGCAATTGTTACCTTGCCAGTGATAACTCCGTTGGCTGATGTCACAGAACCAGAAAAATCATCACTTAATAAATCAAAACCACCAATCGAACCCGAACCACCAATGATTGTGGTTGTCCAATTCGCGTCATCAGTCACCGATGTTGAACCCATCAACTTGATCCCAGCCGGCGTCGCGATATCGACGACTGCCTCACCTGTAACTGGAACAGAAGCACTATCCGTCGGCGCAACCGAATCACCCGGCAACGTCGAATCAACAACCGAATCAGACGGAGCTTCAGTACTTGACGATGATGTTCCAGAATCACCCGAACTCACCAACGCCACAACACCTAACGTCACCGTTCCTACAGCAACAGCACCCACCACAACCGACACCAATGGATTCTTGACAACCCACCCAAAAAACTTCGACACGCCGCCAACTCCACTCTCTGATGTAGACCCGAAAGCCCCAATTGGTCAAACAGAAAAACTACTTCAAAACGTCTGACCCACTGACATTTAGGTGACCTCAAAAAAGGAAATGTCAGTCGTTCCAGAAACGTTGTTCTTTAAACGGATCGGCATACATGTGGTAGCCGTTGCGCTCCCAAAAACCAGGGGCATCCTTCGGGATGAGTTCAATCCCTCGTAGCCATTTGGCGCTCTTCCAGAAATACAAGTGCGGAATGACAATTCGAACCGGACCACCATGTTCGGCAGTGATCTCTTCGCCTTCAAAGGCATAGGCCACGAGTGCTTCATCAGTCGTAATGTCGGGCAGCGGCACATTAGTGGTGTACCCGAATTCGGCATGTTCCATGACGTGAGTCGCTTCAGGTTGAACACCCGCCATTTCAAAAAGATCGCGTACTCGCACCCCGGTCCACGTGGTATCAAATTTGCTCCATTTGGTGACGCAGTGAATGTCGAACGTCAACGACACACTTGGTAGAGCCTTCAACTCATCAAGAGTCAGAGTGAAGGGACGATCAACCAGACCAAAAATGTTTAAGTTCCATTGACCAGGTTCATAATCAGGGATATCTCCCACATGAAGCACCGGAAAACGATCCGTTAAATATTGGCCAGGTGGCAAACGACTCGCGTCTAGGCCTTTTGCAGAAATGTCCTGCCTATTGCGCTCAAAGAAACTCATACCTGCATTCTGACCCATATTTCACATGAGAACACCGCCCGAGTCTGGAGATTTTGGGCTGTAGTTTGAAGCCATGGTCGACGTTTCCACCATCTACCTCGTTCGGCACGCCAAAGCCGGCGACCGATCCTCGTGGGATGGCGATGACACCGTTCGCCCCCTTTCGGGCAAGGGCCGCCGACAAGCAGTATCTATTTGTGATCGACTTTTTGATTTGATCGCGACTCATCCTGATGCTCAACTCATCTCGAGTCCGTACATTCGTTGCATGCAGACACTTGAGCCCCTTGCGGCCCGTCTGCATTCTCAGGTCGTATCCGACCCACGACTCGCTGAGGGTTATGACCGCGAAGGTGCTCTTGAACTTATTTCCACTCTCCCCAATGGCTCCGTGATGTGCAGCCACGGCGACGTGATCCCCGACGTCATGGCCGCGTTACAACGCCGTCGTGCCGAAATCATCGGTGATCCTGATTGGCGTAAAGGCACGGTTTGGGTTTTGGCACGCGAAGATGGCGAAGTCACTGAAGCGTCAGTGTGGGCGCCACCAGCAACTGATTAATCAGTTGAGTATCACGGCACTGAAGTTGTTGATGCAGCAACCGCTTCGTTGATTTGCGTCACTAGTCCCTGCACCATTGATGCAACTTCTGCTGGTGGATTGGCATCTAAGCAAGCTGTCATCTCGGGCTGAGCTGCCGCGGCATCATCAATGAAGCGAAAGAAAGATATGCCTAAGAAACAATGTGCGTCTGGGTATGTGGGGTCGGAAATTGTGGCTTGACGCAACAGGACCATGCCATTTTGCAATCGAGTGGCACCTGCACTTGCATCAGCCTCTTGAGTCGATGACAAAACTGTAAACCAGCCGAAATAAGTCAGTGCCTCAACGTTGTCGGGTTCGATTGCTAAAACGCGTGAATACAAATCAAGCACCGCCGGGATATCACTCATTCCCATTGACCGGGCTTGCACAAGCAATGAGCTCACGCTGCCATCATCAATAGGCCCGTTCATGCCTTGGCCAGGCAAACGCTCGCCCGTGTTACGAGCGACAACGATTCCGGCAGTAATCGCCAACAACAAAATCAATGTCGACCATGCCAAAGGCCGCCAACCAATACGTTTGCGAACCTTCGGTTCAGAATCATCAGACAATTCACGAATAATGATGGCAGCTCGCGCTGTATACGAATCTTTCAGCGAGGCATAGTCATCAGCATCAACATCTCCGACAACAAATTCGCGTTCAAGATCGGCCAACGAAGTCAGTAGGAATTCACGTTCTTCAAGCAATTGATTGCGACGTTCAGGAGTCACGATTTTCACTCACTTGCCGCAATGCAGATTCCACTAGCTCTCGATCGGCATCTGTTGCCGTCAATGCACCTTGCGCTTTCCAACGTCTAAAGACAACAACCAAACCAGCAATTGCCACGATCAGCAACACAATCGGCAAAATCCAAATTAGGGCATCAAACCCTGTTCCACCCGGAACCAGTTTCAAGTCAGCCGTATAACTGTCGTCAATCGCTTTCACGATCTGGCTGTCAGTGAGTTGCCCGTCTGCGACTTGACGAGCGATTTCTTTGCGAATCGCCTGCGAGGCTGCACCACGAGACTCGTACACACTTTCGCCATCGCAAGTTGGACACGCCAATCGTTGCGAAATACTTTCAATCCGCTCTTGAGGAGTAGAAGGACCCGAATCACGTTGAGTTCCGATCAGCATCAACGCCACGACGCAGAACAACATCACGACCCATGCTGGCCAACGCTTCATTTTTTTGTTGAACAGATTTGTCATGAGGCACTGTCCTGCGTCATTGAGGCAATAGCCGAACCAAGGAGTTCAGCAGTCACCTGGCCAGTGAATCGCTGTGCCACGACCCCGGTTGGACTAATCAACCATGTCTCAGGGACCTTGGCGACTCCATAATCGACAGAAATATTGGCATCTTCATCATGGATAATTGGCCAACCACCACCGTTTTCATTAAAGAAATTGCGTACGGCTTGTTCGTCATCGTCGTTCACGATGGTGTACAGCTCGGCACCAGTGCCATCAAGTGATTGCTGCGTCTCAAAGAATTTCACCAATTCAGGATGCTCACGTTTACATGGAACACAAGTGGAATTAAAGAAGTTCAAGACCACCCACGAACCGCGACGACGTGAAAGCAAAAATGCATCGCCATCGTACGTTGTGCTCGTAATTTCGGGAGCTGGTTTCAACATCAACGGAGTAGCAGCGGTTTCGGCTTTGTCATTTGAAGAAACGGCCAAAATGACTATGAAAAACACCATCACTGCAGCAACTGCTACCGAAATGATCGGAGCGATTCGGCGCGGTGCTTGTTCAGACATGTTCATCCGTTGTTGATTGAGTCAAAACAGAATCAGCCGATACCGGCGCAGTCGGTTGGCGACGTTTACCAGGGAACGCTGCAAGCACAGTACCGAGGGCCATTAATGCCCCACCAATCCACAACCACATGATGAGTGGCTTGACAAAAATCTTGATGCGCGCTTCAGTGTCGGTCGTTCGCACATTTCCTTCAAGCGTGATGTACAGGTCGTTGACAAAACCTGTTTTCACGCTTGGAGTTCCGATATCCATTCCCTGCTTGATGTACTTACTCCGTGCCGGGCTATACACAGAGTCGCCGTCAATACGAATCGCAGCCTTGACGCTGGTCTTCACATCATCTGATTCGAGTGACAGCCCTTCAAAAGTAAACGTGTGATCGGCAAAGGTGACGGTCTCGCCAACATTCATCACAAATTCTTGAGTACGCGTATACGAAGATGACGCGCTAAACGCCACGGCAATAATGATGACACCAATATGCACAACCATGCCACCGTTGGCCCGACCAACAACGCCTCGCCAACCTTGACGGCGGCTTGCTAACGCAATCTGACGCAATGCAGCGCCGGCCGCAAAACCACCAAGTGCAAACGCGGCAAGCGAAGCCCAGCCATCGGCTCCAACGATCACCGACAAAGCAAGCGCTCCAACTCCACACCAAGCTGGCCAGAACAAACGGTCTCGTAAAACTTCTTGACTGGCCTTACGCCAAGGAAGCACTGGCGCGATGGCCATCAAAAACAACAAGGTCAATCCAAGTGGCATTGTCATGCGATCAAAAAATGGTTCACCGACAACAATGCGACGATTATTCAAGGCTTCGACAATGAGCGGAAACACCGTTCCAAGCAATACTACAAAGGCAAAAATACTGAACAGCACATTGTTCGCCAAGAAAGCACCTTCACGACTGAGCGGCGAATCTATTGCTCCTGGCGAACGCAGTTCATCTCCTCGGCGACCAATCAAAATGATTGCCACAACCACAACGAGTGCGAAGAACGTCAAGAGCCATGGGCCGACGCTGCCAGCACTGAATGCATGCACGCTATTGATAACACCTGATCTCGTCAAGAATGTCCCGAGGATCGTCAAACTAAATGTGGCAATGACCAAGCTCAAGTTCCAAACGCGCAGCATGCCGCGTCGTTCTTGCACCAGAACCGAATGTAAATAAGCAGTACCCGTCAACCATGGTAAGAAGCTTGCATTTTCTACAGGGTCCCACGCCCACACACCGCTCCATCCGAGAACCTCATAGCTCCACCAACTACCAAGAATGATGCCGACAGTTAAGAAGCCCCAGGCGTACAAAGTCCAACGACGAGTTTCAAGTAACCAGCCTTCGCCCACGCGACCCGTAATGAGCGCTGCCATCGCAAACGCAAACGGCACGGTGAAACCCACATAACCGATATACAGAATCGGTGGATGGAATAACACCAAAATGTGATTTTGCAATAGTGGGTTTGGTCCAGGACCATCGTTCACACCAAGAGCACCCATGGCGAAGGGGTTTGCTGGTCCGAACGACAACAAAAAGAAGAACAGACCAACGACAAATAAGACGACCATGGCCCATGCCAAAAGTTCGTCACCAACGCGAGCACGAAACTTGCGAGCAACCGCTGCGATCAAGCCAGTTAAGGCAAGTAGCCACAACAGAATTGATCCTTCAAGCGCACTCCATACAGCTGTGAAGTTAAAAAGTGCTGGGGTGTCTCGCGAACCAACTTGTTGCACGTACTTCATCGAGAAGTCACGAGTGATCAAGGCGCGTTCCATCATGATGAATGCCAATAGGGCAGCACCAAACGCCAGATATGCGTATCGAGGTGCCGATTTCAACGCACGAAGATCATGTTTACGAATTCCAGCGACCGTAATTGCGATGCCTGACAGACACGTCAAGAGACCGAGCAGAATCGCACCACGTCCGATTGCTGCATTAATGCTTACTGCGAGCACGCGGTTCCTTCAGAAGTTGAGCCTTCGTTCTTCACCCGATTTGGGTTGGCGGCTTTGTATTCATTTGAATGTTTCACTTCTACGCGATCACCTAAGAAAACACCGTCAGCCAAAATACCGTGCACAACAACCGGGATACATTCCTTAAAAATGCCACCAGGTTCACCGTCGTACGTCACCGGAATTGTGACTCCGCCAAATGACATATCAAATTTGGTTGTAACTCCATCGTTTTCAACAGAACCCTTGTCAACCACACCTTGAACTCGTAATCGGTGTCCGGCTTCGCAACCCGACTTCGCGCCAATCTCGTTGACATTGCAGTAGTAGTCGATCGCCGATGTCAAAAACTTGGTGAGAACGATTCCGCCCGCTGCAACAACGAGAACCAACACAATAATTGCGGGCCAAGGGCGACGTTTACGTTGCTGACGTGGTGTTACTGCACGTGGTGAGAGGTCAAGCGAATCAGCAGATGTTCCAATGTCGTCGTCATTGAGGTCATGACTCATAGCCACGGCCTCTGATCTCGCGGGATATCTCGTGATGACTTGCGTGAACGACGAATGACACCAATTGCATATGCCCCGACAGCACCAAAAGTGATGATGTAACTCGCAATGATGAATCCGGCGTTATCCATCAGCGCTTCATTCCTTCGGCTCGACGAGCAGTGAGAGCATTATCAAGACCTGAATCATCGAGCATGTCATCAAGAGTGAGTGAACGTTGACGATGCAAGACCAACCAGACATACATCAAAGTGAAGACCACGACACCCAAGAACAAGGTGAAGAGCATTAACCCATCCATATCAACATTGGTTCCACGGCCAGCCACACTTGCTTCTTGGTGCAGCGTGTTCCATAACTCGACAGAAAAATGCACAAGCGGAATTTCAAGAACTGCTAGCAACGCCAACACTGCACTACGACGCGCACGCTGTTGATGAGTTCCACCTAATCCACGAACTGCTAAGTAACCGATGTACGTCACGAACAAAAACGCTGTTGTTGTTAGTCGCGCATCCCAAGTCCAGTAAGTGCCCCAAGTAATGCGCCCCCACAAACTTCCAGTGATCAATGAAATACCCATGAACAGCACGCCGACTTCGGCCGATGCTCCAGCAATGCGATCCCAGGTGAGTGAACGCGTGCGGTTCCACAAATAGGCAGCCGATGAAACTGCCGTGACAATAAATGCGAGGTACGCCAGCCAAGCTCCTGGCACATGCGCGTACATGATGCGCACCGATTCACCCTGATTGACGTCGGCAGGTGACACAAACAGACCAAGAACAATCAAAAGTGCCATGCCGGCTAACACGAGAATTCCGAGGCCACGTGTAAACGGCGTGCCCGTGACTCGATCACGAGGAGAACCTTTAGTTGACATTGATGTATTCATGGTTCTCCTCTCCGTTTTCACAACTTGTATTCAGTCGTCAAGCAACGGCCCAAAGGCCACTGCCCCAGCAACACTGAACAACACTGCGAACACCGCCAGCAAACCGAACCATGGCCAACCTTCACTGATCGCAATTCCGTTCGTGCCGAACGCAGATTCGGTTGCCCGAGTTGCTCCGATCAACACTGGTGCAACCACCGGTAACAAGAGCAGCGGAAGCAATGTTTCGCGACCCTTGGCACCAGCGGCAAGACCTCCGTACAGAGTACCTACGGCGGCCAAACCGCAGGTAGCGGCAATCGCAGTGGTGACCAAGAGCACGCCGCCTTCCCACGAAAAGGACGCCCGATACAGCACAACGGCTGCCCCAACTAACAACGCAACCAAGACCAAGAGTTGCGCCATCAGGGCCAACATTTTCCCGATGAAAATTCCCGTGGCCGGCACCCCGGCCGAACGCAATTGGTCAAGTGCTCCATCGGCCGTTTCGACAGCAAACGACCGTGACACCATCACGAGCACGCTGAAGAGGGTTGCCAACCAGACCAGTCCTGGGGCGACTCGCTCAAGCACTGCATCACTATCGAGAGCAAAGGCAAACATGACCATCACAATGAGTGCAAAGGGCAATACTTGATTCAGTAAAACTCGACTTCGTCGTTCAACCCGCAGGTCTTTGGCAGCAATCAAACGAGCGGTCGCGATGACCCCTGCCGAGCCTTGAAGTGATCTGCTCATGACGCACCCAATTCGCGAACTTGACCAGCCACGACTTCGACCTGACGCGTGGCTAATTGGCCGGCGCGCTCCAGTTCATGGCTTGCAACCACCACTGTTGCGCCAGCCGAGGCAGCCATTTTGAGAACTTGATCGAGCTCATCTCGGCCGGCCGCATCAAGACCTGCATGGGGTTCATCAAGTAACCATAGTTCGGCTCGGCGAGCTACCAAGCCGGCCAAGGCAGTGCGTCGTTTTTGACCGGCCGATAAACGCGACACTGGTAAATCGGCTAAGCGGCCGTTGAGACCCATACGTTGCAGCGCCGCATCAACTTCGCCGTGAGTTGCCCCAACAGTACGTCCCCAAAACCGCACATTTTCGGTCACGGTCAAATCGGCGTACAGTCCATTGTTGTGTCCGATCACTCCCACTCGATGACGTACGAGTTCGCGATCGTTCTTCAAATCAACACCCAAGACATAACCCTGTCCGCGCTCAAGCGGAATCAGTCCTGCGCACAACCGAAGCAAAGTGGTCTTGCCCGCACCATTTGGTCCTTGCAACAACACGATTTCACCGCGCCTCACCGACAACGTTGCGCCAGCCAATGCGGGGAACGAACCAAGCACAGCAACAGCGTCAATGAGGTCAATAACCACATCTGAACTTGGCTCATGGGCGATAAACGACATGCACGAGCGACGCTATCTGCCACCGCTCGTGGTGCCCTGTTCTGAGCACCCTTCGCAGGTAGCGTTTGACCCCTGTGGAGAAGGAAGGAGTGGAGCACGACGAATCAGCCAATTCGCGAGGTTTTGGCGACGATCTTTCTGCCCCTGATCACTACGACCCCTTTGAGACGTCTCGGCCCATCCCCCGCCCAACTGCGGCTGGTCCTATCGAGCCACTCTTAACGCCCAGTAATAACGACGACGAATTCAATGCCGTCTCGAGAACGAAGGTCCCATTTTGGGATCGGCCCAAACCCAAAAAAGATTGGTACTGGTTTCTCGGTCGTCTCGGGTCAAGTTTGATCACTCTGGGACTATTGATGTTTTTGTTTGTCGGTTACCAACTATGGGGAACTGGCATTGAAGAAGCACAGTCACAGAACAAACTCGAAAACCGATTCACCGAAATCGCAGTGACAACCACTTCACCCCCATCGACTTCGGTTACACCGTCAATCGCTGAACCTCCTGTCACCACAACTCTTGCTCCACCTGGACCGATTGTGATCAACGAAGGTGACCCCATCGCCATCATTGATATGCCCACCATTGGGGTCAGTAAATATGTCGTGGCCGGAGTTCAAACTGCAGATCTCAAAAAAGGTCCGGGTCATTACCCCGGAACACCTTTCCCTGGAGAACTTGGAAATGCATCAATTGCAGGGCACCGCACAACTTACGGCGAACCATTCCGTCATCTTGATGATCTCAACATTGGCGATCCGATCATCATCACCGATTTACTTGGCCGTCAATTCACGTATCTCGTGACGAACCAACAAGTCGTTGGTGCCACTGATTCGTGGGTTGTTGCTACCACCGATCGCACCAAGGCTTTTCTCACGTTGACAACATGCCACCCCGAGTTTTCAGCGAAACAACGCCTCATTGTTTCTGCCGAACTTGATCTAACCCAAAGCGACATTGCGACATCACCGGCCGCTGTCTATGCAGATAATGCCCCAGACACAACCACCGTTCCTTCAACTGAAGTTGTGACTACCGAAGTCGCAACAACAGTCGTCGACGAGATAACAACCGAAACAACAACCTCAACTGTTCCAGCAGTAGTAGCCGATGATTTGAATAACAACGAAAGTGCCGATGCTCTCAGTCGCGGTTGGTTCAGCGATCTCTCGGCAATTCCCCAAACATTGTTATGGGGATTACTCGAACTCATCATTGTGATGGCTGCTTGGCAGGTGGCCAAGAAATACCGCAACCGAATCATTGGTACAGCCGTTGGCTTTATTCCATTTTTCGTCGTGTTGTACTTCGTCTTCCAAAACGTGAATCGACTCTTGCCGCCGAACCTCTAATTCGCAGCGTTCTACTTGCTCAACAAGTCAGCACAAAAAGCAATTGTGCCGGACACCAAAGCATGGGGTGATTCCCAAGGTACAAAATGTCCGCAGTCGCGCAACAAATACGGCCCGACATGGTTGTCAAAAACTACAGCAGCCATTTGGTCAAACGCTGGATAAATCACATGGTCGCTCGGACCGAACAAAATCAAGGTTGGAGTCTTCTCATTGCGACCCATCATTGTCATATCGCTGTTCTTTGAAGCATTGAAAACAGTTTCGTAACCACCAAAGGATGCGCGCAATACTTCAGCATTAGCAAAAGGTTCGGTGTGAAAGTCAACAGCTTCTTGGTCAAAGGTTCCTGGATGTGCCCAAAAGCGACTTCCATAAAACGTTGAGATGTAACGACGCCGAGCATCGGGTGTTGCAAGTTCAGCGGCTAATCCATCGGCATCAGTTCCCTGGCGAATGAAATAATCGGCAGCTTCCCGCGGAGCTCTCGTGCCATCAATGTTCTTCATTCGTTCTTTGTCTAAAGGCAACGGCGAATTAAACAACACCATTCGATCGACAAATTCTGGATACCGCAAGGCCATGTCTTGAATCACCGGGCCACCCATATCGCCACCAACGACCACAACTTTGTCGTAGCCAAGTTGATCATGTACGAGTGAATACATATCCTTCGCGTGTGACGGCGTGTCATAAAAAGCATCAGAGGCTAGACCACTGTCACCAAAGCCACGAAGGTCAGGAACAATCACGTCAAAGCCCGCCGCGACAAGAGGCTCAATGACCTTCCAAAAAATACGCTTGCTTTCTGGCCAACCATGAACACATAGCAATGCAATCCCATTTCCGTTGGGAGATTGTTCATAGACAAAAGACTGTTTGAACCCGCGCAATGTTGACGAGTGCAGTCGAAAGCGTTGCGGATCAATATCGGGATTCATGCCCCTACCGTACCGACATCAACCAAATCACGCCGTACTCAACGGGGAGATGCGCCTAGCCTGTAGACCATGGATGCCAACGAATTTCGCGCCAATGGTCAAGCCGTGATTGAACTCATCGCTCAATACCTTGAAACGATTGAACAACGCCCAGTGACCGCCGATGTACGTCCCGGGGATATTCGTTCAATGTTGCCCGAACATCCCCCAACGTCACCCGAATCATTTGACGAAGTTTTGCGCGACGTCAACAACATCGTTCTGCCTGGCCTTACTCATTGGCAACACCCCAATTTCTACGCTTTCTTTCCGGGTAACTCTTCCTACCCGTCAATACTTGCCGACCTCTTGACCGCTGGATTGGGAGTACAAGGAATGAGTTGGCTCTCTTCGCCAGCGTGCACCGAAGTTGAAACACTCATGCTTGATTGGATGCAAGAACTTCTCGGATTGCCCGAGAAATATCGCAGCACCACCGCAACTGGTGGCGGAGTCATTCAAGGTTCGGCGAGCGAAGCAACTCTTTCATCAATTCTCGCGGCCCGTTGGCGTATCACTCACGGCAAAGTGAACCTTGACGGCGACACATCGAAACTGATTGCTTACTGCACATCTCAAGCCCATAGCAGTATCGAAAAAGGTCTTCGGATTGCTGGCATCGGTACCCAAAACATTCGCATCATTGAACATGATTCATCATTTGCTATGAACGCTGCGGCCCTTGAAGCACAGATCATTGCTGACAAAAATGCCGGACTTATTCCATTCTGGATTTGCAGTACTCACGGCACTACTTCATCTGGGGCATTCGACCCAACACCTGCGATTGGTCTGATCGCGCAACGTCACAACGTGTGGTTGCACGTTGATGCTGCGATGCACGGCATTGCTGCGCTCGCACCAGAACTTCGTTGGGTCAATGATGGCCTTGAATTGGCCGACAGTTATTGCACCAATCCGCATAAGTGGATGGGCGTCAACTTCGACTGTGACCTCTTCTGGACTTCCGATCGCGCTTCCTTACTTGGTGCGCTCAGTATTTTGCCCGAATACCTGCGCTCGGCTGCCGCAGAATCTGGTGCGGCGATTGATTACCGCGATTGGCAAATTCCGTTAGGGCGGCGCTTCCGGTCACTCAAGTTGTGGTTCGCAATTCGTACCGACGGCACTGCCGTATTCCAAGAACTCATTCGTCGCCACGTTGCAATTACCCAAGAACTAGCCGCGCTTGTTGCTGCCGATTCGCGATTTGAAATCGTTGCCCCTCACACATTGAACCTGCTCTGCCTACGTATCAAAGGTTCGAGCCCAGAAAACGGCGACCAATTGACTGATGCCCTAATTGAGGCTGCCAATGCCACTCGAGAAGTCTTCTTCACCCGTACGGTGCTGAATGGTCACAGTGTTCTGCGCTTCTCCATCGGTAGTCGCACGACCGAGCGCCATCACGTGATGGCAGCGTGGGTATTGCTCAAGGATCTCTCATAGGATCACACGAACCCAACAAGTTGAAACAGACTCGAGCATGAACGACACGAACTACATGATGCAAGCGATTGAAGTTGCTGCTTCTGTTCGTATGCGCACATCTCCTAACCCGTGGGTCGGTTGCGTGATCGTCACTACAGATGGACAAACTTTCACCGGTGCGACCGAAGCACCTGGAGGTCGGCACGCTGAAATTGTTGCACTTGATACTGCACGTTTGGCCAAGGCACAACTTGAAGGCGCAACTGTCTACACAACGCTCGAACCCTGCAGCCATCAGGGGCGCACTGGCCCATGCACCGAGGCTCTCATCAATGCGCATGTTGCACGAGTCGTAAGCGCCATCACCGATCCCGATGCACAAGTTGGTGGTCAAGGTTTTCAAGCTCTACGTCATGCAAGCATCAACGTTGAAACTGGTGTGTGTGCCGATCTCGTTGATGAACAACTCCGTCCATATCTGCATCACCGCACCACTGGTCGACCATTTGTCATTCTGAAAATGGCAACAACTCTTGATGGGCGAACTGCAGCAGCTGACGGAACAAGTCAATGGATCACCGGTGAGCATGCACGCATTGCTGCTCATCAGTTGCGCGCCGAGAGTGATGCAATTGTTGTAGGTGCCGGAACTGTTCGAATTGACAATCCCTCTTTAACAACACGCCTCGTTGATGGTCCATCGCCTCGACGAATTGTTCTTGGCAAGGTCGCCGCCGATGCAAAAGTGAATCCTTGTCTGGAATGGAATCAATCACTTTCAGAGTTACTCGACACTCTCGGAGCAGAGGGTGTTCTGCAACTGATGGTTGAGGGTGGGCCGACCGTGGCCGCTTCGTTCCATCGCGAAAATTTGGTCAATCGTTATGTGATGTACATCGCTCCAGCCTTCATGGGGGGCACCGACGGTTCTCCCCTATTTGCGGGGCCGGGGGTTACCTCAATTAACGAAATGTGGCGGGGTTCAATCACTTCAACGCGCATAGTTGGCGACGACATCGAAATCGTGATCGATAACAACTCTCGTTAGTCAAAGATGCGTCAGAAGGCCCGCGGGGGTCATCTGTTACGCTGAGATATCAGTCAAAATTCGTCGCCGTCAGCAAATTCAGTCATTCGCGTGTCACAAGCACAAGTCCCTACCGAGTGGGGAATGTTTGTGTGTACAGCCTTTCGTGATGCAACGACCCAAACCGAACATGTTGCGTTTTCGGTCGGCGATTTAGAACATTCTGAACCAGTTCTGACTCGTGTACATAGTGAATGCCTCACTGGTGACGTCTTTGCCAGCCGGCGCTGCGACTGTGGTCCACAATTGCAAACGTCTATGGCACTCATTGCCCAAGAAGGACGCGGTGTTGTTGTCTACCTCCGCGACCACGAAGGACGTGGCATCGGTATCGCCCACAAGATCAGTGCGTATTCGTTGCAAGATCAGGGCCGTGACACCGTTGACGCAAACACCGAACTTGGTTTCGCAATTGACGATCGTGACTATTCAATTGGCGCGCGCATCTTGCGCGATTTCGGCATCAAACAGGTCCGCTTGATCACCAATAACCCCGCCAAGTTTGAAGGCCTCGAAGCCGAAGGTGTTGAAGTCGTTGAGCGAGTACGCCTCGACCTTGCACCCACTGAAGAAAACTTGCGCTATCTCCAGACAAAGCGCGATCGCATGGGTCATTTGCTTGACCTGCCCGAATCGGCAATCTAAACGTTTCGCCGTTTCATTGAACTCTTTCCCACATTGTTCGTGACGTTGCATCAGCAACTCATATAACAAAGGAGGAGGACATGAGCTTTTTGCTCAGTCTCCTCGTAGCGGTCTCGAGTTTTTTGACCGCTCCATTGTCGAATCCCGATCCCATTCGCGATTCGAAGCGTTTAGAGACCTTGGTCTTCTCCACAACATTGCGCGACTTCGTCGCACTATCGCATCAACACCTTGAAGCAGACAATTGGTTTGATTGGTCAACTGATTTATGTTCGGCACCACTCGTCGGAAGTTCTGGTCGAACCTTCGATTTCACCGAACCTTGTTTGCGACATGACTTTGCCTATCGCAATTTCAAACTGATGGACCAGCGATATTCATGTCCAAAACGTCTGCCTCAACAAGTATGTGATCCTGGCACAAGCAGTTTGGGCAAATGGTGGAATAGCAAGATTCGGTCACGAATTGATGCGCGCTTTCGCACCGACATGTTGAACCACTGCTCATCGCGCTCAATGCTTGACTATTTACCTTGCAAAGCTTGGGCGACCATTTTCTATAAAGCCGTTCGCACAGCAGGAGGTCTCTAACGTTTGGGTCGGTCAGAGAGTTTTTCGATATTTGATTGACATCACTTCCTTGAGAAACTCTCTGGCCAAGCCCCACTCACGTTCAACTTCAACAAAGCCAGCGCGCTCAATGGTGCGCCGTGACGCCGCATTTTCCTCGGCGACATAGGCAACAACTGATTGAATGTTTTCATCCGGTGTAATTGTGGCGATCAATAATTTCACCGCTGCCGAAGCGGCTTTCATTCCGCGTCCCCACGGTGCCACCCAATATCCCATAGGTGCTTCGCGAGTTACCTCATCAATCTCGTGAATACTCACGAGCCCAAGGGGCATTGAAGATTCTGTATCTTCAATCACCATCGTGATGTACTCGGGCTCATTCTCAATAAACCAGGCGGCATCTTCAAATGAATATGGACGCGGAACCATGGTCCAACGTTGAATTGCTTCGTCTTGACAGGCATCAAAGATCCACTCAACATCGTCGTACTCGAGTCGGCGCAACTGAAACATGCTCATAGTCTGACCTACCAATTCGGTAAGTCAAAGTGATTTACACCATGAATGACGCACAACAATTCGTGCAAAATGCGCGCCGTTGCGCCCCAAATTGTTTCGTCATCCAAATGAAAGAAAAACATGGGTCGATCGCCTGGAACTTCAACTCGATCAAAGTTCCACCATTCCCACGAGAAAGTGTCGGGCCTCACGAGTTCAGCAAGTGGCACCCACAGGGCGCGTTCAACCTCATACGTACTCATTGATAGTTCGGGCTTTTCATGAACGGTTGCAATGATGGGCACGATATAACTACGACTCACGAAAGTTGAGAGCGGACTGAGTTCAGCGTGCACCGTCACAAGATGTGAGCGCACCCCCACTTCCTCATGGGTTTCTCGCAATGCTGCTTCGACAATTGATTCACCGCCGTCAACGCGCCCGCCCGGAAAACTCATTTCACCTTGATGGTTTGAAAGTTTGGTCGAACGCCGAGTGAGCAATATTTCTGCACCGAATTCACCTGGTGCGAGTAGCGCTAAGACTGCCGAAATTTTCTCGTATTCTCGCGGTGCCGTGCGACTTCGTTCGTCAACAGACAATTGTTGGATTTTCTCGACGATTGCTTCAAGAGTGAAATCAACCGACTGACCACTCCACATCGGATCGCCACCACTTCGACGCATTGTGGGCGTCGGTATGTTTTGGGCTCCGCCAGCGCGGCGCGGCGAACCCGGTGACATCACAAATCAGGCGACGACAGTTGGCTTCCAGCCAGACGACTGGAGTTCTTTCAGAATTTCTGCGAGGCCAGCCTTTTTCATATTGGTCATGGTCTTGCCTGGTGCTTCTTCACCACGTTCCCATTCATCCCACGCGGCGATGATCTTGTTCAGGTCGGCTGCTGGACGTTCGAATGATGAAGTCATGGGCAAAGTTTACGCCTCATCGGCACAAAGACTCTCGTTGCGATACTGCTTTGAATTACGACTCAATGAGGTCGATGGCTCGGGCTCGCCCGCCCGTATATCGCACATCAAAATTCTGCTTCTCAAAACGCTCACGACCCACTAAACGAAGGATCTGTTGCACGACTCCTCGAGCTTGTTTTTCGTTGTACTTCTCGCAGAACAACACGTGAAACGCGGTCTCTTCCGACATCGTGGTGTTCGCCACGAGCAATGGGAAAATGGCGTCGTACGCATTGGCGAAGTCGTGCACCCTCGTCGAACCATCAAAGTCAACAATCTCGAGGCGGCCACCCTTAATGACAAGCGCAGCAAATGAACCAGTCCCGATCGGATCGGTCCACACCACCAAACCAGTGCCATCAGGAAGTTTGAAACGCTTGGGTTTTGGCGCAGATTTTTTGGGGGGCTTATTCATGATTGCTTGAACTCTCGGCTCTTATCGCGGATTTTGCTGGCCCACGTTCCCGCAGTATGCCCAGCAAAACGTCCAATTTCATCGGCTTTGCCTTCGGGGGTCGCAGATATCGGTTGTTTGACTTTCGGTTGTGGTGCCGAATAGTCGGTGCGCCAGACCACCACGGCTAAAACGATCACAATCAGTATCTGCACTAACCGTGTCGCCACGTCCATCCCCGGGGCCGCACATGCCACTATCGCCACGCCTAAGACGATGTAATCAAGGATTCGATGTATGCGGCGACCCACTAATCGAAATGCCCCAAAAGGAGCGTCAACGATGGCGGTGTTGACCAAGATCAAAGTTCCGACAATGGCGGGGACGAGTGGTTTGGGACTTTGTAGACCCGACGCCAACATGGCCCCACCGACGATGTATTCAGCCAATTGGTGCAGCCAAAACGAGCGCTTTCCGGGGGCAGGCATAGTCACAGGCTAGTTGCCTGTCCGCTTGGGCGTTAGGTGTGCCATTGATGGCACGGTTTCGCGCCCAATAGGAAATAGCAAAAGGGGCCGGCGGATTGCTCCACCAGCCCCTTCATTGAATCGGTTGTACTTGGTTGAAAGTGTGTTAACGGCGAACCGTCAAATCACATCATTCCGCCCATGCCGCCCATGCCACCAGGCATGCCGCCACCCATACCGCCGCCACCGCCGCCCTTTTCAGGCTTGTCGGCTACGAGGCATTCGGTGGTGAGCACCAAAGCAGCGATCGAGCCAGCGTTTTGCAACGCCGCACGAGTCACCTTGGCGGGGTCGATGATTCCGGCCTTCACGAGGTCGACGTACTCGCCAGTTGCGGCATTGAGTCCCATCGCGCCTTTTTCGCTTTCAACACGCTGCACCACAAGGGCGCCTTCCATGCCGGCATTGTCGGCAATGTTGCGGGCTGGAGCATCAAGGGCTTCCCACACGGTGCGAGCACCAGTGGCCTCGTCACCAGTGAGCGAATCGACAACGGCCTTCACCGCGGCACGGGCACGCAACAATGCGGTTCCGCCACCGGGCACAACGCCTTCTTCGATAGCTGCACGAGTTGCCGAGATGGCGTCTTCGATGCGGTGCTTCTTTTCTTTGAGTTCAACTTCGGTGGCTGCGCCAACCTTGATCAAAGCCACACCGCCGGCCAACTTGGCCAAACGCTCTTGCAACTTTTCACGATCCCAGTCGGAATCGGTGTTTTCGATTTCGGCCTTGATCTGGTTGATACGTCCTTCGACGTCAGACTTTTCGCCATTGCCATCGACAATGGTGGTTTCGTCCTTGGTCACGATGACGCGCTTGGCACGGCCGAGAAGATCGAGCGTGATGTTTTCAAGCTTGAGGCCAACTTCTTCGCTGATGACTTGGCCACCAGTAAGAACTGCCATGTCTTGCAACATTGCTTTGCGACGATCACCAAAGCCAGGAGCCTTGACAGCAACTGACGTGAAGGTTCCGCGAATCTTGTTGACCACGAGAGTGGCCAAAGCTTCGCCTTCGATGTCTTCAGCGATGATGACGAGCGGCTTGCCGGTCTTCATCACTGCTTCAAGTGCGGGCAACAAAGCCTGAACGGTTGAAATCTTTGAGCCGTACAACAGAATATATGCGTCATCAAGAACTGCTTCTTGACGTTCTGCATCGGTCACGAAGTAAGGCGACAAGTAACCCTTGTCAAACAACATTCCTTCGGTGAAATCAAGTTCGATTCCGAAAGTGTTGCTTTCTTCAACAGTCACAACGCCGTCTTTGCCGACCTTGTCGATCGCATCAGCGATGACATTGCCGATTGCTGAGTCAGCAGCCGAAATGGTGGCAACGCTGGCAATCTGAGCCTTGTCTTCAACTTTTTGTGCCAACTGCTTGATGCTTTCAACAGCAGCAGCAATGGCCTTTTCGATGCCCTTCTTGAGACCCATCGGGTTTGCACCAGCAGTCACGTTGCGTAGACCGAAGTGCACCATGGCCTGTGCAAGCACGGTGGCGGTGGTGGTGCCGTCACCGGCAACATCGTTGGTCTTAGTGGCAACTTCTTTGACTAACTGAGCACCCATGTTTTCGAATGGATCTTCAAGTTCGACTTCTTTAGCGATGGACACACCGTCATTTGTGATGGTGGGTGCACCGAACTTCTTGTCAAGCACAACGTTGCGGCCCTTAGGTCCGAGGGTGACTCGAACGGCATCGGCCAACTTGTTGACACCTGCTTCGAGGGCGCGACGCGCTTCCTCGTCAAATTTCAGCATCTTCGACATGGTGGTTTACCTCACTTGCCGACGATGGCAAGAACGTCACGGCTGGTGAGGATCAAGAGATCTTCGCCTTCGATGGTGACTTCGGTGCCGCCGTACTTCGAGTACAAAACGGTGTCGCCTTCTTTGATCGCGAGGGCGTGATGCTTACCTGCATCGTCGCTCCAGCGGCCAGGTCCGACGGCAAGGACGGTTCCCTGCTGGGGCTTTTCTTTGGCGGTATCGGGAATGACGAGACCGGAAGCAGTGCGCTCCTCGGCTGCGTTGGGCCGTACCACGATGCGGTCATCGAGGGGCTTCAGGTTCATAATTCAAGCCTCCGTGGCTAGATAGTTGTCGGATATAAGTGGCCGATATGAGCGTTAGCACTCGTACCTGCCGAGTGCCAAGGATAGGGGTGAAAGTGACCAGTTAGCAACCGCCAACCGCGAGTGCTAACGCCAAATAGCGCCACCCAAACGAGTTCAGCGCAAGGGCGCGCCCAGGGCAGCGCAGATCTCGGTCAGGCGCTCGATCGGCAGCCCGATAATGGCGTTCAACGACCCGTCAACCTGCTCAACGAACCCGGCTGCCCCACCCTGAATGGCATAGGCACCTGCCTTGTCACGGGGTTCACCCGAGTCGACATAGGCGATGATCTCTGGAATGGGGACCGAGCGAAAGGTCACCGTGCTCGAGACCACTTCGACATGCCCGTCCCAATCGACTCCTCGACAACCTGGCCCAGCCACCGCAACCGCAAAGCCCGTATGCACTTGATGGCTTCGACCCGACAACGCGAGCAACATCTTCACAGCCTCGGCATCGTCGACGGGCTTGCCAAAAATGACTCCATCGACATCGACGGTTGTATCGGCAGCAATCACGATGGCCCCAATGTTCACGGCACCCACAGTCTTCATGACTGCATCTAATTTCGCGGATGCCAAACGTCGTACATAATCAGCAGGCATCTCACCTTCAAGAGCTAACTCATCAATATCGGGTGACACCACGCGCGGCTCAACGCCAACACTGCGCAACAATTCAAGTCGGCGCGGCGAACCCGAACCCAGAATCACAGACATGATTCATCAACCGCCCGAGACAGCCATCACCGAATCATCATCGGGGACGGTCATGTCATCAAGACAACCACGGAATCCTTCGGGCAGTGACACCTTGATTGGTCCACTGGTTTTGCCACGACGCAAACTCTCGCCACCTTCGACCACAGTCATGTCCGCACCGTTGCGTTCGATCATCTCGTCAAGAATTGCATCAAAGGCCGCGATCGAATCAGCTGTTGCCAAACGATGACGTACTTCTCCACCAACTGGATAACCAGTGAGATACCACGAAACATGTTTACGAAAATCGCGGACGCCTCGCGATGTCCCCGAACTGTCATCACCAAAATGCTCGACCAAAGTACGTAGATGACGCTTCATCACGTCAACAACAAAACCCAACGTACGCGGTGCCTTCACTTCTCGACCATTAAAAGCATCGGCCAAATCTTCAAACAACCACGGTCGGCCGAGACAACCACGGCCGATCACCACACCATCACAACCGGTTTCGTTTACCATTCGCACTGCGTCAGCCGCGGTCCAGATATCACCGTTACCTAATACCGGAATTGAGGTCACTGCTTCTTTGAGTGCGGCAATGGTGTCCCAGCGGGCAGTACCGCTGTAATGCTGTTCGGCAGTTCGAGCATGCAACGCAATTGAAGCAATACCTTCTTCTTCAGCGATACGACCAGTGTTGAGATACGTAATGAGATCTTCATCAACTCCGATGCGAAACTTTGCCGTCACCGGAATGCCATAAGGCTCAGCAGCTTTCACCGCTGCTTTCATAATCGCCCGCAACAAGTTTGGTTTTGCTGGTACCGCAGCACCACCACCTTTGCGAGTCACTTTGGCCACCGGGCAACCGAAGTTCATGTCAATGTGATCAACGATGTCGTTCTCGCACAGTTTGGTCACCGCTCGCGCCAACATGATCGGGTCACTTCCGTACAACTGCAAACTGCGCGGTGATTCATCGGGAGCAAATGTCACCATTCGTTCAGTTTTGGCACTGCCGTGCACTAACGCAGTTGCCATCACCATTTCATTCACATACATCAGGCCCGAAGCAAACTCACGACACAAAGTTCGAAACGGCGCATTAGTAACGCCAGCCATCGGCGCCAACACAATGGGCGAAGCCAATTCAATATTGCCAATCTTTAACGGCTTCATCGTGACCAGCTCGAATCAATCAGTGGCAATCGCAAATTAGGAAATCCACCAGAATCAAGTGCTGTTGGGCCATCACTACGCAAGCGATACCAGGCGGCGCTGCCGATCATTGCGGCGTTGTCAGTGCACATCGCGCGACTTGGCAACAATCCTCGTCGTCCATCGGCTGCACACATCTCCGTGAATTTTTCTCGCAACAACGAATTCGCTGCCACGCCGCCGCCCAACACAAGTCCTTTTGCGCCAACGGCTTCAGCTGCTTTACGAGCTTTATTCAACAACACATCCACAACCGCCCACTGAAATGAAGCAGCTACATCGGCAGTGTTGACATTGGGGTTCTTGCGCACATAGTTCACAACTGATGTCTTGAGCCCACTGAAACTGAAATCAAGTCCGTCGTGCAACATTCCACGCGGGAAATCAATGGCCTGCGCATTGCCGGTGCGGGCAATCGCATCAATAGCTGGCCCGCCTGGATAACCAAGATCTAAGAAACGTGCGACCTTGTCAAATGCTTCACCGGCTGCATCGTCAATGGTGCGACCAAGCAGTTTGTATTCACCGTGACCACGCATTTCGATCAGCATCGTGTGACCACCAGAAACTAAGAGCACAACAAGTGGTAGTTCTAACGTTGGATCTTCAAGCAAACCCGCATACAGGTGTGCCTCAAGGTGATTAACGCCGATGTAGGGAACATCCCAGGTAAACGCCAAGGCTTTAGCTGCCGACACGCCAATCAATAAAGCGCCAATGAGTCCAGGTCCATGGGTTGCGGCAACCGCATCAATTCGTGACTCATTAATGCCCGCTTCCGAAATAGCTTGCGCAATCACCGGGTTCAACAAATCAAGATGGGCACGCCCCGCGATTTCGGGAACGACTCCGCCGTATTGAGCGTGCAAATCAATTTGTGTGCTCACCACACTGCTCAAGATGTCGTTACCACCCATCACAATTGAGGCAGCGGTTTCATCGCAACTTGTTTCAATCGCCAAGATGACTGTTGATTCATTGACAACGAAGTTGTTGGGCGTGAAAGCACTCATGAGGCTGCACTCCCCCGCATGACATTTTCAAGTCGAGTTTGGTATGCAGCATCTTGAATATCGTGCGCCCACATCACTAACGCGTCTTCGGTATTTTCGTAATAGCGCTGGCGAACTCCGGCCGGAGCAAAACCAAAATGCCGATACAACTCTTGAGCTGCCGTGTTGCTGACTCGCACTTCAAGAGTCAGTGCCTCCGACTTGTGCACAATTGCTTGTTGTGCAATGTGCGCCATCAACAAACGGGCGATTCCTTGGCGATGCCGAGTTGGGTCAATGGCGATATTGGTGACGTGTGCTTCATCGAGTGCGAACATCAAACCGGCATAACCCACAACTTGTTCACCATCTTTGGCAACCACGTAATAACGCTCACCACGACGAGCAAGATCAATCTCACTTGAAAAGACGCCCGATGTCCACGGTTTTGGATACACGCGTTCTTCAATTGCCAAGATTTCACGCACATGACGACGACGCATTGGCTCAATGGTGATGCCATTGGAGTCGCCACTCGTAGGTTTCAGAAATCGCGACACGATACTCATCGTCCGGCTCCAGAATTGCGAGTTGACCAATTGATCTCGGCATCAGGCTGGCGCAAATACATTGCTTCAATCTGGTGGGGTTCAACCCAATCTTCTTTGAGTGCTTTGAGATGCGCCAATTCAACTAAGGCTGAAGCACTTGGGAACGAATACGACGAGCCAGCGAAATCAGTCGCGAATCCTGCAACAATTTCGTCGCGATAGCGCACCGCACCATCACCCACGCACAACGTTTCTTGTCCTCGTCCTAAAAGGTCTGAAATCAAATCATCAATCGAACCGACTGTCGGATCAAGAACTCGTTGAATGCCAAGTTCGTTCTGGCGATAGAACGCGTAGAAAACTTCACCCTTACGCGCATCAATGACTGATGCAATGAGTTGATCGGTACGACGCAATGGATACGCCAAAAGATCAAGGCTCGACATCGCGATCATCGGAACATGCAATGCCAGTGCGATGGCCTTGGCTGCAGCGATTCCGACCCGCATACCCGTGAACAATCCTGGACCAACATCAACCGCCACTACGGCTACTTCATCAATCTTGACATCAGCTTGGCGACAGAGAAATTCAATTGCTGGAGTCAGTGTTTCGGCATGGCGGCGACCGCGAGTGATGTCAATCGAGCCAAGTACCCCATCGTGGTCGCCAAGCGCAACGCTGACGCGCTCGGTAGCTGTTTCAATTCCGAGTGTGAGCATGGCCTTAGTCCTCAAGCCATAACGTTAAAGCTGTCTTCAAACGTTCAAGACGTGATGCCCATTGCGTACCGACACTGTGAATCACAATTGATCGTTCGTCATCGGCATGGTTGGTGTCGTGACGCAGAAATACTTCGAGATGATCTCCCAAAAGTTCGGATGCAACATCTCCCCACTCGACAAGCATGACTCCGTCTCCATCAACCATTTCATGAAGAGCTAAATCAGAAACTTCAGACAAGCGGTCGAGACGATAAAGATCGGCATGGTGCATTGTCACGCGACCAGTGTCGTAAGTGTGCACCAATGTGAAGGTCGGGCTCGTGATGGGTTCGTCAACTCCGAGAGCTTCGCCAAACCCTTGAGCAAAAGCTGTCTTACCGGCACCCATTTCGCCAGCCAAAACAATGATGTCACTCGTACGACTCAATTGGGCAATGGCCGCAGCGACACCATGGGTGTCAGCAATCGACTGAACCAAGAGCGAAATCACCCCGAAAGCCTAACGGTAGTGACGCGGGAGACGGTTCGAGAGACCACAAACGATTTCGTAACCAATCGTGTCCAGTCGACTTCCCCATTCATTGGCCGAGATTGACTCAGAGTCTTGTGTACCGATCAGTACAACTTCATCACCAATCGCCACGGCCTGATCGCCCACATCAACCATCAACTGGTCCATCGTGACCACGCCGACAATCGGACAGCGTCGTCCGCCAATCAACACTTCTCCACCAACTGCCGACAATCGTCGCGGCACTCCATCGGCATAACCCAGCGGCACAGTTACCACTGTCGTTGCTTTTTCAAAATGGTGACGTTGGCCATAAGAAATACCCTCACCAGCAGCAACTTTTTTCACAAAAGTCACACGAGCCTTCAACGACAACGCTG
The DNA here is from genome assembly GCA_903872155.1 of uncultured Actinomycetes bacterium. Classification (GTDB taxonomy): domain Bacteria; phylum Actinomycetota; class Acidimicrobiia; order Acidimicrobiales; family Ilumatobacteraceae; genus Casp-actino8. Next base: position 29,798 of record CAIQJP010000003.1, on the reverse strand, counting down.
GGCGCAGTTCGGAACACATGTTTTCAATCGCGATGTCTGGAGCAATTCCGTACAAAGCAATTCCAACTCGCACCATGTCGCGATGCGATTGCGCATGAGCGATCGTGCCAGCCGAATTAGCGATATGGATCCAGCCAGTTTCAACTCCGGCATTCTTCAACGCAGTGATAGTTGCATCAAACTTCGAAATTTGCCGATCAGTGAAATCACTTTCAATATCATCCGCACACGCCAGGTGTGTGAAAACCCCACCCAATACAAGTTCGGGCGACCGCGCCATGATGCGTCCACCCAACTCAACAGCATCGCTCGGTTTGCATCCGACTCGATTCATGCCTGTGTCAATCTTCAGATGTACTTCTTGGCCCACAACGTTGCGAAGTCGCGCTTCATGTTCTAGCGCATCAATAAACGAAACCGAATATGCCGTGGCAATCAGGCCATGGGCAACGATGTCGCCCACTTGATCGAGAGGTTGTTCTGACAAAACAAGAATCGGACTTTCAATTCCGGCGCGACGCAGTTCAATTCCTTCCTGCACCAACGCAACACACAATCCGTGGGCTCCTGCCTCAATCGCAGCTTCGGCAACTTGAACAGCACCATGGCCGTAACCATTGGCTTTTACGACGGCCATCACTTTGGCATCGCCGACCAATGAGCACAAATAGCCGACGTTGTGGCGAACCGCATCCAGATCAATATCAATCCAAGCTGCTCGAGCGCCCATCTTCAGTCCTGAGAACCAACATGTCGCATGTGCGACAAAGCCAACGGAATGAGGTCTACCAAATCTGAGGCAATCAAACCTTCATTGGCTTCAAACAACGATGCGGCGTATCCATGGATCCAAGCTCCACTTGCCGCTGCGTGGAATGGCGCAACCCCTTGAGCCAACAACGCTCCGATGATTCCGGCCAAAACATCACCAGTTCCGGCAGTTGCCAAACGCTGATCGCCATTTGCCACCATCAAAACTTCTCCCGAAGGTTCGGCAACAATTGTTGTTGTCCCCTTTAATAGGCAAACGCAATTCGTATCACTGGCCATACGACGAGCACTTGTAATGCGATCATGCGACGGCGCATAACCGAGAAGAGTTGTGTACTCGCCATCGTGGGGAGTCAAAACTGTGCCTGCCGCACGCGAGCGCACGATGTCACGTGCACCTTCACCGCCCCAAGCAACAGCAAATAAGCCGTCACCGTCGATGACCATCGGAATATGGGCACCAGCAATGACGCGACGCGCTTCGCTCACAGTTCCTTCATCCCGGCCAAGCCCTGGTCCGATGACCATGGCCTTGAAACGTGAGAGGTCATCAAGTACTTCATGTGACCAACCCAAGGCTGGCAACGCTCGACGCACAATTTCAGTTGAGGTGCTGCGGTCGCTCACGATGCCGGGCGAAGCAACATGCACGATGCCAGCGCCGGCGCGCATCGCCGAGGCACTACACAAATTGGCGGCACCCATCATTCCTGAACTTCCGGCAACTGCGTACAAAGCCGCTTTCCATTTGTGCGAATCAAATGGCCGTTGTGGAACCCATTGTGAAACATCACCGCGTTCCACTTCATTGATATCAACGTTCCCCATTCCGAGGTTGATACCGATATCAACAAGTTCAACTTCACCGCACAAGGCTCGCCCCGCACCTAACAGCAAGCCCGGCTTCAAGGCCACAAAAGTGACGGTGCGAGTGGCCTGCCAGGTGTCGGGTGCCGCGAGACCAGTCAGGCCATCAATACCGCTCGGAATATCAACTGCTAAAACCGGAACGCCTTTGGTCGAAGGCGGACTCCAGTCACCGCGAAAACCAGTACCGAAGGCTGCATCAATAATGAGATCACTCACGGGTAAACGTAAAGGCATGTGCTCGGCATCAATGACATGCACGCGTACACCTTGATCGGCAAGTAAGCGAGCCGTGACGCGCCCATCAGCACCATTATTTCCTTTACCAGTAATCACGACGACGGTGCGTCCGTATAGGCCACCCATCATTCGTTTGGCAGCGCGTGCCACAGCAGCACCAGCACGACCAATCAAAATCTCAATAGGAGTTCCAGCAGTGATCGCCTCAGTATCCAAAACGCGCATCTGTTTCGGGGTGAGCACGGGGCGCATAACTAGATCGTATGCCGTACAGACGGGTCTACGGCAGTGATCGGACAGCAATCACATAGGCAATTGCCGTGCTGTCGGTATGCGTGATCGAGAGATGCCAGTCGGTGACACCGAGTTCGTTTGCGATCTGCTGAGCCCGACCCGTCACCGCAAGTGTTGGACGACCGGATTCAGCCCGCTGAACCCACACATCATGGAATTCGAAGGCACCAAGTCCGACACCCATCGCTTTCATGACAGCTTCGCGCGCAGCGAAACGAGCGGCCAACGAAGCAGTTGGATCAACATGGGGTTCGACGTACTCAAGTTCTTCACTTGTGAAGAGTCGCGACTTCATCGAAGGGGTTCGTTCAAGTGACCGACGAAAGCGATCAATCTCAACTGCATCTACCCCAATACCAACAATCATTGAGATGTTCTCACGACGAAGCGCGGCGCCAGCGATCGGCCATTTCGCTGATCGGCAAGATCAACAAATCTGCCACCGACAATTCGCTCAACAAGTCGTCGCGCATTTCGCCTTCGGTTTCTGAAACCCAGTCGACCAAGCGGTCGTAACGACGGTCGTAACCCTGTAACACACCACGCATCACCGATGCATTGAGCCGATCAAAGAACCGCACGTGCAGCAAAGTGATACCGATTGTCTGACCCGCTTTGACTTCTGGAATAAAGATCACAGTGCGACCGTCGCTTCGGCCACGAGCAACTAGGACTTCGCGTTCACTCGCAACTCGACGCTTCGTTCCGACCAAAGATGGATTGCGATCAACACGGCTTGGAACATCACGAGACAATCCACCACGATCGACGATTGAGATCGTTGCATGTGTGCCCGATGGATCGCCATCGATGCTGTAACGCGTGTAGCCAACTACTGCTTCAACGGCTGGATCAAGATCGGCCAACACCTTGAGCGTGCGATACGCCAAGACATCGCGCCCTGCGCCCGTCGCAAGAACTTCTTGCACGAGAGCACGATCCATCACACCTTCGTCGCTCCGGCTAATTCCGACCGTCACCGTCTTGGCCTGATGCTTTATTGCGTCAATGGGCCGTGTGAGTTCTTCAATCGCTCGCGTCAAAGCCAAGGTGAGATCGTCAATCAGCGCCGAAGGTGTACCGACTTTGCCCGTTTCATTCTGGTATGCCTCAACCGGCGATGTATCAAGAACGACACGAAGCATTGATGCCAAGCGCACTGCAGTACTGGCTTCAAGATGTCCGTCATAAGTGCCGGCGCGCAGAGTCTCATTAAATCGTTCAGCGGCAATCACTAATCCAGAGCGCACCACTTTCAAAACCGATTCGCCGTCGGGGTTATGCAATACCGCAAACTCGACAACTTCTCGTGCTTCACGCAATGCCCGCGCCAACTCATCAATCGCCCGAGCCGCTTCGTAACCAAAAAGGTGACCAACGACTGCGCTCAAAACGAAAGCAAGTGTCGGGTCAACATCTGGGACATCAATGACCGCAACTGCACTTGAGAAACGTGACTCAGATGCACTCGCAATCACGATGGGTGTCGCCTTATGTGCGCGATAGATCGCGATTTCTTTGGCAACGTCGTCAGCAGTACTGCCGGCGAGGCCAGCTGCACATACCAAGATCAATGGCTCGCACGACAAGTCAATATGCTTCTTGTCTTCAGTGATGTCGCACGAAATGCTCTTGTAGCAAAGTTCGCTCAACTTAATACGAACTTCATTTGCCGCAATGGCATTAGGACCGTTACCGACGACTGCCCAATATCGCTTTGACGGTGCATATTTGTGAGCAACTTCAGCAACCTTTGCTCGCGCGTCAATAACGGTGCGCATTGCAGTTGGCAGTTCACGTAACGTACGCAACAAATCGTGCCGGCGTGAATCGGTACCCAGCCCAGCAGCAACACTCACTGCGCAAGCTAACAAAACACCCGCGGCAACTTGCGCATAAAAAGCTTTCGTTGACGCGACACTCATTTCTACGTCGCGACCATCACTCGTAAATAAAACGCCGTCGGCTTTGTCGCACAAATCGCTACCACGACGATTAACGATTGCCAGCACCGAAGCACCACGCGAACGGGCCAAGTCGACAGTGCGGTTGGTGTCCGTTGTCGTTCCACTTTGACTGACCGCAATGATCAGCGTGTCGCTCATATCAAGTTGCAAATGGAAACCACTGAGTTCGGTTGCGGTAATCGGATCGACATCAAGGCCACCCGCGCACAGTTCATCGAGCACCGTGGCACAACTACGTCCGGCTATGGCAGCAGTACCTTGACCAATCACTCGTACTTTGCGAATGGCACCAGACGACAAGCGTTCAATAATTGATGTAGGAAGTGTCTTGACTCCCAGCGACGCATGCAAAACACCATCACGCTCAACAATCTTGCCGCGAAGAGTCTTGCGGAATGATTCTGGTGCTTCGCCGATTTCTTTCAACAAGAAGTGCGGTGCATCCCCACGATCAATATCGCGCGTTGTGACTTCGGCAGTCACGAGTTCGTTTGACGAAATGGGCAACACAGTTCCGTCATACGCAAGGCGGGTCACGCCCGAAAGATCTCCGGCAAGCCCACCGTCAAGAACAACGATTTGACCTTTGCTGTCAGTAAGTGACGTAGTGCTGGTGCCCTCACCATCGAGACGGAAGTACGTTGAAGTTTCTTCAACGACTCCGTACGGTTCGCTCGCCACGATAAACAAATCTTCCGCCAAGCCAACAAACAATCCTTGGCCACTTCCGCGCAAAGCGAACATCAATCGATCAGGTTGATCGGTCGCGGCAGCCCCAATGGCAACTGAACCTTCAAATGACGCGACGCTACGACGGAAAGCTTCAACAGTGTCCCCGCAGGCCCGAGCATGCATATTCACTAATGCCGGAATCACTTTGGCATCAGTAGTGATTTGCCCAGGGAATGACAGGCCATGAGCGATCCGTAAGTCACCATGATTGTCAACATCGCCATTCAGCGCAGCGACAACATAAGGATGCGTGGTCTCAAGATCACCAAGCTCGCGCTCGCTATTCACGGGGTGCGCATTTGGTTCGCTGATGATTCCCACACTCGCCCACCGCGTGTGTCCAACCAACGACAACCGCGCATTCGGATTTGATAGCGCCAAACGCAACAAGTCATCTTCTTGTACCGCCGCACGTAACGCCTTGGTGTTGTCTCCGAGCTCACCGATTTCGGCAGCTGCTTTGTAGACAAAAGACAAAGTGCCATCAATGAGCCGAACCGATCGATTTTGGAAGAGTGCGTCATGTGCTCGCGCACTTAAAGCAGCAATCACGGATGGATCGTCGGCCGACAAGCCATGGCCCCAGACAAAGACATGAATTCCTGCTGAGTCTCGACCGCGAACTTCAAGCCGATCAAGTGACGAGAAAGCTTGCTGAATGGTCAGATAACCCGCAACCGCGGCGATACCAGCATCGCGTCCGGCCAAATCGCGCACGAGGCGCGCTGTGCGTAAGCGATCTTTTCCAATTGACCAGGTGACGTCACGCAGCGCAATGAGTTCCGCGGCATTGCGTTCAAGTTCGTCGGCATCAGCCACGCTGTTTTCAAGACCTTCATCAATGGCTGTGATCGTCGCGCCTATTTGGTCGAGACGACTTGTCATCGCATTCACTAATTCGTGATTGTCAATAAGTGCCACAGCACCGGGGACTCCCTTGAGGAGTTCGTTGACCGTCGATAGATGAGTGGTGGCTTCGACCATATTGCGACCACTGGCAATAGCCGCGTCAAGATGTTGCACGATTTCGGCCACAGTGGGGGCACTCCGTCGAGCGGGTCGACCGACCAAAGCGATGATGCCACACATGACAATTAGGTTACCGAACAACGACGCGGTGACAGGCTCACACGCACTTGTTGACGGCAATGGCAACTAGTCGATCAGCAACTTCATCAGCCATTTGTGCAGTAGGAGCCTCAACCATCACCCGAATGAGGGGCTCAGTGCCACTTGCTCGCACTAGAACACGACCATTTTCGCCAAGAAGTGCTTCTTCAGCGGCGATTTCATGCGCCAACAGTCTGGCGACATCATGTGGTCGCACGGCAACTTTGACATTCTTCAAAACCTGCGGGAAGGTGTGCATCACCGAAGTCGCAAGTTGTGAGAATTTCACGCCATCTTTTTCGTTCCGGCGCCGGACCAATTGAGCCAGGACAATCGAGGCTAAAAGTCCGTCACCCGTCGTTGCAAGATCGCGATGAATGATGTGGCCACTTTGTTCGCCACCAATCACAAACTCGCCAAGCTCCATGGCATCAAGCACATAACGATCGCCGACAGTCGTTGTCACAACATTCACGCCGAGTTGTTTCATGGCCTGATGAAAACCCAAATTCGACATCACCGTCACTACAACGGTGTTATTCGCCAAGGTGTTGTGTTCGCTCCGGTCGATGACTGACAATGCAATCAGTCGATCACCATCAACCACGCGTCCGTTTTCGTCGACAGCGATCAATCGATCTCCGTCACCATCAAAAGCAAAACCAATGTCGACAGAAACTCCAGTGCCTGTACCGCTGACAAAATCACACAATGTTTGTGGTGAAGTTGCACCGCACGCGTCATTGATATTGCGACCGTTTGGTGCGTCGTTCATCGAAATCACATCAGCGCCGAGTCGTTGCAACACCAGTGGTGCAACTTGGCTCATAGCTCCGTTGGCCGAATCAATAACAACCCGCAAACCAGCAAGCGATCCTTCACCAAAAAGTTCAACGAGATGATCGACATACAAAGTCACCGCATCACTACGACGAACGATGATGCCAACATCTGATGGTGTTGGTGTCACGCCACTCAAAACTTTGTGCACTTCAGATTCGATGAGTTCTTGATCGGCATCGGTTAACTTGCGTCCACCTGCGGCAAACACTTTGACACCGTTGTCGGAAAACTTGTTGTGCGACGCGGTGATCATCACACCAGGAACATTTTCACGTTGCGCAATCAGTGCAACTGCCGGCGTCGGTACGACACCAAGTTGTTCAACACGCACACCAACTGCAGCCGCACCAGCAGAAAATGCTGCCTCAAGAATGGGCCCAGATACTCGCGGATCACGCGCAATCACCAAACGCGGTGAACCAAGAACCGTGCCAACGGCGCGACCAAGAGCAAGCGCATATTCAGGGGTGATTTCGCTAATCGCGACGCCACGAACACCATCGGTGCCAAATGACGGAACAATAGACATATTTGACTGGGGCGAATCGCTTGCGCCCGACATGGAAGTCGCGATCAGCGCTTCGTGTACTGTCCGGCCTTACGGGCCTTGCGCAGACCGTACTTCTTGCTTTCCTTACGACGTGAGTCGCGGGTCAACAAGCCGGCCTTCTTCAGTGCGGCACGTGAATCGGGATCGAGTTCAACGAGTGAACGTGCCAAGCCCATGCGCATTGCGCCAGACTGTCCGGTCACGCCGCCACCATGAATGGTTGCATCGACGTCGTACTGTTCGGTCGTGTTCGTAACGCGCAATGCTTCAACTGCGGCGTTCTGCTGAGTCGCGGTACAGAAGTACACATCGATCGGCTTGCCATTCACGGTGTGCTTGCCAGTGCCGGGGCGAACGCGCACACGTGCGACTGCTTCCTTGCGGCGACCGGTTGTCTGAGTAAGAGGCTTCGTCATTTTGTGATCCTTGAATTCTTTGCTCAGCGAGCTTTGGCGTGGTCGATTTTGCGGACGGTCGGGTTCTGCGCGCCGTGAGGATGTTCTGCTCCGGTGTACACCTTGAGCTTCTTAATCATCTGACGTCCAAGAGGTCCCTTGGGCAACATGCCGCGCACTGAACCACGAATTGCTTCGTCGGGACGACGGTTCAACAAGTTGGAGAAAGTTTCGCTCTTCAAACCACCGGGGTAACCCGAGTAGTTGTGAATCAAACGCGTGTTGGCCTTATCTGCAGTCAACACGATCTTGTCAGCGTTGATGATGACGACGTGATCGCCTGAGTCCATGTGAGGTGCAAATGTTGGCTTGTGCTTACCGCGCAACAAACGTGCGACTTCGGTGCAAAGACGACCAAGGATCATGCCCTCAGCGTCGACGACATGCCACTCACGAACGATCTCGCTGGCCTTTGGCGTATAGGTGCTCATAGATACTTCTTTCAGAAAAGGTGCCCGGGACAACGCAGCCCACAGGGACTGAGAAATGATACGGGCATTATGGGTAAAAACGACAGGGTGGTCACCCGAATATCTCTCGTGGGCGAATGAAAACGTCTTGGTCGTAGCCGACTTCCCACAAACACAGTCCGTGGGCTGGGGCGACCTGGCCCGCCTCGGTACGGGCGCCCGAACGCAAAATGCCCGACATTGCGCCTGGGGTCAGCTTGCGCAGGCCCACATCGACCAAAGTGCCGACAATGGAGCGAACCATTTGGTGGCAAAAAGCGTTGGCCCGAATCTCAAAACGCAGAACTCGAGCGCCTCGTTCACTGGTGTGTTCAGACCATCGCGCCTGGGTCACTTCGCGGAACATACTCGGTTCTTTTTCACCCTCAACCGGCTTTGGTTTACGGCAGAAGGCCGAAAAATCGTGTTCGCCGATGAGTGGATCACAGGCCAAATACATGAGCGGTAGATCAAGTTCTTGGGGCACGTGCCAAGCGGTCGCGGCTAAGAATGGATCGGCGACGGGATCGTTGAGCACGGTGTAGCGATAGTGGCGCCAATAGGCCGAAAATCGCGCATGAAAATCTGGTGCGGCCCATTCAGCGGCGCGCACCACGACGCCGGGTGCACACATTTTGGTGAGACGCCGTGGCAGGTTTTCAAGATCAATATCAAGTGGCAAATCACACGTGATGACCTGTCCCCAACCGTGTACCCCGGCATCGGTACGACCCGCGCCAGTGATGTGTACTGGAAACCGCGAGATGAGCGACAGTGCATCACCGATCACTCCAGCAACCGAACGCACACCTTCGTTGATTGCAAAGCCGCTGAAGTGTGAACCTTCGTAGGCGACTAACAAACGAGCCCGCCTAGTGGCGGGCTCGGAAGTATTCATCAGTTGTAACCCGCGACAAATAAATGTCAGACGAGTTCGATACGCGCCATCGGGGCGTTATCGCCCTGACGCGGACCAAGCTTCAAGATGCGCAAGTAGCCACCGTTACGTTCGAGGTAACGAGGAGCAACTTCAGCGACCAGCTTGTGCGTCATTTCCTTGTCACCGAGGTAACCCTGGATCTGACGAATACGGTGCACGCTCATGGCGTTTCCGTCTTGAGCCTTTTTGGCCTTGGTGATGAGCTTTTCGGCGATGGGGCGAAGTGCCTTGGCCTTCGCTTCAGTTGTTTCAATGGCTTCAGCAGCAATCAAAGATGCTGTGAGGTTGGCCATCATCAACTTCTGGTGCTGTGAGCTACCGCCAAAGTTTCTGGCACGGCGTGGTGTTGCGGGCATGGTGTGTTTCCTTCGTTAAAACGTTCGTCGGCTCAGCCGCGAAGTGTCAGGCCGCGCTCATCAAGCTTCTGCTTGACTTCGTCGAGGCTCTTCTGGCCAAAGTTGGTGATATTCAACAAGTCATCTTCGTTCTTGCTCAGAAGCTCGCCAATGGTGTTGACCTGGGCGCGCTTCAAACAGTTACGGGGACGCTCGGAGAGATCGAGGTCTTCGATTGCAATGTCAAGATCGGGGCTTGATGATCCGGCTTGAATCACTTCGCCAAGTTCAAGACCCTTGGGCTCTTCTGACAAGTTGGCGACGAGATCAACAAGCGAACGCAAGGTTGCGCCGGCTGATGCAAGTGCATCACGCGGTGTGGTGGTGCCATCGGTTTCGATGTCAATGATGAGCTTGTCGTAGTTGGTTGACTGCTCAACGCGAGTTGGCTGCACATCAAACATCACGCGACGCACTGGCGAGAAGATGGCGTCGATCGGAATAACACCGATGGTGCGTGAACCCGAATCGCGATCGCTTGAGTTATAACCACGACCCTGCTCGACGGTGAGGTCGAATGCAAGACGGCCCTTGCCGTTGACGTGGGCGATGACGAGATCCTTGTTGAGGATTTCAACATCGGCTGGGCACTGAATGTCGCCAGCGGTGACGACTGTTCCTGCTTCGCCGCGAACGTCAACACGAATGATGACTGCTTCGTCTGACTGCGAGATCAGCACGATGTCTTTGAGGTTGAGGATGATGTCGGTGACGTCCTCGGTGACACCAGGAATGGTGTCGAACTCGTGCAAAGCCTCATCGAAGCGAACCGTCGTGATGGCGGAACCGGGGATGGAGGAAAGCAACACGCGACGAAGCGAGTTACCGATGGTATGACCGAAGCCGGGCTCAAGAGGTCCGACAGAGAAACTCTGACGGTTACCGTTCTGTTCGCCGATTGCTTCGACACTGGGGCGCTGGATGACGAGCATTTGTCTCTTCCGTTCGTCGAGGGTTTGTACTTAGGCAGTATTAGATGCAGATTGAATTGCTGGATTACTTCGAGTAAAGCTCGACAATGAGCTGTTCACGTACGGGCACATCAATGTGCTCGCGAGCTGGTTCGTTGCGAACGGTGACTTGCTTGCCGCCGTCTGCGCCTTCGAGCCAACCGACCAATGAACGGTCCAAGGTGTCGATGTTGTGCTGAATCACGATCATGTCGCGAGCCTTCACGGCCAAGGTAATGACATCACCTTTTTTGACACGTGCGCTCGGAATGTTGAGGCGCTTGCCGTTGACCAAAATCAAACCGTGGCTGACGAACTGACGCGCCTGTGGGCGGGTGCTGCCGAAACCAGCGCGGTAGACCACGTTGTCGAGACGAAGCTCGAGCAAACGCAACAGGTTTTCACCAGTCGGTCCTTGTAGGCGGTTGGCCTCTTCGTAGGTCTTGCGGAACTGACGCTCGAGTACACCGTAGATGTACTTAGCCTTCTGCTTTTCCTGGAGCTGAGCGAGGTATTCACTACCGGCTGAGCGACGACGCGTACGGCCGTGCTGACCCGGTGGGAATGGGCGACGCTCAAGAGCCTTGCGGCCCTTCTCATTTTCGAACAAGTTGGTGTTCAGGCGGCGCGACAAACGCACCTTGGGTCCGGTGTAACGGGCCATGACTTAGTTCCTCTTCCGCTTGGGCAACTTGCAGCCGTTGTGGGGCACGGGAGTGACATCCTTGATGCCAGTCACTTCGATGCCAGTGTTCTGCAACGAACGAATTGCGGTGTCACGACCAGAGCCGGGGCCCTTGGCGTGAACTTCAACGCGACGCATACCTTGTTCGAAAGCGGCCTTAGCTGCTTTCTCGGCTGCCATCTGTGCGGCGAAAGGTGTGCTCTTACGCGAACCCTTGAATCCAACTCCACCACCTGAAGCCCATGACAAAACATTGCCTTCGGTATCAGAGATGCTGACGATGGTGTTGTTGAACGAGCACTTGATGTGACACACACCAACGCTGACGTTTTTGCGCTCGCGCTTACGGGGGCGTCGTCCGCCCGGCTTCGGCTTAGCCATGATGTACTACCTCACTGCCTTTTTCTTGTTTGCAACGGTCTTCTTCGGTCCCTTACGGGTACGAGCATTGGTGTGAGTGCGCTGGCCACGAACGGGCAGGCCCTTACGGTGACGGACGCCTTGGAGGCAACCGATTTCGATCTTGCGCTTGATGTCGGTCTGAACTTCGCGGCGAAGGTCACCTTCGACGGTGATGTTCTTGTCAACCCAACCACGAAGTTTGTTGACTTCTTCGTCGGTCAAGTCGCGAACACGCGTGTTCGGACTGATGTCGAGATCGGCGCACATGCGTTGTGCAGTCGGCTTGCCGATGCCAAAGATGTAGGTGAGCGAAATCTCCAACCGCTTCTCGCGGGGAATGTCAACTCCAGAAATACGGGCCATGCTGTTTCCTTATTCTCTTCTCAGCCTTGACGCTGCTTGTGACGCGGGTTCTCGCAAATAACCATGACGCTGCCGTGACGGCGGATCACTTTGCACTTCTCGCAGATTTTCTTAACGCTTGGTTTGACCTTCATGGTCATCTCACTTCTTGTTGTTAAAATTTGTATGAATAGAGACTGGTTTTATTGACTATTAAGAACTTGTGACTATTTGTAGCGGTACGTAATGCGACCTCGGGTGAGGTCATATGGCGTGAGCTCTACTTGCACCTTGTCGCCAGGAAGAATACGGATGTAGTTCATTCGCATCTTTCCGGAGATATGCGCCAAAACTTTGTGGCCGTTCTCGAGTTCCACCCGAAACATTGCGTTCGGCAAGGACTCGAGGATCGTTCCTTCGAGCAAAATGGCGTCGTCTTTGGGCTTGGACAGAACTGACTCCTAACAGGGCGGATATTGCACACTGCGTCGCGCCACGAGGACGCGTGCAGGGTCGGCCATTGGGCCGAGGGGCAATGCTACCGCCGAGACTCAAGTGAACCAAGTGCCCCGAGCGAGAAACTTCACGGGAAACTTGGGAGTCTTTTCGGAGCGAAACCATAGCCCAGGTCGTGCGGCCGCTCGTGGCAATATCTGAAGAAAAGTTATCCACAGGTACGCTCAGCCGTTCTTCCGGGCATTGTCAATCGCGGCGGTCAATTTGCCGAAAACCTCGTTGGGCGAGACCGATCCATCGATTTCCACCAGGCGGCCATCTTGGCCATAGAACTCGAGCAAGGGTGAGGTCTGGGACTCGTACAAGTCAAGTCGCTGACTGATGCTCTCGGGGGTGTCGTCATTGCGCTGAACCACGTCGCCACCACACGAGTCACAAATCCAGGGATCGCGCTTTTGGGCCGTGGCGACATAGTTGGTGCCACAGTCACGGCAGACCCGCCTAGCTGAAATGCGCTGAATCACTAATTCGCGTGGAACGTCAAGATCGAGCACCACATGAATGGGACGCTCGGCCGCAATTCCGTCGAGGGCAATGGCCTGAGCCACGGTCCGCGGAAAGCCGTCAAGAATGTAGCCACGCGTACGGGCGTCATCTTGCTCTAAGCGTTCGCGGATAATTTCGATCATGATGTCGTCGCCCACCAAGCGACCAGCTTTGATGACCTGTCCGGCCATCTTGCCGAGTTCAGTTCCTTCACGCACGGCAGCGCGCAAGATATCCCCCGTTGAAATATGGGGAACCACGTAGTGCCGTGAAATGCGTTGACATTGAGTACCTTTGCCAGCGCCTTGACGACCCATGATGATCAGACGTACGCCCGCGGTCATGAGTTAGTCCTGACGCAGCCACCGATGCTGCGCGAGCATCACTTCAGGAATCCCTCGTAGTTGCGCAGCATGAGCTGGCTGTCTACTTGGCGCATCAATTCAAGAGCAACACCAACGGCGATCAACACGGTCGTACCAGCGAACGGGAACGACTTGACGTCTCCGATCCACAGCACGATGTACGGCAAGATGGCAATGAATGCCACGAACAAAGCACCAGGCAACGTAATACGGTTGACGGTCTTCGCGAGATAACGCTCGGTCTGCGGTCCGGGACGAATACCAGGAATGAATCCACCTTGACGACGGATTTGATCGGCCTGACGAATCGGGTCGAAGGCAATCGAGTTGTAGAAGTAAGCGAACGCAATGATCAACAACGCGAACGACACGATGTACAGCATTCCTTGTGACGACACCAAGTTACGGTCGACCCATTCGGTGATCGTGCGACGCCAACCATCGGCACCACCAATCACGTTGGTCACAAGCACTGGCAACAACATCACCGAACTCGCGAAGATGATCGGAACAACGCCGGCCTGGTTGACCTTGAGCGGAATGTAAGTGCTCTGGCCGCCATACATACGACGCCCGACAACACGCTTCGCGAACTGCACCGGAATACGGCGCTGACCAAGTTCAACTCGTACGACTGCAATCAAGATGCCGATAGAGATTGAGACGAGGATTGCGAAGACGACCCACTTCTTGCTCTGCAAGATTGAATAGTAACTAAAGGGCAATGAGCTCACGACTGATGCGAAGATCAAAATACTCATACCGTTGCCGATGCCACGCTGACTGATGAGTTCACCCATCCACATCAACAATGCGGTACCTGCAACAAGTGAAATGATCACGAGCAAACCACGCGGCCACATGCCATCGGGCAACAACACAATGTCTGGTGCGTTACGTGATGCGGTGAAGAACGCCGAACCTTTACCTTGACCAAAAATGAAGGTCAAACCAGCGGCCTGCAAAGTTGCAATGGCGATCGCAACGTAACGCGTCCACTGCGTGATCTTGCGCTGACCAGTTGCGCCTTCTTGTTGCCATTCTTCGAGTTTCGGAATCACAACCGTCAACACCTGCATGATGATGCTTGAGGTGATGTACGGCATGATGCCCAAGGCGAAGATCGCGAACGACGAGAACGCTCCACCCGAGAACAAGTTCAAGAAACCAAGCGCACCCTGTTGACGTGCTGATTCGCGCAATTGGCGAACAGCTTGGTCGTCGATGCCCGGAACGCGAATATGCGCGCCCAAGCGATACAACAACACCATCATGACCGTGAACAAAATCTTGTTCCGTAGGTCGGGGACCTTGAAGATGTTCTTCAAGTTCGACAGCACGTGGTCTCCTCGGGTTCTATCTGCTGATGAAAATCGGGAAGCCCGAAATCAGCGGTTGGTGAACTGGTTGCCGTTGGCAGCAGGGCGAACCTTGTACGGCAACGGGATGATGGTGACTGATCCACCGGCAGCTTCGATGGCAGCTTGAGCAGCCTTCGATGCACCGTGAACATGAACATCAACCTTGCGGGTGATCTGTCCACGACCGAGAACTTTGACGAAAACGTTCTTGTGCAAAACACCAGCGGCCGTTAAGACCTCGGGGTTCACAAGTGCATCTTCAAGTTCGTTGATGGTGTCAAGGTTGACACCCTGGTATTCGATGCGGAATGGGTTATTGAAACCCTTCAACTTCGGAACACGCTGCTTGAGGGGCATCTGTCCACCTTCGAAGCCGCGAGCAACCTTGCCGCGACCACGTGAGTGCTGACCCTTGGTACCGCGACCGGCAGTCTTTCCGCCTTTGCCACCGATACCGCGACCAAGTCGCTTTTTTGGATGGGTTGAACCAGGTGCTGGTGCTAATTCGTCAACGCGCATTGGTCAGCTCTCCTTCGAATCAGTCGAAGATGAAACTTCGATGAGGTGGGGCACTCGGGCAATCATGCCGCGAATTTCGGGACGGTCGGGCAACGTATTGGACTTGCCAATACGACCAAGGCCGAGCGCGCGCAATGTTCCGCGGCTCTTGGGCTTGGCATGGGTACTCGACTTGATCTGGGTCACCGTGATGGTGGGACCAGTGTGAACGACTGTTTGGTAGGTAGCCATAATCAGTGACTTTCTCCTGCAGCAACGGCGCGCTTGGTTTCGTTGTAGGCCTTGAGCAAGCC
This sequence comes from uncultured Actinomycetes bacterium, assembly GCA_903872155.1. Lineage (GTDB taxonomy): Bacteria > Actinomycetota > Acidimicrobiia > Acidimicrobiales > Ilumatobacteraceae > Casp-actino8. The sequence goes on along the minus strand of CAIQJP010000003.1, from coordinate 14,266 downwards.
CTTCGGTACGAAACTATCGGCGGGAATGCCACGACGAGCCGCGACTTCATCGGGACGCTGCAATGACTGCAGACCGTTGATGGTGGCGCGAGCCACGTTGATGGCGTTGGATGAACCAAGTGACTTGGCCAACACATCGTGAATGCCGGCTTCTTCAAGGATGATGCGCGCAGCACCGCCGGCAATAACACCGGTACCAGGAGCAGCAGGCTTGAGCATCACGCGACCAGCACCCAAGATGCCGATGACGGGGTGCATGATGGTGCTGCCGGCGAGGGCAACCGAGAACATGTTGCGCTTGGCATCTTCGGTTCCCTTTTGGATAGCCAACGGAACTTCCTTGGCCTTTCCGTAACCGAGACCAACGCGACCGTTGCCGTCACCAACCACAACGAGTGCGGTGAATGAGAAACGACGACCACCCTTGACGACCTTGGCGACGCGGTTGATGTGAATCACGCGTGACTCGCGGCCACCTTCGGGGGTGTTGCCCATACCTGGGGGCGGACGGTCACCCTGGCGCGGGTTGCCGCCGCCGGGTCCACCTGAACGCGGATTGGGATTGGGGTTGTTTGGTGTATTCGTCATCAGAACTCCAGACCTGCTTCACGAGCGGCTTCAGCAACCGCAGCGACACGACCGTGGTACAAGTAACCGCCACGATCGAAAACAACTTTCTTGATTCCAGCAGCTTGAGCGCGCTGAGCAACCGTTGCACCAAGTGACTTGGCAACTTCAACAGTGCTTCCACCAGCGGCACGCAATGCCGGCTCGTTCGAGGACACCGATGTGATTGTCACGCCGAGATCATCATTGATGACCTGCAACATGATGTGCTTGTTCGAACGGTACAACGACAAGCGGGGACGCTCGGCGGTGCCGTGGATCTTCTTACGAACTCGGTTGTGACGTACAAGGCGACTTTCACGACGCTCTTTACTGATCTTGCTCATTGGATCTCCCTACCGGAATCTTTTCTCGGCATTACTTCTTGCCGGCTTTGCCGGCCTTGCGCAGAATCTTCTCGCCCTGGTAACGCACACCCTTGCCCTTGTAGGGCTCAGGCTTACGAATGGAACGAATGTTGGCAGCTACTTGGCCGACAGCTTCTTTGTCGATACCTTTCACGATGATCTTGGTCTGCACGGGCACTTCAAAAGTGACACCTGCGGGAGCTTCCACATCAACGGGATGTGAAAAGCCAAGGTTGAGACGAATGGAGCTTGGGCCCTTCAACTCGGCGCGGTAACCAACGCCGACGATGTCGAGTTCTTTAGCGAAACCAGTGGTGACTCCAACGACCATGTTGTTCACGAGTGCGCGGCTGAGGCCGTGCAAGCTACGTGATTCACGCTCGTCGTTCGGACGCTCGACAACCAAGTTGCCTTCGTCTTGACGAACCGTGATTCCACCAACAAGATCGCGACTCAAAGATCCCTTCGGACCTTTGACCGTCACTGAGCTTCCACTGATGGAAACATCAACACCCGCCGGGACGGGGATAAGTGCTTTACCGATACGTGACATGTTGTCTCCTGATCACCACACGTAGCAGAGAACTTCGCCGCCGACTTTGCGCTTGCGCGCTTCACGGTCGGTCATGAGTCCCTGACTGGTGGATAGAACGGCAACACCAAGTCCACCGAGCACGCGAGGCACAGTGTCGGACTTGCGATACACGCGAAGTCCTGGTGTTGAAATGCGCTTGATACCGGCAATGGTTCGACGGCGTTCGGCCGAGTACTTCATTCCGATGTTCAAGATCTCGCCTGGTCCCTTGGTATTGGGAGCGACAGTGAAACCAGAGATATAACCCTCTTGTTCCAAAATCTTGGCCAGAGCAACTTTTTGCTTGGACGACGGCATCTTGACCTCATCGTGCATCGCCGTGTTGGCGTTGCGGATGCGGGTCAGCATGTCGGCAATAGGATCAGTCAACATAACGCCTCACCAACTCGACTTCGTTAGGCCGGGGATTTCTCCAGCGTGTGCCATCTGACGAAGGCACACACGGCAGAGTCCGAACTTGCGGTAAACAGAACGAGCACGACCACACTTGCGGCAACGTGTGTAACCACGCACCTTGAATTTCGGTGTTGCATTGGCCCGGTTAATTAAAGATTTCTTTGCCATGAGTCAGTACCTCTCGCTCACTTCTTCTTCTTGGCTGCGTACTGCGGTCCACGAGTGTTTTGCTTCTTCGGAGCAATGGCAGCTTCAGCGCCACGCTTGAAAGGGAAGCCAAACGCATCGAGGAGTGCCCGACCTTGGGCATTGTCAACAGCGGTGGTCACGATGGTGATGTCCATGCCGCGAGGGGCATCGATCTTGTCGTATTCAATTTCGGGGAACACTGTCTGGTCAACAAGACCGAACGAATAGTTTCCACGACCGTCCCATGAGTAGGCCGGCAAACCGCGGAAGTCACGGATACGAGGAATCGCAACTGCGATCAAACGATCGAGGAATTCCCACATGCGGTCACCACGAAGTGTGACCATGCAACCAATGGCTTGATTCTCGCGAAGTTTGAAGTTGGCGATGGAGTCACGCGACTTGGTCACCTTGGGCTTTTGGCCCGTGATGCGAGTCATGTCAGCGACAGCTCCTTCGAGCAATGACGGCTGCTGAGTGGCACGACCAACACCCATGTTGACCACAATCTTTTCGAGACGTGGAACCTGCATGATGTTGGGCAATTCGAGAGAAGCCTTGAGGCTGTCACGAATTTCGCTTTGATAGCGAGCCTTCAAACGGGGCAACGTAGTGGTGCTCATGAAATTTCCTCACCTGTCTTGCGAGCGATGCGCACTTTCTTGCCATCGGCCAAAACCTTGTAACCAACGCGCGTGGGCTTGCCCTTATGCAAGAGCATCACATTCGATGCGTCGAGCGGCATGTCACGGTCGATGATTCCACCTTGCTGGTTGGTACCGCTTGGCTTCTGGTGCTTCTTAACAACATTGATTCCGTCAACGATGATCTGGTTGGTCGAGGGCATCACACGCGAAACGGTGCCTTCTTTGCCCTTGTCCTTACCTGAGATCACCACAACGGTGTCACCTTTTTTGATCTTCATTTCACAACACCTCCGGCGCTAACGAAACAATGCGCATGAACTTCTTGTCACGCAATTCGCGACCAACTGGTCCGAAAATACGAGTTCCTCGTGGAGTGAGGTCATCCTTAATGATCACGGCTGCGTTTTCGTCGAAACGGATGTAGCTGCCATCGGGACGGCGCTTTTCCTTCTTGACGCGAACGACGACGCACTTGACGACATCACCTTTTTTGACACCTGCACCGGGAATTGCATCCTTCACCGCAGCCACAAAAATGTCTCCGATCGAGGCGTAACGGCGGCGAGTACCACCGAGCACCTTGATGCACAGAACTTCTTTGGCGCCACTGTTGTCGGCAACCCGTAGACGACTTTCTTGCTGAATCATGTGTTCTTCTCCGTCGTTCCCAGGCTCACTTGGCCCGCTCGAGAATCTCGACGAGGCGCCAGCGCTTCGTCTTCGACAATGGACGGGTTTCCATGACACGCACGCGATCGCCAATGTTGGCGTCGTTGGCCTCATCGTGGGCATACAACTTCTTGGTTCGCATGACGAACTTGTTGTACTTCGGGTGACGTACGCGCTCGACGACTTCGACGACCAAGGTGCGGTCCATCTTCGACGAGGACACGATGCCCTCACGTATTTTGCGCGGTGCGCGTTCTGTTGTTTCGACTGTTTCAGACATCTGGTTCACTCTCCGGCCTCAGCGGCAGCGATTTCACGCTGACGGATAAGGGTGTTGATTCGTGCGATGCGACGACGAACACGACGCAATTCGCTATGGGTGTCGAGCTGACCAGTTGCGCTACGGAAGCGGAGGTTCAATGCCTCTTGCTTCGTAGCACGCAGCTGCTCGACCAATGACGTGAGGTCGAGTTCGCTGAGTTCAGCGCGGTCTTTGCTGGCTTGAGTTGCCATGATCAGATCGTCTCCTCGCGGGTGATAATGCGAGCCTTAATTGGCAATTTCTGAATGGCCTTGTTCAGGGCCTCAAATGCCTGCTCGCGAACTGGGAATGACAATTCGAACAACACGCGACCAGGCTTGACCACGGCTACCCAGAATTCGGGGTTGCCCTTACCGGAACCCATGCGGGTTTCAGCAGGCTTCTTGGTGACGGGCTTATCGGGGAACACGTTGATCCAGACCTTGCCACCACGCTTGATGTGACGGGTCATGGCAATACGTGCAGCTTCGATCTGACGAGCGGTTAACCAGCACGGTTCAAGAGCTTGAATTCCGTACTGACCAAAAGCCAGTTCGCTTCCACCCTTGGCCATACCGCCGGTACGACCACGATGGTGCTTACGATGGGCAACTTTGCGAGGCATCAACATAATGAATCAGTCCTGTGCACGGAAGTGCGGGGTCTCGTGCCCATCGTGGGTGCGGCGGGCAATTTCTTCTTCCTCGTCGAGCAACTTCTCGAGTTCGGGATCGGCTTCTTTGATGAGCGGTGTTGCGGCCAATTCGGCAGCTTCTTCGGCCTTGCGGCGTCCGCTTGATGACACAACTTTGCGCGCACCGGGTGCACCTGAAGTTTCGCCAACAGCCATGGCTGCTTCGCGAACGATCTTGTCATCGGTGACGGGCTTGTACGGCAAAATGTCGCCACGGTAAATCCATACCTTCACACCAACGCGACCACTTGCGGTACGAGCTTCACGGAAGCCGTAGTCAATGTCGGCACGCAAGGTGTGCAACGGAACGCGACCTTCGCGGTACCACTCGGTACGGCTCATTTCGGCACCACCGAGACGGCCCGAACACTGAACACGAATACCAAGTGCGCCAGCCTTTTGTGCGTTCTGCACAGCACGCTTCATGGCACGACGGAAAGCAATACGACCAACGAGTTGATCGGCGACGCCTTGAGCGATCAATGCTGCATCAAGTTCTGGTGACTTGATTTCAACAATGTTTAACTGCACCTTCAAGTTGCCGGTGAGCTTGGTGAGACCTGAACGAAGTTCGTCGGCCTTGGCACCTTTACGACCAATAACAATTCCGGGACGTGCAGTGTGGATGTCGACCTTCAAGGTCTCGCCACGCTTGCGCTCAACTTCGATACGTGAGATCGCAGCATCGGGAAGTGATTCCATGATGTAAGCGCGAATCTTCCAGTCTTCGGTGAGGTATTCCTTGTAGTTGCGCTCGCTGAACCAGCGGCTCTTCCAGTCGGTGGTAATTCCGAGACGGAAGCCGTAAGGATTGATCTTTTGGCCCATCAGTTGGTCTCCTCAGCCTCAGGCGCTGTATTTTCTACCGAAGTAGTTTCAACTGCTGTTGCTTCGATCGTCGTATCTTCGAGTGTTACTTCTTCAACAGTTACTGACTCAACTGCATCATCGCCACCATCGGTGCGCTTGGTGCGGCTGGCCTGAACGCGAGCACGTCGATCAGCAACACCGCCACCGCGAGTTGCACGGCGACCACTGACTGCACGCTCACGACGAGCCTGGACAACTGTCAAGAGTTCAGCATCAATCACGCCGAGCACAATGGTGATGTGGCAGGTGCGCTTGTTGATACGAGTTGCACGGCCCTTGGCACGGGGCTTGAAGCGACGCAAGGTCGGACCTTCGTCGGCGTAGCAAGCCTTGACGTACAAAGTTTCGGCTTCGAGGCCATCGTTGTTCACGGCGTTAGCAACAGCAGATGCCAACACTTTGCGAATCACGCGAGCAGCTTCACGCTCGGTGAACTGCAAGACCTGATCGGCCATCACAACATCGCGACCACGAATGAGATTGAGGACAACGCGTGCTTTCGATGCTGACATGCGTGAACCGCGAACACTTGCTTTTGTTCCGGTGCGCTCTCCAGCAACGAATGAACGCTCATTGAGCTTGGGACCAGTCATTACTTGCGACCCTTCACGTTCTTCTCTTGACCTGCGTGATATTTGAAGGTACGAGTCGGTGAGAATTCACCGAGCTTGTGACCAACCATTGATTCGGTGACATACACCGGAACATGCTTACGACCGTCATGCACCGCGATGGTGTGACCCACCATGTCGGGGATGATTGTCGAACGGCGACTCCAGGTCTTGATGACCTTCTTTTCATTGGCTGCGTTTAACGCGTCCACCTTTTTGACGAGGTGGTCGTCAACGAACGGCCCTTTTTTCAAGCTACGAGACATCTAATGCACCTATCCTTTACCGGCGGCCCTTGCCGGAACGACGACGACGAACTATCAACTTCTGTGATGCCTTATTGCCATCACGAGTACGGCTTTCTGGCTTGCCCCACGGAGATACGGGAGGACGACCACCAGAGGTCTTACCTTCACCACCACCGAGAGGGTGATCGACCGGGTTCATGGCGACACCGCGAGTTTGCGGACGTACACCCTTCCAGCGGTTACGACCAGCCTTACCAATCTTGATGAGTTCGTGTTCGGAGTTACCGACTTCGCCAACAGTGGCACGACAATCGATGAGCACGCGACGCATTTCGGTTGACGGCAAACGCAATGTTGCGTAGTCGCCATCTTTTGCGACGAGCTGCACGCCGACACCGGCCGAGCGAGCCATCTTGCCACCCTGACCAGGGCGCAATTCGACGTTGTGAACAACGGTACCGACCGGCATGTAGCGCAACGGCAACGCATTGCCGGGCTTGATGTCGGCCTTGGGACCATTTGACACGTGATCGCCAACATTCATGCCCTTAGGAGCAAGGATGTATGCCTTCTCGCCGTCTGCGTAGTGCAACAAAGCAATACGGCAGGTGCGGTTGGGGTCGTATTCAATTGTCGCAACTTTGGCAGTGATGCCATCTTTGTTGCGCTTGAAGTCGATCATGCGGTACTGCTGTTTGTGTCCGCCACCGCGGTGACGTGAGGTCTTGCGACCATACGCGTTACGTCCACCCGTCTTCGGCTTGCTCGTGAGCAATGACTTCTCAGGGGTCGTTGATGTGATCTCGGAGAAGTCTGACGAAGTCTGGAAACGACGACCGGCAGATGTTGGTTTACGCTTACGAATTCCCATGACGCGATGCCTCAGTTGTTCTCGAACAGTGGGATTTCATTCCCAGCAGCCAAAGTGACGATGGCGCGCTTGGTACCAGGGCGACGACCGGGGCGATTAGTGCCTCGGGTGCGCTGGACCTTGCCCGCACGGTTGAGTGTGTTGACCTTGACGACCTTGACACCCCAGATGGCCTCGACTGCGTCGTGGATCTCGGGCTTTGATGCGTCAACGTGAACGTTGAATGTGTACACACCGGTCTCGATGAGCGCGTAGCTCTTTTCGGACACGATGGGAGCGATGATGATGTCGCGGGGATCTTTCATCACTGACCGTCCTTACTTGCTCCAGGCAAAGATGCCTGCGAGAAAACGATGGTGTCGTTGCACAAGACGTCGTAGGCATTGAGTTCGCCAATTTCGATGAGCTGTACTTCGGGAAGATTGCGGAACGAACGGATCGCATTGAGTTCGTCACGACGAACCACGATCAACGTACGACCTTCAAGATTGAGTGCGTTCAACGCTTCAATCGCGGCAGAGGTCTTGGGTGTTTCAAAGTTCCAAGAATCGATGACAACGACTTTTCCTTCGTTGGCACGATCGGACAATGCAGACTGCAAGGCAATCTTGATCATCTTTTTTGGAGTCTTCTGCGTGTACTTACGCGGCTTCGGTCCGAGGGCCACACCACCACCAGAGAAATGCGGTGAGTTGGTTGAACCCTGACGAGCGCTACCAGTTCCCTTTTGCTTGAGCGGCTTCTTGCCACCACCAGAAACTTCGGCACGAGTCTTGGTGCTCTGTGTACCAGCACGTCGGTGCGCAAGTTGCGCCGTCACGACTTGGTGCATCACAGGAACGTTGGGCTGACGACCGAAATCGGCATCGCTCAAAGTGACGGTTCCGACTTCTTTACCAGCTTGATTCTTGATCTTTAACGAAGGCATCAGGTCACTTTCCCTTCACCGCGTTGCGCACGATGACAACGCCACCATTGGGGCCGGGTACTGAACCACGGACCAACAACAAACCACGTTCAGCATCAGCCTCAACAACTTCGAGGTTCAAGGTGGTGACTTGGGCATGACCCATGTGTCCGGCCATCTTGAGACCCTTCAAAACGCGGCCCGGGTATGAAGCCGAACCAATGGAACCAGGAGCACGGTGGTGCTTGTGGTTACCGTGACTTGCGCCTTGACCACTGAAGTTGTGACGCTTCATTCCACCAGCGAAGCCCTTACCGCGGCTCACTGCAGTCACGTCGACTTTTTGGCCCTTGACGAATTGATCAACAGTGATCTCTCCGCCAACTTCGAATCCGTCAACGCTCTCGAGACGAAGCTCGACGAGACGACGACCAGATTCGACATCCGCTTTCGCGAAGTGACCAGCCTTGGGCTTGGACAATTTCTTGGCGTCCTTGTGCCCATACGTGACTTGAAGCGCGGCGTAACCGTCGCGCTCGGAAGTCTTGACTTGAACAATGCGAGCTGGTTCAACACGAAGCACAGTGACGGGAACGATTGAATTATCGTCTGCCCACACTTGTGTCATGCCGACCTTTTCGCCGACGATCGCTTTCTTTGCCATAAGGCAGCCTCTTCATCCAGCCAGTTTTTCTGGCGCTTTCGAGTTGACTGTGCATGAACTTTGGTAAACCGCCGTTCATGCAAACGCTCCGTGGATCGGATGATCAACGGAGCATTTTTTTCGGTTGTTGCCATGTAGTCCCCAGCGAGCCGGGCTTTCATAGACATCGATTGCAGCGGACGGACAGAAGTCCGTTTCGCACGAGGTGGGAACGCTACCGCCACATTGGACGCGAACCCACACGCGTCGACCAGCAATTTCTATGGATCTTTTGTCTCATATAGTAAGACAATTTCACTGTTAGAGCACCTCGTCGACAAGGTTGGACACTGATTGTTCTCGTGACACTTCACCTCTGTTGTGCCAAGAACTACCGTGACGACCATCGCGTCGAAGAAAAAGCTCGAGGATTTCATCCGCGGTCTCATTGAGACCCACGGAAAAATCGTCTTTGCCGTGATTTCTTCCCGTGAAATCAACCGGCAAGATGCCGAAGATCTTTGGGCTGAAGTCTTTGACCTGGCCTTTCGCCATCACAAGAAGCTCATGGCGGCTTCCCCCGAGGGGCAGCAGGGCTGGCTGGTCCAGACCGCGAAATACGTGGTCGCCAACCATTCGCGACGGTCGATCACCCGCCGACGCACCATCGCCAAGTTTTCTGCCGACCCCATCTTGACCAGGCCTTTTGTCGAAGATGCCGGCCTGACCAGCATCAATTCACTCAACGATGCCGAACTTCGAGTGGTGTTCAACGAGGCCCTCCAAGCGCTGACCCCAGGCCAGCGCCAACTGTTGGCCTGGGACGCGCTCGGCGAGAACAGTTCGGTGATCGGTCAAAAACTTGACCTCAATGCCAGCACGGTCCGTTCTCGGCTAGCTGTAGCCCGTGAGGCCCTCAAAGCCGAGGTCGCTCGTCGCCTGCCCCAGGGCGACGCACCCACAGACACCCTTCGTGACCCCGAGGGAGGTGACGCATGAACGACAACGTGGACTACCCAGGCATGAACTACCCAGATTTCACCGCTTTTGATGAGTTGGCTCGCCAAGTCATTGTCACCACACCTCAACTGTGGACCGAATTCGCAGATGCGCCCGATCAGACCTTGATTGATCGCACGATCACCCGTCTCGTCTCGCCGACACGTCGTCGTCGTTGGTCGCGACTACATACATTCATCGCTGCATTGCTCGTGAGCGGTGCAGTCGTTGGCGGTGGATTCGCCGCAGCCGATCTCTGGCGTACCGAACCCGCTCAACCACTTTCGGGAATGATTTGCTCAACACCCGAAGATTCGGGTTTTGGCAATCTTGTGTACCCACCAAGCGCAGATCCGGTTGCAGCCTGTCGCGAGGCATACGTCTTGCTTGGTATCACCGACTTTGATGGAGTGCCCGCAAGCGAAGTGACATTGACCGCGTGCATCACCAAGACGGGCCTTACTCAAGTATTCGCCAACACCGAAGATGTGTGTTCGCGACTTGGTCTCGCGTATCCCGCCAAAGAACAATCAACGCGAACGAGAAAACTCGCGGAACTACAAGAGTCGCTCATTGAGAAAATCAATGTCGTTTGTATTGATCAAGATTCAGCTCTCAAGATTGCTCAATCCGAAGTCGAGCGGCTGAAACTTCAGGAAATTCATTCGTTCTTATTCAGTCGTGATCCTGTTGGTCCTTGCTCGCGGTTCATCATTAACGCAGCAAAAAACGAACTGGGAATCATTTCAGTCAATTCTTGGACTTTTAATTTACTCATGCAACGCGTCGGGTCAAGCACTTATTTGAATTGTTGGAGTTTTGAGATCACAGAACGTTTGATCAATCTGGTCACAGACGATCTCTCTCTCACCCCGTTGAAAATATTGAAATCCGACAGCCCAAGTCTTCCGAATCGATGCACAAGAGTCTTGTTCTTTGAAATGAAAAAGGAGGCTTGGCTCTTTTCAGTACCTCAAGAGGAGATCCCACAATGAAGAGCAAAGTTTTTGGATTTATCACAGTATTTACGGCAATTTTTTTAGCAACTCCACACTTGACTCAAGCTGCCGATGTCAACTCCCAACTCGCTGATTTTGAGGGATCATTCATTGACCTCAGCAAAGATTGGGGCGAAGCCAAAGCATGTTGGTCTGACGGTCGTACAACCGAATGTTTCCGAACCGAAAGCCAAATGGATTCACAAATCGATCAAAGATTCACATTGAAGGCAGCAGTCGCAACATGCGCGACATCAGTCAAGCTATACAGCAATACTTCTTACGGCGGATCAGTAATGAGCCTCGTCACACGCACTGTTCCAATCAATTTGTCTGCCTACGGTTTTGACAATCTGACAAGTAGTTACGTCATTGGTTCATGTAGCGCGCTTTTTTATGACTACGCCAACAATGTTTCACCCACGTATCCCGGTTCAACGAATGCCAACAGTTCTGCCGCATCGATGCTGACCGGTTGGGACAACCGCGTGAGCAGTATTTACATCAATTAGTGAACTGACTTCGTTTACGGGAATCGTTTCGCTAACCAATCGGCAACGTGAGCAAGAGCTTCACGACGATGACCCTCAAGATAATGCGGTGCACCTTTCATCTCGATGTACGTCTTGTCTGCTGCACCACTGTTGTCAACAATCTCTTTGGCCTGCCAGATACGAATCTCGGTGTCGGCAGTCGGATGGATGAGCAGGGTTGGGACCTTGACCTTGGGCATCGTGTCAGCCAACTTCGCATGACTTGATAACCCGCTCCACGTTGACAACCAGCCGCGCGCCGTCATCGAACGTCCAAGTCCACCGCGGCCATAGTTGGCGTCAAACGGATCGGGAAAGGCAAACAGACTTCCCATGGGCCGTTCATCGGGATCAATAGATAAGTCAAGATAAGCCGGGTCGGCAAGGGTGCGATAGATCACCATGTACTTGGTAAACACCGCACGTCGACGTAATTCGCGCCACTGCACCGTCTGCGTTTGATTGTCAATTCCCCGCAGTCGTGAACCGGCATCAATAGATTCGGCAATGCTGGCCTTGGCAATTGCATCAATACGGGCGACCCGTTCAACTTGTGCGGCGCGATAACGCTTCAGCCACTCTTTGTCGTAGACACAAGGTTCGGGCCACGGACGCCAGCCATTATCGGGGTTGTACATATCAAGTTCGGGCACCGTCGAAAACGGATCGCTTTCATCAGCCACACTCGGGTCGATGACCTGCAACATGAAAACACCTTCACCCGGGTGTGCAGCCATACCCACCCAACCATCGCCAATACCACGCTCGGCGTGAGCAAGCGCCATTAATGAGCCGCCACCAGAGTTACCCAACAACACCACAGCTTCGGCGCCGCGCCGTTTCATTTCGTTGTACACCGTTTCAACATCGATCGTGCACGCTTCGTGCAAGCAGTCGGTGTCGTTGTTCATGTAGCGCGTACCAAAACCTAGAACTGCATACCCAGCCGCTGCGAGCAACGGCGCGGCATAGTGCACGCTGAAGTCACCGCGTGGATGCGACAAGATGACCGCGGTCTTCCACTTCTTACCGTTCGGCGGAGTCCACAACACTCCACGCACAAGTGCGCCATCGGGACTTACCAAACGAATTGATTCACGCGGAATCTCAACACCCGGATCGTCTTCAGGCATTGGCCAATAGTTCAGACCGAACGGACGCGCACCACCGACATGTACATCAAGCATGAACGCACAGTACAACACCAATTCCCCGTGTGATTCTGGTGAGGAAAATTACCTATTTTGAGTAAAAATCCTCACCAGAATCCCAGGCGGATTCTGTTATTCGGTGGGGCGTTCGATGAGTGTTGCCGTCAAGGTGATTCTTTCACCAGCGCGCAGTACATCGATCTTGATGGTGTCACCAGGTGACTTGTCACGAATCGCCGCCACAAGCGCAGGCTGACCATCAACTGGTGAACCATCAGCTTCAATGACAACATCATCAACTTTCATCCCTGCGAGATCGGCTGGTGAACCAGGCGAGACTTCAGCAATCACTGCACCAAGTCCACCGTCTTGACGATCAAGAACACTCACGCCAAGGTAACCCTCGGTTCGTGCTTGTCCGTTGGCTTGAGCCCGTAATTCTTCAATCACGGGAAGCGCTTCAGCAACCGAAATAGAGAAACCCACATTGTTCGCTGCAACTTCACTTGAGCTTTGAAACACCGCTGTATTGATACCAATCACTTGACCACGCGTATTCACCAACGGCCCACCAGAGTTGCCCGATGAAATCGCAGTGTCAGTTTGAATGAGTCCATCAAGTGCGCCATCACCACTCACGATCGTGCGATTGAGCGCCGAAACGATTCCGCGGGTAACAGTTGGTCCACCATCAAGATCTAGGGCGAAACCAACGGCGACTACTTCATCACCAATGTCAATAGAACTGGGATCAGCAAAAACTGCCGGAGTCAATCCACTCTTGTCAACGTGGATTAATGCCAAGTCATTTCCGACATCAACTGCCAAGACAGTTGCTGCCGTCGGCTCAGTATCACCAGCAAACAAAACACTTACCTTGTCGGCGCCGTCAACAACGTGATCGTTCGTCAAGATGTCACCATCTGAAGTGATGACAATGCCAGTACCAGTTGCGCGACCCGGGCTGGTGCCACCTTCAGTGATCGAAGTAATTGTGACGACGCTTGGTTCAATCTTCTTCAACACATCAGCAACGTTGAGTGCTGGTTCAGCACCATTTGATGACGGTGCAGTGGCAACGGGTTCATTCGAACTTCCCGGTGCATCACCAGTCGGAGCTGTCGTCACACCAGAACTACTGGTGTCCATTTCATTGTCGGCCACAGTTGTTGCCACTTCAGTTGAATCTGAAGTTGCTGAATCATCACCGGACTGGGCGATTTGTGCACCGACAAATCCACCGATCACCATCGAAAGAACCACGAGGAACGTAATTACCAAACCGCGGCGAGATTTTGGTTTCGCTGGCTCGGTTGAGGCTGGCGAACTCATCGGTGGAGTGGGAGGAGGGAAATGATCAGTCACGATGCAATTTTTACCTATCTACGAATGAGTTGTGTGGTCAGGTTTGGTGAGAATTGAGTAAGAGAACAAACGAAAAAGCCCCGCTGTTTCCAGCGGGGCTTTTCAATTTCGTTTCGCATGATGCAAAGCAACGAACTCAGGCGTTCTGAACCTTGATCTCAACCTCAACACCGGCCGGAAGGTCGATGCGCTGGAGGCTGTCAATGGTCTGCTGCTTGGGATCAATGATGTCGATCAAACGCTTATGGATGCGCATCTCGAAGTGCTCACGTGAGTCCTTGTCAATGTGCGGTCCACGGATGACCGTGTAACGATGCTTGTCTGTGGGCAAAGGAATCGGCCCACGGATGGTGGCATTGGTACGAGCAACGGTCTCGACGATCTTGCGTGTCGATTGATCGATGATCTCGTGATCAAATGCCTTGAGACGGATACGAATAATTTGAGCCATGTTGTTCAGCGACTCACTTAATGATCTTGACGACGCGGCCAGCACCAACAGTACGGCCACCTTCACGGATCGCGAAACGCAAACCCTCGTCCATAGCAATCGGCTTACCGAGTTCCACAGTCATGGTCACGTTGTCACCAGGCATCACCATTTC
>CAIQJP010000002.1 GCA_903872155.1 uncultured Actinomycetes bacterium | reverse complement strand
TGTGATGCCGACATCATTCCGGTGGTGCTGAATGGCCCATCGGTTCCGATTGATGTGGGGCGGTCCAAACGATTGGCCACCGCCCACCAGCGCCGAGCGCTCGAATCAGCCCACGAAACCTGTGCAATAGATGGTTGTGCTGTGCCCTATCACCATTGCTCGATTCACCATATTGACTATTGGGAAAATGGCGGGCCAACCGATCTCGACAACCTGATTCCACTTTGCAGTCGACATCACCATAAAGCACACGAAGGTGGCTGGAAGTTGAGCCTTGATCCAAATTCCAGACAGCTCACCGTGAATTATCCGTAACACCGTGAGAGAAAGTCTCAGCCATTTAACAACGCGGCAAATTGGCGGCGCCATTCGACCGAGCACTTGTCGGCTTGTACTGACACCAACGACGTCTGATCAAGTGGCAACACCGTGTCAAAGGTTTCAAGCATGCGCTTGTCTTCAGCACCAATCATGAAGTCGAGGCGCAACACTTCATCAGACGGAATTGCAAAGTCATCACTGCGCCACACCACAAACGTGAAGTAACTCGTCACATCATCAATCGGAGTCGACACCAACAACAAGATGTGCGACAAACCAGTGTCGTACTCAATTGTCGAACGACAGATCAACGGCAAGTTGAAACCCGAACTCATCTTGCGATGCACCACACCTGATGATTGACCACTCGCAATCGTTCCGACCGATGCATTGTTGGCATTAACTTCATACGAGTATCCGAAGAAGTGATCATCAAGTGGTCCGAGTTCAACTTTCGGAACACTGGTCTCTTGCGCACGACCAAATGATTCAACATGTACAAACGGGAAGTGCGTGATGTCCAAGAAGTTATCGACCATACGAGTGGCCGAACATTTCCAAGTATCTACAGGTGTGTTGATACGACGGAACTTCGGGTCGTTATCCCACGGCATCTCGGGAATTGAAGCCTTGGGCGTTCCGATGCATACCCAAATCAATCCGTAACGGTCTTCGCAACCAAAGGCCTCAATATGAGCCTTCGGAGGAACCGGAATACCTTCAGTTGCTGACGGCACACGAACACACTTGCCGTCTTCGGCGAATTCCCAACCGTGGTACGGACACACCAAGCAGTTGTCTTTGACATACCCCAGGCTCAACTTTGCTTCACGGTGAGTACATCGATCGGGCAATGCACTCACGGTGCCGTTGCCATCGCGCCAGACCACCAGGTTGCGCCCAAGCAGCTTGGCCGACACCGGCGCCGACATCACATCAACCGATCGTGCGACCGGATACCAGAAGCCAAGAAGATTGTCGTTGTCGCAAAGAATGCTCGTCATGTTTTTGAGCCTAACCTGTTGAACTATGACCATCATCCTTGTTCGGGGCCAACACGTCATCACGATGAATGCGCAACGAGAAGTTCTCACCGATGCCGCCGTCGCCATTGAAAATGATCGCATCATTGCTATTGACAACTTCGAAAAGTTGTGCGTCTCACATCCCGATGCAGTGATTGAAGGCAACCCTCGAGCCGTCATCACACCAGGCATGATTAACGGACATCAACACCTCACTGGCGATCGTCTCATTCGCTCAATGATTCCCGACACAATTGACTCACAAGAAGCCATCTTCGGTTGGGCTGTACCAACGCATAGCAAGCACACTGAACGCGACGACTACTTAAGCGCCGTGCTCGCACTCAATGAAGCTTTATGTCACGGCATTACGACAACTGTTGAAGCAGGGACTGTTGGCCATCCGGCTTCAGTACTTAAGGCCCAACTTGCAATGGGTACTCGCGGAACGCTTGGTAGTTGGGGTTGGGATGTTGAAGACGGTCCGTTTGCCGGAACCGTCAGCGAAGTACTCGACCGTCAACGTGAAGTGATGCGCCTCACCGCAGACACTCCCCTGATTGATGGTTGGGTCACGCTCGTTGGACACGATTTGATGAGTGACGAACTCGTTACTTCTGCGTCGCAACTTGCCCGCGATAACAACACGCGCATCACGTTTCATATTTCGCCTTCGTCGGGAGACACCACGTCGTATCTCGCCCGTACTGGCAAACATCCCGTTCGTCATCTGTACGACCTTGGCGTGCTTGGCAGTCATGTGTTGCTCGCACATGCAGTGCATCTCAACGACGATGAAATCGATTGCGTCGTTGAAACTGACACTGCTGTCGCAGTGTGCCCGTGGGCTTACCTACGACTCGCCCAAGGAATCACCGCTGCTGGCCGCCACGACGACATGTTGAAGCGTGGCGTGCGCATGTCGCTTGGATGCGATTCTGAAAACGCTGGCGATGCTGTCGACCCCATTCGTAATGCCGCATTATTCGCTGGCCTCATTCGCGATCGCCATATGGACCCGACCATCATGAGCGCCGTCGACGCCTTGGCCTTGCACACCATTGATGCCGCCCGAGCCATCGGGATGTCCGACCGCATTGGGTCGCTCGAAGTTGGCAAGCAAGCCGACCTCGTCGTCTTTGGCACCGACGGCCCCGAATGGCTCACCCGCAGCACCGAGCCCATCTTGCAACTGATCTGGGCTTCAAGTGGCTCAGCTGTCGATGACGTGTACGTCGCCGGAAAAGCCGTGGTCAGGGCCAAGAAGTCGACCCAGATCACCGGTTCGGCCTTCACCGACATCGTGGCCGAAGCCCAAGAACGCATGACATTCCTCGCCGGACGCTAAACACCGGAATCTCGAGAAACATCCCAGAAATTTCCCAAAAATTTCCTGAAATATTGAAAAGTCTCTCTGATCTTGGTGTGATTGTCAGACCAAAATTTAGGCTCGGTGTGTTATCGTCGGCTCATGACCTACACGTCTTATAACCCAGCCGACGAAGCCCCCAAGACTGGGCAGTTCGTCCCCAATTACCCCAACACCCTGATCTTCGTCGACCTTCCGAGCGACGATCCGGCCAAGACCGCTCGCTTCTATGCCGACCTCTTTGGTTGGGTCGTTGAGGGTCGCCCCGAAGGTGAATTCCACCGTTGCGTGCCTGGCCAAAACTTCATGTTGGGCGATGGCACTCAGAGCGCCGTCGGCAACTTGCACCTCGGTATCTACAACGTCAATAACGCTCGCCCGCATCCAGATCCGGCCGGCGTTGAGCCCCGCGTGTTGTCACACAAGCACCGCCAAGGTCGTATTTGGATTTTGGTCAGCGATGACGACAACCAAGAGCGTTTGCTCGATCGTGCCGAAGAACTTGGCGCAACCATTTTGTGGCGCAAGCACTACTGGAAAGAATTCAGTGGCTTCAACGGAGCATTTGAAGACGCCTGGGGCAACGAAGTCATCTTGTGGACCAAGGGCGGAGACAACCCCGACATCCCGAGCGACCACACTGTTGAATGATTTTTTAATTAATACATTTTTTAATTAATACATTTTTTTAGTTAATACTTAGCCAAAAGTTACAGAGAACTGGATCAATCATGACCACTCACGAAAATCTTGACGCCGACGCAATGCGTTTGAAGAATCAGATCACTGATACTTCAGACAAGAACACTGTCCATCCCCCGATGGCACGTTGGACGCACATTGCGTTGCCATCGACCGACATCGATCGCTCCATTGCGTGGTACGAAAAATTCACACCACTCAAGTTGCTCGATCGTCGCGAAGATGCTGATGGTTACGGTGCGTGGCTTGGTCATGACGATCAGTCAGATAAGCCGTTCGTGTTAGTTCTCGTGAGCTTCTTCAAAGATCAAGCCGGTGGGCCACAGCCGATCATGGCTCCGTTCGCCCACATTGGCATGGAGCTCACCAGCCGTGCCGAAGTTGAGCGCATTGCTGAACTCGGCAAGGCCGATGGTTGCATGGCCTGGCCGCCAACACAAATGCCTGATCCCATTGGCTATATCTGTGCTCTCAAAGACCCCGATGGCAACATGATCGAGTTCTCATACGACCAGGGCGTGTACGCCAAGGCTCAAGAAGTCTGGGGCTGAGATCGGGCTCAACCCGATCTCACCTGGATTATTCACACCATGACTCGCGACGAACTCGCCACTATTTGTCGTAACTATCTCGAGTCATTCGCTACGGGTGATGCCGATCTTGTGGCCTCGTTTGTAGCGGACGGATTTGTTAACGAACACACCGCCGCACTTGGCTCGGGTTGCGAAGGCAAAGACGAATATCGTCGTCGTCTACCCAACTTCATGGCGTCGATGCCTGGTCTGCGTTACGAGGTTGAGCAACAAGTTGTTGACCTCACTACAACAACCGTGGCCAACGCCTACACCTTGCACGCCCATGTGAACGATCGTGATTGTGCCGTACGCGGATTGCTACGTATTCAGATTGATCCGTCAACTGGACTGATTATCAATCGCACCGATTACTGGGATAGCAAAGTCTTCTTAGCTCAAGCCGGCCTTGAGTAGTTTCTTTCGCTCAGCGCCGTTCTATTCGCTCGGCACCATGATGTTTGGTGCGTGGGGAAATCCCGACATTGATTCGTGTGCCGAGATCGTTGATATCTATTTCACTACCCCGGGTCCACACGTGTTTGATACTGCCGACATGTACGACCGTGGCACCAGCGAAACGTTTCTGGGCAAGATTTTGAAGGATCGTATCGTCAAGCACCCCCGTGATTCGTATGCCATTGCCACCAAGGTCGGCAATCCATTTGATGATGATCCACAACATCGCGGGCTGTCACGTCGCTGGATCAATGACTCATGCGATAACAGTTTGCGCCGACTACAAGTGGACATCATTGACCTATATCAGATGCATCGACCCGACGCTTTGACGCCTCTTCTTGAATCGGCAACAGCGATGCATGATCTTGTGACGGCGGGAAAGATTCGGGCGTGGGGAACGTCAACATTCCCTCAGCAAGTTCTGAATGACATCATCAATGTGTGTCGGGACAACAACTTGACTCCCCCAGCGACCGAGCAACCGCCTTATTCGTTGCTGTGTCGGGGTATTGAGAACACCCAAACTGGCATCAGCCAACTTGCGATTGAGAACAATATTTCATTGATGGTTTGGGCTCCGCTGAATGGGGGTTGGCTCACTGGCAAATACACATCGGAGACGTCCCCTGCCGTTGATCCCGATGACAGCTCACGAGCAAAACGCGAGAGTGATCATTTTGATTTCAATGATCAGAACATGCGTCAGGCCAAAACTGATCTTGTTCGACGACTGACTGCTCTTGCCAGTGAGCATGGCATGACAATGACCGAAATGGCCTTGCGGTTTACTATTTCGCATCCCGCAGTGGCGACGGCGCTCATCGGTCCACGTACACCCGAACAAACTCGTGACTTGTGTTCAGTCGCAGCGACGCCACTGAGTTCTGACATGTTGGCATCGATTGATCACATCGTGACTCCAGGAGTCACAGTCAATCCCCGTGATAACGGCTAGAAGTTTCAGCGACCTGAACGCACCGCATCAATAACAGTGCCAAAACCTTCAAGCGTGTCGCGTAAACCTTGATACATGCCGTTGCCAACTGGGAATGACAAATTCATGCTGATGCTGTTAAAGCCGAGGTCCAAAATGCCACGAGCTAAGTCTTTACATTCATCGGGTGTACCGACAATGGCAAAACTCGTCACTAATTCATCAGCGATGAGTGAAAAGATTTCGGGGTCGTCGTAACGATCGTGATCAAAATACCAACCGGTTGATCGAGCAAGAGCAGCGTCAACTCGCGCATACCAATCGGCATCGAGACCCATACGTTCGTTTAGTTCGGCGGGGCGAATCAGTGCGATGTAATGGGCCACGTAACGCTTCACGCTGCGACGCGCCAGATCGCCGTCTGACGACACGCACAACGTCACTCGAGGTGCAACTTCAACTGACGCAACATCACGACCAATGCGCTGAGCGCCCTCGGCAATAAAAGTGCGGTAATTCGCGGCCAATGATGGCGACAAATAACGACCACCAACAAGAGCGATATCGGCAATCTCGCCAGCCAAACGCATCATCTGCGGGCTACGAGTACCAATCGACATCGGAACATGCGCCGGGTTTAACGGATCAACGTGCTGCAATCGCGAATCGTTGACCGTAATCGTTTCACCCTGATAATTAACCGTCTCACCGTGCAACAACGCTCGCATCACCGTGACTGCATCACGTACATGAGCAACTGGACGCGGATACGTCTCGCCAACGGCTTCAAGTCCGGCACCAACGCCAATCCCCATAAATGCACGACCGTTTGACACATCGTGCAATGTCGCAGCGATTCCCGCAAGCACCGCAGGATGACGCGAATATGGATTAGTCACCATCGGGCCAAGTTCAATACGCGTTGTTGACTGAGCAACAAGCCCGAGCAACATAAAACAGTCATGCCAGAACACCACATCAGAAATTCCGAGGCGATCGAAGCCAACGTCTTCAGCAAGTCGCGCGAGTTCAATCACTTGTTGCACCGGCATACCCGGCGTGATTTCTGCTTCAAGCGTGATGTTGTTGCTCATTGTCATCCAATGTTCGCGAGTCTCAGAGAATCGGGTACTTAGATTTGTCAGGCAAGCCCGAACGTGCGGTGATCGCCTCGCCAGCTTCTTGACATTGCGCCCAGAAGCGATCTTCGTCGATGGTCAACATGCGACCGGCTTCAACGACCTTCTTACCGTCAACGAACACTGTGTGCACTCCCCGACCATCGGCCGACCACACGAGTTGGTTCATGACATTCAGCAATGGACGCCATTCGGGACGATCGGTGTCGTGCAACACAACGTCGGCTTTTTTGCCGACTTCAAGTGAACCAATTTCGTCTTGTGCGTTCATTGCTCGGGCGCCACCAAGAGTGGCCATTTCATAGGCCTTTTCAGCGGGGAACATCTGCGGATCGGTTCGAGCATCTTTGAACAAACCAGCAACCAAGTACGTGGCACGCATGAGGTCTGAATAGTTCGATGCATTGTTGCCGTCGGTACCGATACCGAGGTTGATGCCGGCCATCGCCATTTCGGGCATCTTGCCCACTTGGGTGACGCCATAACTGACCTTCAAGGCAGTGGTCGGACAGTGAGCAACAGAAACGCCGGTCTCGGCCATGACTGCGAGTTCTTGATTATCGACTTGCACACAGTGCGTGATTGAAACGTCGTCTTTCAAGACCCCAATTTCGGCCAAGTGAATCATGGGACGCTGCCCGAACTCTTCAAGGAAACCTTCTGGATCAAGCTTGGCAGGCGACATATGGAAACTCATACCCACGCCATGTTCATCGGCCAGCGCACGGGCGGCTTTCCACAACGGATCTGAACACGTGGTGTGTCCGACAAGCGTGCTGTACGACTGGATACGTCCGCCAGCGATTGAGCGGTACTTCGTAATTGATTCTTCAAGATTACGAATGGCTTCATCGGTATTTTGCTTGTACACATCGGGTTCGGGGGGAAGGTCCCAAATCCAGCGACCTACACGGCCACGAATACCAATATCGACAAGACCTTCAACGACTTCATCCATGAAGCGAATGGTTCCGGCTTCAAGGAACGATGTTGTTCCGCTCTTGAGCATTTCAATCGATGCCAATTGACCTGACATCTTTTCTTCACGGGCATTGAACACCGAATACAACGGGCACAGCCACATAAACACGTTCTCTTCGAACGGCGTGTCATCGGGAACATATCCACGCGTGAGTGGTTCGCCGGTGACGTGAATATGTGCGTTCACCATTCCGGGTGTCACCACAAAACGATCTCCGCCAACTGTTTCTTTAGCCGTGTAGGTACGCGAGATGTCTGAGTACTTGCCAACGGCAACAATGGTGCCCTTGTCGATGGCCACTGCACCATTGCGAATGATGTCGCGGGTCTTATTCATGGTCACGACATACCAACCGCGAATGATGGTGTCGATAGAAATTGGTTGATCGCTCATAGTTTTCTCCGGATCTAGATAATTAGCTGTGATTACTCAGGTTTGCTGGCGACATACATTGAATTAAAACCAATGGGCTCGATGAGACGCAAGGCTTCAAAGCCTGTTGCCCGAATCCATGCTGTTACTTCTTCGTTGGTGAATGTGTGACCTTGACGTGTTGCTGCCACCATCGTGACTCCCATCAACACACCAAATGGATTGAATTTGCGGGTGTTATCACGGAAGTAGTCGCTCACGATCACTCGTCCGCCAGGTCGCAATGCTGCAAAGGCGCGGTCAATCATGTGTTGGGCGCCTTCGTCACCTTCGGTGCGCAAGATGTGCCCAAGGATGACCATGTCAAATGAGTTGGGCTCAAGTTCAACGGTATGAAAATCGCCAGGCAAATATTCAACGCGCGATTCGTGATCGGCAATACCCGCCGCAGCGATACGACGCTTGGCAACTTCTAAAACGCCTTCGTAGTCGTTGACCACGGTTGTTGCGGTTGGGTTTTGACTCAACACCGCAACCGACCATGGTGCTCCACCAGCACCAAGATCGAGTAGTCGCAAGTTTGGTGTACGGCTGTATCCGATCTTCAGGTCGGCGCGTGTGGCAGCTCGTAACATCGTTGGGTACGTCGCTTCAACAAGCGGTACGTAAAAACCCTCTGGATCATTTTCAATGGGTTGTCGTGGTGTTCCGCGACGGAAAGTTTCGGCGAGTTCTTCCCAGTTTTCTAATGGCCCAGGAGCAACACCAATGAGATCAGCCATACTGGCTACCGCGTCGCTTGTGAGATACCGCGACGCAAGGTCACCAAGTTTGTAGACATCGCGATACTGTTCGATCATTCCGATAGCAACTAGTCCATCAAACAAGAACAATGCGCTTCGACGTGACAGTCCCGTTGCTTCAGCGAGAGGTTCAAGGGGGCACGGACCAATTTTTTGCAGCGTGTCGAAAGCTCCAAGTTCAATAGCAGCCATCAAGAGCCAGTAGTTACCGAACCCCTGAATAATGTTCCAGACCGGCGCCGAAGCCGGTGGTTTGTAGTCGGACCACGGTGTGCCTTTATGAGCAGCAGTATGACTTTTTTTCAGCTCGGGATACGGAGCGTCGCGCTCAACAATGGCCATGTCTATGTCACGGCTTCAAAAGAATCTTGCCGAAGACATCATTGTTCTGCATCTTGCTCTGAGCTTCTGCCGCTTCTTTGAGCGCAAATGTTGAGTCAATAACTTTTTGGAATGAACCGTTGCAGAAAGTGTTCCAGGCTTTACCGAATTCTTCGGGACGATACGGATCACTTCCAAGAATCCGAATACCCATGTGGAACATGAAACCAAGCGACGGAATCGTCGCAGTGTCACCAGTGGTGTTGCCGCAGTTGACTAGACGTCCACGCGGCTTCAGCGCAAACATTGAATCGGCCCACAAAGCTGGTCCAACATGATCGAACACCATGTCGACACCGGTTCCTGCCGTTGCCCCACGCGCAAAGCCCGTGACGTTTTCGGTGCGGTTATTGCACACCGCGCTCGCACCAAGCATGATCGCCTTGTTGCACTTCTCTTCGCTTCCGGCCGTTGCCAACACAGTTGCACCAGCGGCAACAGCAAGTTGAATCGCCGCCACACTCACACCACTACCAGCAGCATGAATCATCACGGTCTCACCAGACTTCAAGCCGCCAACTTCAAACAGTGCGTGCCAAGCGGTGAGGTAACAGGTCGGGAAAGTTGCTGCGTCGTCATACGAAATTGCGTCAGGGATCTTGTACACATGAGTTGCAGGAGCAACACATAGTTCGGCATAACCACCAGCAACTGTTGCACCGATGACACCAAGTTCGCCGTAGATATCGCCCATACCCGCATAAATCGAACCAGGGTGAACACCTGCGAGTGATGGATCAACAACGACACGATCACCAATGGACAATCCAAGCGATGAATCAACTTGAGTTCCGATTGACACAATCTCACCAGCAACATCCATACCCGCAATATGCGGGTAAGTGAATCCGGGCATTGTGAACCAGCCATTTCGTTGAACAACATCTAGATGGTTGACCGCAGCAGTATGAACTTTCACGACAACGTCGTGAGTGCCAGCCGACGGATCAGGACGATCTCCATAGACCAAAACCTCGGGTCCACCCGGATTGTCGTACCACACTGCTTTCATGACTAACTCCCTAAAATTTGAAAAATATGAAAATTGAAATTGATTACTTCAGTCCGCGAAGGAATGGTCGCGCCAAAGACACCGGTTGCCGAGTGTGCTTAGCGAATATCAACATCACGACAATGGTTGCAAGGAATGGTAGAGCCGCTAACAACTGAGCGTTGAAGTCGTGCCCCACAATATTTGGCAAATTCAGACGTAATGCATCGACGTAACCGAACAAGATGCAACCAGCAACTGCACCACGTAATGTCCAACCACCAAAGATCACCGCAGCGATGGCAATGATTCCCTTGCCACCAATATTGCCGCTTTCAAAACGACCGACCTGGCCGAGCAAGTACACGCCTCCACCGAGTCCGGCAATGAATCCCGTATACAAAATCGCATGACGGCGACGAGCGTTGACGTGAATTCCGGTGACGTCGGCTGCTTGTGGATCTTCACCAACCGCTCGCACTTCAAGACCCCACTTCGTACGCATGAGTAACCACCATGACAACGGGACGACGGCGTACACGAGATACATCGGCCAACGCTGACCAAACATGGCTGGACCAAGTATCGGAATGTCATACAACAACGGAACCTTCACTTCGCCGGCCAACTTTGTTGACAAGTCGAAGTTGGGCTCAAGGAAAGCCACAAGCCCGAGCAACAAAATGTTGAGCGTCAGACCAATACCAAATTGATCTGCATTGAGGTAGTGGCTGAGATACGCCTGGAACGACGACACAAACACGCCAGCAAGTGCTCCGACTGCAAGTGAGAATGCAAAGTTTGATGTCTGCGTGTAGGCAATCGCTGTGGCAAAGTGTCCACCGAGCAACATTGCTTCGACTGAAATATTGATCGTGCCAGCTCGTTCGGCAACCCATTCACCAGCCGCAGCGAAAACCAGAATGGCGGCTAAGCGAAACGTGCTTTGATACAGCGGTCCATTGGCAAGGATGTCACCGAAACTTCCAAGGAAAGCCAACATGGTTACGCCCTCTCCGTCATCAAGTCGAGAACTCGTCGCTTCTTACGCAACTCGCTCACTGCCGGAGGAATAAACAATGCAAGTACTAACAGGCCGCGGATGACGTCCACCAAAACTGATTCAACACCGGCGGCCGCCAAGAAGTTTGAACCCGTGTGCAAACTGGCGAATGCGAGAGCAACCGGGATCGATGCATACGGATTGTTGCGTGCCACTAGTGCCACGAGCAAACCGTCCCACCCAACACTTGCCGAGAACCCGCTCGAGACTCGATAATTCGATTCACCAGTTGCCAACATCAATGATCCGGCTAGGCCAGCTGCAGCTCCTGACGTCAACAACGCCATCGTTCCAAAACGCACATGCGAGACACCAGCACGTTGAGCAGTCCGAGGATTGAGTCCCAACATCTTCAACCGGAAACCCCACACCGAATGCGCCAACATATACGCAACACCAACGGCAACGATGATCGCTACTGGCACAGTGAGTGGCACATTGTTTCCAAAGATATGCATGATGCCGAGTCGCGAATTCACTGCAGTCTTGGCACTGTTTTGAATTCGGTTCGGCGATCCTTTAACAATCTCCAGAAGCAACGACTTACGGGTCATGGTGTACCCAGTCATCTGGCTTGAGAGATACACCAACAACAAAGTTGACAGCACGACTGGTACACGTCGCCAGTAATACAGCAACGCCGCGATTCCGGCCCAGGCAGCACCGGCCAACATGCCGAGGATGATGCCGAGAATCAACATCAAGGGACTACCCGGCTGGATCTTGGTCATGATGAATGCGGCGCCAGTTGCACCCACCAATACCTGGCCCTCTTGACCAATATTGATGATGCCGGCCTTGGCAGCAACTGCACTTCCGGCAGCAACAATGAGCAATGGTGCGGCGCGACGCAATGTTTCGCCCCAACGACCAGGGTTCTTAAACGCACCATTCATCATCGCTTCAACAGCCTTCGACCACGACCCACCACTGGTATTCACGAGAATCGCGGCAATGACAAATGCGAGCACAATGCTGACGACGTACAAACCAATGAGTTCAATCCGGTCACGTTTTACAGAAGATGTCGAACTCATTCGGCTCCCCCCATCAACATTCCGAGACGATGCATATCTATTTCTCCAGCCTTCATCTCACCAACGATTGCTCCGCGGTACATCACCAATATGCGATCACTCAATTCAATGAGCTCTTCGATTTCGCTCGAGATCAATAAGACACCTACGCCGTCGGCTGCGGCTTGCTTGAGACGCTCACCCATGTACTCGATAGCACCAACATCAAGTCCACGCGTTGGTTGAGCAGCAACCAAAACAGAAGGACCAATGCTTAGTTCACGAGCTAGAACCACCCGTTGTTGGTTTCCGCCCGACAGCGTCCACATCGGAGCGTCAACTGTTGAGCAACTAATACCAAACAGTTGAACGAGGTCTTGTGCTTGGGATGTGATCTTCTTGCGGTCTAAAAATCCTCGATGGGCAACGGTTTCCTGGCTCGCCAAAACTAAGTTCTCGGCGACGCTCATGTCGAGCACGCATCCCGAGTCATGGCGATCTTCGGGAATGACACCGATACCCGATTTTGACATCGCTCCTGGACGACCAGTCGCAATTTCGCTCCCGTTGACTTTGACGGAGCCCGAGTTCAAAGCAGTCAAACTTGACAACACATCAGCCAAGACTCGCTGGCCATTACCTTCAACGCCAGCGATCCCTACAATTTCGCCAGGCATCACTGACAACGAAAGATTCGCTAACTGCACACCAGCAGCCTTTGTTTGCACTGAAGCATTCACTACTTCAAGTACTGGCAGCGGTTCGGTATTTTCTGACGTGACCACAGTGCTATCCGAAACGTGGCGAGCCTTGCCACCACGCAAATCAACTGTTCTTCCAACCATTGCTTCGGCAAGTGCATGACGATCAGTCTCGTTAGTGCGCATAAAAGCCACGACTTTTCCATCACGCATAATCGTGATGTCGTCAGTGGCGCGTAACACTTCTTCAAGTTTGTGACTCACGAGAGCCACTGTTCGACCTTCGGTCTTCACAACATTGCGAAGTACACCAAAGAGGTGACTACTTTCCTCAGGTGTCAACACCGAGGTTGGTTCATCAAAAATCAAAATCTTCGGGTCACGGCGCAAGCATTTAATAATTTCAACGCGCTGCCTTTGTCCCGCAGTGAGTGATGAGACCCGAGCATCGGGGTCAACATCGAGACCATAACGCTCACCAATTTCGGCGACGCGCGAGCGTGCAGCCGAACGATCAAGGTGAGCTTTTTCACCAAGCACAACGTTCTCCCAAACTGAGAGGCCATCAACCAAACTGAAGTGTTGGTGCACCATTCCGATACCTAAATCGGACGCAATTTGCGGACTTCCGATACGAGCACCTTTGCCATTAATGGCAATAGATCCTTCGTCGGGCATTACTAGCCCAATGAGAATTTTCATCAGTGTGGATTTACCCGCACCATTTTGTCCGAGCACGCCATGAATTTCTCCGGCGCGCATTGTGAGATCAACGCCATCGCACGCTGCAAGCGCGCCATAGCGTTTGACAATTCCTCGAACAACCACCGCAGGTGGAGGGACCGAAGTCCCTCCACCCTTGTGGTTTTCGAGTAAATGATCCGAAATCGGATCAGCCACCGTAAGCCTGGCCCTTGATTGCACCAAGGTCAGCTGCGAAATCGCCAGCTGCCAATTTTGCACCAATCGCGTCCATAGCGGTCGTCTGCTCTGGAGTTGGGTTACAAATAACTGCACCAGGTGACTTGCCCGGACCAGCGTTGTCGCCGATCTGGAAGGTCAACTTCTCGCCTTCCTTGAAGGTACCGGCAACGATGCGTGCCAATGCTTCAAGGATGTAGTCGCCACCGTCAAACTTGACGGCGATGTCGTACTTGAGGGTGGTGCTTTCACAAGCCTTCGATGAACCGGCTGACATCGTGATGATGCCGTCAGCATTTGCCAACTGCACGATGGGCTCGAGAGCTCCACCGAGGTATGGGTACACGGCGCCAACACCAGCAGCCTTAGCCGCGTTGTAGGCCTCGGTTGCACCAGCAGTGTTGTCGAAGTCGTAGTCGAATGCACCAGTCTTCACATACGAGAACTCAGCATCGGGAAGAACAGCCTTGAGTCCGAGTTCGAACGACAAGTATGCCTCTTTTTCGAAGTTGAGATCGCAGCATCCGAGGAAGGTTGCCTTGTTGTTGCCAGCATCCTTGAGCAAGAGACCAGTTGCATAACCAGCCGAGTAGCTGATTTGCGACGAGTCGTCAAGGGTCTGAGCCAAACCAGGCAGATCAGCAAATCCAGCACCGCAGTTGCAGTACCAGAAGATGTCGGGATACTTGACGGTGAGGTCAGCCAAAGGTCCAGCAATTTCGCTGGCTCCAACTGCAATCACGTCAACACCCTGCTGAGCCAAGTCGTCCATGGCGGTTGCAGCCTTGTCGGCTTCAATCTTGTCCACGATGATTGGGTCGGGCAAACCATTGCTGGTTGTGAATGCCTTCACGCCGTCGACGAGTGCCTGGTAGTAGGCGCCATCATTGGCCGGTCCGGGGATTGCGAGTGCGAACTGCACCACGCCGTCACCGTTTGAGTCGAGAGCCGACACATCAGAAGCGGGAGCATCAGTTGACGCGACGTCAGTTGACGGAGCCTCACTCGATGGTGCCTCGCTGGATGCTGGGGCCTCAGTTGCTGGTGCACTGCTTGAGTCATCGCCGCCACATGCGGTGAAGAGCAACGCAGCAAAACCGAGAGCCGCAAGCGGCTTACGGAAATTAGCTTTCATGTTTCCTCCTGTTGTTGTTTTGTGTTCACGCGTCAATCTTGCGACTGACTTCATTGCGTCATTAATTCGCTGAGTCACAACTTTAGTTTGTGACTCCGCGTCGTTCTCATAACAAGTTGTTATGAGCCCCCTCTTTTGGCTTCTGATCATCTCTTCAGCCTCGAGACCACATCGGCTTTATATCTGTACGCCGAATTTAATCGCTCGCCTGCCGCGAGCGCTTCGAGAACCTGCTCTTCACCTTTTTCATATAGTGCTGCAGCTTCAAGAATTTCCTGGGCATCACGTGATGCCAATCGGACACACCCAGAATCATCGAGAACGATCTGATCGCCCGAAGAAACTTCTTGCCCAAGAATGTTGACTGTTTCGCCCACCGATACAACGTGAGCCCTTCCAAGCGGTCCGACCACCGCAGTACCGCTTGCATAAATCGGTAGCTCTAGGTTCTGCATCGCGGTGATATCACGCACAAAACCGTCAATAGCGACTCCCACAAATCCGGCCTGTTGAGCCGAAGCAGTCAAGATTTCGCCCCAGATCGCCCCACCAATATCAATAGCCCCAGCAATCACGAGGACCTTGCCCGCCTGCACAGCTGACAAGACCTCATACATCGGTTTGAAATCGGCGCCAGAGTCACGACGTTCGATCTGCACTGTCACTACTTCGCCAACAACTGGGCATCGCGCGGCCACGATTGGAGCTAGTGGAGGCGTGAGCCAACCACTCTGCCCGCGTAACGCGAGAACATCAGCAATAGCCGAAGAGGAGGCAGCGGGAATTTTCATCCGGCCTTTTCTGTGACGGTGTTGTCGGCGACCAACTTGATCTTGCGACCTGGCCAGTTGCGCTGATAGCGCTGCACGAGCCAACGGTTGAATTGCACATGGCTTTCTTCTTGCCATGAGTATCGCCCGCGGGGTGCGAACTGTGAATGCATACCGCGCTGAACTTTTGTCGTGGCATCTTGGTCTTGCTTCACGAATACTTGAACGCCGGCATCGCTCATCTCGTATAAGTAATCAAACATCGGATGTTCGAGCGCTGATGGATGGAACAAGTAACCAATTTCTAGATCAATCGTGTCAGGCGACGTGGGTCGAATGATGAAAAAGAAAGCCTGATCGGGAGCGGTGCCAAAACACAAAGTCGGTGGCATCAAGGCGAAAGTCGAACGCCAGCGTTCTTCTTCGGTCAGCATCGGGAAGATTGGCATCAAGGCTTTCGAAGTGGCGTTGAAACCACCATCGATATGGATATATCCGTTGGTGCGGAAGATGACGCCAGAAGCATCGTCCCACGGCACCGGGAAAGCTGCCATGTTGCTCGGACAGAAATCTTGAATGGTGTGGTGCAAACGATTGGCGTGATAGCCATCGTTGAAGTTTTCCATCATGACTTTCCAGTTCCACGGGAGGTCCTTCAATGTGAAGGTTCCGGGACACACTGAATTTTCAAGATCGTAGTTAACGAGTAGCGGCTCGTAGCGCGACATCGTTGGACCAAATGGCGCAGCATCAAGATCGAAGTTGACCATGATGAAGCCCTTCCACACCTCGACTCGCAGGTTGGGCATGCCCCACTGCTTCTTGTCAAACTCTTTAGTCTTCTCCATTGCCGGGGCGCCGAGTAGACGACCATCTAGGCCGTACACCCATTGGTGATACGGACAGGTGAAGGTTCCACAATTGCCCGCATCATCTTTGATCTGCATTCCGCGGTGCTGACAGATTGACGAGAAGACATGCACTTCGCCCTCTTTGGTGCGCGCCACAATCACATGCTCACCATTGGCTGTGGTCGTGTAGTAATCGCCAGGATTCTTGATCTGATCGGTTCGACCGACACAGAGCCACTCAGTGGCGAAAATTGTCTTCTGTTCAAATTCAAGGAATTCATCAGACGTGTAAATCACTGGCGGCATGGTGCAAGCCACCGAAACATCGGCAATGGAAGCATCAAAAGACTTCAAGAGTTCATCGTTAAAAATAGTCATTGCATTGTCCTTTCAATAGTTCTAACTGCGCAGGTTTGGTCATTCGTTACCACTTTGTGAACGCTGTAATTCGCAGTGGTTCGTGAACAAGTTCGAAAGCGTGTCAATCTCATGATGTCGCCGCCTCCTTAAGAATGAACTTACGAATTTTGCCAACACTCGTTCGGGGTAATTCGTCCACAAAAGTAATGTCGCGCGGTCGTTTTGATTTCGCCAGACGTTCATCGCACCACACATGAAGTTCAGCAATCGTGGGCGCGTTTTGCGGGTCACGGGCAACCACGAACCCAACCGGAACTTCATCGCGAATGTCATCGGGCTGGCCAATGACCGCAGCCTCAAGAATGTCGGGATGAGCTGACAACACTTGTTCAACTTCAACTGTTGAGACATTTTCTCCGGCGACCTTCAACACATCAGCACGACGACCATCAAAGTAATGGCGACCGTTCTCGTCTCGCGTGGCTCGATCTCCGGTCAAGAACCAACCATTGCGATAACTCTTTGCCGTCGTTTCGGGATCGTCGAGATATCCAGTGAACAAAGTGATACCGGGCGTCCCGCCGACCACGATCTCACCGATCTCTCCAACAGCAACCGATCGACCTTCGGCATCTTGTACATCAAGAATGCAACTCGGCGAGACATAACCCATGCAATCGGGACGCGGCGCTGCAGATTCATCGGTAAGCACCGCCGGAATCGTTTCAGTCATGCCGTACAACTGTCGTGGTTGGCATGACAACAATTCTGAAAGTTCGGCGTATTGATGTTCGGCAATGTTCATTGCATACCAACAATGCTTCAATGCCAAACCAGGCACCGGTGTATTGCCTCGTGCCAAAATCATGCGAATTGGAGCGGCGAACAAACTGGCGTGGGTAGCCGAGTAGGTCTTGGCCTGTTGCAAGAATCGCGTTGCACTGAAAGTGCTCATGAGCGCCACCGATGCACCAACGGCAATCGCCGAAGCAAAGCTGTAGTACTGCGCATTGGCATGAAACAGTGGCAACACCACTAACTGACGATCGTCAGGAGTGAGTCCGCTTGCCGTGGCCATCACTTGTCCAGCAAACGCGTAGTTGGCTTGGCTGATGTCGACGCCTTTAGGTCGTCCGGTCGTCCCCGAAGTAAACATCACCGCAGCCCGATCGCGAATGTTGAGCTTCGGCCAATTGGCGAACTTCTCCATTCCGAACACGGACAATTCACAATCATCTTCGTCAATCGCAATCACTGGAATTGAAAGAGCAGCAGCCCGGAATTCGTCTTCGCGATGAATCGAGCAGATTCCAACTTTTGAGTTTGTTCGCGATTGATGTTCAACTAATTCTTGTGTTCGCGACTGCGGATCGCTCGGGACAATCCACGAACCAAGTCGAACGCTTGCCAACCACAAAGCAACAAAGGCCGGAGAGTTGGTCAGAGCCAAATTGACCGAGTCGCCTTGATCTACGCCCAGGGCGGTCAGCTTCGCAGCAGCACGGGCGACGACATCATCAAACTCGGCATAGGTCCATGAGTGCGAGGATCCAGATGAAGTTTCAAAGACTAAGAACGTTGCATTGGAGCGCGTTGTTACCGCATCACGCCACAGATCGCCAAAACACGCGCCATCAGTATTTATTGTCATTTTCCCCTCCCCCATTTACTCAAACTCTGTTGTTAGTACTCAACGTCTCGCGAAATACGTCAGCTATCGACTGCTCCGTATCCTCCACCGCCAGGTAGATCGAGACGAACACGATCACCAGACTTCAAAGCAACACGCGCTTGCGTACGAACTGATTCATCGTTGACCGTGAAGTTGCCCGACTCGCCAGCTTCTCCGCCAAAAATTCCTTCCGGCGGAACTGCCAATCGAGAAGTAACAGCATTGAGCTGCCAACCCTTTGGCGCATCAACTGTGAACTCAACAGTCTGACCAAGTCCACCCATGGTGTGGCCCTTGCCGCCTGAACCCTGACGCAGTTCTTTACGGAAGAATCGAATAGGTGCTGATGCTTCAACAACTTCAACCGGAACCGCTGACACACCTGTTGGGTACGAGCACGCCGACAAACCATTCTTAGTCGCGCGAGCACCAACACCACCGGCATAGGTGAACATAGATGTAATGAACGGACGACCATCGTCGTAGGTTCCGCTGACCTGCATCGTCCACACTGCTCCAGCACCTTCGGCCATTGCTTGCATCGGTCGAATTTGTGCCAATGCTTTGAGCAATGCGTTCGGCAAGAACATGCCCACAACGTGACGCGCTGTACACGGTTGCGGCGACACGGCATTCACGATTGAACCGACTGGTGCTTCAACCAAAATTGGGGCCAAGCTGCCGTAGTTGTTTGGCAGGTCGGGGTTCAAAACCGCGCGAACCGCAAAGGTTGTGTACGCGTGGGTGTAGTTACGAACAACGTTGATGCCGTACGGACTGGCGCCCGACGAACCTTCGTAGTCGACCAAGATTTCACCCTTGTCGATATCGACGGTGATGGCACACGCAATATGAATGCGGCTTCCGTCGGCCAAGTCGAGTTCGGCACTTGCCTTGTAGGTGCCAGCGGGCAGTTCGCGAATTGCGGCGCGAGTTGCTGCATCACTACGAGCAATGATTTCATCACTGAGTTCT
Organism: uncultured Actinomycetes bacterium; assembly: GCA_903872155.1. Classification (GTDB taxonomy): domain Bacteria; phylum Actinomycetota; class Acidimicrobiia; order Acidimicrobiales; family Ilumatobacteraceae; genus Casp-actino8. Next base: position 53,899 of record CAIQJP010000002.1, on the reverse strand, counting down.
TCGATGTCATCAAGATCGTGTTGTTCGCATAAGGCCAACAAACGGCGGGCTCCAACTTCGCCAGAAGCCATCTGTGCTTGCAAGTCACCAGCCATATGGTCGGGTTGACGCACGTTTGACAAGATGAACTTCCAGACATCGTGGTTACGCTCGCCGCCGATCATCAAACGACAAATCGGAATCCAGAGTCCTTCTTCAAAAACATCACGGGCTCCAGCACCGATTCCGTAGCCACCGACATCGGTGTGGTGAATCGTTGAACCGAAGAAGGCGATGATTTCGTTGTTCTTCCAGACGGGACACATCACCGTGACGTCGAGCAACTGACCAGCTGTCTTGTATGGATCGTTGGTGACGATGATGTCGCCAGGCTTCAAACTGCTGATGGGGTAATCATCAAGGATTGCCCCAACCGCACGTGCCAACGAGTTGATGTGACCAGGAGTTCCGGTCACGGCTTGGGCGACCATACGACCACGCTTGTCAAAGACAGCGTTTGCTAAGTCGCCGGCTTCACGCACGATTGGCGAGAAAGCGGCGCGCTGCAAAGCACGTGCTTGTTCGTTCACGGTGGCAATCAGGCTCTGCCACAACACTTCAAGTTCGATGGGATCAAAAGTACGGGCCATCTTGGTCACTTCACTTTCCGGTCGGCGATGACTGAGCCATCGTTGCCAAGGGTGACCGTCCAATTCGGACGAATCACGGCGGTTGTTTCACGTTCTTCAATGATGGCTGGGCCTTGAATGACTTGACCACGACCGATATCTGAGCGGCGATACACCGGTGTCATGATCGGCTCGCCCTGACGTGTGAAACGAACGGCACGCGTGCCATGTGGTGCACCATGCTTGTCAGAAAGTTCAACCAATGGTTCAAACTCTTCAGCCTTGGCGTAAGCAGATAGACGCCAAGTCACGGCTTCAACGCCAACATCTGGAATCGTGAGTCCGTAAATGCGGCGGTAATCGGTTTCGAAAGCAGTCACGATGTCGAGGGTCTGGCCGGGGAACTTGTCTCCCTCGCCCATCCAAATCGTGATTTCATTTCCTTGACCGATGTAACGAGCATCAACGCCATATCGGAATGTCACCGATGCTGGATCGGCGCCAGCGGCAATTAACACTCGATGGCCTTCTTCGCGAAGTTCACTCAGCAACGCATCACGTTCGGCTTCATCAATGCCCTGAATTGGTCGCACCATGCTGCGCGCCAAGTCAATACGAACCGGTGACACCAAAGTTCCGATTGCCGACAACACGCTGGCGTTGACTGGGAAAATGACGCGTGGCGATTCAAGCAATTCGGCAACGCCACAGGCGTGAACCGGACCAGCACCACCAAAGGCCAACAACGTGACACCACGAAGGTCGGCACCCAGTTCAACTGCGTGCATACGTGATGACGCCGCCATGTTTTGATTCACCAATTCATGAACACCAGCAGCGGTGTCGCCAACGGGCAACTTCAACTTGTCGGCAATACGACCTAGCGCTGCTTGCGATGCTGCAAGATCAAGTGGCATGTCGCCACCCAAGAAAAATTCGGCGTCAAGCATGCCAAGAGCTAAGTCACTGTCGGTCACTGCAGCATGAGTGCCACCGCGTCCGTAACAAGCCGGTCCAGGCATTGCACCAGTTGATTCGGGTCCAACCTTCAACAAACCAAGATCATCAACCCATGCTTGACTTCCGCCACCTGCACCAATTTCAACGAGGTCGACTGACGGCACCGAGACCGGGAATCCTGAACCTTTTTTGAAGCGATAAATACGTGCGACTTCAAAGGTGTTGGTCAATTCGGGTTCGCCGTCAACAATGAGACACGACTTGGCAGTTGTGCCACCCATGTCGAAGCACATCAAACGTTCTTCACCTAAGCGTCGAGCAAACCAACTACCAGCAAGAGCACCAGCAGCAGGCCCAGACTCAACCAAACGAATGGGAGTACGAGCGGCGTCATCTGTGGACACAACTCCACCGTTTGACAACATCATCAACACCGAACCGCCGAAACCTTCGGAAGCCAACCACTTGGTGAGTTCGTCAAGGTATGGCCCGATCACTGGCATCGTTGCGGCGTTACATGCCGTTGTGATCATCCGGGGATATTCGCGAATCTGCGGTGACACTTCACTTGAGATGCACACCGGCACGCCAAGTTCAACACGGAGGTAATCGGCGATTGCTCGCTCATTTGCTGGGTTGGCATAGCTGTTGATTAAACAGATACCGACTGATTCAACTTTCTGAGCCCGCAATTCATCGGCAATGCGCTTGAGATCAGCAGCCGTCGGAGTTTCAACGACGAGACCCTTGGCATTGGTGCGCTCGCTAATTTCGCTAATGCGCTCGCGAGGAATCGGCGGCGCCGGAAATTCGATCTGCAAGTCGTACATGTCGTAACGATGTTCGTCACGAATGAGCAAGGTATCGCCAAAGCCCGTCGTTGTCACTAAACCAGCGCGACCAACTTTGCCTTCAATCAAGGCATTCGTAATGAGCGTGGTGGCATGCACGATCGGAGCGGTGATTTCACTTGGGGTGACACCAGCTTTAGCCAAAAGTTGGCGCACGCCAGTGCGTACGCCGTCGAGCGGGGCCGAGGGGGTCGTCAAGGTTTTATCAACCACGACACGGCCTGACGCACGATCCATGAGAACTACGTCGGTGAATGTTCCACCGATATCTACAGCCAATCGCCAATCAGCAACTGTCATTTTCTTCCTCCAATATTTACGATGTTGTTATTACAAAAATCTGTTTTAGATGTCAGTTCGCGGGGGCGAAAAAACATCCAGAATCCACACTTCATTGAGTTCTTCGTCGCCAATAAAGACGCTGTCGCCATGCCATACCGATTGCGGAGCCAAGTACGCCTCGCCTTCGCCCAATACAACGCGTTCGGTGTCTTCTTTGTCGCCAATGCGAAAATCGAGTTTGCCGCGCATGATGATGCCCAACTGCTCGTTCTGAACGTGGTTATGCATGAAAGATCCAGTACTTCCGCCACGGATGCGCCAAAACCAAAGCTGTAAATTCTCGCCGGTAATGACTCGCCGACGAAAACCTTCGCGATTAGTTTCAGCAAATTCTTCATCTTCAAAGAAATAGCAATATTGATTTTTGAAGTTCATTTTTTTATCTCATTCAGATCGTGACGGACTGTTTCATACAACTCTGACTTACTGAAATATTTATTCTTCAAATTCTTTTTCATATCAGCCGCTCCAACATGCGCGCCTCAACGTCGCGCAAGTGAGCCGCTACTGCCTTTTCGGTACGAACCTGATCTCCGGCAAGCAATGCTTCAGCGATTTCAACATGAGCATGCGATGAAGATTCAACAATGTTTGAAACTTCTTCTTTGTTGTTTTCGGCGTAGAGCAGCGAGGCAAACTCTTCGGAGTTAAACAACGATGCAAGAGCTTTCGAATAAACCTCACTCAACACCGGGTTATCGCAGGCCGAGGCGATCATCTGGTGAAACTGGCGATCAATCAAGCGAAATTCATCGATTCCGCTGGCGTGCCGCGCGGCAAGTTCGGCAATTTCGCGGCGCACGTGCTCGGGCGCCCGTAATGCAACAAGTCCAGCCATTGCTGGCTCAATCACACGACGAACTTCGAACAGATTGCGCACTGTTGCTTTACGCGAATCGAGCGCAAGTTCAAGACCGGGTACAACTTCAACCACAAACGCACGATTACCGCGACGCTCAATGAAACCAGCCGTTGCGAGACCTTGAATTGCCTCACGCACCGATGTGCGCGCCACGTTGAATTGCTCACACAAGACGCGTTCGGCCGGCAACGCTGTTCCCGCGATTAACTCGCCGTTACGAATGGCCTCAATGAGGCGTTCACGAACTTCAACCGCAACAGTGCGGCGTTCCACTCGATCGAAAGTCGTCTGAGTCACTTCAAACCAAACTGTGCAAAGTGGCGGCGGTCGCCAGGTAGGTCGAGAGGTTGAACGATGGCCTGATGAGCCATCTCGCCCCAATGCTCGGGCGGAACGAGCCACATGACTTCAAACTCGAGTCCATCAGGATCGCGTGAATACAAACTTTTGTTGACTCCGTGATCGCTAGCACCGATGAGAGCACCAGCAGCCATGAGCTTCACCCGCATTTCTTCAAGTTCTTCAAGCGTGCTGACTTCCCAAGCAATGTGATACATACCGACCGATGAACGGCCCGCAGTTGTTGGAGCGGCGCCTTGACCGATGGCAAAGAAGGCGATGTCGTGATGATTTTGCGATAGGGGTGCGCGCATGAAAAGAAACTGCCCACCTGGATCTTCGATCATGGTTTCAAAGCCCATGACCTCGGTGTAGAAACGCTTGGTGGTCGCCACGTCACGGATGTACAGCACCGCGTGATTGAGTTTCTGGATTGGCACAACAACCCCCTGCATGTGGCTTGGGTCTGATTGTCAGACCAAAGCACCCTAACACCGGCTCCTTCGCTCACGCAAAGAAACAAGTACGTCGCTGGGCTTCGTGACTGGTACCTTTGCCTAGATGTCGTCCGCCGATCCGTCGCCCGAACTTTTGGCCTTGCGTCAGCGCATCGACGAACTCGATCGACAGCTTCTCGACGTTTTGGCCGAACGTATCAATATCTGCCACGATGTCGCTCGGATCAAAGAACATAGCGATACCCCCATCATTCAGCCCGAACGGGTCCGAAATGTCGTGACCACCCGTCGGCAATACGCCATCGACCGTGGAATTGACCCCGATTTCGCCGAAGACATCATGCGGGTCGTGCTCAGCGAAACCCACCGCATCGAAATTGCCGGTCAGCGCGCCGACGGACCTCCCGAAAAGACCGCCTCACCGGAAGGTATTCGCTCGGCTATTGACACCGTCTCGAGCCGGATTGACCATGTGGTCATCGCCGTCGCTGATTTAGGCCCTGTGACCAGCACTTTTACTCAAAATCTTGGGTTCCATTTGCCATCACCGGCGAGCGAATGCCCCGGAATCGTGGTCTTGGCCGCGGGCGGAGCGACCCTCGTGTTGGTCAGCCCTGAAGCCGACCCGAGCGTGGCCGCCCATATCGATCGCTTTGGCGCCGGCGTTCATCACGTGTCACTTGAGGTCTTGAATGCGGGCTACGCCCATACCACCTTGACTGCGGCTGGCGCAGAGCTCACCCCCATCGTGATCGATGAACATGGCCACGAACAGTTCTTCACAGTTCGCGACCCAGAATCGGGAGTGCAATTGGGCTTCATCGCTCGCACCGGGCATCGCGTCGGAGTTGCTACCCGCAACATTCTTGAGTCGTTCAAAACTCACTGACGACCACTAGTCTGATCTCGCACGACAGTTACCGGGACCTGATGGCTCTCTCGCATCCGTTTGATCCTCGTTGTGCGCTGGCAAAAATTGAGAATTTCTCACAGAAGGGTCTTCCCCGTGACGCGCCAGCGCATAGATATTCAACTGATCGATTCAGGTGATCCCCGCATCACCCTCACTCAACCCCAAGATCTTCCCGCAGATCTACGTGCATTGATTGATACGCCGCTTGATGAACTCATGGCGCGCGCTCGCGCCATTCGAGATGCCCATCACGGCACTCGTGTCACTTTTTCTCCTAAGGTATTTATTCCGTTAACGATGTTGTGCCGAGACAGTTGTGGCTATTGCACATTTGCGCAACCACCCGCTCGTCTTGAGAGTCCGTTCTTGTCTCCCGAACAAGTTCTGAAAATCGCTAAGCAAGGCGCCCGCAACGGTTGTCACGAAGCGCTTTTTACATTGGGCGAAGCACCCGAAGAGAAATACCAAGTTGCGCGCGATTGGTTGACCGAACATGGTTACGCATCGACAGTTGAGTACCTCGCAGCAATGTGCAAGTTGGTGCTTGAAGAAACCGGATTACTCCCCCATGCCAACGCTGGTGCGCTGAGCAAAGAAGAGCTCGCAAGTTTGCGACCGTATTCACCCAGCCAAGGGATGATGGTCGAAACATTGCGCCACGATTTGGCCTGCCATCGTGGTGCACCAGACAAAGATCCCGAGCGTCGCTTAGCAACACTCAACTACGCCGGAGAACTACACATTCCGTTCACGACCGGAATCTTGGTTGGGCTCGGCGAGACCCGAGCAGATCGCATTGCTGCACTTGTTGCTATTCGCGATTCGCACAACACGCACAAGGTTGTTGAAAAATCTGGAACAAGTCGCGGTCACGTACAAGAAGTCATCGTGCAAAACTTTTTGCCGAAGCCACGTACGGGAATGCAACACGAAGATCCTTGCCCAACCGATGAGTTCTTGTGGTCAATCGCTGTTGCCCGCTTAATCTTGCCGCCCGAGATCCACTTGCAGGCACCGCCAAATCTGAGCGACGACTTCGCACCGTTACTTGATGCTGGCATCGATGATTGGGGCGGCGTTTCGCCAGTAACCGCCGATCATGTCAACCCCGAACGTCCGTGGCCCGATCTTGACATTTTGAAAACTGTCACCGAATCACGCGGAATGGTTTTAGCTCCACGACTGACTTTGTACCCTGAGTACATCGTGAGCAAAGACATCAGTTTGTCGCTCGACCCCGCTCGTAGTTTTAACGTTGATCACAACCCTTGGATCGACGTCAATTTGCGCTTCCCCATTCTTGATCGATCAGATGCCGAAGGTCTTGGTCGCGATGATCCGGGCGCCATTTGGCCAGAAAAAGTCACGGCCGCTGATGTCGTACTTGACGGAGCCGAAGTTGTTCTCGTCGGCCACCGTTCAACGCAGTGGTATAGCGGCAGTAACAACAAGCCGCCATTAATCATCGCTGCCGGAACTCGTACCTCGATTGATCCGCGCTCGCGCGTTCACGAAATCATTGAAGGTCATCGATCTGGCCAAGAAATTGGCGAACAAGAAATCATCGATCTATTCCGCGCTCGTGGACCAGAAGTGTTGGCCATCGCCGAATACGCCAATCATCTTCGCGAAATTGCCGTTGGCGACCAAGTCACCTGGGTTCATAACCGCAATATCAATTACACCAATGTCTGCACCTTCAAATGTAAGTTCTGCGGGTTCTCTAAAGGACCGTTGTCGCTGAACTTACGTGGTACGCCGTATCTGCTCACACTTGAAGACATCGCACAACGCGCAGTTGAAGCCTGGAATATGGGAGCCACCGAAGTCACTTTGCAAGGCGGAATTCATCCCGACTTCGATGGCGATTATTACTGGCATGTCACACAGGCCGTGAAAGATGCCGTGCCCGAAATGCACGTGCATGGATTCACCGCTTTAGAAATCACCGAAGGCGCCAAGCGCAACGGCGAAGATCTGCATTCATATCTCACCAAGATGAAAGAAGCAGGTCTCGCTTCATTGCCCGGTACCGCTGCCGAAATTCTTGATGATGAGGCACGTGCCGTATTGTGCCCCGACAAAGTGAACACTGAAGAATGGCTTGAGTGCCATCGAGTCGCGCACGAAATCGGTCTGCATTCAAATATCACGATCATGTACGGAAGTGTTGAACACCCCGAACATTGGGCCCGCCACATGATTCGTACCCGTGATCTACAAAAGATCACTGGCGGCTTCACCGAATTTATTCCGTTGCCGTTCGTGCACATGGCTTCGCCGATCTATCTGCAAAAGCGTTCACGTCGCGGACCAACATTCCGCGAGACAATCTTGATGCATGCCATTGGCCGCATCGCCTATCACGGTCTCATTGACAATGTTCAAGTGAGTTGGGTCAAGATTGGTGTTGAAGGCGCCCGTCAACTACTGCGTTCTGGCTGCAATGACATCGGCGGAACGTTGATGGACGAAAACATCAGCCGTGCTGCTGGGGCCAACCACGGTCAGAAGATGAGCGAAGACAGTTTCAATGCTTTGGTTTCACCGCTCGGACGAACACTGGCTCAGCGAAATACTGGCTATCAGTTGTTGAACGCTTAAAAAATTTTAGTTCGTAGCAAGAGCAGTTTTTGCGTTTTCAATATCGAGCATCAACTGGGCTTTCAGTTCGTCAATACCCGAGAACTTGATTTCGCCACGCAGTCGAGCAACAAAGCGAAGAGTTGCAACTTCACCGTAAAGATCAATATTGGTCTCACCAATCACGTGAGCTTCAATCAACGACACCGGTGCGTCAACATAAAATGTTGGCCGGCGACCGATATTGATTGCGGCTGGATACACGTGTTCGGGCTGGCCATCGCGAGCCGGACGAACATACCAACCGGCGTACACACCGTCTCCGGGCTGACACATTGTCTTAGGCACTTCAACGTTTGCAGTGGGGAAACCAATTGTTCGACCACGCGCATCGCCGTGAACAACTGTTCCGATAAGTTCGTGTTGACGACCCAGATAGATATTGGCCGCGGCGATATCTCCGTTTAAAACCAATGAGCGAATATGCGTTGAGCTCGCCGTGACATCATCGTGACCGGCAACGAGATTAGTTGGTTCAACAACAAACCCAAATTGCGCACCAAGTTGCGACAACAATTCAACGTTGCCCCGACGATCTTTTCCAAAACAAAAATCTTCGCCGACAATCAGACGCTTCACATGTAACGCATCAATCAGAACGCGCTTGACAAAGTCTTCTGGAGTCTCTTCAGCCTGAATACGATCAAAAGCAATGACGACAACTGCATCGATACCGGTACTTTCAAGCAGTCGCAATTTCTGGTCACGGTCGGTTAACAGCTTTGGGGCTTCGGTCGGGCGCAAGATTTGAGCGGGATGTGGGCTGAAGGTAACAAGCACACTGGTTTGTCCAACTGCTTGAGCCTTCTTGGTGACTTGCTCGATGATTTCGCGATGACCGACATGTAATCCGTCATACGCGCCAATGGTGACAACCGAGCCCGACGCAAAGAGCCCAGCCGGTATCGCATTTAAATCGGTAATCACCTGCACAGGACCAAACGATACTTGTGCGACCGTCAGAGATGTCCGCTCGTGATCTAAAACTTTGGTCACAAACAACTAAATAACAAGTGCCGTGCTCATTGGCTTTCTGGCGTAATGAGAACAATCGTTGGCCTGGCCATATCAGCCCCAACTTTTTCGTTGCTGAAGGGCTCATACACCGCAATCAGCCGTTCATTGGCATCAACGACTGCCCACGGCGCCAGACCGTTACCCGCGAATAAGGCAGCAGGCAATACTTTGCCAACCGCAACGGCAGCAAGAACATCGGCGTCGGCATCAAATCGCGTCAAGCCACGCACGCAATCGATAACGGGTCGCAAGAAAGTCTGTAGCTCTGCGGGCGAGCCACCTGCCTTGAGTTCGTCAAGCGTCACGGTGTCAGAAATCGTAAATCGACCAATTGAAGTACGGCGCAGATTCTTGAGATGTGCTCCCCCACCCATGATCGTTCCGAGGTCGGCCGCCAATGTTCGAATGTACGTACCGCTTGAACAGGTCACGTCAATGTCGATTTCGTTATCGCGAATAGCGATGACATTGAATGAGTGCACGGTCACTGGGCGTGCTTCGCGTTCTATCTCAATTCCTTCGCGTGCCAATTCATGCAAACGTTTGCCGTCGACCTTGAGTGCCGACACCATCGGTGGAACTTGTTTGATGTCACCGAGCAATTGTTGGCCAACGTTGCCATCAACGATTGCTTGAACTTTGTCAACAGTGAGTCCGTCAACGACTGCCGACATGTCATATGTAGCCGTCACTTCACCCGAAGCATCAAGCGTTGTCGTCTCAGTGCCTAGCACCACGGTTCCGGTGTACGACTTTGATGTGGTGGCACGACCGTCAATCATCACGTTGTCGAGAAAACGCAATAGCCTCGTCGCATCTCCAACGCCTAAGAGCAATACACCTGTGGCATCGGGGTCAAGAGTTCCGGAGTGCCCGATCTTGCGTTCACCCATTAATCGACGTGCTTGATCAACAACGTCATGGCTCGTCATGCCGGCAGGTTTATCAACGACCAGCAGACCATGTACCTGCGCGGGTTTACGCCTCGCCATCGAGATCGTCAGGCTCGAAGTCTTCATCATCTAACCCAGAATCATCTGCGGGTTCGGGGAAGACTTTTTTCTGAACGTAGTTGTCTTCGTTCACAGTTGCTTCGCGACTCGGGCTGGGGTTTTCGCGCAAGATCTTTTCAATGCGTTCGGCCGAGCGAATGACTTCATCGGGGCGGAACGAAAGTATGGGTGTCTTCTTGGCCCGAACCTGCTTGCCAATTGCACCTTGCAAACGCTTGCGATGATCGGAAAATGCCTGCAAGATCAGAGTGTCACCGGCTTCGCCCGCGAGCGAATCAAAGAACACAATGCCACGGTTCATTTCGGGGTCAACTTCAACGCGGGTGACGGTCACGAACTCAAGTCGTTCATCGTCGATACGAACTAATTCATCAGCAAGAACCTCACGAAGCGTTTCACCCAATCGGGCTGAACGCGGGTACGCATGCGTCGTCGCATTACGCGATGGAGTGCGAGATTTACCTGAGCGCGAGGGGGGCCGATTCACATCAAGAACGCTATCGCTCGTGAACCGTGGTTCTTAGTCAAAGACTGGCGAAGCGCGCAATGAGCGCTTGAGTTCTGCGACACCGGGCGTTGTTGCCAGAGTCTCTACAGCATCCCAGAGTCGTAATGCTTCGTCGCCACGAGGAATTCGGGCAATGACCGGTCCGAAGAATGATCCCTCATTTTCGGCACCTGGCTTGAACGTCATGATTGGAGTACCTACATCACGCCCAGTACGAGAAAGTGCAAGTTCAGTTTCGGCAACAATGAAAGAGTCCAACGACTCATCAAATGCGAATCGCACTAACGATGGGTCAAGCCCCGCCTTCGTCAGGACTTCTGACATGAATTCCTCGGTGCTGGCAGCAAAGTCATCACGACGGCGATTCGCGTGACTTTCGATGCCACACGCCGTATACATAGCGTCTACTGCCTGATTGCCAAGAGTTGATTCAAGATGTGCAGCAATACGCAACGCCTCATGACCCATTGAATGCCAACGCTTGTACTGATCGTTGTACCAGTCGGCAGTGTTATTGGCATTGAGAACCTTGAGCGAAATCGGACGCCACGTGACCGAATACTGACGCAACTGTTGAACTTCTTTGACCCAACGTGAGGTGATCCACGCCCACGGACACACCGGGTCAAAGAAAAATTCCAGGTCGACAGTTGCACTTGCCATGATCAGGTACGAACAACCAGTCGCTCTTCGAATGTTTCGATGAGGTCACCAGGCTTGAGGTCTTGGAAGTCGCTCAAACCAATACCGCACTCGAATCCTTCACGCACTTCACGGACATCGTCTTTGAAGCGACGCAATGAAGTAATTGCACCCTTCCAGATGATGACACCTTCGCGGATGAAGCGCACCTTGGTACCACGAGTGATTTGTCCGGTACGGACATAACAACCTGCGATTCCACCGAGCTTTGGCACACGGAATACTTCGCGCACTTCGGCTTCGCCAGTGACAATTTCTTCGTACTCGGGAGCCAACATACCGATCATCGCGCTCTCGATATCTTCGAGAAGCTTGTAGATGATTTCGTAGGAACGGATTTCAACATGTTCGGCTTCGGCTAGGTCGCGAGCTTTACGATCGGGACGAACGTTGAAACCAAGAATGGTGGCATTTGTTGCAGCAGCCAGTGTGATGTCGTTTTCGGTGACTCCACCAACTGCACGGTGAACGAAGGCCAACTTGACTTCATCACGTTCAAGGCGACGCAAGCTTTCGGTCACTGCTTCGAGCGAACCTTGTACATCGGCTTTCAAAATGAGGTTAAGTGTTGCCACTTCCCCAGCCTGGATTTGAGTGAAGACGTCTTCGAGTTTGACACCGCGCTGCACGCGAGCGTCTCCACGTTGAGCCTTGGCACGCAGACGCTGTTCACGAGCTTCACCGACGGTGCGGGCGGTCTTTTCGTCTGGTGCAACACGGAATTCATCGCCAGCTTGCGGAACGGTTGACAAACCAAGAACCTGCACCGGTGTTGATGGTCCAGCTTCTTTGATTTGCTGACCCTTGTCGTCGATCATGGCGCGTACACGGCCCCACGCACCACCAGCAACAATCGGGTCACCGACCTTCAATGTTCCCTTGTCCACCAAAATCGTGGCAACTGGTCCACGACCAGTGTCGAGGTTGGCTTCAAGAACGACTCCCTTAGCGCGACCTGTTGGGTTGGCGGTGAGTTCTTCGATTTCAGCAACGATGGTGAGCTGTTCGATGAGATCGTCAACACCCAAGTTTTGTTGCGCCGACATTTCAACACAGATCGTGTCGCCACCCCATGACTCGGGAACAAGTAGTTGTTCGGCGAGCTGAGCAAGTACGCGCTGTACGTCAGCGTTTTCTTTGTCGATCTTGTTGATTGCAACCACCATCGGTACGCCTGCTGCGCGAGCGTGACTAATTGCTTCAATGGTCTGAGGCATGACACCGTCGTCGGCGGCAACCATCAACACAACAATGTCGGTGACTTGAGCACCACGTGCACGCATCTGCGTGAACGCTGCGTGACCAGGTGTGTCAATGAAGGTGACTTTCTTGCCGTCTTGAACCACTTGATACGCACCGATGTGCTGCGTGATTCCGCCGGCTTCACCAGATACAACATTGGCGTTACGAATCTTGTCGAGCAATGTCGTCTTACCATGGTCAACGTGACCCATGACGGTGATCACTGGCGGACGCAACTCTTGCGCGGTCTCGTCGTCGTCATCGCTGTCGTCGAACAGAGCCTGCAATTCCATTTCTTCTTGCTGGCCGGGTTCAACCAAAAGAATCTCTGCACCAATTTCGAGTGCGAATAATTCCATTTGTTCGTCGGACAACGTCATTGTTGCCGTGACCATTTCACCGTTCTTCAACAAGAAACGAACCACGTCAGCCGCGGTGCGGTTGAGGCGAGGTGCAAATTCTTGTGATGAAACTCCGCGTTCGATGACGATTGTGCCCTCGGGGACCGGGGCCGCATCATCGCTATACGAAATCATTGATGGCTGTAGATCATCCTCACCACGACGGCGACGACGACCACCGCTACGCGGAGCACGACGTCCACCACTTGGGCGAGCGCCACCACCGGGGCGACCTCCACCACCGGGACGGCCAGCACCAGGACCACCGGGTCCACCACCAGGACCACCAGGTCCGCCGGGGCCACCACCAGGACCACCAGGTCGCTGAGCACCAAAGGCACCTGCGGGACGTGGGCCACCTGCGGGACGAGCGCCACCAAAGGCACCGCCAGGACGAGGTGCGCCTGTTCGCGGGCCACCATAACCAGTACCGCTTGGACGAGCGCCCGGAGCGGGGGTAGTTCGCGGACCACCAGGAGGCGGTGGAACCGGACGACCAGTTGCACTCATGGGACGACCAGGAGGCGGCGGAACGGGACGACCAGTTGCACTGATCGGGCGACCAGGCGGTGGAGCAGCGGGGCGACCAGGAGCACCAGGTGCGCCACCACCGGCCGGAGGGCGCGGCGTGTCAGGTCGTGGTGCAGCGGGGCGTGGTGCTTCGCGAGTGGCATCACGCGCTGGTTCGCGCGGAGCGGTTCGGCTGGAAACAACTGATCCTGATGGGGCAGCTGGTGCCTCGGGGGCCACCGGCGCAGCAGGAGCAACAGCTGGCGTTTCAACCGGTGATGTTTGAACGACCCGTGAAGTTTGAACGACCGGAGCGGGGGCTGGTGTTTCGACGACTGGCGCAGCGGGAGCTTCAACAACGGGAGCGACTGGCGCGGCGGGAGCTTCAACAACAGGAGCAACTGGCGCAACAACTACGTCGACAACAGGCGCTGGAGCGGGTGCAACTTCACCCTTATCGGCTGCCTTCTTTGCCGGCGCCTTCTTGGCGGGCTTTTCTTCTTCGACCGGGGCGACCTCACGGACGAGACCAGCTGCTTCGGCTTTGCGCTTGAGCATCGGTACGAATGCTTCAACCAAAGTTGACTGAGGAGTCTTTGCGGCCACATTGTTGGCCTTACAAAGTTCAAGCATCTCGGCATTGCTCATGCCGAGGGACTTCGCTAATTCACTGACTTTGATCTTTGCTGTTGCCACGCGGCGTTCAGTCCTTTGATGCTTTTTCGCCGGTGTTTCCGGCGACATTTTAGATTGTCATGGTTGTGCGACTCGTGTGAGGTGACGACCATTGTTTTTATTACTACTAGAACTTTTCTTGTGATCCGATTGAGTTTTCCAGGCTCGATCGAATGCACGTATTTTCATTGCCGCCTCGAAACAACTTGTTGACTCAGCGCACATCCATGCGCCGCGTCCACTTGCTGTACGAGACATGACAGGTTGACCCATTTCGTTGGGCACAAAGCGAGTGAGTAACTGCTGTTCTTTGCGAGAACGGCATCCCACGCATGTGCGCACCGGATGAGTCAACGTTGTCATGTGAGATTTATGCCTCGTCCTCAACTGCCGCAGCAGTAATTCCGGTGACCTTTTCCCACTCTTCAACACTCATCACTGAACCGTCAGCAGCGTGGAATTCTTGAGCACCGGTTTCGGCGTTCAAGGTCCATTCGCCATCGGCGTATTCAGCGTCTTCAAAAATTCCGTTGAGCTCGTTGTTGTGCTGGGTTTCGCTCTTGATGTCGATGCGAACACCAGCGAGACGAGCAGCAAGACGAGCGTTCTGTCCTTCTTTACCGATAGCCAAGCTGAGTTGGAAATCGGGAACGATGACATCAGCCTGGCTGCGGTCTTCGCTGAGTCGAACTTCGGTGACTTTGGCTGGCGACAGCGCTTTGGCAATGAAATCAGCCAAATCGTCACTGAAAGGAATGATGTCAATCTTCTCTTGATTGAGTTCGTTCACAACCATGCGGACGCGTCCACCACGGGCACCAACGCAGGCGCCGACTGGATCGACATTGCTGTCGTTCGAGAATACGGCGATCTTGGTGCGGTGACCTGGTTCGCGAGCACATGCCTTAATTTCGACAACGCCGTCAGCGATTTCGGGAACTTCAAGTTCGAAGAGACGCTTGACGAGACCGGGGTGCGTGCGGCTCACAACAATCTGTGGACCCTTGTCGCTGCGACGCACTTCAACGATGTATGCCTTGAGGCGAGTACCTGGCGTGGCACGTTCGAAAGGCACTTGCTCACTTTGTGGCATGAGTGCTTCAACTTTGCCGAGATCGAGCAAGGCATAGCGGTGATCGTTCTGCTGAATGATGCCGGTGACAATGTCGCCTTCGCGGTTGGCATATTCTTCGAACTTCTTGTCGCGCTCGGCTTCGCGGATGCGCTGACCCATCACCTGACGGAAAGTCTGTGCCGCAATGCGACCAAGTTCGTTCTTGTCGGGAGTGTCGTCGCGCTGGTTGACCCAGTTGCCATCTTCGTCGATGTCAAATGCGGTGAAACTGATTTCAAGAGTGTCGGTGTTGAGACCGACTTCAACTTCTTCAGCCGAACCAGGGCGACGCTTATACGCAGTCGCCAAAGCTTCTACGAGAACCTGCAGAAGGGTCTCTTCTGAAATGTTCTTTTCGGCCGCCAACATTTTGATGGCTTCTTTCATGTCGAGATTGCTCATGACTGGGATGACTCCTGGTCGTTGTCGTTGTAGACGTGGTTGTCGGTTTCGTTATCGGTTTCGTTGTCTGTATCTAGATCTAGTTCTGTATCAAGATCTTCGAGATCGTCGTTACGATCAAGAAAATCATCGATTTCTTGCTCTGAGTCTGCCGTGGAAGCGGCCGAACTGCTCGTGCCACTGGACTTTGATGTGCCAGTCGGCGCCGATTTCTTATTTCCCTTGGCGCCGGCTTTTGTCCCTTTGCCGGGCTTATTGCTGGGCTTGGCTTGGGCTTCCCACACGAAAATCGTCTTGGCGCGATCGATTTGGTCGTACGGAACGATGCGTTCTTCGCCATTGGCCAAACGCAACAAGAAGGTGTCGGGGCCAGCTGATTCGATGACGCCGCTCAAGCGACGTTCGCCGTTGATGACGTTTTGCAGACGAATCGCCGCCGATTTGCCGGTTTCACGCTGAAAATGGCGGGGCAAACGAAGATTTCGCTCGAGACCGGGGCTCGAGACTTCAAGGGTGTAATGACCAGGTACGGGGTCATCGTGGTCAAGTTCGCGCGATATCAGGCGCGTGCACTGGGATAGCTGATCGACATCGATGCCACCCGGTGAACCTGGGGGCGTATCGACGGTGATCTTGACGATTCCACCGTTGTATTCGAGGTCGTACATTTCGAGACCGAGGTCGGCCAACACCGGGGTGATCAATGCTTCAATGCGTCGTGAGACTTGGTTTTCAGACATCAATTCACCTCCAATTTGTCAAAATTTCTATGTTTTTCGCTGAATATTTACTGAATTTGTACTCAATCTGCATCGAATATGACCCCAGTGACTAAAAAAGACGAGGGCTGAAGCCCTCGCCTTTCAGACCCACCGGAATGGAAATTCTCTTCAGACCGATCCATCATACAAGAATGCGAGCGCTAACCGACACGAGTGATCTCCCTCAGTTGGCGGTTCACGACAAGTAGCCTGACGGAATGTTGCGTTTATCCAGCCTGTTCGTTCGCACTCTGCGCGAAAATCCCTCCGATGCCGAGGTTCCGAGCCACCAATTGATGGTTCGGGCTGGATATATCCGTCGAGCCGCCCCTGGTGGCTACACCTGGCTCCCCCTCGGCTGGAACGTCTATCGCAATGTCGAACGAATCGTGCGCGAAGAAATGGATGCCGCAGGCTTCCAAGAAGTGCACTTTCCGGCCCTGCTTCCTCGCGAACCATACGAAGCCACCAATCGCTGGACCGAGTACGGCCCTAACTTGTTCCGCCTCCAAGACCGCCGTGGCGTTGACTACCTACTTGGCCCAACCCACGAAGAAATGTTCACACTGCTCGTCAAAGATCTCTACAGCAGTTACAAAGACCTACCGCTGAGCATCTACCAAATTCAGACCAAGTTCCGCGACGAGGCTCGTCCACGTGCCGGTCTGTTGCGTGGCCGCGAATTCGTGATGAAGGACTCGTACAGTTTCGACATCGATGACGCTGGCTTATCGGCGAGCTACGAAGCCCACCGAGCGGCGTACATCAAAACTTTTGAACGCCTTCATTTGCCCTTCGTGATTGTTTCAGCAATGTCTGGTGCGATGGGCGGTTCAAAGAGCGAAGAATTCTTGGCTCCACTCGAAGTTGGCGAAGACACTTTCGTGCGCTGCACAACATGTGGTTACGCCGCCAACACCGAAGCTGTCACAGTGCCGACTCCGGCGGCAATTGATTTTTCGAGTTCAGCACCTTCGCAAGATGTTGACACACCCGACACACCAACGATTGCCACACTCGTTGATTTGTTAAATACCCGAACCGATATCAACAACGCAATCGGAAAAACAACTTCATGGGTTGCAAGTGACACTCTCAAGAACGTCATCATCATGCTGCGCCACCCCGATGGTCGTCGTGAGCCGTTAGCGATTGGGTTACCTGGTGATCGCGAAGTTGATATGAAGCGCGTCGAAGCTCAAGTCGGCCCTGCCGAACCTGATGCATTTACCGAAGCAGACTTCGCTAACCATCCTTCACTCGTGAAGGGTTACATCGGGCCTGACGTACTCGGTTCAACTTCATCGTCGAAGATTCGTTATCTCGTTGATCCTCGCGTTTCAACGGGAACCAGTTGGGTCACTGGTGCAAATGCCGCCGGCAAACACGTCGTTGGCTTGGTATGCGGTCGCGACTTCACACCAGACGGAACGATTGAAGCCGCCGAAGTACTACCTGGCGATACCTGCCCGAACTGTGCTGCCAAGAATGCAACCGGCGTTCTTGAAATGGCACGCGGTATTGAGATTGGGCACATTTTCCAATTGGGTCGCAAGTATGCCGAAGCGCTCAACCTGACCGTGCTTGACCAAAACGGCAAACAAGTTGTTGTCACGATGGGTAGTTACGGCATTGGAGTTTCACGTGCTGTTGCCGCAATCGCCGAAGCGACGCTCGATGACATGGGATTGTGCTGGCCTCGCGAAGTTGCCCCCGCCGATGTTCACATCGTCATTGCCAGCAAGGGCGCAGACGCCATTGCCGAAAAAGCTGAAGAGCTGGCAACCGAACTTGAAAACGCCGGCATCCGAGTTTTACTTGATGACCGCACATCTGTTTCGCCAGGTGTCAAATTCAAAGATGCCGAACTCATCGGAGTGCCGACAATCGTTGTGGTTGGTAAGGGTCTTGCCGATGGTGTGATCGAAGTTCGCAATCGCGCCAACGGCGAGCGAAGTGACGTCGCAATTGGTGAAGCCGTTGCAACTTTGCGCGCAATCTGTGGGCGGTCAGGAAACTGATCATGAAGTTGGTGCGAGGAGTCGTACAGCATTATTCGTGGGGCCACCTCACATCGATCCCTCGAATGCTTGATATCGAACCTGATGGTCGTCCATGGGCTGAACTGTGGTTTGGCACTCATTTAGGCGGCGCATCAAAAGTTCTGAGTGTTGACGATGCAACTGCAGCAGCATTGCGTCGAAGCGCGACCGACGACACTGGCGGACAATCAGTTCCGTTACTTTCAGTCGCAGGTGAATTGCCGTTCTTGTTAAAGGTTCTTGCCGCTGCCGAACCCTTGTCATTGCAAAGCCATCCCTCGACCGAACAAGCTAAGGCCGGTTACGCCCGCGAAAATCGGCTGAATATTCCGGTCGGAAACTCACGCCGTATTTATCGCGATCCATTCGCTAAACCCGAACTCATTTGTGCCCTCGGACCCTTTGAAGCATTGTGCGGATTTCGTGAACCAGTCGCAACAGTTGAACTCTTGCACTCAATCGGTGGTGGGGCTTCGATCATCGCGCGCCTACTCGCCGATCACGACCTTGATCACACCATGCGGTACTTGTTTGGTGGTGGCGAAGAAATACAAGTACTTATCAAGGACGTCATTGAAGCCTGTCAAAATCACGAGTCACCGAGCGCTCAATGGGTCACTCGTCTTGCAGTCGCCTATCCCGATGATCCTGCGGTTGTTGCATCATTGCTTTTGAACTATGTCACTTTGCAAGCCGGCGAAGCGCTCTATCTTGATCCAGGTAATTTGCATGCGTACCTCAGTGGAACCGGCATTGAAGTCATGGGATCAAGCGACAATGTGGTGCGTTGCGGTTTGACCAACAAACACGTGGACGTCAATGAACTTCTTACAACCGTCGTTGCCCAACCACTTCCCAACCCCATCGTTCATGCGACACCAGTCGCAAAAACTGAGGCTGGACGGTTATGGAAATATGAAACTCCCGATGCGCCGTTTACATTATGGGTCCACCAGATCGATGGCACCGAAACTTTGCGGGCGCGTACACGCGAACTCACATTGTGCGGAGTTGGCGCGACCAATCTGTTACACCGTGGCGAAGCGTGTTATCTCGCACCCGGCGAAGAGATAACACTCAGTGGCAAAGCAACTCTTTTCCGAGTCACTGAAAACAGCTAGCTCTTTTTTCGTATCTCGACGATGCGCTCTTGCGAATGATTCGCATCATCGCCCTTGGCGTCAAGCAACATCGAACGATCTTTTGCTGCTTCACGTTCGGCTTTAGCCGTGTCAACACGGGCAATTGCTGCTTCGGCACCGTGCTCGTGAATGAACTCGGCCCATTCAACTAATGCCTCAACCATTTCGCTTTCGGGAACGACTGCCACGTTGCGACCCTTCACAAACAAGTGACCGCGCTTATTACCTGCTGCGATACCGAGGTCGGCTTCACGTGCCTCGCCTGGTCCATTCACCACACAACCCATGACAGCAACTTGCAACGGAATCTTGCGCTCGCCGAATGCTTTCATCGCTCGATTGGCCACATCAATGACATCAATCTCGGCACGACCACAACTGGGGCACGCAATGAGGTCAACATTCTTTCGTTCACGAAGCCCGAGGGCTTCGAGTAATTGACGACCCGCACGGGCCTCTTCTACAGGATCAGCGGTGAGGCTGTAACGAATCGTGTCGCCGATTCCTTCAAGCAACAAGGCAGCAATACCCGCCGTTGCCTTGAGTAAACCATTCGGCAACGGACCAGCTTCGGTGACACCAAGGTGAAGCGGATAATCAGTGACTTCACTGAGTTGGCGATATGCCTCAACCATGAGCGGAACATTTGATGCTTTCACGCTGATCTTGATCTGATCAAAACCAACTTCATCAAAGTAGGCAATCTCTCGCAACGCCGATTCAACCATCGCTTCAGGAGTGACCTTGCCGCCGTACTTGTCGTACAACTCGGGATCAAGCGAACCACCATTGACACCAATACGAATCGGGATGCCACGATCTTTAGCTTCGGACGCAACTGCCTTGATGTGTTCGGGCCGGCGAATGTTTCCTGGATTCAACCGCAGACCATGTACGCCAGCTTCCATAGCGGCGAGAGCCATCTTGTATTGATGATGGATATCAGCGATGATCGGTACCGGTGAACGCGGCACAATTTGCGCAAGGCCTTCGGCAGCTTCAATTTCGTTACATGTACAACGAACAATGTCGCAACCAGCAGCCGCCAAGGCGTAAATCTGCTGCAACGTACCTTCGACATCGGCAGTCTTGGTGATCGTCATCGACTGCACCGTGATCGGCGCTCCTCCACCAACGGGAACTTTGCCCACCATGATTTGACGGGTAGGGCGACGATTCGTGAGCGAGCCAGCGGTGGTGGTCATTGTTTACATTCTGTCAGTGTTTAGAACGGTCTCGTGATATCGAGATACAAACCTGTAAAAGTTAAAAACAATAAAAGTGTGAGAACGACCACAGTCACTGGCCACATCTTTTCTACATCGGCGCGGTACGAGCGATTCTTTCGGCTACGAATTCGTTCATACGTCGCAATCGCAGCATGTCCACCATCAAACGGCAACAGCGGCAACAAGTTGAAGAGCCCCACAAACACGTTGATTGAGGCCAAGACTTCAAGGACACCGTATAGTCCGTCGCGGTTACCAATATCTCCGGCGACCTTGGTAATGCCGACCACAGTGGTTGGACGCTTCATAGGGTCAGCATTCTTATCGGTCAATTGAGTCCATTGATTCGCTGGGTTAATCACAGTTCCGATTCCAGAAATCGTGCTCCCCATGCCATGCCACAAGTCGCTCGCGACATGACTCGATGCGGAAATCAGACCGAGTTTGTTGCGACCATAGCTATCGGTACCGACACCCAGGTAGCCAATCCCAGCGGTTGTGTCAGTTGGGTGAGGCGCCAACACGACATTGACAGTTTTATCCGAACCGTCATCACCTGGACCATTCTCTTTAAAGATGACCGTTATTGCATCGCCAGGTTGCGATGAGCGAATCGTGGTTCGTAAGTCATCAGATGATGTCAACTTGGTGCCATTCACCGACAAGATTTCATCGCCAAGACCAATTCCGGCAGCTGCCGCCGGCGAGTCTTCAGTGACGGCAAAGACTTTGACTGTTCCGGTGTCTTGATAGCGGCCACCCACCGTGTAAACAAACATCATGATGAGCACAGCGATGATGAGGTGCATCAGCGAGCCTGCGGTGATTACTAACATTCGCCAGCGATACGGCTTTGATGAATACGAAACGTCTTCATCGCCTGGCTCGACGGGGTCGAGGTTATTCATTCCGACAATGCGCACGAATGCGCCAAGAGGTAATGCTCGAACTCCGTACTCAACGCCGTTTCGATGAGTACTCCAGATCTTTGGTCCAAAGCCCATGAAGAACTGAGTGCGCTTCATTCCCGCCCAGCCCGCGGTAGCAAAGTGACCAAGTTCGTGCAAGAAAACGGAAATCAAAAGTCCGGCAACCAGCACCAAGCTCCACTTGTTGCTCATGCCCAACCAAATCAATAAAGCAACGACTGCAATACCCGACAAGACAGCAACCGATTGTCGCGGCGCCTTTGGATCGGCTTCGGGATCATCAACTGCCCCGCCCGCCATCATTTCGTCTCGAAAAGATCGATACCAAGTCATTGAGATAGCACCCTATGCGCTTCTTCGCGTCCCGTGCGGTCGGCCTCAATGATGTCCTCGCTCGACAGAGTGCCATTCGTCGCAACATATTTTTGCAACGAGGCTTCAACCACCGCTGCAATATCTGGCCACTTCAAGGATCCGGCCAAGAATGCTTCGACGGCAATTTCATTTGCCGCCGACAAAAATGCCGGCGCAGTACCACCAGTGCGCCCTGCTTGATACGCCAGCGATAAACAACGGAAGGTTGAAATATCTGGAGCACTGAAATCAAGATGCTGCAGAGCTGACCAATCAATGCGGCCAAATGGTGTTCCGATGCGATTGGGATGCGCAAGTGCGTAACCGATGGGCAATCGCATATCGGGCATACTCAATTGCGCCATAGTGCAACCATCGGTGAACTCGACCATTGAATGAATCACCGACTGTGGGTGAACCACGACTTCAATCTGGTCGTAACTCACGCCAAAAAGTTCGTGAGCTTCAATGACTTCAAGACCTTTGTTCATCAACGTCGAAGAGTCGATTGTGATCTTTGGACCCATGCTCCAGGTCGGATGCGCTAAAGCTTGCTCAACAGTGACTTCGGCAAGGTCGCTCAATGTGCGACCACGAAATGGACCACCACTTGCGGTCAGCACAATTCGTGACACTTCAACGCCAGGTCGAATAGTTGACCGCAAACATTGATGCACGGCGCAATGCTCACTATCGACTGGAACTATTTCGGCACCTGGCACTGAACGCAGTGGTTGAACAACTGGACCAGCTGCAATCAGCGACTCTTTATTCGCAAGCCCTAACCGCTTGCCTTGACGCAAAGTCTCAAGAGTGACTGGCAACCCTGCGAATCCCACGACACCGTTGACCACGACATCTGCACCGCTGACAAGTTCAGCCATGTCACGCACAACTGCGACGCCAGGAAGCGCGTTGCGCACTTCTTGATGACGCGATTCATCAGCGACAGCGACGACAGCAGGTTTGAATTCACGGGCCTGAGCAATGAGCACGTCAATGTTTGAACCAAGGCCGATTCCGGTGACCACATACTCGTTGTCAGATATCCCCGCGGCGAAGCGCGCATTCTCGGCACGAACGACGTCAAGCGTTTGAGTACCTATTGACCCCGAACTACCCGCGATAGAAACACGAACGGTACTCACCGTTCACATCACGATGCGTAGGGCTGAAGCACCATCAACAAGTAGTAGGCAGCCGGCAACACGAACAAGAATCCATCGAAACGATCAAGAACTCCACCATGACCACGAATCACTGTGCCGAAGTCTTTGATACCAAGGTTGCGCTTGAACATACTTTCGACGAGATCACCGAGAGGTGCAAGAACTGCAACCAAAATTGCCAACATCAAAACTTCACCAACGTTGTTCCAGGTATCGCTTTGCAGACTCACGACCCACATCGCGATCAAGGTTGCGAGTGTTCCGCCCATCAAACCTTCAACCGTCTTGTTGGGGCTAATCCATGCTCGTAACGGATTCTTCCCAGCGGCCGAACCAACAAACAACGCGCCCACGTCGTTCGCAATGACACCAACGGCAACGATAAACAAAGTGTCGGTACCGACGTGTGCCAGACCAGGTACGTTCGAAACTCCGGCGAGTAGCGCTGCGAACGAACCCATCATGCCGATCCACATCATGCCAAGTGACGTGATGGCCATATTCGGCATCGGACTCGCTTGAATGTCTTTTGCACCGACAAACGAAACCGCGGCAGCCATCATTGCCAAAGTAAACACCAACGGCAAGGCTCCGTCACCCACCCAATATGCAGCCAGTGGTGCACAGATTGACGCAGTGATGCCAACAATTGATGCGGGCTTATAGCCCTTATCGGAAACCTTTTCGAAGAACTCGACAGCTGCAAGACCGCAGACCAAAACAACAATGGCCAATACTGCAACAGGCTTCCAGAGCAATGCAGCAATGAATGCTGCGAGCATCAATAAACCAACAGCGATTGCGGTTGGCATATCGCGACCAGCAACACCAGGACGTGCTGGAACGCTCCGTTGACCACGATCACTTGGTCGTGCATCAGGACGCGATCGCGGACCGCGTTCAGTTGCTGGACGAGGACGACTGCCCGTCACTGGGCGACCCTGAGTGTCGTCGGTAACGATCGAAATTCGGTTGGTACGACTGGTTCCACTTGTACCTGCAGTGTCATCACGTCGAACATTTGGAATGGGACGAGTTGATGTACCCGTCGTGTCGTCACGGCGAGTTCCACCCGTCGGTTCGCCAAGTCGGACGCGTGGTCGACCACTGCTTCCCGAATCATCGGGACGAGGAGTTGCACCTGATGGACGGTCGGGAATCGGACGCGGTGCAGTTCCCGAATACGAACCCCACACATCGACTTCACCAGTTTCGTCGGCCGAATCAGCAACACGTGATGTGTCGCGTGAAACATCTCGAGATACGTCACGCGACGAGTCGCGCGGAATTGGACGCGACACCGAACCTGATGGGTCGTCGCCGAAAAGACGCGGCAACTCGCCGGAGGGCTTTTCCGTCCAATGCGGAAGTGATCCGGTGTCGTTGTCGCCAAAGCTCAAAGGAGCGGGCTCATCGTCACCTTCATCGTCGGAGAATCGGAGTTCACCGAAGTCTTCGAATTCATCGTCCTGGCCTGAGCCAGAACCTTTGCGCCACATGTCATCGCTCATGGTCCCGTCCTATCAGACTTCCAGAAGTTCTTGTTCTTTACGTTGCACGGCCTTGTCGATGTGTTCGACATGGTCGTGTGTGATCTTGTCTAGTTCTTTTTCAGCACGATCTAGTTCATCTGCTGATACTTCTCCGGCTTTTTCGGCCGTTTCTAGCTGCTTGCGGGCGTCTCGTCGCACATTTCGTACGGCGACACGACCGTCTTCAGCCATGTTCTTCACCAGTTTCACGTAGTCACGACGTCGCTCTTCGGTCAACATCGGGAAATTCAGACGAATGATGACTCCGTCATTTGATGGTGACATGCCAAGGTCGCTGTCGCGAATCGCTTTTTCAATGGCGTTCAATGAGCCCCGGTCATGAGGTTTAATGACCAGCGTGCGGGCCTCGGGAACCTGAAAACCTGCCAACTGCTGCAATGGGACATCGGCCCCGTAGTAACTGACGATGAGTTTTTCAACGAGGGCAGGCGTCGCTCGTCCAGTTCGAATCGTTGTGAACTGAATTTGGGCGTGCTCGACGGCCTTATCCATCTTGTCGATGGCCTCGAGAAGAATGTCGTCAGTCACCCGACCAGCGTACCTATGGCATGACCCTCAAGAACGGATCTGATGTTCCCAGGGGTGCTGACATCGAAGACCACAATCGGGATTTTGTTGTCACGACAAAAGGCGATCGCCGTGGCATCCATGACCCGAAGTTCTTTTTCGATGACGTCTTTGTGCGAAATACGGTCGTATCGCGTGGCCGTGGGATCGAGTTTGGGGTCGGCGGTGTACACACCATCAACACCCGAATGGGTTCCCTTCAAGATGGCCTGCGCATCAATTTCGGCGGCTCGCAAAGCGGCCGCGGTATCGGTCGTAAAGAACGGATTGCCCGTTCCACCAGCGAAAATGACAACGCGGCCT
Organism: uncultured Actinomycetes bacterium; assembly: GCA_903872155.1. Taxonomy (GTDB): domain Bacteria; phylum Actinomycetota; class Acidimicrobiia; order Acidimicrobiales; family Ilumatobacteraceae; genus Casp-actino8. Next base: position 28,290 of record CAIQJP010000002.1, on the reverse strand, counting down.
TTTTCCATGTGGCGTTCGGCGCGACGCCGAATATACGGTTCTGCCACCTTGGGCATCTCAATAGCCGTCATCACTCGACTTTGCTGACCGACCCGTTCGAGGGCGTCTTGCAATGCCAAACCATTCATCACGGTGGCAATCATGCCCATGAAGTCGGCTTGCGCCTGATCCATACCTTGGCCGGCACCTTTGAGTCCCCGCCAGAAGTTGCCACCACCAACGACAACCGCGATATCTATTTTGAGATTGTCGCGGACATCTTTGATCTCGGTGGCAACTTGATGCAGAACACCATTGTCAAGTCCAAAACCTGTCGGTTCGGCCAAAGCCTCACCCGACAGTTTGAGAACGACCCGCTTCCACGCGGGACGGTCGGCCTGACGGGATGAACCAGCGTCAGTTCCGGCCATGACCGATCAGCCGATCTCGACTTGAGCGAAGCGAATAATCTTCGCGCCACCCAAAATCTGGGTCACCGACTGCTTGTCATCTTTGGCGTAAGGCTGTTCGACCAAGCACACATCTTTGTAGAAACCGTTGATACGGCCTTCAACGATCTTGGGCAATGAAGCCTCAGGCTTACCTTCGTTGCGACTGATCGCTTCGAGGGTGGCCTTTTCTTTTTCAAGAACGTCGGCCGGAATTTCTTCACGGTTCAAGTACTTGGGGCGAGCGAATGCGATGTGCACGGCGATGTCGTGAGCGAGTTCAATCGAACCACCTTCGAGTTCGACGAGAACTGCATTAACTCCACGTCCACCTTGGATGTGCTGGTAACTGTCAACGATGTTGCCAGGTGCCGCTTCAATGCGCACGACTTCACCAAGTTCGATCTTCTCTTTGAGAACGATCTTGAGGTCATCGAGAATTGCGGCGCGCTCTGCAACTGCTGCTTCGCCTTTAGCGGCAACAAGTTCGGCCAAAGCTTGTGCTTCACCCTTGAACTGATCGCTACCGGCGACGAAGTCGGTTTCTGATTTGAGCTTGACGATGGCACCAACGTTGTTTGTGACGACAAGTGCCACAACACCTTGGTTGTTGTCGCGGTCATCACGCTTAGCTGATGCAGCCAAACCTTTTTCGCGCAACCACTGCTTGGCCTCTTCAATGTCGCCATTGTTATTTTCGAGAGCCTTCTTGCAATCCATCATGCCGGCGCCAGTGGACTGACGCAGACTCTGAACATCTTTGGCTGTAAACGACATTTCTCAGGCCTCCGGTGTGGAATCAGCCGTTGCTTCAGCAACAGGAGCTTTTGATGCAGCAAGACGGGCTTCGCGCTCGGCTTGAGCGGCAGCTGCTTGCGTACGGGCATTGGCCTGGTTCGCCGCGAACTCAGCCTTTTCGGCGTCGCTCTTTTCGGGTGCAACCAAACCTGGATTGCGCTTCGATGCGATGTAACGACCTTCGATCACTGCTTCAGCAATCATCTTTGACATCAATTCGTTTGCACGAATTGCATCGTCGTTACCAGGAATCGGGAACGTGATGAGATCGGGGTCGACGTTGGTGTCAACGATGCCAACGATCGGAATACCGAGCTTGTTCGCTTCAGTCACGCCAATGTGTTCTTTCTTCGTGTCAATGATGAACACACACTGCGGGCGCTTGGTCATGTGGCGAATACCGCTGAGGTTCTTCTGCAACTTTGCCAATTCGCGGCTCTTCAAAAGAGCTTCTTTCTTCGGCATCAAAGCAAAATCGCCAGCCTCTAAGAGACGCTCAAGTTCGAGCATCTTCTGCACGCGCTTGTGAATGGTTTCGAAGTTGGTGAGCATTCCACCCAACCAACGCTCGTTGATGTACGGCATGCCGCACTTCTCGGCGAAACCAGCAATGGGGTCTTGTGCTTGTTGCTTTGTTCCGATGAACAGAACCGAACCGCCACCGGCGACCAAGTCACGCACGAATGCGTACGCGGTCTCGATGCGCTCAAGGGTCTGCTGCAAGTCGATGATGTAAATGTCGTTGCGCTCACCAAAGATGAAACGACGCATCTTGGGGTTCCAACGACGGGTTTGGTGACCGAAGTGAACTCGGGCTTCCAATAGTTGACGCATCGTGACGATGGCCATGGCACTGTCCTCCTGTTTCTGCGGTTAGGGGCACGGGACCTCGCATCACTAAGTGACGACCGCAGGATGAGGACCATGCGTTTTGGTTTGGGAGTATTGGTTTTGCAAGAACTTGTTTCTTGCCGGTCGCACGCTAGCGGGAATTACCCCAAAAGTGCCACCTCACCTGCCGAAAGACACGGGACAACTCAACTGACTCTGAGAGCGGCGACCACCTGTTCGCGAGTTCGGAATGAGGCGAACCCGAAAACGGCGCCGCGCCAAAAACGGCGTGGGATCGACATAGCGAGCCGGTTTTCCTTCAATGATGTATCGCATACTGAGATGAATGAGGCCATCGGTCATCCCTAGGCGCTGACCAGCCTGTACAACCTGTCCCGACGTCACCTTTGGACCCCGAATGAGACCACCGATCGTCACCACGACCTCGGGGCCAAAACCAGATTCAGGACCTGGGTCGATCGACACGAATTGCTGGTCGACCACCGTTCCCGCAAACGTGATGCGCCCCGCCACTGGGGAGATGACGTCACGCCCGACCGACTGCTCAAAGTCAATCGTCCGATGCCCAGCACAAAATTCGCACGAGGGTTCGACATAAGGAAAAGCCACTGCCCCATTGACGGGAGGCACGAGACAACTCGCAGAAACGAGCAGAGCAAAAAGAATCACTACTCACTGTGCGCCATCTCCGACGCGTTGCGGTGATCTGTCTCTGTATCTAAAGGCCGTGATTAAACGCCGGCAGCTGACATACGAGCGCGCAACATGATGATCGCCTTCGAGTGAATCTGCGACACTCGACTTTCGGTGACGCCGAGCACCGAACCGATTTCGGACAAGGTCATGCCTTCGTCGTAGTACAACGCAACGACCGTGCGCTCACGCTCGGGCAAACTTCGAATCTCCGAACGCATTGTTTGCCGCAATTCTTGGTCTTCGACAATTGCATCAGGACCCTGATCAGGCGACGCTGGCAATTGCCGTTGCTCACCATCTAAGCCACCACCGACAACATGATCAAGCGGACCAACGTTTGCGACCGAAATTGTTGATAACCACTTCTGCAATTCATCGTTATCAATACCGAGTTCGGCACAAATTTCTTCGTCAGTTGGTGCTCGTTTGAATTCATTACCCAACTTCGCAACCGCTGTTTCAATTTGACGAGAACGCGAACGCACTGAACGCGGCACCCAATCGAGTGCCCGTAATCCATCAAGGATGGCGCCTTTAATGCGCGGCACGGCAAAAGTTTCAAACTTGAAACCGCGACTCGGGTCAAAACGATCAACGGCATCCATCAAGCCAAAGACCCCTGTGCCATTGAGTTCTCCAGTGTCAATTCCTGCAGGCAACCCAGCAGCAACACGACCAGCAACGAATTTGACGAGGGGCGAATAATGCACGATCAATTGATCGCGTGCGACTTCATCACGATCTTCGACCCAACGTGTCCATGCACGTTCAATAGCCGGCGTGGTACGCGACGGCTTCGCGTCTGGCGCATTCTGGTTGTCAGAGTTAAGTTCGGGCTCGGTCATGTTGTCGAAACGCTGTTAAGTAGGTGTAGAAGTGGCTACAAACTCGGACCATCAGGCCCGAGGATGAGTACTTGTATACACCGACCGTAGACGCTCTTTACTGACGTGCGTGTATCGCTGGGTCGTCGCGACGTCGCTATGGCCCAAAAGTTCTTGGACCGACCGCAAATCAGCCCCTCCGTCAAGCAAATGGGTGGCATAGGTATGGCGCAAAGCATGTGGATGCGTGGGATTAACCGAACGCGCGTCGAGCACCCGCCTGACATCTCGGGTCCCAAGGCGTTTGCCATGCGCGTTCAAGAACAGGGCAACCCCTGACTGTTCGTCCACCACCTCTGATCGCGACTTCAGCCAGTCACGCACCGTCTCAACAGCTGCGAGCGACATCGGAACTCGCCGTTCCTTGCCACCCTTACCCCACACCGTGACGACGCTTCGTTTGAGGTCAACGCTGTCAATATCGAGGTTGCAGAGTTCGCTCACGCGTAGCCCGCTGCCATACAGCACTTCTAGCAATGCATCATTGCGTCGGCGACGCCACAAAGGTTCACTCTCGTCAACTTCTACCGGTTCCAAAAGAGTCTGTAGTTCGGGTCCGTCAAGCACTCGTGGTAATCGCCCTTCGCCCGACGGTGCGCGCAACGCGACTGCTGGATCGATCTCAACTAAACCAGTGCGACGAGCCCACGAAAAATACCGACGCAACGACGAGGCCTTACGCGCAATGCTGCGCTTGGCAAATTCACGAGTTCCGAGATATGCCAAGTAACGCCGCAAAATCAAGCGATCAACCTTGGCCGGTGCATCAGCCAAACCTCGTTCGGCCCATTCAACGAAATCAACAAGATCGCTGCGATATGCCGCAAGAGTGTTTTCGGAAACCGAGGTCAACGAACCAATGAAGTCATCGACTCCCCAAGGCGTGTTGACTGGTTGCTTCACATCATCAGAGTACTGAGTCGACGAGACCCTTATCGGGCACCAATTCGTTCAAACCATCCGGCAGTGCACATCAACCAGCCATGTGCTTCAAGCCGCCCAAGACTCACGGCAACGTCACCGAAAGACATCGCGAACTTCTGGTCGGCCAGTCGAGCGACATCATTCAGTGTGAGCGGATCAGTGGTGATGAGGTCGAGAACCTCAGAATCGGGCCACAGTGGCGGTTGACGAGAATCGAAACTTGGTGCCTGTCGACGAGTATCGAGACCAAGCGCAATCAACACATCATCGGGTTCGATAGCAACCAATGCCCCATCACGAATAAGCATGTTCGTTCCTTGCGCAGCCCTTGTTGAGGTTGCACCAGGTACCGCCATCACTGTGACTCCTCGATCAAGTGCTTCGCGAACGGTAATTAATGAACCTCCGTCAAGACGTGATTCAACAACTAACAACACTTCGCTCAATGCGGCGATGATTCGGTTGCGTAAGGGAAATCGAAATGGCAAGGGACCGGTACCAGGTGGATTTTCCGACAACAACAGACCGCACTCACCGACGTCTTTCCATAACCCGTAATGCTCACGTGGATAGACCACGTCAAGGCCAGTTGCAACTACCGCGATGGGACCGGCGTTGTCTGTTGATTTCTTCACCGCTGCCAACACTCCACGATGTGCCGCCGCATCAATTCCGCGCGCTAACCCAGAGACCACTGCTACCCCATTTTGTGACAACACTTTGCCGAACTCATAAGCCGTGGTTCGACCATGTTCGGTTGCATTGCGTGTACCAACAATGCCGACTCGTCGTCGACTGAGTAATTCAAGATTCCCTCGCGAGTACAACAAAGTCGGAGCGTTCTGATCATCATTCAATTGCTGCGGATATTCACCCCGACCGATGATGTGCACATCCATGGTTGACAAAGATTCAGCAATTTCTTCAGAATTACCGAGGGCTTCGCACCAAACATCGCCAAGCAAGCGTGCCACCGTCTTGGAACATCGTGTTGTCAGCAACGCGTGAATATTTGACGGAATGTCAATCATCGGCGCATGACGTTCGGTTGACCAATCTCGCAATACCTCAACGACCGCATCAGGTTCTCCAAGCGACAACAAGGTTCGAAAGCGCTTTGGGGTCATCCATGGCAACAACGCAAGGCGAGTCGCTACTTCTTTTGGCGAATCATTTGACATCGTCAGATCGCTTGCCGTAGGTCATCACCTCGACGCGGAGCAATACGTGCACGTAATGCCAAAGCAGCAGCAATGTGTCGATCAGTAAGTGGACCCTCATGCGCGTCACGATCGGCCAATGTTCGTGCAACACGTCGGACTCGATGTAAACCTCGCCCGGTCAGTCGCCCAATTTCGAGTTCGTACCGCAAGAGGTTCATACCCGAGTCCGAAACCGGAGCGTGGCTTTCTAGAAGTTCTCCCGAAAGCCGCGCATTCAACATTCCTTGCCGCTCAATTGCAATTGACCGAGTGCGCAGAACACGTTCGGCTACAGAATCGGTGTTCTCACCCAATTCACTACCGAGTAATTCTTCGACACCTGGACGATGAACTAATACGCGCACGTCAAAGCGATCAAGAAATGGACCATTGAATCGCCGTCGGTATTTAGCTAGTGCTGCTTCATCGCATTCACACGAACCAGGCGCGCCTCCACCACACGGACATGGGTTAGTCGCACCAATCAACGTGAATCGCGCTGGTAACGACACCCGCGTATTGGCGCGTGCGACTCTGACGACTCCTTCTTCAAGTGGCTGTCGCAATCCATCAAGTGTTGAAGGCGCAAACTCACCCAGTTCGTCAAGGAATAGAACTCCCCCATGCGCTAAAGACACTTCACCGGGGCGCATTGACGCCGATCCGCCTCCGACGATTGAAACTGCACTTGCCGAATGATGCGGCATACGAATGGGCGGTCGCGTGACAAGACCATTGGGTGGAAGTTGTTCACCGGCTGCCGAACGAATCATCGTTGCTTCAAGTGCAGTTTGGTCGTCGAGTTGAGGCAATATTCCTGGCAAGCGTTGCGCCAGCATCGTCTTTCCCGAACCAGGAGGTCCGACAAGCAAGAGATGATGTCCTCCACTCGCAGAAAGTTCGAGACCAAGGCGTGCTGCTGCTTGGCCCCGCACATCAGATAGATCGGGAGTCTTCTCAGCAATGGTCTCGCTCACTTTGAGTTCACTGACGTCGGGCCAAGCCATATTGCCAACCAAACATTCAGCAACTTGACGCAATGTTTGGGCAACTCGCAACGAAGGTGGACGAGCAATACGCGCTTCAGCCACATTGCCCACAGGAACAATCACACCTCGTAGGGGCTTCATCGACGGCAACAAGTCTTCGTCATCATTTTCGTGTGTTGAACTTTCATCACGAAGCGCCATCACCATTGGCGCAACGCCACTCACAGCACGAACTCGGCCATCAAGACCAAGTTCACCAATGAACGCCCATCCTTCTGCACATTCAGGTGGCATCTGTTCATCACTAATGAGCAATGCAATAGCAATCGCAAGATCAAGTGCGCTGCCCACCTTTTTATGAGTCGATGGTGCAAGGTTCAAAGTGATTCGCCGACTTGGCCAATAAAAACCGCTTGTCACAATGGCCGCCCGCACTCGATCTCGGGCCTCACGACAGACATCATCGGGACGCCCCAGAATTGTAAAACCGGGTAGCCCCAGTCCAATATGCGCTTCGACGATGACTTGACAGCCAGTCGCGGCAACAACGCTTGCAGTACGTACCGCAGACAACATGATTCCCTCCAAATTGTTTGACACAGAGATTTCTGCTCGAGACAGTGTGGGAATCACCCCGTTTTCACGGCGAACGGCGACGTGACATAACTCTGCGGTCGAATTCTGAGAGACTGAGACTTCATGAATTTCACAAGCCGCCTTCGCAAAGTTTTTGCAACTTCTGGATGCGCCCTATTCGTGATGACTCTCAGCGTTGGATGCAGCGACACCGAACACAGCGGTGCCAACTTTTGCGGCAAATTAGAAAAGCAATTACCTGGTCTCACGGGCCCACTCGCTGCCACGTCTGACATTGGCGATTTGTTGAGTCGCTATCAGGGCTTGGCCAAGATCACACCACTTGCGATCGAAGCCGATTGGAAGACCGTGACCGCTCTCATTAAGCAAGCAGCCGACGTTGACCCAGAGGACCCGCTCAGCCGCCAAGAACTATCTGACGCTGCATACCAAGCCGAGCGCCCAGCGCGCAATATTACAACCTGGGTTGAATCAACGTGTGGTTTAGCAATGCCTGATGTGATTGGACTCGAAGGCAGTATCGCCCCAGAGACCACTGTTGCGCCGTAGCGCACCTAACTCAGCGAATTTCGCCGCGCTTCAAAATCACTTTGTCAACCAAACCGTATTCTTGGGCCTGTTCAGCGGTGAACCAGCGATCACGTTCGGCGTCAGCCTGAATGCGCTCGAGGGTTTGACCCGAGTGGAACGCAGTGAGCTCGGCCATACGGCGCTTGGTGTAACCCAGTTGCTCGACCTGAATCGAAATGTCGGTGGCCTGACCGCGCAAACCAGCGAGTGGCTGGTGCATCATGATGCGCGCGTTTGGCAATGTGTAACGCTTTCCAGTTGTTCCGGCGGTTAACAAGAACTGACCCATCGAAGCAGCAAGACCCATGCACACTGTTGCCACGTCACAACTCACAAATTGCATGGTGTCGTAGATAGCCATACCAGCGGTTACTGAACCGCCAGGACTGTTGATGTACAACCAAATATCGGCTGCCGGATCTTCGCCTTCGAGATACAGCAACTGCGCACAAATTTGGTTGGCCATGTCGTCATTGACATCGGTGCCCAACATGATGACGCGGTTCTTCAAGAGGCGGGTGAAAATATCGGAACGGCCGGCGCCATCGCCAGAGTCAAGGCCCATGGGAGCATTTGCAGCAAAAGTCATACGCTGAGACTACCTCTCGGTATGACACAATGTCGGCGTGGCGACACCCGAAAAATTCACACCAAATACGGACCACCTGGTCCAAAATAATCAGAGGTTTTCCGCAAATTTTCCCGATCACGGACTCGCCCTCGCCCCCAAACGCCATTTGGCCATCGTGGCTTGTATGGACAGCCGTATGGATATTTTCCAGATGCTCGGACTCGAACACGGTGATGCGCACATTATTCGTAACGCCGGCGGAGTCGTCACTGACGATGTCATTCGGTCGCTGGTTCTTTCACAACGTCGTCTTGGTACCCAAGAAGTGATCTTGATACATCACACCAACTGCGGACTCCACAATGTTGATGAAGATGATTTCAAGCACGAAATTGAAGATGAGTGCGGAATTCGTCCGTGGTGGGCACTCGAATCTTTCCGCGACCCGTTCAAAAGTGTCACGCAAAACATGAAACGTCTGGCGATGAGCCCGTTCATCAAACACAAATTGCATATTCGCGGTTTTGTATATGACGTCGAAGATGGTCTCTTACACGAAGCTCCTAGCGCCTAACACCTGACAACACCACTGCCACTCGTGCAGTGTTTGAAAGTTCGGCACGAATCGACAAAAGACCAGCGACGCCCGCAGTTCCAGTTGGGCTTGCATCAATTGACGTTGTTTGAGGTGCAATGCTTGATGCTTCAACAACATGTGATTCTGAGGCAACCACAACTTTGCCTTTCGTACGTTGAATCTGCGCCACATCTGCAACCCAGTCATACGTTTCATCATCAAGGATTCCGTCAGCCAAAGAAACTGGTTCGTTTTCCCAGGCCCACATGTGTTTGGTCCAATGTTGTGCAGGATGCGCATCTGTTTGTGCCGTATTCCAGGCTCGCGATAACGGAGCGCAACCTTCGGTTTGAACGGCGACCAAAGGCGCTTTCATTCCTGCTTCGCTCAAGCCACGCGACACTGAGGCAGCAAATGCTCCACCTCCGACTTGCACAAAAACCGCATCAAGTGCCGTGATGTTTTCTTGCGCGAGTTGCCGAGCCATTTCCCAACCAATAGTTCGCCCGCCATCAAGACATAACGCGTTCTCGGGCCCTTGCACACTGAACGGAATTGAACCTTTGTTGACTGCCTCGCGGAATCTCAACACGGTTGGGTCACCAGGAGGGTCTTGACTTTGACGCGCGCAACGGTTAATTCGCGCTCCAAGTGCGGTGAGCGTTTCAACAACAACGCCCCCGGCCCATTCGGGAATGAAAACATCAATCGGCCATTTCGCGGCAGCAGCCAGAGTGGACGCAGCGATTGCCGCATTGCCACACGACGAAATAGCAAGAGTTGGACGCTCTGTTGCATCAGTCCACGGTGCGATACCCAATTCTTCGGCAACAAGGAGGTGCAAAAGAATTGACATCAAATGTCGAGCCTTCTGACTACCGCCAACGTTGTGCGTTTCGTCCTTGACCCAAACCCCACCCAAAGCATCAAACGACAGGTGATCGCTCAAAGCCGACTGATACCGCATTGGAGTTGTCATAAAACCCACGCCGCCAACTTGCGCAATCTCGTCGTCAACTCTTTGTACGAGCGCTATTGCTTGCTCATCGCTCATGCCACGAGCAAGGGCGAATTGCCACCACAACATATTGCGACGAAAAGCAATGAACGGATTGTGATGGCTTTCTACAACATGTTGATCATTCTCGTCAATCAACAACACATGATGTCGATCGCCATTTTCATTGGGACAACGCCACGGGGCAAATGTGTCGACCGAAACCTTTTCGGCACACGTTGCACACGTGAATCCAGACATTTGTGAATTCAGCCTTTGGCGACGCGGGCATTGAAATCGTTGATCATTTCATCCCAGATCGGCAGGTAGCGGCGCAGACCCTTCCAGAACGATTGATCTCGGCGAGCTTCAAACAATTCAAACGGCGTGCCCTGCTGTTCAACCCAGGTGTAGTAACCCAAGTTGAAAATTCGGTTGCGATCGCGTTCGGTGCATTCGATCATGTCTTCGGTTGTCACATGACCAAGATGGCGGCCAAATACTTCAGCTGCATCAACTGAAGTCATCTCTCCGTTGAATCGCTCAGCGAGAGTTGTCACGCGCGAACTTGGATACAACGCACCACCGTCGGTTGCAACAGTGATCACTGCTTCGTCAGGACCAAGGTTGAGTAACTTTGAAGTCTTGATGGCGGCAAGCGTGTTACAGATTGACGAAAAACCAAAATGTGCGAGTGCATCAATGAGTTCGGCCGATAAGCCTTTTTTCTCAGCGAGGTAGGCGCGACCAGCAGGTGTATTGAAAAGAACATCGAGTTCGTCAGTGGCACGGTCACTGATTCCGCAAATGACATCGCTATTGGTGATGTTATGAATCAACGGAATGTGCTTGTCGCCAATTCCTTGAATGTTGTGTTCACCGAAACCGTTTTCCAACATCGTCGGGCATTCAAGCGCTTCAACTGAAACAATGCGGGCGCCGTAATCGTCTTTCAAACGGTCACCAGCTGCAATTGTTCCGGCAGATCCGGTAGCCGAAGTGAAGGCCGCCAGAGAAATATCGCGACCAGCCTTCTTCATTGAGTCACGCACAGTTTCAAAAACATGACCCAACGCACGCCCAGTTACTTCGTAGTGACCGAGATGATTTGAGAATTCGCAGAACTGATTGAAAATAAAGTTCACTGGGTCTTTGTCGAGTTCATTACATGCGTCATAAATTTCTTTGACGTTGCTTTCGGTTCCGACAGTCTTAATGACGTCCTCGGCCGGGTTTGCACACCACTGGTCAAGCCAATCAAAACGTTCTTGGCTCATACCTGCGGGCAAAATTGCAACGCCACGACAACCCATGATGCGACTGATCGCCACACCACCGCGCGCATAGTTTCCGGTTGACGGCCAAATGGCACGGTGATACGTCGGATCAAATTGGCCAGTCACAACACGCGGGGCGAGACACGAGTACGCCGCCAGCACCTTGTGCGCGGTGATCATCGGAAAACGATCACCGAAGACAACAATGATCGGGTTCGGTACACCAGTGAGTGACGACGGCAGCACGATGTGATCTGGAACGTTGACGCGATTGCCGTTGAGATCGTTGTACCAATGCACGCGCCACAAGTTGCGGGCGTCGGGACCTTGCGGATTGGCATCGCCCACGATGGTCGGATCAACCGACGCGGGATTGGCCAATTGAGCGAAGGTTGGGAGCACGATGCCCTGTTCGCGGAATCGAGCGACACTGTTCGCGAGGGCCTTCGGATCAACGACCCGGTCGGCGAGGCCGAATTGGTTTTCAAGGGCGGCAGTTGTCTCAGAACTCACGGAGGTGGCAGTCACCTTTACAGTTTGTCAAAGAAACTGACCTTCGCACGGTCTTGCCTCGAGATCATCCATAGATCACCTCTGCAATTTTCCAAGTAACTACTTGCGTTATTCAGATATCCTGCCCCATGTGGCATCTGGACACACCAAACAACGCATTATTGAGCACTTACAGGTGGTCCAAACCTCGACTGCCCCAGAAATGGCCCGATTGTGCGATGTTTCGGACGCAGCGATGCGCCAACACCTCGAACAGTTAGAGACCGAAGGCCTGGTGTGCCGAGATATCCAACCCAACACGGGCTCGACCCGGGGACGCCCCGCAGTTCATTGGGTGTTGAACCCCGAACAGTTACAAAGCATTTCTGACAGTTTCCCCGAGACGTTCCCCGATCGTCACCACGACCTAGCCGTCGATCTTCTCTTGGGAATGACTGAATCTTTTGGCCCTGACGCGATGCAGTCAGTTTTGGCCCGTCGCGGCGAGCGTTTAGCCAAGCATTATCAGACACTCTTGGCCGATCTGCCGCTCACTCAGCGGGTGGAAAGACTCGCAAATTTACGAGACGCCGAGGGATACCGCGCCGAGGCCAGTGTCGCTGCAGACGGCAGCCTGCTCTTGACCGAGCACCATTGCGCGATTGCCCAAGCAGCTGCCGCATGTGCAGGTTTATGCGAATCAGAACTTGTGGTTTTTCGCACTGCTCTTGGATCAGATACGACCGTCGAGCGTGTGCAATTTGCACCAGCCGGAGATGGCCGATGCAGTTACCGCATCAGCCCTCGATGATCTCGGAGATCTGCATCACTGGCGTGATGTTGGTGTAGTTCGCCACGTCGGCCATGACATCACCTGTCAATGGTGATCCCATTGCGCCCTGAAACGCGTCAAGCGAATCAAAGGTCATATGCACAGCAGCTTCGTACGGTCCGTTGATCACCTTGTCAATTTGTGTGCCAACTGGATTCCAGGCCTTGGCAGCCAAAGGAACATGAGTGGTGCGGTAGTAGTCGTGATTGAAGGTTGAACCTTCACCTGATGGGTAGAGAACAGATACGCGAATCATGACTGTGACCGTACTACTTCGCCGCTTCTTCCCCGTAGTCTTTCTACCGCTAACACGACTTTGCGGGCGTGGCGAAACTGGCAGACGCGCAGGATTTAGGTTCCTGTTCCGAAAGGAGTGTGGGTTCAAGTCCCTCCGCCCGCACTCGAACACCCGCTAGAACAGTGTTATGACTCGTATCGTCGACCTGCCCACTCCGGCGCTCATCGTTGACCGCCAAAAGTTTGATGCCAATGTGGCAACGATGGTGGCCGTTCGACTTGGGCTCACCCTGCGCCCTCATGTGAAAGCCCACAAGTCGACTGCGCTCGCGGCTCAACTTGCTGCAGTCGGGCACACCGCATTCACATGCGCGACTCCTCGCGAAGTCATTGGTATGGCACACGCCGGTCTTGGATCAGATTTGTTGTTGGCCAACGAAACTGTTGACGTTCAACGCTTGCGAACGATGGCGCAGTTGTTGGACACCTCGTCTTCAAACACGGTCCGTATCACTGTGGCGATTGATTCTGAAACCACTGCAACTCTGGCTGCCGAATGCGGAATCAAAGATGTGTTAATTGATGTGAATGTCGGAATGCCTCGATGCGGAGTTGCGCCTGAGCGCGCGGCTGCTCTTGCAACCTTTGCAGTCTCGCTCGGGCTCAATGTTCGGGGAGTCATGGGTTACGAAGGACATTTGATGGCCGTTGCTGATCGAGATGAACAATGCAACAAAGTTCGCGCTGCCATGGGAGTACTCGTTCAGTGCTTTGACGAAGTTCGCGCTCAGAGCGGTAACGACTGCACAATTGTTTCTGCGGGCGGCACGGGAACATTCGATTTATACGACCCGTCTGATCCCGTTCTTGCGCGTGTGAATGAAGTGCAAGCAGGAAGTTATGCACTGATGGATTCCCATTACGGCGCATTAGGTCTTCCGTTTGAGCAGGCGTTGTATGTCGTCGGAACGGTGATTTCGGTGAGCGACGGATGGGCAGTCATTGATGTCGGTCTGAAGTCGCTAGGAATGGACCACGGCAATCCAACGATCGATGGAGCGAGCCTGTGGTTCTGCAGCGACGAGCACATCACTTTCTCGATGAAAGATGGCCGACCACTTCCAAGCATTGGGAGTCGAGTATTAGTTCAACCCGCTCATATTGATCCGACAATCGCGCTCCACGAAGTGATGCACGTCGTCGACCAAATCCCGATGATCGGCGTGCTGTCAAGCGAAACAGGAACAGGCGGACAAGTGGCAGGCGAAAAAGTGGCTGGCGGAACAGGCGAAACAGGAACAGGCGGACAAGTGATCGACGCCTGGCCCGTCAACCTCCGCCACTGGTAACCGGTAATTTTCCGCCACTTTGGAGTTTCCCTGCCGCCTAGCGGCAGGGAAACTCCAAAGTGGCGGAAAAGAGGGGGTGGGTGGCGAGGGCGCGGAAGGCTCGGCCACGATGTGACAACTCATTCTTTTCAGCGTCACTCATCTCGGCAAACGTTCGTTGATCGCCCGCAAAGACTCCCGGCGTCGGCACGAACAGCGGGTCAAATCCAAAGCCCCGACTTCCCCGCTCTGCTGTCGCGATATGTCCGTCGCAACGTCCCTCAACGATGAGTTCAGATCCATCAGGGAAACACACAATCACCACGGTCACAAAATAGGCCGCACGTTCAACTTCACTCACACAGTTTTTTGCGCGCAAAGCATCAAGCAATTTCGCCCGATTCGCTGCATACGGCCTTTCTGCATGATCAGGACGATCATCTGCATACCGCGCTGTACGCACTCCTAGTTCACCAGGCAATGCATCAACAAACATTCCTGTGTCGTCCGCGACCGCCGGCAACCCAGTCGCCCGCAAAATCGCCATTGCTTTCAAACGCGCATTACCCACCAATGTCTCGGCATCTTCTACGACATCGGGGATTTCTGCTGGCCGAGGCAAGAGTTGCACTACCCCGTTAAGCAATTGCTCAATTTCGTACACCTTGTCCGGATTGGCCGATGCACACACCAGCGTGGGCAAAACGCGATCGCTTGTCACTTCAAGGGTTCACTTAGCGCGACGTGTTGGCTGGCTTTCGAGCAATTCGCTCTGCAAGTCAAAGATTTGTGCAAGACCATTCTCGGCCAAACCTAACAACGAATCGAGTTCACTGCGAGAGAACGCCATACCTTCGGCAGTTCCCTGCACTTCAACAAAACGATTCAATGTCGAGCCCTTTTCGCGCAACATCACTACGTTCATGTCCACTTCTGCAGTGCTGTCTTCAACATATGGAAGGTCAATGACAGGAGTCCCGTTCACAATGCCAACACTGATTGCCGCGCACAATGACGTCAACGGGTGCTGACTAATCACACCGTTCTGCACCAACCGACTCAAGGCATCGTGAAGAGCCAAGTAGCCACCACAAATACTGGCGGTCCGTGTTCCACCGTCTGCTTGCAAAACATCACAGTCGACAACAACTTGACGCTCGCCCAACAATCCCATGTCGCACGAAGCTCGCAAACTGCGGCCGATCAGGCGCTGAATTTCGACGGTCCGACCACTTTGCTTACCTTTGGCAGCTTCACGATCAACACGTTCTGGCGATGATCCAGGCAACATCGAATACTCAGCAGTGACCCAACCTTTGCCGCTGCCCTTCATCCAGCGAGGAACATCTTCATCGATACTCGCAGTGCACAAAACCCGGGTACGACCAAAAGAAACAAGCACGCTTCCGGCCGACATTTCGGTGAAATCGCGTTCAAATGAAATCGGACGAAACTCGTCGTGTTGGCGTCCGTCAAATCGTGTTCCGGCAGTACTCATGTTTTCTAGTTTCCTTTGTTCCATATATCGACATTTGATAATTCGGGGCCCAACAATCGGGTTCCCAAAGCCTTAAACCAACTGACGTCGCCACTTGACATAAAAGTATGTTGACCCGAACGATCAGATTCTTTTCTCAACATGTGCTGATGTTCAAGTTGATCACGTAATGCAAATGCAGTTTCATCTGCCGATGACACCAATGTGACATCAAGTCCGACAACATCTGAGATCACGCGGGCTAAGTACGGATAATGCGTGCAACCCAACAACAACGCGTCAACATTGGCCTCAACGATCGGAGCCAACATTCGTTGCGCCAACAACGTCACCTCAGGGCCAGATGTCCGGCCACGCTCTACAAATTCAACAAAACCTGGACACGCCGCACTCACTAATTTCACAGGTGCACCAAGTGATGCTCGTGATACCGCAAGGTCGTAAGCCCCCGAACCAATTGTGCCGATCGTTCCGATCACGCCCACTGTTCCAGAACGTGTTGCGCGCACTAACGATTGTGCACCTGGGTCGATCACTCCGATAACTGGGATATGTAATCCATCTGCAGCCAATTCGGCTTCAAGTTCATGCACCGGCAAAGCAGCAGCAGCAGTATTGCAGGCGACCACAATCGCCTTCGTGTTGTAGTCGCGCACCAAACTCCACGCCAACTCACGGGCGTACTCGCGTACATCGTTGGGATCCTTATCACCATATGGGTATCGGCCGGTATCACCGATATAGACGATGTCTTCATTAGGCAAGAGATCAATCACGGCTCGAGCAACAGTGAGTCCGCCAAAACCAGAATCAAAGATTCCGATCGGTCCGTTGACATCAAACTCATTGCTCACATCGTTAAGGCTAGGCGAAAATTCACCAAACGAGAGTTCTGTAGCTCAAGCGAACTACGGTTATGCCATGAGTTCATACCGCCACATCGTTTTATTCAATTGGAAATCTGATACTCCCGCAGGTCACGCCGAGAAGACCATTGAGGCACTCGGTCAACTTCGTCCAAAGATTCCCCAGATTCAATCGTATGAATTTGGCGCAAATCTTGGCATTAACCCAGGCACTTACGATTTCGCGGTGACGGCAACTTTCAACTCTGTTGATGATTACATCACGTATCGCGACCATCCCGATCACAAAGCCTTTATTGCTGAGTTCACCGCACCATACGTTGAAACCCGTGCATCAATTCAGTTTGAAATCTGATTTCTGAAATCAGACCGTCTTGCTCATTGCCACTCTTTTAGCGCTCGGCGCTGCAGTACTGCACGCTGGCTGGAACTTGGCTGTCAAACAGTCGGGCGATCGATGGCTGGCGTTGTGGGGACTTTTTGTTGCAGGTGGGCTCATTGGTTTGCCGTACGCGTTGATTGCAACCATGCAGGGAGACCTCGGCCTCGCTGCATGGGGCTGGGCAATTGCGAGCGGAACAGTGCACGCTTTTTACATCGGACGTTTGGCGCGTACATATGAAATCGCTGACTTCAGCGTCACATATCCGATCGCGCGTGGTGGTGGAGCCTTAGTCGCAGCAATCGGTGGAGTGCTTTTCTTGCATGACCACCTCTCCCCACTTTCAATCATTGGCATCATCATTGTTGTTTCAGGACTCGTCATACTTTCGGGCCAAGTTGATTGGGGGCACGTTTGGCCAGCCCTCATCGTCGCGAGTTTGATCGGCGCCTACACCGTGATCGATAGCAAAGGGTCCCGATCAACTGTTGGTAGTGCTTATGCAATGGCAATCTTTGTCACTGGTGGCATCGGTACAACAATTCAGGGTCTATATCGCGGCAAGTGGACTGCCATGAAGGCCAGCGTTGCACCAATGTGGCGACAATATTTCTTCACTGGCCTCGCATCTCTCATCACTTATTGGATGGTGCTACTCGCTGTGCGACGGGCACCAGTTGGCTATGTCACCGCGTTGCGAGAATCAAGCGTGGTCTTTGCCACCTTTATTGGCTGGAAAGTGCTGAAAGAAGACAGTGGAATTCGTCGAATTCTTTCGTCTCTGTTGATCGTCGCCGGACTCGTGACTTTGGTTGTTGGCAGATAGCCAACTACAAACCAAAACTACAAACGATCGGCGAGCCCCGACGCACGGGTAACCACATTATTGACGGCGGTTCGCAAAGCAGACTCACTTGCCACAATCGTTAACTGCTCACGCGCCCGAGACACACCGGTGTATAGCAACTCGCGAGTCAGCAATCGAGACCGACCGGTCGGAAGAACGACAACTGCATGCTTGTATTCAGAACCTTGACTCTTGTGAATGGTCAGGGCGTGAACCGTTTCAACTTCAGGTAAACGAACCGTCGGAAACTCACGAGGTCCATCTATGCCGTCAAAGACCACTCGAACCCCACTGTCCTTATCGGAGCAAACAACTCCGACGTCACCGTTATACAGATGGTTGCTGTGGTCATTTTTGGTAATCAGAATTGGTCGCCCAATAAACCACTGTTTACGAGACGAAGTACCAATCCATTGATTCACCGTCCGATTCCAGCCCGCAATTCCAAGTTGGCCCGATCGCGAGGCACACAACAATTGCAAATCACCAAGTTTCTCCAGCACTTCCACATACTTTGAAGCACCAGCAAGATCAACGACCTCTTGAGCATGTCGACGAACTGCAAATCCCAAAGACTCAAACGCCGCGAGATCCTCTACCTCTTTACTTGATGGATCAATCCAACTCACAACTTCCTCGCTGTTGCGCATTGGTCGAAGAACTTCAATCAAACGATCGGCATCACCGGATTGCACAGCTTTCACAACCTGTTCAATTGGCGAGCCAATGGCATAACGAAATTGCGTCGTTAAGCGTTTGGTGCAGCGGTGAAGATTCGTACCTTCGGCCTTGGCTGCAATTGAAATGTCGGCAAGCACAGTTCCGGCATCGACGCTCGCCAGTTGTTCTGGATCGCCAACTAAGAACAACTCAGCTGTCGGACGTAACGCTTCAATCAATCGATGCATCATTGATAATGACAACATGGATGCTTCGTCAATGATGACCAAGTCATACGGCAACGGATTTTCACGGTTGTATTGAAAACGGCCGGTGCGCCGAACTGGCGAGTACCCCAGAAGTCGGTGAATCGTGATTGAGGGAGATTCTTGGACTCGGGCAATGACTTCTGCAGAGGCCTTTTCACTCAGCAATCGCGCTTCAATTGCCTGACGCATGCGATCGGCTGCTTTTCCGGTTGGTGCAGCCATTGCAACCGAAACATCTTGTGCAGAACTACCTGCGAACCGCTCGACAAGTTGTTTCGCGACTTCAGTCGTCTTTCCGCTACCAGGACCACCAAGAAGTACTTTCAGTCGAGAACCAGCGGCCGAACTCATCCACTCTGCGATTGATCGCTCTTCTTCAAAGCTCCGTAGAACATATAAACGAGATCCATCCAAAACGAAAGGTCGCCGAGGTAACTGCTCAATAGTCGAAGGTGTCGCGACTAGATCAACATGTTCGGAAACGGCTTGCGCCCATTCGGAACTTGTGGGCCAGTTCAAGGCGCCAATCTCGAGATCATCGGGATACCAACGTTCAATCTCATTGAGATCAATACAGGTGTGCCCACCCTCAGAAGCATTCAGAGCCAATGCAAATGACACCCATACCAGATCGTTGACGACCCGAGGCACGTTCCCATCGTTACTCAACGACAACAACGTGGCAACCGCCGACAACTGCGACCGCGAAACTGCACCACCGTCGACGTAATAGTTCAATCGTTCGGGATAGATACTCATGGTCGATCTCCTGCAAACAGATTGGAAAGTTTCTCCCAAAGGCCTTCTGGCGCTTTCCATTGGAAGACTCCGTACGGCATTCCATTTGCGTCAACTGGCGAATCAGCACCCACCATTCCTCGCACGAAGAAGTAAGCAATGCCAGCAATCACTTCATCAGCTTCAAGGTCTGGCCGGCGCCAACGCAACATGCGATAAATCGCAGTGCCATATAACAAAGCCTGCAATGGATAGTGATGATGTGCCATCGCATGGATTAACTCTTTGGGGGCATAGGCATCCATCAACGATGCGACTTCATCGTTATCTAAACGATTCGTCTTGTAGTCGGTGACAAACAGACGTGGCGCGCCGTCATCGGTATGAATTCGAAGCACTGCGTCAATTGAACCGTTCAAAAGTCCGGCGAGTGGAATGTCAAATGAAGAATCACAAAGTGAATCTGCGTACGTGTAAAGAACATCACTTGCTTCAAGACATGACTTTAGAGTCTTGCCGATATCGCTCGCCAAGACTCCTTGGCTGAGTTTCGCCAATGACATTTCAAAATCGAGCTCGCTCAAACGATCACTCGGAGCTACATCAGCTAAAGATTTTTCGTTGAATGGAGCGCCCAGCGGAGTCTGATACGAAGCAATCACCCCTTCAATCAATTGATCGCGGAATGGACGCAACAAAGCCGAACTGGCGTGGATGTCAATTGCTCGAGTGACTTCTTCACGCAAATCCTTTGATGTGTCGACGACTTCGTACACCTTGTGCATCACCCGACCGAAGTAAGTCCCCCCTGGCACTCTCGCCAAAGGCATATCAACGCCAGCGGGCAAACCGGTCGGCACATCGTGAGCGGCGTATTGATGCGCGCCCACTCCAAGCAAAGCCATGTCAATCGGTGCTTCATCAAGGCCACCCAATTCACGCATAAATCCTGAACTCTGTGTGTCTGTTTCACGGTCTTGTTGACGCGCAGTGATACCGCTGAAAGAAGTTCGGCGATAGGACTGCACAACCGAGGCTGGCGCATGTGCCAAATCAAGCGGTCCTCCAGGCGTTGCCGATGACAGGTTGAAAACCTTGGCTTTGCTCAGAGTGTCAACACCACGCTTTTCGACTTTGCCTGTGAGTTTGACGGCTTCTTCGACGTTGGTGCACAGGTCAAAGACTGACGGGGTCAGCACACCCTTTGATGTAGTGACACCCGATGTATACAACACCGACAAATGATGTTCGGCCCGCGTGAGCGCGACATACAGAAGTCGACGGTCTTCTTCATCGTCAGCGGCCTTTATGGACTCTTTAGTGCTGGGGTCAACTTGTCCGATCGCCCAACCAATATCAATGACTCGTGCCCGCAGCCCATCAGCCATCACTCGGCTATACACCGGCGCACTTTTTGAGTTCCCATCATTTGTCTTCCAAAGATCTGCTACGACAACCACAGGGAATTGCAAACCCTTTGCACTGTGGACAGTCATAATCTGCACTGCCGCAGAGTCGCTTTCAACTCGTCGACTCACCACTTCAGACAAGTCTTCAATTGACTCAAGTTGCCCGAATACCTCAAGAGCGTGAGCCGCACTACACGGCCGACCCTTGCTGTACTCATGAAGTAGATCCATCACGTGGGCAAAATCTGCCAAGTAGCGCTCGGCATCAGATGTTGATGTCAACGAACGGGCAACATTGACATCTCGCAAAATTGCACTACTTAATGCAGCCACTCCCGCACGACGAAGTATGTTTGCCCAGGTTGCGATTTGCTCTTGCCAAGTTGCCAACATCTGGTCGTCCAAAATTTCTGGATCAGTTAACGAGTAACCAAAAAATGGAGTCGCGACCGCAAGTCGAGTTCGTCCCAAGTCAGAGACTCGTTCCATGGCCTCAAGCAACGAGCGAACCGCCAAGGCGATGTGACTCTTCATCACTGATTCAGTTCCGTTACTCACAGCGGGTACGCCGTAACGACGAAGTTCTCGTTCGATGTTGCGGCCAACTGCTTTCTTGCCGACCAGAACACAAATATCTTCTGGTCGGACAGCACGGCGTGCTCCGTTTTGATCTTTTGAAGAAACCGGAACGTAACAACTCGCGAGTATTTCAAGCACTCGACGAGCAACCGGATGAGCGAGTCCGCCTTGGTTCGTGATGTTCCCGACATCAATCAAAGTCAACGGCGCGGTTCCATTTATTGCCGAACCGGCATGACGCTCAGGAGTTGACACCTTGATGTATTGAATCTCTGGCCCAAAAGTTTGTTGGTCAAAGAGCGCGTTGAGTCCGTCGATGAGATGTTCATCAGATCGTTGATTCTGTGCCAATGTACGCATGGGCTTACCGTTGCGGTGTTTAACATAAGCCGCTACGTCTGCCCCACGGAAACCGTAAATGGCCTGCTTTGGATCACCAACAGAAATAAGTGCTCGATCACCATCGTCGTCAACTAGATCAAAAGTTTTCTCGAAAAGTCGCCATTGCAACTCGTCCGTATCTTGAGCTTCATCGACGAATGCCAATGCATATCGCTCTTTGAACGCTTGGACAACTGCTGGGTGTTCACCAGAAGTCACGACCTTGGATGCTCGACGCAACAGGTCGTTGTACGAAGGCGATTGAGCACTCTTTTCTTGGACGCGACGTACGGCGTCGACGACGACCTTTTCGAGTTCGGCATAGATCGCCAACTCCTCAACGGACTTACCTGAGCGATCAAACCACAACTCGGCACGTGGTGAACCAAGCTTTGCCTTAACAAGTGCGACGAGCCTGTCCTCATTGCCTTCAGCGATGATTTTCTTTTCGACGGCCTTTTCAATGAGCGCATCGTTGACAGCTTCAAGCACCAAACGATTGGTTGCATCTTCTCCGTCAAGTTGCATCGTTGGCAGACCAGCCAGACCAAGCACTTTGTTACAAACGGCGTGGATCGTTGAAATCGTTGCCGTGTCAAATTCAACGACAGCGCGACGCAAGCGGCGAATGATGTCAGCACGCGATGCAAGATTGTCCGCCAGAGCTTTTGAAATCGCATCACCGTCATCTGGCGAATTGCTCTCTAACTGATCGGCAATTTGAACCATGCGCCGTCGAACTCGGTCACGCAATTCGGCAGCAGCGTTACGGGTGAACGTCGTGATCAAGATATTGCCAATGCGTAATTCTTCGCGTAATGCAATTTCGCGAGCAACCAGTGCGGCAACCGAGTATGTCTTGCCAGTTCCAGCGCTTGCTTCAATCACCAGGCCATTCACTAGTTTTTCGGTTGCGAGATCGAGAGCGACCAGGTCGGAAGGAACTGACGTTTTATTGAGATCGTTCATGAGATTGCGTACGCTTCCTTTCCCGTGCCTGGCGCTATTTGTAAAGCTTTCTCAGCCATCGCCCAGTACTGCTCAATGGCTCCGCCGGGAGCACACACGACTTCAAAATCTGGATCAGAACCAAAACAAATGAACTCGTTCGACTTGGTATAACGCTCGGATCGGACAAATTCATCGAATGATTTCCGAGCAGCATCGCGGTCAATACTCAACTTATGGACTGCGCCATTGAACCGACCGATAGGTGTCGAAAGAGCGATGTAGTACATCTCCTTCAAGATCTCAATTCGAGCCAGAGGATCAACAATAGGTTTCGCGGTTGAGATAGGAATTCTGCGTGCAATGCCGAGGTCAGGGTTCTTCTTTTTGTCCTTCTGATGAATTGAACGGACACACTCAACAGGCGAACCAGCAGCGATCAGGGTCAACAATTGAACCGCCAAAGCCCTTTTATCGCTCCAATACGCCGCATCAAAATCATCCTTGAAAGATGTGAACACCAAGGCTGGTTCGTCAGCTCGAAGATCAATTCCTGGCAATGATCCACGCACCAAAGTTTGATCGGCTAAGCGCAACTCAATATCGGCGGTATCAAGGTCCGTGAGATGGAAACCATTTTCATCAGCCTTGTCAACAAAACTTTGTGCCAGCGATTCCGCCGTGAGCAATTCGGATTCGCCGAATGCGCCAACCGGCAGCAGCCCTGTCAGCCGAATGGTTTGACGCCATTTTTGAACATCAAATGACGGACCGTCAGCCAAGAGGCCATCCAAGAAAGATCGAGCGACTTCTTTGAAATTCTTTGATTCCAAGGGCAAAGTCGCATCGTCTGGCGCGAGATCTTCACGATAGGTAAAAACATTGAGGGTTTCACGCAAGAAGAGATCGAGCGGATTAACAAAGGCGCGTTCAAGATCGGAGAGCGCAACAATGTGTTGGCGCTCAACTTCGAATGACTGACCTTGTGCCACCGCGACATCTTCAAGAGTGTGTTGTTGAATCGCTTCGGCGAGTGACCGTAGCGAATCATCTGGTGACCACACACGCTCGCTCACTACCTCGCCCAAGACAAAATTCTTTTCGCTCGCCGCGTGTCGTGGATGCACAATTTCAATCTGCGAACATTCTTCGCCGTCACGTGTTGTATATGACTTGACTCCGTTGCGGCCACAAAAATCCACGAATTCTGCCAACGGTGTCACCAACGGAATTGGAGTGTTGTTCTTAATGCTGCGTCCATTGCAAGTAATGATTAGTCGTTCACGCGCGGCCATCACGGCGTCAAGCAGAACTCGTCGCTGTTCGGCCCGAGCATCAGGATCTCCGACAAATTGCTGAGCGTCAACTAAGTCGTCGCCTTCAGATTCACCCACTGACAAAGAACCATCATCCACGCCCACTACGCAGATCACTCGAAATGGCACGCTGCGTAAAGGAATTGTTGACGACGCAGTGACCGCACCAGTTCGCAATGGCTGACGACCGGGTGCTGTTGTCAGCCGCTCGGTCAACACATCAGCAAATTCTGCAAAGGTAACCGGAATTGAAGCTGACTCTTCTCCACCCATACCGAACCGAACATGGTCAAGGGCCTCGAGAGCCGCTTCAAGTTCGGGATCATTTGAACCGGCGAGGGATATCAGTGCTTCTTGGACCATGTCACACGAACGACCTACGGTGTTCGCATTGTGCGTTTGATTTTCGAGGTTTCCAAGAATGTCCAAAATTGCAATGAGTTGCGCAATCGCCGGAATATCCGAAACTTCAAAATCAGTGAGCGGCACTACCCCACCAAGCTCAATTGCCGGCGCCTGATCGGGAAGAGTTGCACCTAACAACGTCCGCTCAATCGCGGCTTTCCAGGTATGAGCATTTTCTTGTGGTGCGTTCAGCCCCGCATGAACACGTTGCTGTGCGTCTAGACCCCAACGGACTCGAGCTCTCTCAGCAATTCGGTACCACAAAGCAACTGAATCGGTTGACACATCAAAATGCTTACGAACCAATGCAGAAGTAGCGAGCCCCATCACATCATCGACCGAGAAGCGACCCATTGAAACGGACAACAATGTGTTGAGCAAATCGGCACCGTCGCTCACTTCACGCAATGAACGGTCACCAACGACGAGCGGAATCGTGATTGTACGACCCGAAGAAACTTTGACTGATCGATCAAAAATGGCTTCGAGATACGGTGCCGCTGATTCAATGTTGGGACACAAGATAACAACCTCGTCAGGCTGCAAGTCGTCAAGTTCGTTGAAAGCGTGCATTAACGCAGTGTGAGCAACTTCGACTTGACGTGAGATGTGATGGCAACGATGAATGAAAAGAGAATGATCGTTGACATCAAAAGTCCGTGGCACAGCCTTCAGGTCATTGGCAACCACATTCTGCAAGTGATGCAAAAAACTCTTTGATTCTTTGCGCGGCTTAGCAACAAATCCTGGACGAATGCCTTGCGAAGCCAATACCTTCTGCAATTCATACGAACCACGCGACCAAGAAGCAACGAGTGAATCAACACCGTCTGGAACAACAAAGTTTGTTTCGCGCAACGGAACGACTCCACGAGTCAACGGCAATGTCGCCAGTTCATTACTCCAATGTTTTTCGAGTCCAGGCGATGGATGTACCAAAAACACCCGCACGTCGCTCACAGTTCCTAAAGCTTCAAGTACTCGAAGGTTCTGCAACGAAAGCGATTGCAGACCTACGACGAGCAAGCGACTAGGAACGCCCTCAATCTTTGTTCCATTCGCAATGCTGTCCAACAGTTGCGCAGTCACCATCGGCCAACTGGGTTGATCAATGACTGCTCGCATGTCGCGCCACAATTCGAATTGAGGCATTTGTTCGGGCGATAAAGCCCGCATGACATATTCGTTGTCAAGCACTTCGGTTGAAGATTCAGCAGTCAAGATGGGCGATCCATTTTCCCAGGCCACGATCATGCCCGGGCGTCGTACCGCATAGCGGTCAAAGCGGTCGGCCATGCGACGAGCAGCACGCAGAGGCCCTCCGCAACGATTAATAAGGTCTTTGTAATACACATGATTCGGATTCTGTGAAAAAATCGTGAGCAGTCGCGCCGTCATTCGATCGATCGACCACGGGTCGTCAGACATCACTCGATCGGGGGCAATCAAGCGATTGAGCATTCCGACGTAACCGACTTCGATATTCGTCGCGATACCGTCGCCAAACCCAGGTCGCGCGCCGAAGCGACGGGCCAACTCGGGCATTAACCATGCTTTGACTCCGGCCGTTGGCACAATGACGTACTCACGCTGAAACAAATCGGCGCCTTCGATACTCGATTGCAAAAAGTCGGCGACCGGGTCAAGCGCTGTGGCCAAATTAGGCACATACTGAATATTCAGTCCCATAGGTCTCCGATCTGTCGTACGTGATGATGCGACGCCCGTCAGAGCAACTCATCATGTATCAAACGACTTCACCCACAGTAATTGTGCGGTGTCGGAAAGAAATCCCGATTCTTAGAAGTAAATGATCTTTTCGGCGCGAGCTTCGGCCACATCGAGGTCGTCGGTATAGGCGCCAGTTGACAAATACTTCCAACCGCCGTCACACACGATGAACACAATTGTTCCTTCTTCAATTTCGCTTGCCACTTTGGCAGCCCCAGCGAGAGCTGCACCCGTTGAGATGCCGGCGAAAATGCCACACTCACGCACGATGCGTCGCGTCCACTCAATTGATTCACGAGGGCGAACAACACGCTTGCGATCGAGAATGTCAAAGCCATGCCAGTTGTCAAACAACGGCGGAACATAACCCTCATCAAGGTTGCGTAAACCTTCGACGCTCTCACCAAGCGGCGGCTCAACCGCAATGATCTTGACATCGGGTTTGTTTTCTTTCAGGAAACGACCCGTGCCCATGAGCGTTCCACTTGTTCCGAGACCCGCAACAAAGTGAGTGATTTCGGGGCAATCGCGCAAAATTTCGGGGCCAGTGCCTTCGTAGTGAGCACGAGGATTGGCATCGTTGGCGTACTGATACAAGAAGCACCATTCGGGGTGTTGCTTCGACATTTCAATGGCTCGAGCCACTGCGCCGTTCGAACCTTCTTCGCCAGGAGTCAATATGACTTCGGCGCCAAAGATCTCAAGCATCTGACGACGTTCAATGGACACACTGGTCGGCATCAAAATCTTGATGGGGTAACCCTTGATTTGAGCAATGGCTGCCAAGGCGATTCCGGTATTGCCTGACGACGGCTCAATAATGGTTTGACCAGGAAGCAAGCGACCGTGCTTTTCGGCGTCTTCGATCATGGCCTTGGCAATGCGGTCTTTCACCGACCCAAAGGGGTTTTGGTTTTCCAGTTTCGCAATGATTCGAACTTTGGGGTTCGGCGACAAACGACTCACATCAACGAGTGGGGTGTTGCCAATGAGATCGAGAACACTTTCGTACGGAATCATTGTCACCTCCAACCAGATCGCCGTAGGGTCAATTCCCTACTAAGCCACTCAGGATTGTAATGAATCTCCGACGAAATGAGAACACAAGGTCGGATTAGCCCCGAGTTTCAAGTGTGACTTCGGTGATTTCCCCTGCTCGGATGCGATAGGTACGCAATTCGGGCTTTTCCCTCTTCAGAGTCACGATCAAGTAATGCCAATCGGGATCGGGTGCCGCAGCCACATCGGTTGGGCTCGGATACGCCTCAGTATGAGTATGACTGTGCATGACTCCCCTGATTTCAAGCCCTGCATCTTCGGCTGTCCGCTCGGCCCGCAAATGGTCTTTCGGGTCAATCGTGTAGATGCGAGCCGATTGATCGATATTGCGACACGGGAAGAATCGAGTGATCACGTTCGATCCAGGTTCACCAGCCATGAGCCCACACGCTTCAAGCGGGTATTCGACAAGCGCCAAAGCCGCCATTGCGTCGTACACCTCGGGTGTCACGTGAAGTTCTTCGCGGCTTGCTTCCACGGTGCACACTGTATCGGCGAACATGTATTGGCTTGTCGCCCATGCCGTAACCTGACAGCGACATGTCCGCCACCGACACCAAACTCATCGCCAGCAACCGCAAGGCGCGTCACGACTACACCATTTTGGATGTGGTTGAAGCCGGCATCATGCTGCAAGGTAGCGAAGTCAAGAGTTTGCGTGAAGGTCACGTGCAGATCGTTGATACCTATGCGCGGTTCAACAATGGTGAAGTATGGCTTGAAGGAATGCATATTTCGCCATATCAATTCGCCCATGGCGTTGGTGCACATGACCCCAATCGCCCCCGCAAATTGTTATTGAATCGCAGTGAAATCTCGCGTTTGTCGGCCCGCGTTGGTCAAGAACGTTTAGCGCTGATTCCGTTGAGTTTGTATTTCAAAGATGGTCGGGCAAAGGTTGAATTGGCACTCGCCCAAGGACGAACCAAAGGCGATAAGCGTCAGGCATTG
>CAIQJP010000001.1 GCA_903872155.1 uncultured Actinomycetes bacterium | reverse complement strand
TGGCGAAACTTTCCGATCGCTTACCAGCGCCCACAGATTTGAGTCGCGTCATGGGCATGCGCGACAACTCAGAAAAAGAAATGGGACCGGCGGGAGCGGATTCAGTCACTCGTCACCGCGTCATTCGACGCCGAAGAGATAGGGATACAAAGGCTGTCCACCCTTGTGGCATTCAATCTGTACATCGGGACGTTCAGATTCAAGCCAAGTTCGCAACGCCGCAGTTGTTGAAGCCGGCGCATCCGTCCCTTCAATGATTGTGACGATCTCGCGGCCCTCAGTGATGAGATGTTGCAACAACGAAATTGATGCTCCTTCGAGCGTTCCGTTAACGGTCACGATGCCATCGCCACGAACTAAACCAATCCAATCGCCCACTGTGATCGGGCCGGCGTCGCTGTTGGTGTCACGAATTGATTGCGTCACTTCGCCAGTCACCATTGCTTCGGTTGCTTCAGCCATTTCTGCCAGGTTTTCATCAACGCTGGCTTCAGGGTCGTACACCACAAGTGCAGCAAGCGCTTCGGGCATTGACTTCGTCAAAACAACACGCACTTCTTTAGACGTGAGCGCATTCAATTGTTCGGCAACAGGAATGATGTTTTTGTTGTTGGGCAACACAATGACTTGTTGTGCATTGACGTGTTCAACAGCATCAAGCAATTCGGCCGTTGAAGGGTTGAGCGTTTGTCCACCTGTCACAACGCCTTGCACACCAAGTTGCGCAAATAGTTCTTCAAGACCACTTCCACTACATACTGCAACAACTGCAGTAGTGACTGCCGGCAAACCAGCGGCCGCTCGTTGGGCATCGTGCGTAGCGTGCCGCTCAGCAACTTCTTCAAACAAATCGGTCACCCGAATTTGCTTGGGGCGACCACCGAGATCGATTGCAACTTCAATGGCGGCACCGATGTCATTGGTGTGCACGTGACAATTCCAGATGCCATCGCCACCGACGACAACGATTGAGTCGCCAATTTCGCCCCAATCATTTTTGAATTGATCAATTTTGCCGTCTTCAAGATGCAAGAAATACATCACCTCATAGCGGAGGTCGGCAACCGATACTTCGCCGTGCGAGTCGGGCGCAGTCATGGTCATCATGGCGGGCAACGGTTCGTCCATGACATCGCCACCAATTGAATCTTCGGGCAAAGGCATGGGGTCGCCGTCAACAATGTTGAGCGCCGCATCAAGTAACAACATGAAACCAGCGCCGCCAGCATCGACGACACCAGCATCCTTCAATACGGGCAACAGGTCTGGTGTGCGGTCGAGCGACAATCGCCCAGCGTCGCGCGCGGCACGCAATGTGGCACCGAGTGTTGCACCCGATGCCGCCGAAGCCTTGGCAGCCTCACTGGCTTCACGCACCACCGTCAAGATGGTGCCTTCGATCGGCTTGAGCACTGCTTGATACGCCGAGGCCGATGCTGCGCTGAGAGCTTCGGCGAACTCGGTTGCCGTACTTCCGGCCTTGGCCGAGAGCTTGCCAGATAGCCCGCGCAGGATCTGCGACAAAATGACTCCCGAGTTTCCGCGGGCGCCCATGAGCGACCCATGAGAAATGGCCTGACACGTTGGTTCGATTTCGGGTCCGGCCTGGTCGAGTTCGGCAACGACCGCGTCCAGGGTGCGGGCCATGTTGGTCCCGGTGTCGCCGTCGGGCACTGGGTACACATTGAGGCGATTGATTCGGGGCGCATGGGCCTTGACAGCATCTCGGAACGCAACAACCGTACGACGAAGCCGATCGGCATCGAAATGTTCGGCTGAGCCCTCGGGGCTGAGAACAGGTGGGTTCACCTGACCGATGGTAGTGGTCAGGGGCGTGGCTGATGTGACTGATGGAGCCCGAAAATCCTGACTTGGATCTTGAATTGTGCTTGGGGGTCGGTCGAATCCGCTGGTAGCGTTCTGTGTCCGAGATCGTGCTTGGGCTTCAACCCAGCAAATTCAAGTGAAGAGAAAGAACGTGTCATGGCAGCAGTATGTGAAGTCTGCAATAAGCGCCCTTCGTGGGGCATGTCAGTGTCGCACTCCCATGTGCGTACCAAGCGTC
This sequence comes from uncultured Actinomycetes bacterium, assembly GCA_903872155.1. GTDB lineage: Bacteria > Actinomycetota > Acidimicrobiia > Acidimicrobiales > Ilumatobacteraceae > Casp-actino8. Next base: position 20,224 of record CAIQJP010000001.1, on the reverse strand, counting down.
GCTGGAGTCCAAATATTCAGCGCGTCCGCGCCATGATCAATGGCACGCCCAAGCGTCTCTATGTCTGCACCAGCTGCATTCGTGCTGGCAAAGTCACCAAGGTCAGCCGCGGCACCGCCGCATCGGATAAGTGAACGACCTCCGCTCATGCAAGGTGTGATCAAAGCCTTCGACCCCACAACGGGCACCGGCCTGATCTTGCGTGATACCGATCTCAGCGAACATGAAATGGCCGCTGACGCGCTTGAGGGAAGTATTTTTCGCATGCTTCGTCCTGGACAGCGCGTGGTTTTTGATCTCAATGCTGAAGGATTAGCAACTCAACTACGTCTCGGCTCTGAAGTTGATATGGGAACACCTGGTTTTTAACCAGGTGTTTTTGCTTTGTCTCGTCCTTTTGTAATAAGCCTGTTTCCACAAAGTTTTTAACCCCCGACAACAATCCCCCTATCCAAGGCGTGTTTTCGCCTAAGGAGCACATCATGAGCGGTTCAAGCAACAACGAACGTTTGAAGAAGTGGGTCGCCGAATGGGCCGCAATCATGCAGCCAGACGACATCTACTGGTGTGACGGTTCGGCCGAAGAGTACGAACGCTTGTGTCAGCAACTCGTTGATAGCGGAACGTTCACCAAGCTCGACGAGGCCAAGCGCCCCAATAGTTACTGGGCTCATAGCGACCCGGGCGACGTTGCTCGTGTTGAAGATCGCACCTTTATTTGCTCAGCGAAAAAAGAAGATGCTGGCCCCAACAACAACTGGCGTGAAGCTGCCGACATGCGCGCCGAAATGAAGACTCTCTACAGCGGATGCATGAAGGGTCGCACGATGTACGTCGTCCCGTTCAGCATGGGACCCCTTGGTTCACCCATCGCGCACATTGGCGTACAGCTCACCGACTCGGCATACGTTGCCGTGAGCATGCGCATCATGACCCGTATGGGCCAAGGCGCACTTGATGTTTTGGGCAATAGCGATTGGGTGCCTTGTTTGCATTCAGTCGGCGCCCCTTTGGCTGCCGGCGAGAAGTCATCGTCGTGGCCGTGTAACCCGGACAACAAATACATTGTCCACTTCCCCGAGACTCGCGAAATTTGGTCGTTCGGTTCGGGCTATGGCGGAAACGCATTGCTCGGCAAGAAGTGCTTCGCACTGCGTATCGCTTCAGTGATGGCCCGCGACGACGGTTGGTTGGCCGAGCACATGCTCATTCTCAAGCTCACCAATCCGGCCGGCGAAGCCAAGTACATCGCTGCGGCATTCCCGTCGGCGTGCGGCAAGACCAACCTCGCCATGTTGGTCCCAACGATTCCGGGTTGGAAGGCCGAAACCATTGGTGACGACATTTGCTGGATGAAGTTTGGTCCCGACGGACGTTTGTACGCGATCAACCCCGAAGCTGGATTCTTTGGCGTTGCTCCCGGAACTGGTTACGACACCAACGCCAACGCCATGCACACGTTGTGGGGCAACAGCATTTTCACGAACACTGCCCTCACTTCCGACGGCGATGTGTGGTGGGAAGGAATGTCAGACGACGCTCCGGCCCGCGCCACCGACTGGAAGGGCAATGCCTGGACTCCCGAGACCGAGACCCCAGCCGCTCACCCGAATGCTCGATTCACTGCACCCGCATCGCAGTGCCCATCGGCTGCTCCCGAATGGCAAGACCCCGCTGGTGTGCCGATCTCGGCAATCTTGTTCGGTGGACGTCGTCGTACGACCGTTCCGTTGGTGACTCAGGCGTTCAACTGGGAACACGGCGTGTTCTTAGGTTCGATCATGGCCTCTGAAACCACTGCTGCCCAGCAGGGTGCCGTTGGCAACCTGCGATTTGACCCGATGGCGATGTTGCCGTTCTGTGGATACAACATGGCTGATTACTTCGGACACTGGCTGGCACTTGGCGCCAAGGCCGATGCAGCCAAGTTGCCGCAGATCTTCTTCGTGAACTGGTTCCGCCGTGACGAAGACGGTCGCTTCTTGTGGCCCGGCTACGGCGAAAACAGTCGTGTGTTGAAGTGGGTCTTTGAGCGTGTCGCCGGAACCGTTGGTGCCGTTGAGACGGCGATCGGAATGTTGCCCACTGAAGGTTCGCTCGATGTTGCTGGCCTCAAGATCGATGATGCCGATATGAAGACCTTATTATCGGTTGACTCCGATGGCTGGAAGGCTGCGATCCCCCAGATCAAGGATCACTACGCCCAGTTCGGCGCCAAGTTGCCGGCGAAGTTGACTGCGCAACTCGACACCCTCGCCTCCGCCCTCTAAATCGCAACTTATTAGCCACTCTGTACATTCAGTTCCAACTGTTGGAACTGAATGTACAGAGTGGTGAGATAGTTCCAAAATGATGGCGGGAGGTGGTGATCGGTGGCGTCTCAATGGGTGATGACTCCCCACGACGCCGAGATCTATCGCAAGTACAGCGATGACCTCATCCGATTCGCCTCAGGCCTTGTTGGCCCTAGCGGCGCCGAAGATGTGGTCGCCAATGCTGTACTTCGAGCAATCTCGAGTGCTCAGTGGAAAGCCGTTGACAATCAGCGGGCGTATTTGTATCGCTCGGTGCTGAACGAGGCCCACTCGCAACACCGATCAACACAACGTCGCCTTGCCCGAGAAATCAAAGCGCAACAACGCCAAGACACCAGCGATCAACCGGTTGATCTTGATGTCTTGGTCGCCCTGCGCAAAATCTCTGAACGTCAAAGGGCAGTCATTCACCTCACCTACTGGGACGACCTCACGACGGGCGATATCGCATCGCTGCTAGGTCTCTCGGTTCGAACAATTGAGCGAGAACTTACTCTTGCTCGTCGGCGTCTGGAGGCGCTTCTCTCATGAACGACAAACTCAATCGCTTCACTCAGCAGCTCGGTGACAATGCCCCCCTTGCTCCCGATTTAGAAAATCAAACATTCACCACCACCTCGGAAGTTCGTGGCCCGGCAACTGGCTTGCGTGTTGGTATCGCTCTCGGTGTCGTCGCCGCACTTGCCGTTGGCCTGATTGTGGCTAATCGCGATGACTCGCCTACTGCAGTCGTTCCCGCAAACGAACTCGACGCCGAGCAATCAGCCGATGGAGTCGCAACGATCTCGAAAGCGGTTGCGTCGGTGCTTCCTGAGGGTTTCAAAATCTCAGCGGTTGAACATTCGCAAGAACAACAGCTGAACATCACGGCTGCCTCGCCAGATGGAGTCGTGCTGTTTATCAAAGCAATACTCACCAGCAGCGGCGCAGTTGAACCAACTACAGAACCCCAAGGCACCGGATCGGTGGCTGAACTCACCGTCCCGGTGCCAACGATGGCACCTGGTTCGGTACGTCATCAGACTGTTCTGACTAACCCTGGGGACACGATTCAAAACATTGCCGATGCTTTGTCGGTGAGCGTTAGTCAACTGGCCGAACAGTATGGATGGTCGGAAACCTACGTCTTCGATTCATCGGTCTACGTTGGCTGGGTTGACCCAACCACTGTCAGCGACGATTGCCTTGTTGCGCCATGTGTGCGCTACCTGAACGGCGATGTCGTCACCGTGTACACCATTGCTGAAGAACTTGGAATTCCCGGAGCGGCTTTAGCTGCATACAACGGCCTCGCCCTTGATCAGCCAGTCGCTACCAACTTCCCTATCGTTTTACCCACCGTTGAAGAAACTGCCTCAATGACTGGATTGACGGTCGGCGCACCAAGCGATCCAACTTCGACCCTTCCCTATCCATATTTGTCGGGCATCGCCGATAGCGACGCGTTATATGTGGAAATTCAGCGACTTGCGCCGAATGAGTCATCGAATGATGATTCGTTGTCTCAAAAAGTTCACGACGCATTACTTTCGTTAAACACACCCGATCAAACGCTCCAAGACATCATTGATTCAATCGTCTTGATCCCGACACAACCTGGATTTGCTTCAATTGAAGAAGGTGCCACCTTCCGAAGCCTGACGTTGACTCAAGCAACGAGTTTCGCAGACGGTTCATTCTCGTATGTGATGTTCACCGCTTCAGATGGATCGAGTGCCAAGGGCATGATGATTCGCCTTCCAGCCACGGCAATCGCCGACAGCGTGACGACTGATGACAATGGGGTCATCGTTGCGATCCGTTCAAACGAAACGACGACATGCATTGTGTGGCTTGTGGATGCGCAGTCAATTGGGGCTACCGAAGTTGAAGTCGCAGCGTTGGCCGCTGAAGAATTGGACTACTCGCCTTTGGTATCTGATGTAACTCCAATGACCACCCCACCGACGAGCGAAATCCCAGTATTCACTGAAGCCCCTGTAGATACTTTTGCCCCAGTTGAAACCACAGCGGTTCCTGTCGATACGCCCCCTGCACCCATTTCAACAGTCCCAACCCCGTAATCCCCTTGTTCATTTTCACCCACTTTGGAATCTGGTTACCGCCTAGCGGTAACTACATTCCAAAGTGGCGGAATTAAGCGGCGCCCTTGCCGACGAGGAGGGCGCGGATTCCGAGGCCCATCACAAACAGTCCACCGCAGCCGTACAACAAGTACAACTTGTGCTTCATCTGATTGCGGTACGAGTAGATAATCGCGACGGCAATAATCGCCACAAACCCGTAGAACGCATGGAACTGCGGAAATTCGAGCTTGTACTTATTCACGATGATCACACCAAGCGTTACCTGGACAAACACAGTTAATTCGGCGACCAATGTGAACCACCACAACGCACGGGTACGCAACGACTCAACCTTGTGCGCACCAAGCGCCCACAGCCCGGCCAAGCCATTCGCAATAATCACGAACCAGGCCCACGACTTGTGGAGATCAACCAACATCAATGCATTCATGGTTTCATTGACCCTAGTTGCTCAGGCTTCAGGTCGCACAGGCGACGCCACCGGTCATCGACACCACGACACCACTCGGCGAGTCATTACTGAGCGTCCCAGTCAAGGTGCGGCTAATTTCAAAACCCATACCCAAAACATCGTCGTTGAAGATCTCCGCGGTGGGATACACCTTCAAAATTTCTTCCACAGTCGAGCCCAAGGTGATATCGCCATCGGTGACCGGACCCATCGGCACAGGAGCGATTCCTTGCACGGGACCATAGGTCCACGAATAGAAATGCACGCGGCCCTGAGCGACTTCGCTTTCGTCGCCAAACATCAACAGCAAATCTCCCCATCGCACTCCACGCACTTGAGTACCAGGACACGAACCGAATTCAGAAACAGGCCCGATGTATCCCGAGTCAGAGTCGGGCTTTCCTAAAAGTTGTGTCACGTACGTGATCATCTGCTCGGCATCAACACCAAACAACACATCGCCTAATCCATCTTCACGCAACACCAATTGCTCGGCAGGCGCAACAGTTGTTGATGTCGAACTTGTTGAGCTTGTCGACGTGCTTTCGGGAGCGACCGAAGTTGCCATTGGGGCCAAGGTCGTTTCAGGTGTGGTCGTTGCCGTAGTTGGCAAAGGTGCGAGGGTCTCACTTGATGAGCCACCACCCCCACAGGCAACGACCAAAATCCCAAGAGTCGCCACAACTGCTAACGAACGAAATGAAAGATGCACACGCATAGACACAGTCTGCCCGATCAACGGATCAGAGTGTCGGCTTGATTGCCGCGTTCGATGAGTCGTAAGCCACCATCACCATCAGTTTCAAATACTGTTACTGACGCATTGTCCAAACTGTCAATCACCAAACGGTCGTCACCTAGGCATGACCCGATCACCGCATTGATCGCGATGAAGTGACTAAATATCACCGTGTCTGTTGGACATTGCGCCACATAACGCACGACATCATCTCGGAAATCGGTGTACAACGAACCGAGTTCTCCCCAAGTTCCGGCCATTGCGGTCCGCAACCATTCGATGCGTTCTCCAAGTTCGTATCCGTCGGGCGAAGGAATTTCAGTTACCAACGGCTCGACCGTGACCGCAGTTTGATTCCACATGGCCGACAAAAAGCCCGCTGTTTCTTGACACCGCTTCATCGGACTAGAAATCAATGGCATGGCTGGTAATTGCGCCAATCGCTGCGCGGTAACCAATGCCTGCTCACGACCAACCTCATCGAGACCAGGGTTGATATCGGTATCCCAACCGGCCGCCGCTCGACCATGGCGCACCATGTACACGCGACTCACATGAACCAACCCCTAGGCGCACCACCAGGCTGACCAACTTCAATGAAGAACTCTTCACCGAAGGCAACCGCAAATACGTCTGGAGGCATCTGCAAAAACATGCTGCTGTCAGTGACTTGACTTGCATGACACATAATTGACGAACGCTTTGCCTGTACAAATTCGCTCACGTCAACGGCCATTGTGATTTCTTCTTGCAGTGTCCCGAAAGGATTACCATCATCGGCCGGTGCTTCTGGGTCGAAGTCTCCCCCGCCCATTTGCTCCATCATCTGTGCAATGCGGGTGCGATTCATTGTTGACTCAAGCACTCGAATCTTTCGACCACTCGCGACTGCGATATCGGCAGCCCGATGGCCAACACGATGCACCTGAATGTGATCGGGATGACCATAACCGCCATGCCAGTCGTAGCAAGTAAACACATCGGCTTGTTCGTCGAGCAAAATCTTGGCCAACATTTGAGCGGCAACCTCAACGTCTGCACCAATAAATGAATTCGGTTCTTTGTTTTGCGGCCAGCCAGTCATACCACTGTCGTGATAGCCCAACCAATACACCTTCTCCACACCCAAAATTTCGGCCGAGCGTTCAGTCTCGGCCTTGCGACGATCATGCAGTGCTTCGCCTTCGGCAAGATCTGCAGGCGTTTCACCGTGCCGACCATCTGTGCCCATCACCAAAACAACACGATGACCTTCGGCCGCAGCACGAGCAATCGACCCACCTGTTGCTATCGATTCATCATCGGGGTGTGCGTGAAAACAAACAAGTGTGCTCACGCGTCGACGACCGCTCCGGAGGCCAACAACTTTTCAATCTCGCTTGAAGCGAAGCCCCAGCCTTCAAGAATCTCACGCGAATGTTGACCAGGATGCGACGGCGGACGGGACACCGAAGGAACCGTGCGCGAAAAACGTGGCGCGGGAGCAGGCTGCTTTGTGCCGGCGACATCAATAATCATGTTGCGCTCAACGTTGTGAGGGTGGGCGGCAGCTTCGCTCATGGTGAGCACGGGAGCAAAACAAACATCAGTGGTTTCCATAATGGCGCACCACTCATCGCGGGTCTTTGATTTGAATACTTCAGCAATGCGCTTCTTCAAATGTGGCCACTGCGACTTATCCATCTGCTTGGCGAACTCTGGATCGGAATCAAGTCCGGTGAGCTGCAATAACTGTGCGTAGAACTGGGTCTCGATTGAACCGATCGAAATGTATTTTCCGTCCTTGCATTCATACGCGTCGTAGAAGTGCGCACCAGTGTCGAGCAAGTTAGTTCCGCGTGCATTTTCATCATGAGCACCCATTTGTGAAAATGCCCAGAACATTGTCATCAATACAGCAGTGCCATCGACCATCGCTGCGTCAACAACTTGGCCCTTGTTGCTCTTACTCGCTTCAAGTAGCGCGCACACCACACCAAATGCCAAGAACATTCCACCGCCGCCAAAGTCGCCGACCATGTTCATCGGAGGCACCGGACCCTCGCCGGCCCGACCAAAGTGAGCCAAAGCACCAGCGAGTGAGATGTAGTTGATGTCGTGACCCGCGGCTTGCGCGTACATGCCTGTCTGACCCCAGCCCGTCATGCGACCAAAAACTAATTTCGGGTTACGGGCCAAACACACATCGGGACCGATGCCGAGTCGCTCCATAACACCGGGGCGGAAACCTTCAATCAACGCGTCGGCTGACTCGACGAGCTTCAACAATGTCTCAACACCCTCGGGGTTCTTGAGATCAATCGCGATGTTCTGACGCCCACGCTGCAAGATGTCGGAAGCCGGACCATCTGGGGCCGGACCACGAACTGCCTGAGCGCGTTCAACGCGAATCACCTCGGCGCCCATGTCGGACAACATCATGGCGGCAAACGGGCCAGGCCCGATGCCAGCTATTTCTACGATACGAAAACCTGTAAGTGGACCAGTCATTCCTTCATCGTATTCAGCGACCAGTGGCGCGCTGCCATTCGGCAAGTCTCATATGCGCCGCCATTGCTCCGGTGATGAGTGGCAACAAGGGCTCGGGAAGGTCATGGCCCATATCAGCGACAAGCAAGAACGTCGAACCCTGCACTAACTCGGCGGTGCGCTTGCCACCGTCGGATGGCAACAAAGTGTCGTCTTTCCCGTGAATCACTAAAGTCGGGGTCTGCAATTTTTGTAATCCCTCAACCCGTGAGCCACTTGCGTAAATTGCAGCCAACTGACGACTCGACCCCTCTGGGTAAAACGATCGATCAAAATCTCGGGCCGCTTGACGCTTGACAGCAACTTCATCGAAATAACGCTTTGACTGCCACACCCCGTACTTCGGGCTCGCATCAATGTACGCCTGACGATCTGTGGGAGATGGTCCAAGCAATGCCTCTGCCGCTTCGGCCGTCGGCGCGCCGATTTCAAATTCGCCCGTCACTGAGTACAGCGAGATCAAGGATCGCGCGCGCTCAGGGTGTTCAATCACCAAAGTTTGGGCAATCATGCCGCCCATCGATGCTCCCAAAATATGAGCTGTTTCAAGCCCGAGATGGTTCAGTAGTTCAACGGCGTCTTGAGCCAAATCTGACAGCGTGTAGGGAACCGGGGGAATCTCTTGGCTGGTCAGCGCCGCAGCAAAAACAGCGTTTGGGTCGACGACCACTCCATCAAGTTTGGTTGAGAGACCACAATCACGGTTATCGAAGCGGATGACATAAAAGCCTTGGTCAACCAACATCTGGCAGAACCGATCGGGCCAATTGATGAGTTGTGCACCAAAGCCCTGAATCAACAACAGTGCGGGGTTGGCTGCCTCGCCCATTGTTTCGTATTCAATGGTGATCGTCCCGATGTTGGCAGCAATATTCGCTTGTGGCATGTCGTGAGAATAGCCATCTCGTCACTACGACTGCATCATCGCAACGACTACCGTTGTCGTATGACTTCTGGAATGTTCCCGCACATGCGCTTTGGCGTCCACACCGGATTGCAACACACTACGTACGACGTTTTGCGTCCAGCATGGCGCAAGATTGAAGACCTCGGCTTTGATTGGATTTCTATTTGGGATCATTTCTATGGAGCGACTGGCAAGCCTGATGATGCCGCCTGTTTTGAGGCGGTCGCCATGCACGCCGCCTTGGCGGCAGAGACAAGTCGCGTGCGCGTGGGTTCACTCGTTTATTCGGTCGGCTATCGCCATCCATCAGTGCTCGCGAAAATGATTACTGCCATCGATCACATTTCGGGTGGTCGCGCCGACATGGGACTTGGTGCTGGATGGGCACAGGTTGAATACGAGGCGTACGGCATTCCCTTCCCCGGAGTGAAAACTCGCATGGATCAACTTGAGGAAGCGGCGCAGTGCGTTCGCGGTTTATTGCACGATGACGTCACCAACTTTTCCGGCGAATGGTTCAACTTGACGAATGCCCGCAACGAACCTCGACCGATTCAAAAGAAGATTCCGATTTGGGTCGGTGGTGGCGGAGAGAAGCGAACTCTCAACATCACCGCAAAATACGCCGACGGCTGGAATGTGCCCTTTGTTTCACCCGAAGCATTCGCTCATAAGAGTTCTGTTCTCACCAACCACTGCGAATCAATCGGCCGCGACCCCAAAGAAGTGAAGCGCACCGTCAATGTTGGCATCGCCTGGACCGAAGAAAGTTTGCATTCACAATTTGGCATGCTCGCCGAAGGTGTTCGACCTGGAGTGTTAACCGGAAGCGATGAGCAAGTCATTGATCGCATTGGTCAATATGTTGCTGCTGGCGCCGAGCAAATCAACTTGGCACTTCGTGCCCCATTCGACATGGATTCAGTTGAGCGATTTAGCAAGACTCTGAAGTTGGCGTGAACGAAACAATCCACGTTTCAGCGCCAGGTCGCGTCAATCTGATTGGCGATCACACCGATTACACCGGCGGCCTTGTGATGCCCATGACTATTGATGCGTTCACAACCGTGATCGGTCAAGCAAACACGAGTTCCGTTTGGAATCTTGTTTCGCATGATGAAGCGGAACCAATTTCTATTGCTTTGCCCATTATTGACCCTCATTTGGTTTATCCAGCGTGGGGTCGCTATGTGGCGGGAGTCTTATTCGAGTTCAACAAAATTGGTTGTGAAGTTCCAGGGTTCACCGGTGAAATCAGCACAACGATTCCTATTGGGTCGGGTTTGTCATCAAGCGCCGCACTCGAAATAGCGATCGCACGAATCGCAATTTCTATTTCCAAGATTGAAATGTCCGAAACTGACATTGCCTTGCTCTGTCAACGAGCCGAACAGAATGCCTCTGGAGTTCCTTGCGGAATCATGGATCAATTATGCATTGCTGTCGGCCGACCCAATACGGCCACGCTGATCGATTGCCACACACTCGATGTGCAACACATCGCGATGCCCGACGAGATTGAAGTGGTGACACGCTTTATTTCGCAACGCACGCTCGCCGGAAGCGAATATTCCGATCGAGTGACCGATTGCGTCGACATTGAAAAATTGATTGGTCCGCTGCGATTAGCGAGCATCAGTGACGCGAAGAACATTAATGATCAACGCTTATACCGCCGTGCGCGACATGTCATTACCGAAAATCAACGAGTGCGTGATTTCGCTTCGGCGCTTTCACAAAAGGATTTCAGCACTGCTGGCGAATTGATGGTGGCAAGTCACACCAGTTTGACCAACGACTACGAAACATCAAATGAAGAGATGGATCGAGCAGTTCAAGCCATGACGAGCGAACCTGGGTTTCTTGGCGCCCGCATGACGGGTGGCGGATTTGGTGGCTGCATCGTCGGGATACGGCACCGCGCTTAATCAACTATCGAGCAGGCGTCGCTTCTGTGCTTCAAAGTCTTCTGCTGTAATTGAACCGCGGTCACGAAGACCTTCAAGCTTTTCAATTTGAGTCGCAACATCATTGCCACCAACCATGTTCACGCTGAATGAACGCTTTTGATTGTCTTCCATCTGCAAGTGGATGAGGTTTTGCACTTTGTCAGGGTGCGAGATATCAGAAAAGCGTTGCTGACCGTCTTCGCCACCGGACTCAATCAAAAGGTCGCCCGCTCCAATGATGCGCTCAAAGATCCCTTGTTTAAAGTTCACGTTGTTGACACGTTCGAGTGGAATTTCGATACCCGCCTTAGCAATCACGCCATGGCGATAAATCAATCGATCTGAAGTGATCACGAAATACGTCGTGCGCCATTTGAGATAACGAATAACGAGCCAAACTGTTGCCAGGGCAGCGATGACCCAGACGGGATAAGAAGCAATTTTGACCAGGTCGCTTTTCGGATCACTTTGACCAAGCAGGAAAAACGACAAAACGACAGAAACGACAAATGACGTCACCGATTCGGCGAAAAACCACCAATGGGGATGTAGGTCAAGAGCAACTGATTCATCGGGGTTGAGAAGTCGAGCGGGATACGGCATAACGCCCACAATACTTCGCAGAACCATGCCCTACGATGTCAGAGTGATTAATGCAGACCTCAAAAAGGAATTGTTGTTGGGTTTAGACCCCACTCAACAATCTGCAATCACCTCATCGGCTCCCCTGCTCGCTGTCATCGCCGGTGCGGGATCTGGAAAAACGGGTGTGCTCACCCGACGAGTGGCCTATCGGTGTTTGACCGAATCTGCTGATGCCTCCCATGTCGCTGTCCTTACTTTCACGCGCCAAGCGGCAACCGAATTGCGTCGACGCCTACGAGCGCTTGGGCTTCGTGACACCATCATCGCTGGCACATTCCACTCCGTGGCCCTGGCACTTTTACGACAGCGTTGGGATGAACAAGGTAAGAGCCATCCTGTGGTGGTTTCTGATCGTCGTCGACTGATTGGCGAAGTCATCGGACCTAAGCGAACCGCCAACATTAATGATTTATCGAGTGATATTGATTGGGCCCGATCGCGAAACATCACTGCCGATCGCTATGCCTCGGCCATTCAGTCAAGTGGACGCCGATCGTCTGCCCCCGTTGCCGATGTTGCCAAAGTCATGAGCGATGTTCAGATGCTGAAGCGCAAACGTGGAGTCATAGACCTTGATGATTTACTCTCGCTCACTATTGAAGCGATGCGTGACGACAATAATTTTGCCAACATCGTGCATTGGAAAATTCGCCATCTCTTTGTCGATGAAGCCCAGGACTTAAACCCTCTACAACTAGCGGTTCTTGATCAGTGGCGCACCGGTCGCGATGACCTCACCCTTGTCGGCGACCCGTCGCAGTCGATCTACGGATTCAATGGCGCCGACCCATCAGTCTTGACCGCCCTCGAACAACGGTTCCCTGGAATTGAAGTCATTCGACTTTCTGCGAACTATCGCTGCACGCCACAGGTTGTTCAAGCGGGACTTCGAGCCTTGTCGCATCTTCCTACTGATTCTCCGCAACTCTTCTCAACGCGTCCTGATGGTTCGCCAGTTCAGATCTACGGTTTTGATGACGAAAAAGCCGAAGCGAATGGCATTGCCCAAATCATTGAATCATGGCGCACACCAACATCGCGTTGGCGTGACTTTGCAATATTGGCTCGCACCAACGCACAATTAGCTCCACTTCGCGATGCCCTGAATGTCCACAATATTCCGACACGAATTGTCGGTTCGGTTGCCGCCGATCCTGTACAACGTGCCACCCGCGAAGTTGGCGATCTGCCAAGTTCGATACGAATCGCAACGTGGTCACGCGATGCCCGCGCTCCATTGGCTGAAGAGTCAACTGAAACAGAAGAAGATTTGGTTGCACGGCGTCGTGTTGCTGATGCAGTTGATGAGTTCTTGACCGAAGGTGGTGGAGATGGTCGAACTTTCTTGGCCTGGGTACGCACCAATCGTCCATTTGACGACGAGCGATACCAAGATTCAGTTGAGCTGCTGACTTTCCACGGCGCCAAAGGACGCGAGTGGGACAATGTGGTGCTTGCAGGGTGCGAACAAGGGTTGATTCCACACTCGTCAGCCAAGACCCCAGCAGAAACCGCCGAAGAAATTCGTTTGGCCTATGTTGCCATGACTCGCGCTGCTGATCGTTTGGCAATCACACACGCTCATTCACGTCGTGGGCGATCTCGAACCCGCAGTCCATTCGTTGAGGGTGTTGACATGGTCATTGAAGTCGCTCCTCCATCTTCTGATTACGTGCGTGATCAAACACTTCGTCGTCAAGAACTTGAGCCACATGATTTTGTTTATGACGAACTTTTGTTGTGGCGAACAAACGCTGGTCGCGTCGCAAACCTTGATCCCACGATCTTTTGTTCGGACGAAGTTCTCCGGCGCATTGCTCAGGCTCGCCCGAAAAATGTGGAAGAACTTTCGGCAATCGAAGGCTTTGGCCAATCAATGGCGTTACGGGTTGGTCAACGAGTTTTATCTGCGGTGCAACGCGGAATTGAACAAACGCACCAATAGTTAGTCGCGCGTTTGACGATCAAGATTCAGCGCCGCGAATTTCTCAGCCTTCACCGAGATAAACGTGCCAATCGCTTCAGCGCATAAACGGTCGCCCGCATAAATCTCACCCGATGTCATGATCTTGCGACCATTAATGCCATCAAATCGACCAGTTACTTTTAATGGCTGATGCAGTGGTGTCGGTGATCGATAAGTCACTTCAAGGCGACCAGTCATTCCGGGAGCACCAGATAATGCCTGTGCGAAACCTAAAACCTCATCAAAGATCGCGGCGATTAAACCACCATGCAAACAACCAGGCGGGCCTTCGTATGCATCTCCGTACGAAACGGTCGCAATAATTTCGGTCGCGGTACTTTCAAGTTCAATGAGTCCAGCCAATCCGTTGAGTGGGCCAGTCACTGGACTGTGGCTGATGAAACCGTGTGTCGCACCCCCAACTGCACCTTCAGCACTTGCGTGATACGAACGTCCATGCGGACCAGGTTCAAGTAACGCCGCAGCTTGTTCGAGCAACGCTGCCGCTTGAGCAAACACGTCGGCATGAGCGGTTGATGTCGCTGAATGTTGCAAAACTTCGCGGGTCGCGTTTGCTAGGCGAAGGCGAGGATTATTCGGGTCGTACATTGCTACGCGATGTCGCGGCAAAGCTAAAGGCGATGGAATGACCGAATCGTCCGGGTTTGACCAGACCGAGCGTTCAGATTCGGGAGTGAGTTCTTCAGACATCAATATCCACCAATACCGGAGCGTGGTCGCTGGGCTTCTCGCCTTTTCGCGCCTGGCGATCAACAACTGTCCAGCGTGATTTCGCAGCAACTGATGACGTCGCCATAATTAAGTCAATCCGCATTCCTTTGTTCTGATTAAAGCCACCAGCGCGGTAATCCCACCACGAAAACAATTTGTCGTCGGGGTGATGTTGACGAAAGACATCAACCATCCCCCACGATTCGAGGTCACGCAACACTTGACGCTCGGCCTCACTGACATGAGTTGCCCCAATAAAGTCGGCGGGGTTATACACATCAATGTCTTCGGGAGCGATGTTGTAGTCGCCCGTGACGATAACGGCATCTGATGAACTGGTATCGGCGTTGAGATGATCAATCAAACGCTTCATCCACGCCAACTTGTATTGGTAGTGATCGTTATCAAGTTCGCGCCCATTGGGTACATACACCGAACTCACGCGAATACCGCCGCATGTCGCGGTGACTAAACGCGCTTCGGCGTCAAGCGGCTGACCATCAGCGAAATTCCGGACCGGATTAACAAGACCGACCTTGCTCAAAATGGCAACGCCATTCCACTGACCTTGACCGTGATGAACAGATTCGTATCCCATCTCAGCAAAATGTTCCGTCGGAAAAGCATCTTCGGCGAGTTTGGTTTCTTGCATGCATACGACATCTGGTTGTACGTCAAGTAACCATTCGTCGACACGTGGCATGCGAGCCCGTAATGAGTTGACGTTCCAGGTAGCGAGGCGCACAAGAGAACCGTAGGCGATCAGCGACCCTCAAGTCACTTGCGGCGAGCGGCGGCCTTCACTGGAGACTTGGCCGCAACCTTTTTCGGGACAACTTTTGTCTCGACTTTTTTGGCAACAGACTTCTTTACTGGTGCGGCTTTTTTGACTGGCACAGCCTTTTTGACTGGCGCGGCCTTCTTCACAGGCACAGCCTTCTTAACCGGCGCAGCTTTTTTGACTGGCGCGGCCTTCTTCTTCGACTTCGCCGCGACCGTTGAAACTGCCTTGGTTGTCGGAACAAGATCGATGCTGCGTCGACCGGCAATGATCTCCACAATTTCTAGAGTCACGCTGTCGCCAAGTTGCATCACTTCACGAGCCGAACGAGGAGGTGGGTTTCCGAGAAGACGTAAAGGCACATACCCACGTACATCGCCAATCGCGACGTACGCACCGTGCGACGAATAACTCTCAACGACTCCCACCACGACCGAGCCAACGGTGTTCTTTTCAATGAATTGCAAGAACGGCAAAATGTCGTTCACTGATTTTGAGCTTTCAACTTTCTTGGCCGGCAAGGTTGCGCCAGGTGGCAACGTCTTCGGCACGGGCATGGGCTTCATCGCTTCGGCGCTGACCTTGACTTTGGCAACACCCTTACCAGGCTTGTCAGATGAGGGTTGAGATTCGCGAATTGCGCGACGACTCTTTTCGCCACGAACTGGGGTGCGATTGACAAAGACCCAGCCGACATTTGGAACAGGTTTGCCGCCGATTAACCGACCTTCATCAAACAGCCATTCGTACTGCCCATGAAATTCTTGATAACTGTCGTTCGACAAAATTGAAGCGCCGACTTTTTCGGCAATGCTCAACACAAAACCATCGCCTCGACCCACCGTGCCCGCTGGTGGCGTCACGAGTTCGTTATGTTCAACCGCCTTATCGAATGCGGGCGCTTCTTTCGGGTCAATGCGGTGTCCAAACGTTGCATCAACGATCACCGTGATCACCGCTTTCGGGTGATCTTGAATAAACGCCATCACGGCATCGTTTAACTGCTTGAGGCTGGGCTTCGAACGGCCCTCAGTGGCGATGTTCGAACCGTCCACAATGACGTGTTTTGGGGCGGCTGGCTTCGGTGACATATCCCTTCTAGTGAACCACTAATGGGGCTCGCAGGTGGGGATAGCCCTACGATCTGAGGTGTGACTCGTACGACGACTATTTCGGCTGTTTTGTGGGATTTTGGCGGGGTGATCCTGAGTAGCCCTTTTGAGGCATTTAACCGCTTCGAGACGGCTCAGGGGCTTCCTTTGGACACGATTCGGACCGTCAACGCCACCAATCCCGATGACAACGCCTGGGCGCATTTTGAGCGCAGCGATATTTCAGCTGCCGAGTTTGATCAGGCGTTCGCCAATGATGCCGCGGCGATGGGTTTTGAAATTCGGGGTTATGACGTATTGGCACTTCTCAAAGGCGAGATTCGGCCCGAAATGGTGCACGCTCTTGATCTTGTGAAGGCAGCCGGATTCAAAACAGCCTGTCTCACCAACAACATGGTCGGTGGCGATGGCATCACCGAACGTCCCGAAAATAGTCGTGAGGCCGAGATCGATCTCATCATGGAACGCTTTGATGCAGTCGTTGAGAGTTCAAAGGTTGGCTGCCGCAAACCCGAAACTCGGTTCTACGAAATTGCCTGCGAATTACTCGATGTCGCACCCACACAATGCGTGTTTTTAGATGATCTCGGAATCAATCTCAAACCAGCCGCGGCAATGGGAATGCAAACGATCAAAGTTTTGGGAGCCGACAAAGCGATCAACGAACTTGAAGCTATTCTCGGAATTGAACTTCGCTAGTTCGCGGGTAACTCAGAGACCTTGGAAGGTCTCGTCCATGAGATCGGCAAGTTCTTGATCATGGACGGTCTTTGAACCAGTTGCTGGGCTTCCGCTTTCAACACGCGCCACGCGACGCAAGTCGTATCCCTGATCTTTGACTCGCCAGAAGCGATGTTCAACGAATGTCCAAGCGCCCATGTTGCCAGGCTCTTCTTGCAGCCAAACAACTTCTTTAGCATTTGGATAGCGCTGCAAAATTTCCATCATCTGCTCGATCGGGAATGGATACAACTGCTCAACACGCACAATCGCTGCCGCAGCATTGCGCTTGTTTCGTTCGGCGAATGCATCCCACGCAACTTTTCCTGAACAGAACACCACGCGCTTGACGCTCGCAGCGTCGTTCACGAATGGATCGTCAAGTACTTCTTGGAATGAGGTGCCGGGTTCAAGATCAGAAATCTTTGAGCGGACTTCCTTCATTCGCAATGGTCCCTTAGGCGTAAAGATCACCAGTGGCTTGCGAACCTCGCGGTGCATCTGGCGACGCAACACGTGGAAAAACTGCGCAGCTGTCGTGGCGTTCACAACTTGGATGTTGTCTTCAGCACACAAAGTTAAGAAGCGTTCAATACGAGCCGAACTGTGTTCTGGGCCTTGACCTTCGTAACCGTGTGGCAACAACATGACGAGAGCATTGTGTTGCCCCCACTTGTCTTCGGCGGCCACCAAATACTGGTCGATGATGATTTGGGCTCCATTAACGAAATCACCAAATTGTGCTTCCCATAAAACCAAAGCTTCGGGGTTGGCGTGGGCATAGCCGTATTCAAAACCAAGCGCGGCATATTCGCTGAGAAGCGAGTCGTAGACCCAGAACTTTTCGGCACCTGGTAATTCGGACAACGGAATCCAAACACGCTCAGTGTTGTTATCAACTAACGCCGAGTGACGGTGACTGAACGTTCCACGTCGTGAGTCTTCTCCGGCCAACCGCACCGGAACACCTTCGGTGACGAGTGAGCCATATGCCAACAGTTCGGCTGTTGCCCATTCGACTTCGCTTTGCTCGTTGTAAATCTTTGAGCGCAGCTCGAACTGCTTACCTAATTTCGGATGGACCGTAAAGCCCTCGGGATAATTAGTGAGCTGTGCAAAGACTTTGTCGAGCACTGCTCGTTGAACACCGGTGTCGACGTGCGGCAAAACACCAACAGGCTTGGGCGGCTTGGCAACCTTGGTCGGCACTGGCGCGTGCGAACGAGTCTGATCAAGTGCAACTTGCAGCTTGTTCTGGAAATCATTGAGTGCTTGTTCGGCTTCTTCGAGCGTGATGTCACCACGGCCAACCAAAGTCTCAACATACAACTTACGAACACTGCGCTTTTCAGCAATGGCCTTGTACATGAGCGGTTGCGTGTAACTGGGGTCGTCACCTTCGTTATGTCCGTGACGGCGGTAGCACACCATGTCAATAACCACGTCTTTATGGAAACGTTGACGATAATCCCATGCGAGGCGAGCGACGCGAACACATGCTTCGGGGTCGTCGGCATTGACATGGAAAATTGGAGCCTGAACAGTCTTGGCAACATCGCTGCAGTACAGCGATGAACGCGCGAACTGCGGCGACGTCGTGAAACCAATTTGGTTGTTGATGATGAGGTGAATCGTTCCACCAACGCGATAACCATTGATGTCACTCATGCCTAGACACTCGGCAACAATTCCTTGACCAGCGAACGCGGCGTCTCCGTGAATCAAGATTGGCAGTGCGGGGAAAGAACCTGGGGGATCAATCTGATCTTGACGGGCACGAATCATTCCGAGCACCAACGGATCAACCGTTTCGAGGTGGCTCGGGTTGGCTGCAAGTTCAATCTTGATTGATGCGCCGCTCGGGTTGACGTGCTGACCCGAAGCGCCCAAGTGATACTTCACATCGCCAGAACCCTGCACGGTTGCGGGATCTACGTAACCTTCGAATTCACCAAAGATGCTGTCGAGACTCTTGCCCATCACATTTGCCAAAATGTTCAAGCGACCACGATGCGCCATACCGACAACTGCTGAGTCAAGTCCGACCGAAGCCGCCCGCGACAAAATCTCATCGAGAATCGGCACGGCACTTTCGGCGCCTTCAAGACCGAAACGCTTGGTTCCGACGTACTTCGTTGCCAAGAACTTTTCAAATGCTTCAGCTGCGTTCAATCGCTCAAGTACGCGATGCTTTTCTTCTTTAGACAGTTGGAACTGCACGCCTTCAAAATGGCTTTGCACCCAACGCTGTTCGTCGGTGTCTTGAATGTGCATGTACTCAACGCCAATACTGCGGCAATAAGCATCACGTAAAACATGCAACAATTCGCCCAACGGTAAACGATTAGTACCAGCGACACCGCCCGTTAAGAATTCGCGATCGAGGTCCCAAATAGTGAGACCATAAGTTGCAGGGTCAAGTTCGACGGGCAACTTCGGTTCCTTCCATCGCAACGGATCAATGTCAGCAATCAAGTGACCGCGCACGCGATGTACGCGAATCAAAGTAGCAATTTGCATCTGCTTGTGCAGGTTCGATTCTTCACGGTCGAGCGGGTTGACGTCGGTGCGCCACTTCACTGCTTCATAAGGAACTTCAAGACTCTTGAAAACACCTTCGTAAAAACCGTGCTCACCCAACAAGAGCTCATGAACGCGCTTCAAGAACATGCCGCTTTCGGCACCCTGAATGATGCGATGGTCGTATGTACTGGTGACAGTGACAACTTTTGAAATACCTAAGGTTCCGAGGGCTCGCTCATCGGCACCTTGGAATTCGGCTGGATAATCAATAGATCCAACACCAACGATGACACCCTGACCAGGCATCAAACGCGGCACACTTTGAACTGTTCCAATCGTGCCGGGGTTGGTCAAACTGATCGTCGCGCCTTGAAAATCGGCCACGGTCAGTTTGTTTTGTTTGACCTTGCGTACAACGTCTTCGTAGGCCACCAAAAATTCACCGAATGAAAGGCGATCAGCTTCGCGCAACACCGGAACAACCAAGGTACGACTTCCGTCAGACTTCGCAACGTCAACTGCGAGTCCCATATTGATGTGTTGATGATGCGTGACGCGTGGCTTACCGTCAGCACCTTCGGAGAATCCACTATTCATCACCGGAACTGCGTCGGCAATTGCGCGAACAATGGCGTAACCAATCAAATGTGTGAAACTAATTTTGCTTTGGCCAGTTCGGCTGCGATAACCGTTGATCACACTGCGGTTTACTTCGAGCAATTTCGCTGGCACGTTACGGAAACTTGTCGCGGTCGGAACCGTGAGACT